>CAZMEZ010000006.1:35786-79586 GCA_964565425.1 uncultured Planctomycetia bacterium | reverse complement strand
CGGCTACTCGGGCGGGTTGAGGAAGAAGAGAGAGTTGCTTGGGAAAGAGGGAGTTGTTGTAAGGTTAAAATGAAAAAAGTAAGGAGCAAAATCATAAATAAAAATTCAAAAAGTAATTATTTCGAAAAACAGGGTTTGTGTTTTAAGTAATTTTGAGTTTTTAACTATATTTTTTCATTTTTAATTTTGCATTTTTATTTTTAACGGAGTTTTAGTGAAGCTAATAGACACCCATTGCCATCTTGATCTCGAGCAATACAAGAACGATGTCGATGCCGTAATAATGAGAGCGGCGGACGCGGGCGTAGAGCGCGTCATATGCCCCGGGATAAACGCCGAGAGCAGCGGTAAGTGCGCGCATCTGGCGACGGAATATCCCCGGGTTTTTGCCGCTGCGGGTATACATCCGCACGACGCGGATAAAGCCACGGAGGCGGATATCTCCGCGATCAGGGAACTTGTCATAAGCAGCGATAAGGTAGTGGCCATCGGAGAGGTCGGCCTGGATTATTTCAAGGGGTATTCCGATCCGGAGAACCAGAAAAAGCTTTTCCGTGAGTGCGTGCTTCTCTCCAAAGAACTTGACCTCCCGCTCATAATGCACGCGAGGAACGCGGGCGAAGACCTGCTCAAGATCGTGAAGGATACGGACCATTTTACCCTGAAAGGCGTGGTTCACTGTTTTTCCGGGGACCTCGGGTTCCTTGAGGAAGCGCTCGGCATGGATCTGTACGTATCCTTTGCCGGGAACATAACTTTTGAAAAGGCTTCAGACCTCCGCGATATTATAAAACATGTCCCGCCGGAACGCCTGCTCCTGGAAACGGACGCGCCTTATATCGCCCCCGAGCCGTTCAGGGGCAGGAGGAACGAACCCGCCTATGTCCGTTATTTGCTGGAGATATATTCTAAGATATACCGCTTAAGCCCGGGGGATATCGCCAGGATAACAACGCACAACGCGGACCGGCTATTCCGGCTCGGCATGGAAGAGACCGGGGCGATAGTCTATCCCATCAGGGATGTCCTGTACATAAACATGACACACAGGTGTACGAACAGGTGCTGTTTCTGCACGCGCAATACATCCTATTACGTGAAGGGACACAACCTCAGGCTTACGAAAGAACCTGCTGTGCAGGAAATAATAGATGCCATGGGGGACATATCGGGATACCGTGAGGTCGTGTTCTGCGGACTGGGGGAGCCGGCTCTGCGGCTCGGGGCTATCAAGAGAATAGCCGCCCAGCTCAAGGATAAAGGGGTAAAGGTGCGTCTCAACACTAACGGGGAAGGCAACCTCATAGCCAAAAGATCCATAGCGGGTGAGCTTAGCGGTCTTATCGACTCGGTCTCGGTAAGCATAAATTCTGATAATGGAACAACATACGACCATACGTGCCGTTCCGTTTTCGGGGAGAAGGCGTACGAAAATATCGTTCAATTCGCAAAAGAATGCCGCGAAAAGGGGATAAAGGTCGAGATAACCTGCCTGGATCTCGCGGGCCCGGACGCGGTCTCGGAGATACGGAACATGGCGGAAAAATGCGGCGCGGCCTTTCGGATGAGGAAGTTGAACGTAGTCGGGTAGAGGGTTGTGTTATGTGTCAAGTGTCAAGTGTCATGTTATGCATCATGTTATACAATCATAACACATGACACATTACACATGACACAAGGTTCGCGACGGATACTATAAGGTAGTTTGAATCATGGGGAAAATATCCGATATTATAAAGAACAACAAACTCTACGCGGCTCTCGCCGTTTTCATCCTGCTAATAAATCTTCTGGTTTTCGCGGAGAAATATCTGCCGGAACTTCCGGAAAAGGAAGGCGCCGTTGTCGCGGAAGAACGGGTCGAAGAAAAGGAAGAGGCCCAAAAAGAGGAAACGAAGCTTTTTAACGACGACGACATCAAGGCGAGGCAGGAGAAGATAGAAGAACTGGCCTATGAGAATCCCACGCTCTATATTTTTGTGGGGCTGGTCAATCTCGCCATACTTTTCGCCGCTTTTATCGGCCTTTTGCTTAACGCATATTTCCTGGTGCGCTTTTTCAAGAGAGAACCGTTCGATATACGGGTAATGGACCGGGAGCGTCCGCTTTGGACCATAGGCGATGTTATCCGCGTATCGCTCATATTTCTTTCTTTCGGGTATGTTTTTGTCATTTTTCAGGCCATGGTCGTGAAGGCTTTTCCGCTCCTGCGCAACGAGAATTTCCGCATGGTTTTCAATACCACGATGATGAACGTGGTCGGCATCAGCGTTATTTTTTATTTTGTCGTGAACAAGTACGGACAGGGTATAAGGGCTATAGGCCTTACGTCCAAAGGTTTATCAAAGAGCGTGTTTTACGCGGCGGTAAGTTACGTGGCGCTTATCCCGGTATTGCTCCTGATGATGGCAGCGATATTTTTTGTAACGAAATGGATAAAATACCAGCCTCCCGTCCAGCCGATCGTGGAGGTTTTCATGGAAGAGAAGGAAACGGCGGTCCTGTGGATATCCACGATCTTCGCGGCGGTCTTCGGGCCCGTGGCGGAGGAGATATTTTTTCGGGGGTTCATGTACGGCGCTATCAGGAAGACGCTGGGGGTCTTCTGGGGGATGGTCATAACCGCGGCGGTGTTTTCGTTCCTGCACGCCCACATAGTGGGTTTTCTGCCGATAATGGCGCTTGGCATCTTACTGGCGTATCTTTATGAGAAGACGGGATCTCTCGTGCCTTCCATGATGGTGCATGTATTTCATAACGTAGGCATGGTGCTTCTGGTATTTTTGATGAGGAGTATCGGGACGTAGAAAATTTAAAATATAAAATTTAAAATATAAAAATATAATTAAAAATTAAAAAAATGGGATCAACAAAACATGATCGTTCAAAAGCGCAAGGCAAAAACAATAAAATTCTAAGAAAATTTTAAATTTTGAAGTATAATTTTAAATTTTAACTTTTATTTTTACATTTTAACTTTTAACTTTTCAATTTTATCATGATCGAAACGATAAGATGGAGAAATAACAGGGTCGAACTTATAGACCAGCGGCTTCTGCCGGGAAAGCTGAAATACATATCCTGCCACACCGCACGGGATATGTGGAAAGCGATACGGCAGCTCAAGGTGAGGGGCGCGCCCGCGATCGGTATTGCCGGAGCTTACGGGGCCTATCTGGGCATCAGGAAGAGTAAGGCGAAGGGTTTTGACGGTTTTATGAGGGATCTGGAAAAAGCTACGCTGTACCTGGCCGGCGCCAGGCCCACCGCGCGCAATCTGTTCTGGGCCCTGGAACGCGTTATCGCGGTGGTTGAAAAGAACAAGGACAGAAAAGCGGACAGGCTTAAAAAGATCGTTCTCGGGGAAGCTAACGCCATACTTGAAGAAGACAACAGGATATGCAGGGCCATAGGTGTGAACGGCAGCAAACTCATAAAGAGGGCATCGGCGGTATTGACCCACTGCAATGCGGGTGGTCTTGCCACGGGCGGATACGGGACCGCGATATCGGTGATCATCCGGGCGCGAAAAAAGATAACCAGGGTCTATGCCGACGAGACTCGCCCCGTTCTTCAGGGCGCCCGTCTTACCGTATGGGAACTCGTGCATGAAAAGGTGCCCACCACGCTTATTTGCGATAACATGGCGGCCTCGCTGATGTCCAGGGGCAGGATAGACGCCGTGATAGTCGGGGCCGATCGTATAGCGGCGAACGGCGATACCGCCAATAAGATCGGAACGTATAATCTGGCGGTCCTGGCCGGATATCACAAAGTGCCTTTCTATATCGCCGCGCCTTTTTCGACGTTCGATCTTTCCATGCCCGACGGGACAGGCATAATCATCGAGGAGCGTCCGTCCGGCGAAGTGAAAAAGATAGGACGCGAATATATAACCGTTAAAGACGTCGATGTCTGGAACCCGGCGTTCGATGTTACACCGGCCGGCCTTATTACGGCCATAATAACGGAAAAGGGGATAATCGAGCGGCCGGATAAGAGGAAGATAGCGCGGGTGGTTGGCGTATAGAAGGGGTAAGGGGTAAGGGGTAAGTCCTTATCCCTTAACGCTTACACCTTATACCTTTGACAGAACGGTTTACGACCCTGTGTTTTAAGGCGGATATTATGAAAGAGATGCAACTCATCCAGGAGATACGGAAAATGGCCGGGAAGCCGGGGAGAGGCGTAAAAGCGGGCATTGGGGACGACTGTGCCGTTCTTGGGTACGATGATAAAAGGTATCTACTCTGGGCGGCGGACATGCTCGTTGAGGGAACGCACTTCCGGCGAAAAGACGGTTATAAAAAAATAGGACGCAAAGCCGTAGCCGTGAATATCAGCGATATAGCCGCGATGGGCGGAGAACCCCGGTACATAACGGTCTCTCTGGGAATTCCGGGATACATGAAAAAGCCGGCGGTAAAGGCTCTTTATGGCGGGATATTCAGGATCTGCCGCGAATACGGGATAAAGGTAATAGGAGGCGACACCAACCGTTCCGGAAGACTTATAATAGATGTTTCCATTCTCGGAACGGTGGAGAAAAAGCGTCTTGTCGCCAGATCGGGCGCTTTGGTGAAGGATCTTATCCTGATAACGGGACCGGTCAGGAACGGCAGGAAAGAACATCTCCGTTTCTCCCCGCGCCTCGAGGAGGCCCGTTTTATTTCCGGTAACTACAGGGTGAATTCCATGATAGACGTTTCCGACGGTATAGCAATGGACGCGACGAGAATATGCTCTGAAAGCGGTGTAGGATGCAGGATATACGCGGGGGCGATACCGCTTTCAGGTAAACTGTCCATAGAAGACGCGTTATATTACGGTGAAAGTTTCGAACTTTTATTCACCATGCGCCCCGGTGAGGCCCAGAGATTGATCCGTGACCATAGCGCTAAAAAAGGGAAGGCCGAAATTTTTGTCATAGGAGAAATAACAGGCAAGAAACAGGGGATGCGGCTTATTGACAGGAATGGGCGGGCAAGCAGGTTGAAGGTGATGGGGTACAGGCACCTGTAGTTGGGTGACGGGTGACGGGAAATAAAGGATAAAGGATAAAGGGTAAAGGATAAAGGATAAAGGATAAAGGGTAAAGGATAAAGGGTAAAGGATAAAGGATAAAGGATAAAGGTTAAAGGATGAAGGTTGAAGTCGATGTTTGATGTTAGATGTTGATATTATGAACTGACATCTGACCTTACGGCTTACGGTTCACGAAACACGAACCCCGAACGACGGACGACGAGAAATATGGAGAAGATCATAACGACAAATTCGCCTGAAGAGACGATGGAGATGGCATCCAGCCTTGCGCGGGGGCTCAGGGAGGGGGATTTTATCGCCCTTACCGGGGAGCTTGGCGCGGGGAAGACCATGTTCGTGAAGGGGCTCGCCAGGGGGCTTGACGTCGAGGACTATGTTTACGTGAACAGTCCCTCGTTCGTGGTGCTGAAAGAGTACCGGGGCAGGAAAGATATTTTCCATTTCGACGTTTACCGGCTGGAAGAGAAGAGTTTCCGCGAAACGCTCGACTATGAAAAATATTTTTACGGCAGCGGGATCACCGTTGTCGAATGGGCGGACAGGATAAGGGACATCCTGCCGGAAGAGTACCTGGAGATAGAGATAGATTACGGGGCGCGGGATGGAGATAAAAGGGAGTTTATCTTCCGCGCCGCGGGGAAAAGGTACGAGGAGATTTTGGAAAATTTAAAATTTAAAAGTTAAAATTTAAAAATATAAGTGAAAATTAAAAAATGGATTTTACCGGGGAACAATCGGCAAAAAGTATAAATGCGCGCGCGTGTTGAGTTTTTAGAGAAATTTTTAATTTTGAATTATAATTTTGATTTTTGATTTTTCGATTTTTATTTTGAAACATGAAGATACTCGCGTTCGACACATCGACCAGGTTCCTGAGCATCGCGCTTCTTGAGGGTGAATACCTTATATCTTTCCATCACGAGGATGCCGGCATACGGCATAGCGAATTGCTTGTGCCGACGATAAAAGAAATGCTGGACAGGATAAGATGGAAGCCGTCCGATATCGAACTTATGGTCGTCGGGCTCGGCCCGGGATCCTTTACGGGGCTGCGCATAGGGATAGCGACCGTAAAAGGGCTGGCGGCGATACTCGGCAGCAGGGTAATGGGCGTGCCGAGCATGGATGCGATGATCCGCAACATAAAATCGCCTCACGGATTGATCGCGCCGCTCCTCGACGCCAGAAAAGAAAAGGTTTATACGTGCATTTACGAATACGCCAACGGGGCATTCAGGAAAAATACGGATTACACGCTGACTTTTATAGACGATCTGCTTGACGCCCTCGACGAAAAAGTGCTGTTCTTCGGCGATGCCATAGATAAGTACAGGGAAAAGCTGAGCGCTTCTCCCATGGCGGATCATGACGGGAACGTGGATTGGTATCCCAGGGCGACGGAATTAGGGCGGATAGGGTATGAAAGGGCCATGCTGGGAACGGATGATCCGGAACAGCTGAACCCGTTGTACTTGCACGCGAAGGAGTGTAACATAGGGTAGGTCCCAGGTTTCAGGTTTTAGGTTCTAGGTTTTGTGTGAGACGAAATTCGAACGACGAACAACGGACGACAGGAAATGAATAAGACGACTTACAGGCCCACGTGGGCGGAGATAGATCTTGGCGCCATCCGGCGTAACTTGAAAAATATACGCGGTCTTGTGGAAAAGGACGTGGCTGTCATGGCCGTGGTAAAGGCCAACGCCTACGGCCACGGGCTTTGTCCCATAAGCCGTGTTCTGGCGGAAGAAGGCGTTGACTATCTCGGGGTGGCGACGGTCGATGAGGCGTTGACCTTAAGGTTTTCGGGGGTAGAGAGCCCGGTGCTGGTCCTCGGATCCGTCCTTGATGAAGAGGCAAGAGCGGCCGTATCACAGGACATCACGCTGACGCTGTGTGATCAGGGGCTTTTGGATATACTGGTGGACCTTGCTAAGAAGAAGGGGTTACGTCCGAAGGTGCACATTAAAGTCGATACGGGTATGGGACGCATCGGCGTGTGGCACGAGGAGGCCCTCGATTTTATCAAGAAAACCCATGCGGTGAAAGAAATAGACATCGAAGGGGTATATACGCACTTTTCCTCGGCGGGCCGCGATAAGGCGGTGACGCGGGCCCAGATCAATGCCTTTGAGGGCATCATCAGCGGCATGGAGAAGGCGGGGATCGACGTCAGGTATAAGCACGCTGCCAACAGCATAGCCATCGTGGACTGGAAAAAGTCGCATCTCAATATTGTAAGGACCGGGATATTGCTGTACGGTGTATATCCCAAGGAGAGTTTCAAAAAGGAGTTCGAGCTTAAGCCGGTCATGAGCCTGAAAACAAAGATAGTGCATCTCAAGGATACCCCGCCGGGAAGATCGATAAGTTACGGCAGGACATACACAACTCAGAAACAAACGAAGATAGCGACGATCCCCATAGGATACGCGGATGGATACGGCAGGATATTGTCGAACAAGGCGGAGGCTCTCATAAAAGGGCAGCATGTCAAGGTTGTGGGAATGGTCACGATGGACCAGACGCTTCTCGATGTAGGCAATGTCGGCGGCGTGAGGGTGGGTGACGAGGTCGTTTTGATAGGGAAACAGGGGCACGCGGAAATACATATCGAAAAGATAGCAAAACTTGCCGGGACAATACCTTACGAGATATTGTCATCCATAACCGACAGGGTGCCGAGGGTGTATAAAGAGTAAGGGGTAAGGTTTAAGGGGTAAGGGGTAAGGGGGCCGGGGTGGGAACCCCGGTTTTTTTATCCGCGCGCAAGAAAAGTGAAAGAATTTTGCCGCATATCCTGTATCTAAGAGCAGGGGCATGTCCGCCTGTAGCGGGATTCTTGACAAAAAAACCCCTTGTTGTTATACTTACATAATCGGGTTTTTGGAATTATATAATTATTAGGAAATCATAATAATACCGAAAGGAAACAAATGGCCAAGATAAATGGTGCGGAGATAATGGTGAAAAGCCTTTGTGAGGAAAGGGTTACCGATATATTCGGTTATCCCGGAGGGTCTGTTTTGCCGTTATATGACAAGATCTATGACGAGAAGTCGATCAATTTCCATCTGATGCGGCATGAACAGGGCGCCGTGCACGCGGCCGACGGCTATGCGCGTGCCACCGGTAAAACAGGTGTCTGCATGGCGACATCGGGCCCCGGGGCAACGAATCTGGTGACGGGAATAGCAACGGCGCACATGGATTCCATACCGATAGTCGCTATAACCGGGCAGGTGAAGTCGACGCTGATAGGTAATGACGCTTTTCAGGAAGCCGATATAGTCGGCATTACGAGGCCCATTACCAAGCATAACTATCTGGTGAAGAACATCGAAGATCTCGCGAAAACGGTCAAGGAAGCGTTCCATATAGCCGGCACCGGAAGGCCCGGGCCCGTTCTCATCGATCTTCCCGTGGATGTGCAGATGCAGGAGGCGGAATTCAAGTATCCCAAGACGATCGATCTGAAAGGATACAAGCCGACATATAAAGGACATCCGGGGCAGATAAAGAAGATAACCAAAGCGATAGCGAAAAGCAAAAAGCCTATTATCTACGCCGGGGGCGGTGTCATACTGTCGGGCGCCAGCAAGGAGCTTACCGCGCTTGCCAGGAAGACTAACATCCCCGTCACTACGACCATGATGGGGCTCGGGGTTTTCCCGCAGGATGACAAGCTTAACCTCGGGATGCTCGGCATGCACGGCACGGCTTACGCTAATCACGCCATACAGGAATCGGACCTTATACTGGCGATAGGCGCCAGGTTCGACGACAGGGTGACGGGCAGGCTCGACGCTTTCGCTCCGAACGCGACGGTCGTGCACATAGACATCGATCCGTCGAGCGTGAGTAAGAACGTGCACGTGGACATACCGGTCATAGGCGACGCGAAAGAAATACTCAAGGAGTTGAACAAGATCGTCAAGAAAGGGGAATTCAGCGATTGGCACAAGACCATTGAGAAATGGAAAAGAGAAATGCCGCTCAGCTACAAGAAGGAAGGGGAGGCGATAAGGCCGCAATATCTTATTGAGCAGATATATGAGATGACCAAGGGCGAGGACGTAATAATAACCACCGAGGTCGGACAGAACCAGATGTGGGCGGCTCAATATTACACTTACACAAAGCCGAGAACGTGGATTTCAAGCGGCGGCCTGGGGACCATGGGGTACGGTTTTCCCGCGGCCATAGGGGCCCAGGTCGGGAAACCGGACAGTATCGTATTCGATATAGCGGGTGACGGGAGCATACAGATGAACATACAGGAGCTCGCTACCGCCGTCATCGAGAAGGTGCCCGTGAAGATCATAATATTGAACAATGGTTATCTCGGTATGGTGCGGCAGTGGCAGGAGATCTTTTATAAAAGGAGGTACGCTTTCACCTGTATCGGGGGGGAATGTACCTCTTGTCCCGATTTTGTGAAGCTTGCCGAAAGTTACGGGGCAAAGGGATACCGCATAACAAAGAAATCAGAGGTCAAAAAGACCCTCAAGGCGGTCTTGAAAGAAAAAGGCCCGGTTATCGTGGATGCCTATATACCGAGTGAGGAGAACGTCTTCCCGATGGTACCGGCCGGAGAAGCGATAAACAAGATAATACACGGGTTAGCGTAGCAGTAACGAGTGACGCGTGACGAGTGACGCGTGACGAGAAACGAAGAGAGGATAACATGGAAAAATTCGTTCTATCGGTTCTGGTGGAGAATAAGTTCGGCGTATTGGCGAGGATAGCGGGCCTTTTCAGCGCCCGGGGGTTCAATATAGACTCTTTGGCCGTCGGAGAGACGGAGGACCCGGCGCTCTCGAGAATGACTATCGTTGTTGAGGCCGATGAAAAGATACTTGAGCAGATAAAGAAGCAGCTGAACAAGCTTATCGACACCATAAGGGTCAACGATCTGACCCACGGAGAATATGTCGCCAGGGAGCTTATTCTCATAAAGGTCAAGGTGCCCGGCACCAAGGTGCGCGAAAAGATCATCCAGGTCATCGATTCCACGGGCGCGGAGATCGTCGACGCGGGAAAGAAAAGCATTACCGTGGAAGAGACGGGGGACGAACACCAGATAAAGGCGCTTATAGAGCTCCTGCGGCCGTACGGGATAATCGAGATAGTGAGGACCGGTAAAATAGCGTTGCCGTCCAACGCGAAGATATAAGACCAGAGGCAAACAAGGTTATATGAAAAAGGAGGAAAGGTAATGGCAAAGATTTATTACGATAAAGACGCGGACCTGAACGCGATAAAAGATATGACCGTGGCAGTTATAGGCTACGGCATCCAGGGGCGGGGCCAGGCGCTGAACCTTAGGGACAGCGGGGTCAACGTTATCGTAAGCGAGCTGGAAGGGACGACGAATTATGAACAGGCCCGGAAAGACGGTTTTGAGATCTTTTCAGCCGAAGAAGCGGCCAAAAAGGCCGATATCATCCAGATACTTACACAGGACCACGTCCAGGCCGCGGTTTACAAGAACGCGATCGAGGCCAACCTGAAACCGGGCGATGCCCTCGCGTTCTCACACGGGTTCAATATACACTTCAAGCAGATCGTTCCTCCCGGGGACGTGGATGTCTTCATGGTGGCGCCGAAAGGCCCGGGCGCTTTGGTAAGAGAGATGTATGAACAGGGCAAGGGCGTTCCCTGTCTGGTCGCGATCCATCAGGACGCCAGCGGCAAGGCGCTCGAGAAGGCGCTGGCGTACGCCAAGGGTATCGGAGGCGCGAGGGCCGGTGTGATCGAGACGACCTTCAAGGAAGAAACGGAGACAGATCTCTTCGGCGAACAGTCGGTGCTTTGCGGAGGCGCGTCCGCTCTTGTCCAGGCGGGATTCGAGACCCTGGTGGAGGCGGGTTATCAGCCGGAGATCGCTTATTTTGAGTGCCTGCACGAACTCAAGCTCATTACCGATCTTGTTTACAAGTACGGTATCTACGGTATGAGGAAGAGGGTATCCGATACGGCGGAATACGGAGACATAACCCGGGGCAAGAGGATAATCAACGACAGCACCCGCCAGGAGATGAAAAAGATCCTCGGGGAGATACAATCAGGCGAGTTTGCCGAAGAGTGGATAGAGGAGAACAAGAAAGGCCGGCCGGTTTACAATAAATTGACGCAAGAAGGAAAGGAACATCAGATCGAAAAGGTCGGCGAACAGCTTCGCGGCATGATGCCGTGGATGTAGATTCGTCGTCCGTCGTTAGTCGTTCGTTATTCGTATATCGTTACGAAATTCGAACGACTAACGACGAACGAGAATATGTTAAAGGGGTAAAACCATGAAAAAAGACAAAGTCCTTATATTCGATACGACTCTCAGGGACGGCGAACAGACGCCTGGAGCGAGCCTTACCGTGAACGAGAAGCTGAAGATAGCTTTTCAGCTGGAAAAACTGGGAGTTGACATCATAGAGGCCGGTTTCCCGCGGACAAGCCCCGGCGATCTCGAGGCCGTGAAGGCCGTAAGTAAGCACATAAAACGGCCCGTAATATGCGGTCTTGCCAGGGCCGTCAAGCAGGATATAGACGATGCTTATGAAGCGCTCAGGAAAGCGAAGAGGGCGCGGATACACGTCTTTCTTGCCACCTCGAAGATACACAGGCAGTATAAACTTAAAAAAGCCAAAGATGAAATACTCGGGACCGCCGTGGATGCCGTGAAGTACGCCAGGAAAAAGATGAGCGACATAGAATTCTCCCCGGAGGATGCCTCGCGTACCGAGCCGGATTTTCTCGCCAAGGTGGTCGAGGCCGTGATAAAGGCCGGGGCGAAGACCGTTAACATACCGGATACCGTGGGTTATTCCATTCCACAGGAGTTCGGGAGCGTAATCAAACACCTTGTGGACACGGTCCCGAACATCGGTAAAGCGGTCATAAGCGTGCATTGCCATAACGATCTCGGGCTTGCCGTGAGTAACTCCCTTACGGCCGTTCTGAACGGCGCCAGACAGATAGAATGCACCGTGAACGGTCTTGGCGAAAGGGCGGGCAACGCTTCTCTCGAAGAGGTCATAATGGCCATGAAGATGAGGAAGGATATTTACAAGAACGTAGAGACCGGTATCAACACCAGGGGACTTTATAAGACAAGCAAGCTCGTAAGCAAACTGACCGGAATACCGGTCCAGCCCAATAAGGCGATCATAGGGGAGAACGCTTTCAGCCACGAGTCGGGCATACACCAGGACGGTGTCCTGAAAAAAAGAGTGACCTACGAGATCATACGGCCCCAGGACGTCGGTTTTGAAGGGACCAGGATAGTGCTCGGCAAGCTCTCCGGAAGGCACGCTTTTTCGACCCGACTGAAGAAACTGGGCTATTCGCTTTCAGAAAAAGAACTCAACCAGGCATTTATACGTTTTAAGGCCCTGGCCGATAAAAAGCGCCACATATTCGACGATGACCTCGCCACGATAGTCGAGGATGAGCTTGCTACCATACCCGAGAGGTATAAGCTGATAAATTTCCAGGTTATCAGCGGCAATAAGGTCGAGCCTCTCGCGATCGTTGACCTCGAAGAAGACAAGAACCCGATAAGCGCGACTGCCACCGGAGACGGTCCTGTAGACGCGTGTTTCAAGACCGTGGATAAAGCCGTCGGGATGAAAGGCAAACTGATGGATTACAGGGTCAACGCCGTCACCAGCGGAAAAGACGCGCTTGGGGAGGCCAATGTAAAAGTGGCATTCGGGAAAGATGTGGTTGTCGGCAGGGCAAACAGCACCGATGTCATCGAGGCCAGTGTCATGGCTTACGTGAACGCGATTAACCGTCTTTCGATGAAGAAGAGAAAGAAGAAACGCAAGTAATAGAAAAGATCGTGTTAAGTGTCATGTGTCATGTGTTATGAAAGCTCACATTGCACATTACACATAACACATGACACACATGAAGCAAGACAACGATACAAAAAGCACGTATGGCCTGCTGGGGAAAAATATAGGTTATTCCCTGTCCCCGGTCATGCACAATGCCGCTTTCAGGCATTTCGGGATCCCGGCCGAGTACAGGCTTTTCGACATAGGAGAAGACGGTCTTAACGATTTTTTCCGGGAAAACGTTCTCGGAGGACATCTCGGCGGTTTCAACATAACGGTCCCTTATAAGATCAGGATGCTTGAGATGATCCAGGACTGCGCCCTGGTGCAGACCGAAAAAGATCGATCGGTGGAACTGGCAGGCGCCGTCAATACCGTGAAGGTCGACGGGAAGCGGCTGGGCGTTTACAACACGGACATTGACGGGTTTTTCGATTCTCTTTTAGAAGATCTGGGTTTTGAACCCGGCCGCTGGAAAAACTATTTCGTGTTCGGCGCGGGAGGGGCAGGCAGGGCCATTTGCCTTTTTCTGGCCTCTCTCAGGTATAGCGAAAAAGTAAAGGTTCATGACGTGGACGGTAAGAAACTTGATGATCTGATGAAAGAATGCATGACTTCGCCGTTCGCGGATAAGATAAGCCCGGTCAGAGCCGAAGACCTCCAAAAGGAGATCGGGGAATGCAGCCTGATAGTAAATGCTACTCCGGTAGGGACAAAGGAAGGCGATCCGCCTCTTCTTTCCCCGGGATATCTCGAAAAGGACATGGCGGTGTATGACCTGGTATACGCGAGGGAAACGGATATTATAAAAGAAGCGAGGAAAAAGGGGTTAAAGGCAAGCGGCGGGTTGGGGATGCTTGTCGGTCAAGGGGCAAGGGCTTTTAATATCTGGACGGGGAAACCGCTTGAGGAAACGAGAAAGATCATGCGGGAGGCTCTTAAGAAGAAAGGATATGGAGGGTAACGAGTGACGAGTGACGCGTGACAGGTTAAGCATAATATCAAATAACCCGTCACCCGTCACCCGTCACCCGTCACTGATATGGAATATCTAATTGTATTCATCTTCGGCGCTATCATCGGGAGCTTTCTCAATGTTTGCGTTTACAGGCTGCCGTTGGGCAGGTCTATAGTCGCGCCGCGTTCGCACTGTCCTTTTTGCGGGAGGGCTATCAGGTGGTATGACAATATACCGCTTGTAAGTTTTCTGGCCCTTAAACGCAGGTGCAGGAACTGCGGCAATCCGATACCCGTCAGGTATTTTCTGGTGGAACTGGCGGCGCCGCTTTCGGGGATGTTGCTTTTATACTATTTTTCCGTAACGCCGGCTTTCTTTATTTACTGGTCCTTTACCCTGGCGCTGATAACGATAGTGGCTATCGATATCGAACATCAGGAGATACCCGATGTCATAAGTATACCCGGCATTTTTGCGGGGATGATACTCATGACGGCCTTCAGGCTTGACGGATCCCCTTCGTACGCGGGGTCGTTCTTTAATTCGCTGATCGGTGTTCTGGTCGGAGGGGGCAGCATGTTCCTCCTGGGGGTCGTCGGGGAACTCGTGTTCCGCAAAGAAGCGCTTGGCGGAGGGGACGTCAAGCTCATGGGCATGATAGGCGCTTTCCTGGGGTGGAAACTCGCGATCCTCACGTTTTTCATGGCGCCGGTATTAGGGGCGGGGGTAGGACTCTTCATGAAGATCAAATTCCGGAGGGAAGTTATACCTTACGGCCCGTATATCTCGCTCGCGGCGCTTATTAACCTGCTTTGCGGGGACAGGATCCTTGGTTACTTGTTCTTGAGTTATTGATGGGTATTCTTAAAGCTTAACCCCCGCTGTTTTGCGGGACAAAACATAGCGCGGGGGTTAATTCGCACAGATCACTTAGCTTGCTTCGCCGCGCTAAGTGATGTGCTCATTAAAAGGAGACAAAAATGTTACGCTACATGACTGCAGGGGAGTCGCACGGGAAGGGACTGGTGGCCATCCTTGACGGTATACCCGCCGGCCTTAAGATGGACGAAAAGTTCATAAATAAAGAACTCGCGCGGAGGATGCACGGGTACGGCAGGGGCAAGAGGATGTCCATAGAAAAAGACGCGGTCAAGGTCGTCGCGGGATGCCGTAAGGGTGTGACTATCGCCAGCCCCGTAGGGCTGGTGATAGAAAATGTCGATCATAAGATCGACGAGCTTCCCGCGGTAAAGTCTCCCCGGCCCGGCCACGCGGACCTTGCCGGTATTCAGAAATACGGGTTTACGGACGCCAGGGACGTCCTTGAAAGAGCGAGCGCCAGAGAGACGGCGATACGCGTGGCGGTGGGGGCCGTCGCCAAGTTAATGCTGAAGGAGTTCGGTATAAAGGTGTTGAGCCACGTTACCATGATAGGCGGAATCGAGGCCAGGACGGAAGGACTTTCATTCAGCCAGATAGCAAAACGGTCGGATGCGGCGAAGTCCAGTCTCAGGTGCGCCGATAAAAAAGCCGAAAAGCTCATGCGCGAGGAAATAGATAAAGCGCAAAAAGCCGGGGACACGCTCGGCGGTTCGTTCGAGGTCATGGTAGAGGGGCTCCCTCCCGGGCTCGGGAGTTACCGGCAGTGGGACAGCCGGCTTGACGGAGCGCTGGCCCGTTCGGTAATGTCGATACCCGCGGTTAAGGCGGTCTCGATCGGCAGCGGCATCGAGTGTTCGGCCAGGAGAGGCTCCGATACGCACGATGCCATCAGGTACGACCGCGCGAAAAAGACGTTCGTACGTTTATCCAATAACGCCGGAGGTTTGGAAGGCGGCATCACCAACGGCGCTTTTCTGGTCGTGAAAGGTTTCATGAAGCCTATCGCTACGCTCAGGGACCCGCTTGAATCCGTCGATGTCGGTTCCAAGAAAAAGAGCGCGGCAGCGACCGAACGGTCAGATGTCGCGGCCGTGGCCGCGTGCGGAGTGGTGGCGGAAGCGGCGGTAGCCCTTGAGATCGCGTCGGCTTTTCTCGAAAAATTCGGCGGCGATTCGATCAGGGAGATAAAGCGTAATTACGAAGGGTATAGGAAGCAGCTCAAATCGACGTAAACAGCAAGATCAAGTTTTGTCGTCCGCTGTCCGTCGTTCGTATATCGTAACGGACCCCGGAAGATAATCTAAAAATAGAACGAAATTCGAACGACGAACGACGATCGACGGAACATCATGAAGAACGTGTTTTTGGTAGGGTTCATGGGGACGGGCAAGACGATGGTAGCGAAAGCCCTCGCGCGCGCCATGGGAAGAAAATACGTAAGCACGGACGATCTCATAGAGGAACGCGAAAAAAGGAAGATCAACGATATCTTCAGGGATGAAGGCGAGCCGTATTTCCGCAAAGCGGAAAAAGCGGTGATAGCGGAGATAAGCGAGAGAGACGGCCAGGTGGTGGACGCCGGAGGAGGGGCGGTCCTTGACGGGGATAATCTGAGGGCGATGGGAGAGAACGGGATAATAATATGCCTCTGGGCGGATCCCCGGACGATCTATGACCGCACGAAAAAACACGGTCACAGGCCTCTTCTCAACGTCGAGGACCCCATGGGAAAGATAAAAGAGCTTCTGGACGAGAGGAGACCTTTCTATGAAAAGGCGGATTTTCATGTCGATACCGCGCTCTCCGATCCGGACGCCGTCGTTGAACAAGTGAAAAGGATAGTTGATGAAGCAGAGAAAGAAAAAGAATAAAAGTAAAAGCATATCCAACAAGAGTTCGGTCCTATGGGGGCTGTTCTTTGAGAAGCTCCTCGAGAATATAGATGCCTGCGTCCTGGTGACGGATTCCTCCGGCAAGAT
The DNA here is from genome assembly GCA_964565425.1 of uncultured Planctomycetia bacterium. Lineage (GTDB taxonomy): Bacteria > Omnitrophota > Gorgyraeia > Tantalellales > Tantalellaceae > CAZMEZ01. The sequence goes on along the minus strand of CAZMEZ010000006.1, from coordinate 62,880 downwards.
AATGTTCGTTAATAAAAGAGGGCTGGATATCTTCGGTTTGGCGAAAAAAGACGTTATAAAGAAAAAATGGTTTGACCGGCTTGTGCCGGAAGACTCGCGCCGGGATGTCATGAAGATCTTCAGCCAGATAAAGAGGGACAAGGAGATAAGCAGGTTCACCTCTCCGGTTAACGCGCCCGGCAGCTCCGAGAAGTGTTTTAGCTGGCTGGCCCTTCCCCTTAAGGAAAAAAGGTCTTTTTTTTACATGTTCACCGGACGCGAGGAGGGAAGTTCCTCTAAGCGCAGGGTCAGGAAACATTCTCTGCGTTCCGGAAAACTGCATAAGGCGTATCAGGAAATAGTGGAAACACTTTTCGCGGCTTCCAGGGTAAGTGATCCCGGCACGGCTGAACACGCCGCCAGGGTGATGTTCATGGCCGTGTGCCTGGCTAAAAAACTTAAGATGAGCGTAACGAGCATCGGAAAGCTAAAGGTCGCTTCGCTTTTGCATGATCTCGGGAAGCTTGCCATAGACGACAGGATACTGCTCAAGAACGGTAAACTTACGAAAAAAGAGTTCGACGAAATAAAGAAACACCCGCATTGGGGCGCTGACGTCATACGGCTGGTCTATTTCCTGAGGGACATAATACCCATCATGGCGAACCACCATGAGAATTATAACGGGAGCGGTTATCCCAACGGCGTTAAAGGGAAGAATATCCCCCTTGAAGCAAGAGTGCTCAGCGTCGTTGATGTGTACGAAGCGCTTACGGCCGACCGCCCGTACCGGAGAGGGTTTCCCGGCAGGGAAGCGCTGGCGATAATCGAAGAAGAAAAAGGAAGCAAATTCGACCCGGCGATAGTCGATGTTTTTGTGCGTATGGTTCGATCCGGCGAGATAGAAGAGGAGGATCTTTGAACAAGATCACGAAGGATGTATTAGCCCTGAGCCTTGTTGACGGATTGGGGCCGGTAAAGATAAAGGCCTTGCTGGAAAACGTCCGTGATACCGAGGAGATATACGGTATGCCCGAAGGACGGATACGCGAGATACTCGGCGCGCGTTCTATCGGGGCCGGAGAACTGCGTTCCGTCAGGGGATCCGAAAAAATGGCAGAAGAGCTCGAATATATACGCCGGGAAGGGATAGAGGCGATCTCGTGTCTGGATGAAAAATACCCCGATCCGTTAAGGGATATTTATGATCCGCCCCCCGTGCTCTATTGCAAAGGGGGAATTTTGCCCGCGGACGTGAACGCCGTAGCTATAGTGGGAGCGAGACGATGTTCATTGTACGGCCTTCAGGTAGCCGAACGCATTGCCTCGGGACTTGCCGAAAGAGGCATAACCGTTATAAGCGGCATGGCAAAAGGTATAGATTCCGCCGCCCACAGGGGGGCTATGAGAGCGGGAGGACGCACGATAGCGGTGCTCGGGAATGGGTTCAGGTATATTTATCCGCCCGGCTCGGAAAGGCTCTTCGGCGATATATGCGCCAGGGGAGCTGCTATTACCGAATACGCCTCCGACGTATCTCCAAGCAAAAGCAGCTTTCCCCGGAGGAACAGGATAATCAGCGCTTTGGCCAAGGGTGTCGTGGTGGTGGAAGCCGATCTTAAGAGCGGAGCACTGATAACAGCGGATTTCGCTCTTGAACACGGCAAGGAGGTATTTGCCGTACCCGGCAGGATAGATGTCAGCACGAGCCGGGGGACGAACAAGCTCATACGGGACGGGGCCAAGCCGGTCGCGGGGGTAGACGACATAATCGAAGAACTGCGCCTGGATGATATAAACGGCCGCGTGAAACAGCCGTCTTTTTTAAAAGAAGAAACGATAACAACATGGGGACGCGAAGAGACCATGGTCGTGGATTTTCTCAAAGGTAAGCCCCCGGTGGACATAGACCTGGTATCCGAGGGTACCGGGATCGGCATAGGCCGGCTTTACGGTATATTGCTCCGTCTTGAGATGGACGGCGCCGTCAAGGCTCTCGCCGGAGCCAGGTATCTTCTGGAAAAAGAGAACGCTAACGTGATATAGAGGAGATCGTTTTATGCCAGCTGAAAAGAAAAAAAAGACAAAAAAGACCGGAACAAGCAGGAAAGGTTCGGGGAAGTCCTCTTCGAAAGGGAAGAACCTCGTCATAGTAGAGTCACCCGCCAAGTCAAAAACCATAAACAAGATACTCGGAAAGGATTACAAAGTCCTTGCCAGCATGGGGCACATCATCGATCTGCCCGACGGCAGGATGGGAATAGATTTCGAGAATGGTTTCAAGCCCGAATACACCGTCATGAAGGGCAGGAAGAAATACCTCACTAACCTTAAGAAAGAGGCAAAGAGCGCCGGGACCATATATCTGGCAGCCGACCCGGACAGGGAGGGTGAAGCCATATGCTGGCATCTGAAAAATCAGTTCGCGAAAGATAAAGCCGATATCTACAGGGTCAGCTTTGAGGAAATAACCGAGAGGGCGGTAAGGGAAGCATTTGAACATCCCCGTAACCTCGACATGAACAAGGTCAACGCCCAGCAGGCCAGGCGCATGCTTGACAGGATAGTGGGATATTCTCTCAGCCCTCTTTTGTGGGGGAAGGTAACGAGGGGCTTAAGCGCGGGCAGGGTGCAGTCGGTGGCCGTCATGCTCATCGCGCAAAGAGAAGAAGAGATAAGGAAATTCAAGCCCGAGGAATACTGGAGCGTTGACACTATCCTGAAAAAAAGGGATTATACCCCGCCGGAAGGGGAGCCGCCCGCTACCTTCAGGGCAAAGCTGGTAAAGCACAGGGGCGAGAAAGTCCATGTGACCGACAAGGAGACCGCCGACAAGATAGTTTCGGACCTCAAGAAAGAAAAGTTCGTGATAGGGGATATAAGCCGGAAGGATAAAAAAAGCCACCCGAGGTCCCCGTATACCACTTCGGTCCTTCAGCAGGACGCTTTTAACAGGTTGAACTTTTCTGCCAACAAGACAATGCGGACAGCGCAGAGCCTCTATGAGGGGGTCGAGCTTGGGAAAGAAGGAAGCGTCGGTCTCATTACCTACATGCGCACGGATTCCGTACGTATCTCGCAAGACGCCCAAAAGGAAGCGCAGGAGTACATAAAGGATAAATACGGCGAAAAGTACCTCCCGGCTAAGCCGCCGACGTACAAGTCCAAGAAAAGGGCCCAGGAAGCGCACGAGGCGATACGCCCGACGCTCCCGCTGCGTTCCCCGGATACGGTTGCCAAATATCTGAGTCTGGACGAACTGAAACTGTATGAGCTTATCTGGAGAAGGTTCATCTCCAGCCAGATGCAGAGCGCGCTGTTCTCCGTCCTGGCCGTTAATATCGATGCCGGCGAATACATGTTCAGGGCAGGCGGGGGGCAGCTCAAGTTTGACGGATTCCTTCGCGCTTACAGGGGGAGCGGGGAACAGGGGGAAGATATCGAACGCATTCCGCCGCTCGAGACCGGAGAGGAGACCGACCTCCAGGAAATAATACCGGAGCAGCATTTCACCAAACCACCTCCGCGTTACACCGATGCTTCTCTCGTGAAGGAGCTCGAGGACAAGGGTATCGGCAGGCCGTCCACGTACGCTCCGATCATCAGGACGGTGATCAACCGCAATTATATCAAACGTATGGGGAGAAGCCTTCAGCCGACCGAGCTCGGGGAACTCGTCAACAAGCTTCTTGTGGAAAACTTCCCGGGTATAGTCAACGTGGAATTCACGGCCATGATGGAAGACGAATTGGACGAGATAGAAGAAGGCAAGGTAGACCTGGAATCGGTCCTCAAGGATTTCTACGGCCCGTTCTCCAAAAAGCTTGAAGAGGCCAAGGAAAAAATGAGCAGCGTAAAGCGGCAGGCGGTAATGACCGACGAAAAATGCGAATTATGCGGCCGGCCCATGGTCATAAAATGGGGACGCCGCGGCCGGTTCTTGAGCTGTTCGGGTTTTCCCGCCTGCAAGAACGCGAAGTCGATAACCACCGGCGTGAAGTGTCCCGCCGAGGGCTGTGACGGTGAACTTGTCGAGAGGAAATCGAGAAGGGGCACATTTTACGGGTGCACGAAATATCCAAAGTGCACTTATACGTCAAAAAAACTTCCGCAGGAACAAGTAGAGAACAGCACGGGCAATGGCGAACAACAGGTAGAAGGCGAATAAACGTGCAACGTTTCATAGATAAGTTCGAAAATTATCTTAACATAGAAAAGAATTACTCGGATCATACCCTGCGCGGCTACAGGTCCGATCTTGAGGAACTGGCCGAATTCCTGAAGAACAAGGATCCCAAGAACATTTCGCACCTTGATATCAGGCGTTTTCTGGCGAGGCTCAAGGAAAGGAACTGCGCCAAACGCACCGTGGTAAGGAAACTCGGCGCAATAAGGTCTTTTTTCCGTTTTCTTTTCAGGGAAAAATACTTAAAAAGGAACCCGGCGGACAGTATATTCACTCCGAAACTGGACAAATCCCTTCCAGAATTCCTCGATGCCGATAGCATAGTGAGGCTCATAACATCGCCCTCCCCGGACAGCCTCATGGGCATGAGGGACAGAGCTATACTCGAGACGCTTTATTCCACGGGGATGCGCGTGAGTGAACTTGTCGGACTTAACATGGATGACATCGACCTTATATCCGGCGCGATAAAGGTCAGGGGCAAAGGAAAAAAGGAGAGGATAACTTTGATCGGGAGGGAAGCGCAAAAGGCGATCAGAAATTACACGGAGAACAGACAGGCCGCGGACCGCGGAGCTTTTTTTCTTAATAAACGGGGCGGACGGCTTACCGATAGGAGTGTGAGAAGGATAATAGATAAGTACGTGAAAAAGTGCAGCATAGAGCAGAATATATCGCCGCATTCGATAAGGCATTCTTTCGCGACGCACTTATTGAATAACGGGGCCGATCTCAGGAGCGTGCAGGAACTTCTCGGGCATAAGAACCTGTCGACCACGCAGATCTACACGCATCTGGGGTCTAAAAAGATCAAGGAAATGTATTCGAAAGCGCATCCGAGAGCGTAAATCGTCGTTCGCGGTTCGTAGTTCGTCGGACGAAAGACAAGAGCGGAGCTTAGGTGAAAATTTTGTACGATATATTTTTTGCGGTATTTTCGATAGTTTATCTTCCCTGTCTTTTATTCAAGGGCAAGTTTCATAAGGATTTTTTCCAGAGGTTCGGATCTTTGCCGAAGGAAGCGGTCCGTTTTTCGAATCCGGTGTGGATACACGCGGTAAGCGTCGGGGAGGCGGTCCTGGCGGGAAAACTCGCGGCAGGCATAAAGAAGCGTTTTCCGGAAGTGCCGATAGTAGTGTCGACCACCACGCGGACGGGAAACGATATGATGCGTAAAGCGGGAAAAGGTACGGTGGACGCGGTGTTTTATTATCCGCTGGATATAAGCTTCGTGGTTTCCCGCGTGGTCAGGTCACTGAAGCCGCGCTTTTACGCCGTGATAGAGACCGAACTATGGCCGAACCTGATGGAAGCGATGCGTTCGAACGGTGTCCCGGTGGCTCTTATTAACGGGCGTATATCCGACAGGTCGTATTCAAACTATCGCAGGGTGCGTTTCATGACCCGGAGGCTGCTCGGGTGCGTCGATCTCTGCTGCATGCAGTCGGAAAAGGATGCGGAAAGGATAACTTCGCTGGGGGCGGATCGCGACAAGGTATTCGTGACGGGTAACATGAAGTTTGACGAGATATCGGATGTTCCGGCAAAGGCGGGATTCGACAAGACATCCCTGGGGTTCGCGCCTTCCGACGAGATATTTGTGGCCGGAAGCACGCATTTTCCGGAAGAGCAGAAAGTGATAGATATTTACAAACGGCTGTCACCCCTTAAAGAAGGCCTCAAGCTTATATTGGTGCCGAGACACGTGGAAAGAGCCGAAGCCGTGGGGATATACATAGAGAAATCGGGTCTCGATTATATACGTTTTTCGGATATTCTGAACAGGGGCGAGGGTTCGATCCGTAAAGGGCATAACATTATTCTGGTGGATACGATAGGACATCTGAAGGACCTTTATCGTTTGGCAAGCGTGGTTTTTGTAGGCGGAAGCATCGCGAAACGGGGAGGGCAGAACCCTATTGAAGCGGCAAGGTGGGGGAAACCCGTTATTTTCGGACCCAATATGTTCAATTTCAGGGAAATAACGGAGATCTTTCTCGAAAACGATGCCGCGGTCCAGGTGAACGACACGGTCCAGTTCGAGAAAGTGTTGCAGGAACTTCTTGAAAATGACGGCAAAAAGAAACGTATCTCGGAAAACGCCACCAGGGTCATAAGGGAAAATGCGGGTTCGATCGCCAGGACGGTGGAGAGGATAGGGAAGTATATAGAGAGTGACAAGTGACGGGTGACGGGTTAAGGATGAAAGATGGAAGTTTGTGTTATGTGTCACGTGTCAAGTGTCATGTGAGTCAATCATAACACATGACACAAGATTCGGTCAACAATGGTTTGCGATCTTACGATTTAAGGCAATGATTTCATTTCGATCATACATATTGTCTCTCATGAAGGACCAGCGCAATGGCCTCTTCGACAGGTTCGTTAAGTGCCTGCTGCGCGTGTTTTCCTTCTTTTACGGGATCGGCGTGCGGTGTGTTGACCGGGCCTACGGGTCGGGCTTGAGAAAACAGCATAAGGTCGGCGCGCCCGTCATCAGCGTCGGCAATATTACGCTGGGCGGCACGGGAAAAACCCCTTTTACCATTTTTCTGGCGGATCATTTTGTGGGCAGACAGAAGAATCCCGCGGTCCTCACCAGGGGATACGGCGGGGATGAAAGCAGGATGCTGAAGGATGAGTTGCCTGAGGCAAAGGTCCTCGTCGGACAGGACAGGGTGAGGAACGCGCGCCGGGCGGTGGGACAGGGAAAGGACGTATTGATACTCGATGACGGCTTCCAGCACAGGAGGATCGCCAGGGACCTGAACATATTGATGGTAGACGGCGTTTCGATGTTCGGCAACGGATGTCTTTTCCCCAGGGGGATACTGAGAGAGCCGATATCCTCACTGCGAAGGTCGGATATCATTGTTCTGACCAAGACCGACAGGATGGGCGATGAGCGCAAAAGGGAAGTGATAACGGAACTGCGGTCCCTTGCCCCGGGGAAGCCCGTGGTCCTGACGAGGCACAGGCCGAATTTCCTGACGGATGTGACCGGAGCCGCGTACATGGCTGAGAGCATAAGGGGCGAGAAGGTCATTCTGGTCAGCGGTATAGTCGATCCGGGGTATTTCGAGTTTTTAGTGAAAGGTTTGGGGGCGGAGGTGGTCGCGCGGCTGGATAATCCGGACCACCACGGGTATTCCCGGCGCGATATCGAGGGGCTGCGTTCCAGGTGTTATAAAGAACGGGCGGACAAGATAATCACAACGAGGAAAGACTTTGTCAAGATCAAGGATCTTGACATTTCTTCCATTGAAGATAAGCTGTTCGTCCTTGATATTGTGGTGGAGATAGTCGAAGGAAAGGAGAATTTAATTGCTGGACTTGATAGCGTCATATCTGGTAAGAGGGCTTAACATATTCCTGCATTTTATGCCCATAGGATCCACCCTCTGGCTGGGGGGGCGGTTCGGGGCCCTGTTGTATTACCTCAGCGGCAAGAGGAACAGGATAGCGTATTCGAACCTTAAAGCGGCGTTCGAGGGGGAGAAATCCACCGGGGAGCTCAGGCGCATAACGAAGAGCGTGTACAGGAACATGGGCCAGACGTTCGCCGAGTTGGCATCCATGACCAAGGCGGATAAACGCTACATCGACAAATACGTGAACATTATAAACTTCGAAAGGGCCCAGAAAGCTTCGAGTAACCCGAAAGGCATGATACTCCTTTCCGCGCATTTCGGGGACTGGGAACTGGCCACGATCGCCAGCGTGATAAAGGGCTTTCCCCTGTATCTGTTGTCGAGGGACCAGAAGATGAAGCGCACGGGGGAGCTCTTGAATGTGCTGCGCGAGAGCAAAGGCAATATAGTGATACGAAAGGGCATGGACATAAAGAAGATATTCCGTGTCCTGCACGAAGGTAAGAACCTCGGGATACTGGGAGACCAGAACGCGGGAGTTCACGGTGAGCTTATAGACTTTTTCGGGCGACCGGCCTCGACCGCCGTGGGGCCTTTCCGGTTCGCCCAGAAAAGCGGCGCCTGGATATTGCCGGCTTTCATCCACAGGGTGAACGGCCCGTATCAGGATCTGATCCTTGAGCCGATCATGGAGATAGGAAAGAACGAGGATATAGCGCTGTATATGCGCGAATATAACCGGCTTCTTGAAAAACATATAAGGGCGAACCCGGGTCAATGGTTATGGATGCACAAGAGGTGGAAGGTGACGCCCCTTAAGAAGATCCTTGTCCTGGATGACGGGAAGAAAGGCCACTTGAAGCAGTCCCTGGCCGTTGTGAAACAGATAAGACGTTACAGGAAGGACAAAGGGTTCTCCCCGGAACATACGCGGGTCGATACCGCCGGGATAAGGTTCAAGAACAAGGGGTCGAAAGTCGCGTTCAATTGCCTTATCCCGGTCCTCAGTACGTGGTTCGGGATGCATTTGAAGTGTCTGAAATGGGCCTTGACACCCGAGAGTTATGAGGCGGTCTCCGGCCGTTACGCGGACGTGATCGTAAGCTGCGGCTCGACGCTTTTAGGCGTGAACATAGCGCTCAAGATGGAGAATAACGCCCGTAACGTGACGGTGCTGGACCCCGGCATTCTTAACCGCGATAAATTCGACATCGTCGTAATGCCCAGGCATGACGCAGGGAAAAATTCTTCCGAGAAAGATAATGTGGTGGTCACGGAAATGGCCCCGAACCTTATAGACCCCGCCTCTCTCGCCGGGTTCAGGCCGGCAAATGCCGGAGATAAGACCGCAGTCGGACTGCTGATAGGCGGCGATAACACATATTTTACTTTTACCGAGGATCTCGTGGATAAGGTCGTCGTGAATGTCAGGAATTCCCTCGAACAGATCGACGGCGAGGTCTATTTTACGACTTCCCGGAGGACACCCGCTCCCTGCGAGGCGGCGTGCAGGGAGGCTTTTGAAAGGAGTCCCAGATGCGGGATGTTCGTGTCGGGCAGGGATGACCACGACGAGCATACGGTAGAAAAGATACTCGCGGCCAGTGACACGGTGATCGTGTCGGGGGAGAGCATATCCATGGTCTCCGAAGCGGTTTCTTCCGGGAAAACCGTCCTGGTCTTCATGCCGAACAAGAGAAAGGAAGGCCTTACGAAATATGAAAGGTTCGTCGAGGAACTCAGGGAGAGGGGATATCTCAAGCTGGTGAAACCCGCCGATATCCCCGATGAATTGGTCCATATAGCCCGGAAAAAACCGAAAATTACACCGCCCGAAGACAACAGGCGGATATACGAGAAGTTGTATAAGTTGTTTTAGTAAAAAGGTTTAAGGGATAAGCGAGCAGTCGTGGGTTGCGGGTCTTGAACAGGCCAAAGGCGAGAGGCTAGAGGCAAAAAACGTCATTCCCGCGCGACCGAGGGGCGCCGTCCCCGAGGGAGTGCCGAAGCCAGAGGGCTTCGGCTAAGCGGGAACCCGATGAAAATAAAAACATTTTTATGTGATCCCCGCTAAGAGCATGCGGGGATGACGATATTAGTGCAATAACGAACAACGATAAACGAACGACGACAAAATGAACATTCTTCAACTGGTCCCGAAACTGAACATAGGTGGTGTCGAAAAAGGCACCATTGACGTAGCGCGTTATCTGGCGCTGAGCGGGCATAAGGCCGTGGTGGTGTCAGGTGGAGGCGCGCTGGAGAAGAATATCGCGGCCGTAGGGGCGCGTCATTACAATATACCGGTCGGGAGCAAGAATCCGCTGGTAATGGCCTACTGCTATTTCATGCTGAAAAAGATCATCAGGAAAGAGAACGTCGATATCGTGCACGCGAGAAGCAGGATACCGGCTCTGGCCGGGTATTTTGCGGCGAGATCCACGAGGAGGACTTTTGTCACCACCGCGCACGGCCAGTATAAAAGGCACCTTATAAGCCGGGTAATGGGATGGGGTAAGGTGGTGATCGCGGCGAACGAAACGATGGCGCGGCACATGAAAGAGAATTTCGACGTGCCGGTGCATAAGATAGCCATTATCCCGAGGGGTGTTGACCTGAAGAAGTTCTCCTTCATTGCCCCGGAAGACAGATCCGGCAAGGTCTTCAGGATGGGGATGATATCACGGTTCACGGCGCTTAAAGGCCACCTGGATTTTCTCAAAGCCGTATCGTATGTATCGCGCCGGATGAATAATATAGAAGTCATACTGATGGGAGACAGGTCCTCCGCCAAGGAGGATTACATCAGGAAGATAGAACTGTCGATAAGGCGGCTTGGGCTCGAGGATATAGTGAAATTCAGGGACAGTTCCGGGGATGTGGCGGAAGTGATGAAAGAGCTTCACGTCCTTGTTTCCGCCAACAGGTCCCAGGAGGCTTTCGGCCGGTCCGTCATAGAGGCGCAGGCGAGGGGTGTCGCTGTCGTAGCCACGAAGGTAGGGGGTGTGGTGGAGAATATCGATAACGGCACGACGGGTCTTTTATGCAATCCCATGGACCCGCCGGATATGGCCCACAAGATACTCCGTTATGCCGAGGAGCCCGGACTGTACCGGGAGGTAGTGAAGAACGCCAGGAATTTCGTGGAAGAAAATTACTCTTTGGACAAAATGATGAAAATGACCCTGGAAGCGTATACGCGGGCGCTCAACACCCGGAACATTCTTATTTTTAAGGTGAGCGCGCTCGGTGACATTATCCTGAGCACCCCGTCTCTCAGGTCTTTAAGGCGTAAATTCCCCAATGCGAACATCAAGGTCCTCGTTGATGTCGGTTTCAGGGAAGTTCTTGCCGACTGCCCGTATATCGACGAAGTGATCACCTGCGATTTTAAGGGGAGGGACAGGGGCTTAGGTTTCCTGAAGCTCGCCGGAAGGTTACGGGCGGAAGATTTTGATATTTCCGTTGATTTCCAGAATAACAGGAAAAGTCACCTCATTGCTTTTATAACGGCCATCCCGGAAAGGTATGGTTATCATAACGGCAAGTTGAGTTTTCTTCTCAACCGTAAAATAAGCCCGCCGCGCAAGGCCGTTGATCCCGTCAGACACCAGAAATACGTTCTGGGCCTTCTCGGCATAACCGGCATGGATAATCATCTGGAGCTTTGGCCGAAGCAGGAAGGCGAAACATGGGCGGAGCGTTTCCTGGAGAGTAACTGGCTTAAAAAAGGCCAAAAACTGGTGGCCGTTAGCCTGTCCGCTTCCAGGCGATGGAAGACGAAGAACTGGGATATGACGTATTTCGTGGAATTGGCAGACATGCTTGCGAGGGAAAAAGGCGCGAGGATCGTCCTTATCGGCACAGATGAGGATGAAGAGGACGCGCTGGAATTCACGAGGAGGAGCGGCGCGAAACCGATAGATGCGACAGGAAAGACGAACATCCCCCGGCTGATCAGTCTGGTCAGGAGGTGCGACGCTCTTTTGACGGGTGATAGCGCCCCCATGCACGTGGCCGCGGCGGTGGGGACCCCCTTCGTCGCGCTATTCGGTCCCACTGACCCGAAAAGGCACCTGCCCCCGGCCGGCGAACACAAGGTTCTCCGCCACAAGATCAGATGCTCGCCATGTTACAAACCCGCCTGCGCAAGGAGGGTGAGATGCATGTCGATGATAAAGACCGAAGAAGTCTTCAGCGCGCTCATAGAGATCATGCAGAACAAAACCGAAAAAGTTAAGATCAAGAGTTGATAAGGAATACCGGTTTTTATGAAAGTGCTTTTACTGACTACACACCTGGATATCGGAGGCGTCGCCGCATACATCATTAACCTCGCCCATTGTCTTAAACAGGAGGGCGTGGATGTGGTAGTCGCCTCGGGCGGCGGCGAACTTGAGAGTAAGCTTTCCGAGTACGGCATACGGCATTTCAGGCTGGGCATAAGGACGAAATCCGAATTCGGCATAAGCATTTGGAGATCCTTGCCGAAGCTTAACAGGCATATTCTGGAAGAAGGCTACGATCTCGTGCACGCGCAGACGCGCGTGGCGCAGGTATTGGCATGTTTGTCCCGGAAGTTCACGGCCGTGCCGTACGTGTCAACCTGTCACGGTTTTTTCAGGAGCGACCGGCTCGGCAGGAAACTCTTCCCGTGCTGGGGCAGCAATGTAATAGCGATAAGCAAGAGCGTCAGGGAACATCTAACGAAAGATTTCAACATATCGCCGGACAAAGTGACCATGATATATAACGGCATAGATGTTGACCGATATTCACGTTTCCGGGTCGGGGAGAAGGACGAAGAGCTGGCCAGGGAGGTCGGCATAGAAAAGAGCGTTTTTGTGATAGGCACCGTCGGCAGGCTTTCTCCCGTGAAAGGACACAATTTTCTTATAGAAGCGTTCGCCTCCGCGGTTTCGCGCCAGCCGGCGATGCGGCTCTTGATCATCGGTGAAGGCCCGGAGAAAAAGTCCCTTGCCGAACAGGTCCGCCTTTCGGGCCTGGGAGATAAGGTGTTCTTTACCGGCGGAAAGGACAAGGCGCTTGAGAGCTTTTTTTCCATTATGGACGTATTTTGTCTTGCGTCCGTTTCCGAGGGGCTGGGCTTTTCGCTCATGGAAGCGATGGCCGCGGGACGCCCTTGTGTCGCCAGCGATATAGGAGGACTGTCGGAATTGATAGATAACGGTGAGAACGGATTGCTTGTTCCGGCGCGGGACCCCGGAGCTCTCGGCGGCGCGATACTGCGCCTGTCCGGGGACGAAAACTTGAGGAAAAGAATAGCGAAAAAGGCGAGGGAAAAAGCCCTGCGGGATTTTTCCGTAAGATACAGCGCTTTGAGTACGGTAGGGGTGTATAAACGCGTACTGAAAAATTTAAAAGTGAAAAGATAAAATTTAAAAATATAATTTAAAATTCAAAATAAAAACTTAAAGAAAGAACGGGCAATAAGAATTTTGGATTTTTAATTATAATTTTCACTTTTATCTTTTAAATTTTCAATTTTATGAATCAGCCCAAAAGAATACTTATTTTCGAACTCAACTGGCTGGGGGACATATTGTTCTCGTTCCCGCTCATAAGGGCCATAAGAAAAGCTTTCCCCGAAGCATATATTGCCTGTACTGTGGTGCCCAGATACGTGGATCTTTTGGTCAATAATCCGTGGATAAACGATGTCCATGCTCTTTCGGACGATAACAGCATCGTGAGCCTGGGAGCCAAACTGGCCTTTGTGGGGATGATAAGGAAGGAGAGATACGACACGTGCTTTCTTCTTAAGCCGTCGAGGACAAAGGCCGTAATGGCGACCCTTGCCGGTATACATGAGCGTATCGGTTTCGGGGGCAAGGACGCGCCCCTTACGAAGGCGGTCGAGATGCCGGCCAACCATGTGCACAGGGCCGATCAGTTGCTGGCTTTGGCCGGCGTTGTCGGGGTGACCAACGCCGATGGTTCATGCGAATATTTCGTAAGCGAGGAAGACAGCGAACGCGCCGAAACCATATTGCACAATGCCGGCGGTGGTTTGCGCCGCATGGTCGCCATAAATCCGGGCGGCAACTGGGAAGTAAAAAAATGGCCCGCAAAAAATTTCACGGAATTCTCAAAAAAATTAATAGCTCGCTTCAGTGATGTCGAGGTAATGGTGACCGGGGCCCGGAAGGACATCGCTCTGGCCAACAGGATAGTCAAAGAAGTCGCGGATAAAAGATGTTACTCGGTCGCGGGCAAGACGGGGCTCAATGAGCTTGCGTCACTTTTCAGGAAATGCGAACTGGCGATAAGCGCTGATTCCGGACCGTTGCATCTTGCTTCCGCTATCGGGACCACGACCATCGGGCTCTTTTGCCCGACATCACCGAAAATAACCGGCCCCCGCGGCAGGGGAAGAAATATGGTCATAATAGGAGAGACCACCTGCGAGGTCCCCTGTTATAATGAAAAATGTTCCGTGTGCATGCGGGGGATGAAGGATATATCCCCGGACACGGTGCTGGACGCGGCGGTTCGCGTCATTTCCGGGGGATCTCATGAAAGATAACATCAAGAACGTAAAAACCGTACTTTTCGTTTCGCTGAGCAACCTCGGGGACATAATCCTTACTACGCCTGTTCTCGAAAAAGTGCATTTTGAATTTCCCGGCTCCGTTATAGACGTTATAACGGGCGCGCCCGGGCGCGAGATATTCGAACGCCATCCTGCCGTGAGAAGGGTAGAGACTCCCGGGGTTCGCCGGACGTTCGCCAGCAGGATAAAACAGATGGCCGGCCTGCGCAGGGAAAGCTACGACCTTGTCGTGGACCTCAGGAATTCGCTGATGCCTTATCTGGTGAACGCGAGATTTCACACGGGCATCTCATTGACGGCTGAAGATCCCGACATGCACAAGAGGGACGAGCATCTTATGAAACTGGCGTCTCTCGGTATCGATCCCCTGGCGGATATCAGGTTCTTCATGCCGGTCAGTGACCGGGAGAGGGAATACATAGACCGGCTTATCGATCCGGAGTGGAAGAGAATAGTGGTGATAAGTCCCGGAGCGAAAAGCCATCTCAAAAGATGGTCCGCCGTAAAATTCGCGAAGCTTGCCGATAAAATAGTTTCGGAGCTGAAATGCCGCGTGATACTTATCGGGAACGAAGAAGATAACGAGACCATGGGGCACATCATGTCCGCTGTCACGACGCCCGTGAAAGATCTTTGCTGCAAGACGACGATCGGAGCCCTCGCGGAACTCATGAAAAGGTCCGATCTTGTCATCACGAACGACAGCGCGCCCCTGCATGTCGCCAGCGCCGTGGATGCGCCGACCCTGGCGATATTCGGACCTACGGACGAAAAAAAATACGGCCCCCTGGCCGGCAGGAGCCGGGTGATAAAGCCGGAGAAGCCTTGCAGGCCTTGTGGCAGGGCACTTTGCGCTGTCGGACCGGTTGAGGGCTGTATTGCCGATATAACGGTAGAAGAGGTTTTTGAAGAGGCGAGGAAGATGTTGGGTTAGTTAGCCAGTGAGCCAGTGAACCGGTAAGCCAGATAACTGGCTAACCGGTTCACTGGCTCACGGGGAGGGCATCATGGGCAGGATCATTATCAAGCGGGGGGATATAACCCGGGAAGAAGTTGATGTTATAGTCAACGCGGCAAACGAGAAACTTTGCGTCGGAGGGGGCGTTGACGGGGCGATCCACAGGGCGGCGGGTTCTTCCGTAATTGCGGAATGCGGCGAAATAGGCGGGTGCCTGACAGGTGGGGCCGTGATCACGAATGCCGGGAACCTTAAAGCGAAAAAAATAATACATACCGTAGGGCCCGTATGGCACGGCGGGCATCGGGGCGAGGCAGTAAAGCTGGCTGAGTGTTATTCGAACAGTTTCAAATTGGCAAAAGAAAATGGCCTGAAGACGATAGCGTTTCCTGCCATCAGCACGGGTGTCTTCGGGTATCCTATCGAGAAAGCGACCTGGATAGCCGTCGAAGAAGGGCTCCGGTTCCAGCATGATTTTGACGAGATCAGGTATATCTGTTTCAGCGACAGCGATTATCGCGTGTATAAGAGGGTGCATGAGGAGCTTACGAAAATTTAAAAGTTAAAATTTAAAAGGAAAAAATATAATTCAAAATTAAAAAATATCCTCTTTCATCGCATATTGGACTATGCGTAGCGCTAGAGTTTCGGTAAAAATCAGGATAGCATTTAAACAGTTGTTATTTTCAATTTCAAAATTTTAATTTTTAACTATAATTTTAAATTTTTACCTTTCACTTTTAAATTTTTATCATGCCTCCTAATCGCATACTGATAACAAGGACCGACCGGCTCGGCGATGTGGTGCTTTCCACGCCTGTTATACGCCACGTGCGCAAGCTGTACCCCTCTGCTTATATAGCTTTCATGGTGAGGCCCGAGAACAAAGATGTCGTGGCCGGCAACCCGGATCTTAACGAACTGATCATATATGATAAGTGTGGGCGCCACAAAAGTTTAATGAATACCCTTAGATTCGCCCGGGGGCTCAGGAACAAAAAATTCGATACGGGTATAGCGCTTCATCCCACCAACCGCGTCCATATCATAATGTTCCTGGCCGGGATCCCGGACAGGATAGGATACAACAGGAAAATGGGATTTCTCCTGACGAAGCGAGTATTCCATCATAAGCAGGCAGGGAAAAAACACGAGGCGGATTATAATTTTGACCTGCTCAGGGAAGCGGGTCTTGACACCTCCGGGGCGGGCCGCCGTCCGTACATGTTCACCACCGAGAACGACAAGAAGTTCGTTGACCGCATTAAACACGACTACGGGATAGGGGATAACGTTATTGCCTTACACGCCGGCGCCAGTTGCCCTTCGAAAAGGTGGCCTCCGGAAAGATTTTCCCGGGTGGCCGATATCCTTGCCGGGAGGTACGATTCGGATGTGGTTCTCGTGGGAGGAGAAGAGACTTCCGTGTTCAGCGAACACGTGGTCTCCTCGGCCAAAGGAAAGATCACAGACCTTACGGGAATGCTCCTCGTGGGCGAGCTGGCTGAATTCCTTTCCAGGTGCCGTTTATTCATTTCAAACGATTCGGGTCCGGTACACGTGGCCGTAGCGGTCGGGACACCGGTTATAGCGGTATTCGGGCGCAAGGATCCGGGTCTTTCACCTTTAAGATGGGGTCCTTTGGGAGATAAAGACATAGCGATCCATAAGGATGTCGGTTGTGAAAAATGTCCGGCGCACGATTGCGATAAAGATTTTGCCTGTCTCAAAGCGATCGCCGTTGAAGAGGTAGTAGAGGCGGCGGTGAGGATCCTTGGTTAGCTTGTGTTATGTGTCATGATTGTGCAACATAACGTGGTTATTAATCTTCGCGCTTTATTGCGCGAGTCGCCTACCCCGTTAACTTGTCAAAAGTCGGAATTTCATACCCCTTGCCCAGAATTGACAAAAGGATTATAATAATAAGCTGCTAAAATCTATTATAACAATATTAAGGATGGAGGAACAGATGGAGATAAGCGTAAATGATACTAATTTCAAGAAGGAAGTTCTTGAATCCCCTCTTCCCGTATTGGTGGATTTCTGGGCGGAATGGTGCGGGCCCTGCAGGATGATCGCTCCCCTGATCGAGCAAATAGCCGAAGAATACGAGGGAAAAATAAAGGTCTGCAAGTTGAACGTCGAAGAAGGACAGCAAACGGCATCCGATTACGGCGTAATGAACATTCCGACATTGATCATATTCAAGAACGGTGAAGTCGCGGAAAAAGTCATAGGAGCGATACCTAAGAACGATATTATTTCCAAAATAGATTCTTGTCTCTGATCCCGGTCGCGGGATAAAAGGATCATTCAGGAGGAAAGATCAGTGAAGGGGTATAATTATTCAACGTTAGCGAATATCGTAAAGAATTTTAAGAAGAAAAAGGTCATGGTGATAGGAGACCTGCTTCTTGACAGGTATGTATATGGGCGGGTATCAAGGATATCGCCGGAAGCTCCCATCCCCGTTCTTTCGGTGGACCGGGAAGACGATTACAGGCCGGGCGGAGGATGTAATGTTGCCAATAATCTTGTCAAACTCGGCGCGGAAGTATATCTTGTCGGCGTTATCGGCAAGGATAAGAAAGACGGGGAACTGAAGAGAACGGAAAAATTAAAAAGACTCCTGGCCGGGGAGGGAATAAATATCGAAGGGGTGTTTGAGGACGATAACAGGCAGACGATAATGAAGACGCGAGTGATGGCTCATCACCATCCGCATCACCAGCAGATAGTGCGGGTTGACAGGGAAGACGTGCACGAAATAAGCGAAGATTTTCAGGAGAAGATAAAAGGTTATGTTAAAGGGAAAATAAAAGGCATAGACGCCCTTATTATCGAAGACTACGGCAAGGGGCTTATAACGAAATCATTGCTCGCGGACATTATAAAGATAGCCAGGGATAACAGCGTCATGATAGCGGTAGATCCGAAGGAGAACCATTTTGATATGTACAAGAACGTCAGCGTTATAACTCCGAACCGCACGGAAGCCGGTAAAGGCGCCGGGTTCGCTCTTGATGATCGCGGTAAGGTTGAGAAGGCCGGGAAAAAACTTCTTGATATTACCGGGGCGGAAGCCGTCCTGATAACTCTCGGCGAAGAAGGTATGATGCTTTTTCAGAAAGGCAGGAGCCCGGAACATATAGACACTCTGGCGCAAGACGTTTTCGATGTTTCCGGAGCCGGCGATACGGTTATAGGCGTGTATACCCTGTCATGCGTAAGCGGAGCAGCCACTGTTGATGCCGCCAGGCTTGCTAATTGCGCCGCAAAGATAGTAGTATCGAAAACCGGAGCGTATGCCGTCAGTGAACATGAGCTATTGGAAGAGTTAAAGGAATTTGAGGGGGGCGAGGGACAATGAAGGTCGTAGCTGTCATACCCGCGAGGTGGGATTCAACCAGGCTTAAGGGGAAGGTCCTGGCGGATATAAACGGGAAATCGATGATCCAGCATGTATGGGAAAGGGTCAAGAGAGCCCACGAGGTCGATGAGGTAGTGGTTGCCGTCGATAAGGAAAAGGTATACAAGGCGGTCGTTTCCTTCGGAGGGCAGGCCGTATTTACATCACCGGAGCAACCGTCCGGAACGGACCGTATCGCCGAGGTCGCCAGCTCGGTCGACGCGGACGTATACATCAACGTACAGGCCGATGAACCGCTGGTCCACCCCCTCATGGTGGACGCGCTGGCCCAGGTGTTCAAGTACGAAAGGAATGTCCAGATGGCCACGCTTATCAAACGCATACATTCGAAGGAAGAGATATCAAATCCGAACGTGGTGAAAGTAGTGGTGGACAGGAAAGGATTCGCGCTTTATTTTTCGAGGAGTTCGATACCTTACATAAGGGGAGGCGATGTGGAACTTCCGGAAAGCGGCCCCGCTCTACAGGATATCAGCGGGAGCTATTTCAAACACATAGGCCTTTACTCGTACACGAAGGATTTCCTTTTCACTTACACCAATCTTCCGAAATCCACGCTTGAGATGGACGAGAAGCTTGAACAGCTGCGTGTCCTGGAACACGGTTACAAGATAATGACGGTCGAGACCAGGTATGACACTATAGGTGTAGACACTTCGGAGGACCTGGAAAAGGTGAGAAAAATATTCAGCCAGGAAAGCGCCGGGGATAAGTAACAGGGGCAAGGTGAAACTAATGGACGCAAAGACGGTAAAAGTAGGGAACATCAGACTGGGCAAGGGCAGGCCGTTGGCGCTTATCGCCGGACCGTGCGTGATCGAGTCGGAGGAAAGCGCGCTCAGGCACGCGCGCGGGATAAAAGATATCGCGGAAAAGAACAGGATACCCTTTATATTCAAATCGAGCTACGACAAGGCCAACAGGAGCTCGCTCGCTTCTTTCAGGGGGCCCGGCCTGCAAGAAGGGCTCGGTATACTCAAAAAGGTGAGAGAGGAAGTGGGGGTGCCGGTCCTCAGCGACGTACACGACATTTCTGAAGTGGAAGAAGCCGCCGCCGTGCTGGATGTCCTCCAGATACCGGCTTTTTTATGCAGACAGACCGACCTGGTGGTCAAGGCGGCGAAGACCGGTAAGCCCGTAAATGTCAAGAAAGGACAATTCATGTCCCCGGACGAAATGGACAATGTCATCGGAAAAATAGAATCGGCCGGCAACCGTAACATACTGCTTACGGAAAGAGGCACGACTTTCGGTTACAACATGCTGGTCAACGATTTCAGGGGCATCGTCCAGATGGGGGAGACGGGATACCCCGTCGTGTATGACGCCACGCATTCGGTGCAAATGCCCGGCGCAAAGGGGGTATCAAGCGGGGGAGAGGCCAAATACGTCCTGCCCCTGTCGAAGGCCGCGGTCGCGATCGGTTGCGATGTTCTTTTCGTGGAAGTGCATGAAGATCCGGCAAAAGCCATGAGCGACGGTCCCAACATGCTTGGATTGGAAGCTCTCGACGGTTACCTGAAACAGATAAAACAAATAGAGAAGGCGGCGAGATAAGGCATGAGCATATCAAGCGCTAAAAAGGTCCTTTTGAATGAGAGCAAGGCGATAGCCGGGCTAGCCGACAAGCTGGACGGGAATTTTGAAAAGGTGATAAAACTTCTGGCCAGGAACCGGGGGCGCATCATAATAACGGGAATGGGGAAACCCGGTTTTATCGCGCAGAAGATCTCGGCAACCCTGTCCTCGACCGGAACGCCTTCTCTTTATCTACATCCGGCAGAAGCCCTGCACGGCGACCTCGGACGCGTAACGAAAGAAGACGCCATAATAGCGTTCTCCAATAGCGGGGAGACGGAGGAGGTTGTCAAGCTGATACCGATAGTAAAGAAAATAGGAGCCAAACTGATAGCGGTGACCGGCAACAAGAGGTCGACCCTGGCCAGGAACAGCGATTACGCGCTCGACAGTTCCGTGCGGAAGGAAGCCTGTCCCATGGGGCTCGCTCCGACGACGTCTACCACGGCAATGCTCGCGCTGGGAGACGCTCTTGCCATCGCGCTTCTCGAAAAGAAGAACTTTCAGCCGAAAGACTTCGCGCTTTATCATCCCGGCGGGTCCCTGGGGAAGCGCCTCATACTGAGGGTAGGGGATATAATGAGGTCGAAAGCACAGACACCCATAGTAAAAAAGAGCGCCAGGGTAAAGGACGTGCTTCTCAAGATCACCAAAATGAGAGCCGGGAGCGCAAGCGTTGTCGACGGCAAGGGTAAGCTTATAGGCATTTTTACCGACGGGGATCTCAGGAGACATTTTGAAGAGGGGAAAGACCTGTTGACCCGCCGGATAGAAGAAGTGATGACGAGGTCTCCCATGACGATAACCCCGGACCGGCTGGCCGCGGAAGCGTTTGAGATCCTGCGCGACAAGAAGATCGACGAGATACCCGTGGTCGATGATAAAGGCAGGCCCGTTGGGGTGCTTGACGTGCAGGATATTCTGAAGGCGGGGCTTGTTTAACGGACTATAGACTGCAGACTATAGACAATAGACAATTTGGAATAGGAAGGGGTTTGAGATGATCGAGAAATATACTCCCGAAATAATCGAAAGAGCGAAGAAAATTAAACTTCTGCTTCTGGATGTAGACGGCGTTCTTACCGACGGAAGGTTCATTTACGGCAATTACGGGGACGAGATCAAGAGTTACGACGTGAATGACGGGCTCGGCGTGTTCCTGGTAAAGCGATCGGGCATCAAATGCGTCATACTTACCGCGAAAGCATCACCCGTGGTAAAGAAAAGGGCCAAAGAGATGCGGATCGATAAGGTGTATCAGGATTTTCATTACAAGATCGAGGCCCTTGAGGAGATCCACAAGAAGTTCCGCGTGACGGACGAAGAGATCTGTTTCATCGGCGACGACCTTATCGATATACCGATATTGAGGAGGGTGGGGCTCGCGGTATGTCCGCCGAACGCGGTCGACGACGTGAAGCAATTTGTACATTTTATCACCGAGAAAAAAGGCGGCCGCGGTGCCGTACGGGAAGTTTGCGATCTTCTCCTGAAAGCGCAGGGCACGTGGAAGAAGGCGACGGAGAGGTATTTTACCGACTGATTTCACGGCGAGTTTAAACGAAAAAGTAAAAAAGCAAAATTCAAAGGCATAGTTAAAAATTCAAAATGATGGACGGCAAGTTTAATTACAAGGACGACAGGGGCTTTACGGGATTTTCTTTAGCGAAGGCGTTCGATTTTTAATTTTAAATTATGGTTTTTCATTTTTAATTTTTCGTTTTTATTTTACAACCATGTATAAGATAAAAGTGCGGTCACATTTCAGCAGCGCTCATAACCTCAGGGGATATAAGGGGAAGTGCGAAGACCTGCACGGGCACAATTGGGGGGTCGAAGTCGCTGCCCGCGCGGATAAACTGGATAAGACGGGTATGGTTGTGGACTTCAAGGAGCTCAAGGATATGCTGAAAGAGGTAATAGCCGGGCTTGATCATAAGTATTTGAATGACCTTGAATGTTTCAAAGAGGCGAACCCTACCTCCGAGAACATAGCGCGGTATGTTTTTGAAAGATTGGCGGATAAAAGAACGGACATCGACATATGCGAGGTAACGGTGTTCGAGACCGATACGTCGAGCGCGACGTATTCGGGAGATTAACGACAAGAAAGTGTAATGTGTCAGGTGTTATGTGTCATGCGGGGTTTTCTGATTCATAACACATGACACGTAACACATAACACTAACATGTGACTGCTTCATGAAAAAGAAGGCGATAGTTCTGTTGTCCGGGGGGATGGATTCGGCTGTGGTCCTTTACATGGCCATGAAGGACTACGACTGCCGCGCCCTTATATTCGACTACGGGCAGAAGGCGCGGAAAGAGATCGAGTGCGCCCGCGGGATAGCCGGGGCGGCGGGGTGTGAATATGACGTTCTTGATATGCCGTTGCCGTGGAAAGGGAGTTCCCTCCTTGACGAAACCAAGCATATCCCCGAAGGAAAGGCAAGCGACAAGGGCCTTATACCGGATACATATGTCCCCGCCCGGAATATTATATTCCTGAGTTTCGGGGTATCGTACTCGGAAGCTATCGGGGCGGAGGCGGTGTTCATAGGCGCGCACCAGCTGGATTTCTCCAATTATCCGGATTGTCGCTCGGAATTTTTCGAGAGTTTCCGGGAAGCCGTCAAGAAAGGGACTAAATGCGGCGCTCTTGGGCGTCCTGTCGCGATCCTTACCCCGGTCGTCGACAAGACAAAGAGGGAGATAGCCCTTGCCGGCAAAGAGCTTGGGGTCCCGTTTGAACTTACGTGGTCATGTTATAAACAGGAGGATATTCCTTGCGGGACGTGCGAGTCTTGCGTGTTCCGGAGAGCGGCGTTCGAGGAAGCGGGGATGAAGGATCCCTTGGTGTCGTAGCTGTCAGCCATCAGCCGTCAGTCTTCAGCAGCTGACAGCTGAGAGCTGAAAGCCGAAAGCTGAAGAATATGCAAGCGAAGATTTCCGAAATATTAAATGAGGCCACAACTTACGGACCGGTAGAGACGTAAGTTGCAGGGCCGAATTTATCTCGAACACGAAGTGTGAGAGATCTATCCAAGGGAATATGGAACAAGCGAAGATTTCCGAAATATTTATTTCATATCAGGGCGAAGGGCCTTTGGCGGGCAGTCGCCAGCTTTTTGTGCGTTTTTACGGCTGCAATCTTGGATGCGTTTTTTGCGATACGAAGCTCGAGAGCTATAAATCCTTCACGAAAGAAGGACTTTTAGGGAAGATACTGGACTTTGAGGATGATTATAACGAACTTGTCCTGACGGGCGGCGAGCCGCTACTGCACGCGGATTTTCTGAAAAAATTCCTCCCGGTATTCAAAAAACACAGATCTCACGATATATATCTTGAAACCAACGGGACCCTTTCGAAAGAACTTTCGAAGATCCTGGATCACGTTGAGGTCATAGCCATGGACTTCAAATTGCCGTCATCAGCGCACTGCGGCGCGCATACCATGAAGCTTCATGAACGTTTCGTCAAGGCAGCCGCGACGAAGCGCTTGATAATCAAAGCGGTCATAACGGATTCTACCACGATGGATGACGTGAAAGAGATGGCCAGGATCATTCGCGGGATAAGCGAGGATCTGACAGTGGTCCTGCAGCCGGTCACTCCGGTAGACGAGGCGGTAAAGGAGCCCGACAGGGAGATGTTGTCTTATTTTAAAGGATACATGGGCAAGGAAACGGGAAAGAATGTCATGATACTGGGGCAGATGCATCAGAAGTTGGGAATTAAGTAGGGGTAAGGGGTAAGGGTAAGGGGTAAGGGGTAAGGGGTAAGGGGTAAGGCCCTATCTCTTAACGCTTATACCTTATTCCTGAAAATACGATGGGGACTAAGGATGAGCAGAAAATCGAGCTATGAAGGGTTGCAGGAGGATGTCAGAGGATTACAGCTTCCCGCGATAGAGGTGTGGGAGAATAAGTACGCGGACAAGGATTGCGTTGTCAGGTTCGATACCTCCGAATTCACGTGCATATGCCCGAAAACGGGACTCCCCGATTTTGCCCGCATATATATAGAGTATTCTCCGGCCGCCGGATGCGTGGAGCTTAAGTCTTTTAAGGAATATCTGATGGCTTACCGCAATATCGGTATTTTTCACGAGCACATGGTGAACCGCGCGCTTGAAGACCTTGTAAAAGCATGTTCGCCTAAATGGATGAAGGTGAGGGGCGAATTCAATACCAGGGGCGGGATAACGACGACGGTGGAGGCGGAGTATAAGAGCAGGTTATAGGTTTCAGGTTTTAGGTTATGGCAAAGATAAAGACGAGACGATATTACTTATATTATCTGGCAAGGACGAGCTTGTTCCTGATGAGTTTTATCCCGATGAAGGTCGGCCTTTTCATCGCGGACCTCATCGGAAGGGGCGCTTTCAGGCTGGTGCGCAAATACAGGGAGATCACTATCCGTAACCTGGACATGGTCTTCAAAGACAACCATAAAGAGAACGTCAGGATCGCCGAACGCGTTTTTTCGAACCTTGCCAAAAACGGGGCCGAATGGATAAAACTCTATGCCATGGATACAACAAAGTTCGACCGGGTGGTCAACGAGGCCGAAGGCATGGAGCATCTGGACGAGGTGCTTTCCGAGGGAAGGGGAGCGGTCGTAATGGGTTTTCATTTCGGCAACTGGGAACTCCTCGGGTTGTACATGAAGCACAAGGGATACGACGGCGCCCTGGTGGGCCGAAGGATATATTTTCATAAATACGACAAGCTCCTGACCAGGATGCGCATGCGGTACGGCGCCAGGACGATATACCGCGACGAGTCGCCTAAAAAGATGCTAAGGGAGCTTAAGGAAGGGAAGATACTGGGCATAGTTCCGGACCAGGACGTCGACAGCGTGGACGGGGTTTTCGTGGACTTCTTCGGTGTTCCGGCGTATACCCCCAAAGCCCCGGTGAAGATAGCGATGGCGGCAAAGACGAAGATACTCCCGATCTTTCTGGTGCGTAAAAAGGACGATACCCACAAACTGGTAGTGGAAGAGCCTATAGATCCCTCATCGGCCGGCACGGACGAAGAAGCGATAAAGCGTTACACCCAGCAATGGACGGATGTTCTCGAAAGATACGTGAGGAAATATCCCGATCAGTGGGTGTGGATACACCGGAGGTGGAAAACGAAGATCGAGGATAAGGTGGCGGAGGCAGTGACGGGTGACGGGTGACGGGTGATGGATTAAGGACAGAAGCTTGTGTTATGTGTCAAGTGTTACGTGTCATGTCGTGTAGTTATAACACATGAGCAAAAATGGAACAGCGACTTATACCCGCTACCGGTGATATGTGGTGAATATAAGGATGAAGATAAACAGAAAAACACTTTGGATAATATTCGCGATAATAGTTGTCATCTTTGCCTTGAGCAGGCGGCAGGCGGCGAGCGTCAAGTCCGTCCCGGGGAAAGAGGTTGAGGATGGCACGGGCGCGGCGAACGGACTGGAGCAGAAAGTCCTCTCTTTTACCATCGACGGGAGGAGCCCCAAGGGGGTAAAGCAATGGCACCTGGAGGGTAATTCCGCGGAGATCATAGGGGAGGATATACATCTGAACGATCTTACGGCGATCGCTTACGGGGAAGAAACAACGGTCAATCTTACATCGGACAAGGGAGTATATAATAAGGATAAAGGCGAGGTGGAACTTATAGGGGACGTCAACGTGACATCCGACGCGGGTTTTACGCTTAAGACCGAGCGGGCGAAATGGTCCCAGGTCACAAAAGAGATATTTACCGATGAAATCGTCCACATAACGGGTAAAGGCGTATCCGCGAGCGGCAAAGGAGGTATGGCTAATTCGGAGCGAAAAATAGCCGTACTCAGGGAACAGGTGCTGGTCACGATGGAACCTTCGACCAGGGTAAATTGTGACGGGCGTCTCGAGGTCAGGTATGATGAGAATACGGCGGTTTTTCACGACAACGTTAAGGTTGCAGATAAGGACGGTAAGCTTTTTTCGGACAAGCTGACCGTGAACATGGACCCGGAAACCAAGAAACTGGCCATGGTCGTCGCGGAGGGCAACGTTAAGGTGAAAAGAGGGAACAGTTATACGATGAGCGAGAAAGCGATATATACCGATAGTACCCGGCACGCGCAGCTTATCGGAAAACCGAGAGTGGTAATTGATCCGGAACAATTGTCCGAGCTTGAAAGCGGTGAAAAGGGCCGTTAACGGCCTGATATTCAGGAAAGGAAGAACATGCACCTATTGGAAACAAGGGATCTCGTAAAACAATACGGGGGCAGACAGGTCGTTAAAGAAGTAAGTATTAATGTCAGGAAAGGCGAGGTCGTCGGCCTTTTGGGCCCCAATGGCGCGGGTAAGACCACTACGTTTTACATGATCACCGGCATAATAAGACCGGACAGAGGGCGCATTATTTTCGACAGGAAAGATATAACCCAGCTGCCGATCCACCTGAGGGCCCGTTCGGGCATAGGGTACCTCTCGCAGGAACCGTCTATTTTTCGCAAGCTTACGGTCGAGGAAAATATAATGGCCATAATGGAGACGCTGGGATTTCCAAGAAGGCACAGGCAGAAGCAGCTGGACAGTCTCTTGAACCAGCTTAAGATCGGGCATCTCAGGAAGAATAAGGCGTACACCTTATCCGGGGGGGAAAGAAGGCGTCTGGAGATAACCCGGACGCTCGTGACAAACCCGATGTTCATCCTTCTTGACGAGCCGTTCAGCGGAATAGATCCGATAGCCGTATACGATTGCCAGGAGGTTATACGGGAGCTCAGGGATATGGGCCTGGGTATTTTGCTTACGGACCATAACGTGAGAGAGACCCTTACGATAACCGACAGGTCATATATCATGTATGAAGGCAACATATTGATCTCGGGGAAAAAGGACGAACTTATAAACGACCCCAGGGCGAGGGAGATATATCTGGGGGAGAGATTTAGTATGTAAATGAGACCATGACTTACGCGACCGAAGGGAGCGTAAGTCATATGGTCGAATTTATCCCGGCGCGATGTT
>CAZMEZ010000006.1:15805-35686 GCA_964565425.1 uncultured Planctomycetia bacterium | reverse complement strand
TACGCGACCGAAGGGAGCGTAAGTCATATGGTCGAATTTATCCCGGCGCGATGTTTCGCGAAGCGAAACAGCCGGGATCGCTCCGAGCGAAGGCGAGGAGCCATAAAGGATTAATTGTACGCGACCGAAGGGAGCGTAAGTCATATGGTCGAATTTATCCCGAGCGAAGCCAGGCCAAGCGAGGCTGAGTCGAGGGATCCCGATTATAGAGTGTTAAAGGATAAAGGATAAAGGATAAAGTTGGATGTTGGATATTGGTAAGATGAGTAACCGGTAACCAGTTACCGGGGGCCAAACCGGCATCTTAACCCTTATCCCTGAAGATAGGGTTTGTGAAAAAAATCACAAATGCGTTGCAAAAAAAAAATTATAATGGTATATTGTTAATTCTTTAATGCGTTATGAAAGCAATACGGGGGTGAAAATGGATATTACCATTACGGGGCGCAACATAGATCTGGACGACACATTAAAGGACTACATACACAAAAGACTCGATAAACTCGAAAAGGTCTACAGGCGTATTTACAAATGTGAAGTGATACTTGAAGAAGAAAAAATAAGGAAGAACGCCGAGATCATACTTTTCCTGAAACGTAACAGGATAATCGCGAAAGAGAGCTCACCGGATATTTACGCCTCCATAGATAATGCCACGGAAAGCGTCAAAAAACAGATGAGAAGGCTCAGCGGGCGGTTGGGCGCCAAAAGGCGCAAGGCCGTTTTCAACAAGATAATGAATCCCGTCGCCCGTTTCAGGGCAAGAGAGAGGGCGGGAATGACGCAAACCGGCAGCCGGATAATAAATTCGAACACGTTCGCCGATAAGCCGATGCTCCCCGGGGAAGCGAAACTTGAACTTGAGGTCCTGGACAGGAGTTTCATCGTGTTCAAGAACGCCGATACGGGAGAGGTGAACGTGCTGTATAAGAGGGGGGACGGCAATTACGGCCTTGTCGAACCGACGTTTTGACGGACGTAGAACATAAGGAGTTCAGTATAGTGAAGAGCAGAGTAAAAAAACTCGCGGGCACAGCCAGGGAAATAAACATAGAAATGCCAAAGGAAGCCGTGGATGAGGCTTTCAGGGAAGTCCTGGAAGAGATAAGGCAAACGGCCACAATACCCGGTTTCCGATCGGGCAAGGCGCCGATGGATATTATAGAGAAGAACTACGGAAAAGAAGCCATCGATGAGATGAAAAAACGGCTGATACCGTTGGCGTACCAGAAGGTCCTCGAAGAACACGATATTTCACCGGCAAGTTACCCGGAGATATCCGATATAGTGCTTCATCTGGCGGGGCAACTGACGTTCAGGGTCAAGGTGGACTGCACCCCCGAGGTAAAACTGAAGAAGTACAAGGGCTTCAAGGTCGCGTGCGATAAGGTGAGCGTAACGTCGGAAGAAGTGGAAGAGACGCTTAAGCATTTCCGGGAGATGAGCGCCGAGTTCGAGGATACCCAGGGGCCGATCAGTAAAGGTGAATACGGCATATGCGACGTGGAAACGTTCATTGACGGAAAGCCCGTGTCAAAAAAACGCGAAAATATGTGGATACAGGCGGATAAAGAAAGTTCCATGCTCGGGATGGGGGAGGAGCTCCGCGGTTTGAAGAAAGGCGACAAGAAAGAGGTCGAGGTCACCCTGCCCGAAAATTATCCGGATAAGAACTACGCCCGGAAAAAAGCCATATTCAAGGTCGAGGTCAAGGAGACAAAGAAAAAGAATCTCCCGGAACTGGATGACGAATTCGCCGGAAAGATAGGAAAAGGAACGCTCGAAGAGGTCCGTAGCGACATCAAAACGAATCTGATGGCCAGGAAAGAGGCGAATGAGAAGGTCAAGATGAAAAACCAGATAATGGAACAGCTTCTCAAAAAGCATGTTTTTGATGTCCCGGAGTCCATGGTCCAGAGACAGCTCAAGGTCCTGATGGAGAAGGCCGAAAGCGAACTTCTTCAGAGGGGGGTCGACAAAGACCAGATAGGATCCCACAAGGAAAAGCTCAAGGAACAGCTCGCTAAAGAGGCGCGTAATAAAGTGTGCCTTTATTTCATACTGAATGAGGTGGCTGACGCGGAAGACATATCCATAACGGACGAGGAGACCGATGATTGGCTGAAAGCCCTCGCCGGTTCGTACGGGCAGCCTTTCGAGAACGTCAAGAAGTATTACGAAGAACACAACCTGATGGATGGGTTAAAGGAACAGCTAAGAGAGGAAAAGACCCTTGACTATCTCCTCGAGGAAGCGGTTGTTGTGGAGAAATAAAGCTTAAAGGTTAAAGGTTAAAGTGTTTTTCGGGTCTTCTTTATCCTTCAACCTTTATCCTTGAATAAGAACAGGAGGGCATGATGAGCGTAATACCGATGGTCATAGAAAAAGAAGGAAGGCTGGAAAGGGCGTATGATATATACTCGCGCCTTTTAAAGGACAGGATAATATTCATCGGAACCCCGGTAGATGATAATGTCGCCAATGTCGTAATAGCGGAACTTCTGTTCCTGCAGATGGAGGACCCGGATAAGGAGATCAATATCTACATAAATACTCCGGGGGGGCATGTTACCAGCGGCCTTGCTATTTACGATACCATGCAGTTCGTAAAACCCGATGTCAGCACTTATTGCGTCGGGCAGGCTTCAAGCATGGGCGCGGTACTTCTCTCCGCGGGAACAAAAGGTAAAAGGTTCGCGTTACCGCATTCCCGGATAATGCTTCACCAGCCATGGGGAGGAGCGCAGGGCGCCGCGGCCGATATACACATACAGGCCCGGGAGATCATACGTCTTAAGGAAAGGCTTGAGCAGATACTCGTGCGACACACGGGACAGAAGATCGATCGGATAAAGACCGATACCGACAGGGATTACTTCATGAGCGCCGAAGAGGCGAAGGAATACGGTTTAGTGGATAAGGTCATAAGTAACGTTGAGGAATAATCTCAGCCTGCTTCGCGGGCGCCGAAGGGAGGAAAGAATATGAAAAAATACAGGTTAATGTCACCCGGGCCGACACCGGTCCCCGAAAAGGTATTGCTGCGGATGGCGGACACGATCATCCATCACAGGACCCCGCAGTTCCAGAAGGTGCTCAAGGAAGTTAACGTGAAACTCAAGAAGGTCTTTAAAACGAAGAACCCCGTTCTGATGCTCGCGTCAAGCGGGTCGGGGGCGATGGAGACGTCGGTGGTCAATTTTCTCTCAAAAGGGGACAAGGCGATCGTGATAAGGGGAGGTAAGTTCGGAGAAAGGTTCGCGGAGATCTGCGAAGCCTACGGCGTGAAGGTAGTGCCCTGCGATGTTGCCTGGGGCGAAGCAGTCCAACCTTCCGTTATCGGGAAGCTGCTCAAAGATAACCCTGACGTTAAGGCCGTTTACGGCACTTTGTGCGAGACTTCCACGGGTGTGCTTTATGACGTAGAAGGCATAGGTAAGGCCGTCTCGGCAACTTCCGCTATCTATATCGTGGACGCGGTCAGCGGGCTTTCCGCGGATGAGATGAAGCCCGATGAATGGGGGGTCGACGTGGTCGTCAGCGGTTCACAGAAAGGCCTGATGCTCCCCCCCGGGCTGGCATTCATGAGCGTTAGCCCGAAAGCGCAAAAGCTCGCGGAAAAGTCGGACCTTCCTAAATATTATTTCGATCTTAAAGCCGCCATGAAGGCATACGATAAGGACGATACGCCGTGGACGCCGGCGGTGTCCCTGGTGATGGGGCTGGACAAGGTCCTCGATATCATGCTTGAAGAAGGCCTGGACAATATCCTGAAGAGGCACGCCCGGCTCGCTTATGCTACCCGCGAGGCCGTGAAGGCCATGGGGCTTGAGGTCTATTCGGCGAGCCCCTCGGACGCGGTCACATCCGTAAAGGTTCCCGAAGGCGTTGACGGTAAGGCGCTGGTCAAGAAAATGAGGGATGAGCAGGGGGTTACGATAGCCGGAGGGCAGTCACAGCTCAAAGGAAAGATCTTCAGGATCGCTCATTTGGGCTACATGGACGAATACGACACGATAGGCGCGCTGGCGGGCGTAGAGATGGTTCTGAGCCAGCTCGGGTACAGTATAGCGTTGGGAAAGGGCGTGGGTAAGGCCCTTGAGGTTTTCGCTGCCAAGGAAGGAGTAGAAGTGTCATGAAGAAAAAGTTCAAGATACTGGTAAGCGATCCTTTGTCCAAGGAGGGGATCGATATCCTGAAAGCGAACGAAGGTTTCCAGGTCGACGAGGTCTCCAAGCTGCCGGAAAGCGATCTCGTTAAAAAGATAAAAGGGTATGACGCGCTCATAGTAAGGAGCGGCACCACCGTGACCAAGAAGATAATCGAAGCTTCCGACAAGCTCAAGGTCATAGGCAGGGCCGGCGTCGGGCTCGATAACGTGGATGTAACGGCCGCGTCCAAAAAGG
This sequence comes from uncultured Planctomycetia bacterium, assembly GCA_964565425.1. Classification (GTDB taxonomy): domain Bacteria; phylum Omnitrophota; class Gorgyraeia; order Tantalellales; family Tantalellaceae; genus CAZMEZ01. Next base: position 31,280 of record CAZMEZ010000006.1, on the reverse strand, counting down.
GTATAGTGGTCATGAACGCGCCCGCGGGCAATACGATATCTACGGCCGAGCACGCCTTCAGTCTCATGCTCTCGCTTTCGAGGAACATACCCCAGGCGAACGAGTCCGTCAAGGACGGAAAGTGGGACAGGAAGAAGTTCATGGGAGTCGAAGTTTACGGAAAGACCCTGGGCATCATCGGCATGGGCAGGATCGGCACCGAGTTCGCCAAGAGGGCGCTCAGTTTCGGGATGAAGATACTGGCTTATGATCCTTTCCTGGCGAAGGAAAGGGCCATAGACCTTAACGTGGAACCCGTGAGCCTCGATACGCTGCTTCGCAATTCGGACTTCATAACGATCCACACCCCGCTAACCGACGAAACGCGTCATCTCATCGACGAGAAAGCGTTGAAGAAGATGAAGCAAGGCGTAAGGATAGTTAACGCCGCGAGGGGGGGCATAATAGACGAGAAGGCCCTGGCGAAATACATCAAATCGGGCAAGGTGGCCGGAGCCGCCCTGGACGTGTACGAGACAAAGGCAAAACCCCCGGTGGACAGCCCGGTGGTGAACAGCGACAAGGTCGTTACGACGCCGCACCTCGGGGCCTCGACCGAAGAAGCGCAGGTAAACGTGGCCATCGACATGGCCCGGAGCGTTTCCGACGCCCTTCTCGGAAAGGGTTTCCGTAACGCGGCCAATGTCCCGGCCATGGAAGGAGAGCTCCTCGAGAAACTCGGTCCCTATGTGAACCTCGTCGAACGGCTGGGAAGCATACAGGCGCAGCTCATAGAGGAACCCATAAAGGGCATTACGGTGAATTATATCGGGGACATCGCCAATGAGGATATTGCCGTGGTAACCCGGGCCCTCATGAAGGGTATTTTCGATCCGATCCTGGAAGAGCAGGTGAACTACGTCAACTCGATGCTCATAGCCCAGGAGAGGGGCATAAAGGTCAGCGAGAGAAAGACATCCAAGATAACCGACTTCGCGAACCTTGTAAGCGTCGAGTTCGACACCGGAAAGAAAAAATACTTCATCATGGGCACGCTTTTCGCGAACAAGGAGCCCAGGATCATCAAGATGGACAAGTTCTATGTCGAGGCAATACCGGAAGGGTACATGCTGGTCATATCCAACAACGACGTTCCGGGTGTGGTCGGGAAAATAGGAACGGAACTGGGAAAGCATAAGATAAACATCGCCGAAATGAGTTTCGGCAGGGACAGGAAGACGGGCGAGGCCATCAGCCTGCTTAACGTCGATAGCGAGATACCCAAGAGCGTTATTTCCAAGCTCAAGAAGGCCAAAGACATAATCGACGTCAAACTTGTAAAAGTGGCCATTTAACAGGGGAAGCGGCCCGTTGTTCGCGGCACAGGATACTCTCGGGAGGAGAAAGATATGGCTAAAATAAAGAACATTATCAGGTTCATTGACGTAACGAACCGTGACGGGGTGCAGACATCCAAACTGGGGCTGGCTAAGCTCCAGAAGACCATGCTCAATATATGCCTGGATAAAATGGGGGTTTTCCAGTCGGAGTTCGGTTTTCCCTTTACTAATCACGAGATTAATTATCTCAACGCGAACCTCGAGCTTGCGAGGAGAAAGGTCATACACCCCATGCGCCTTTCGGGCTGGGTAAGGGCCATTGAATCTGACGTGAAGCTCGCCAAGAAGAACACCGACGTGAAATACATCAACATGTCCATCTCGACGTCCGACCAGATGATATATCATAAATTCTCCGGTAAAATGACCCGGATGAAAGTGATAGAAAGCATGGTCAAGGCGCTTAAGGCCGCGAAGAAAGCCGGCTTGAAGGGGGTAGGGGTGAACGCGGAGGACGCGTCGAGGACGGATCTGGACTATCTTGTCGAGTTTGCCCAGGCCGCGAAGGCCAACGGGGCGGCACGCCTGAGGTATTGCGACACCCTGGGCTTTGACGACCCTTTCAGCGTTTATGACAGGGTCTCCGTTTTGGCGTCCAGGGTAAAGATGCCGGTAGAGCTGCATTGCCATAACGATCTCGGGATGGTAGTGGCGGTCAGCGTCTCTGGCGCGAAAGCGGCGATCGATAACGGCGTGGACGCTTATATCAACACTACCGTGAACGGCATGGGAGAAAGGGCCGGGAACGCCGATCTCGTCAGCTGCATCCTGGCGCTGAAGCATTCGAGCGGTTTCGTGAATAATCCGAAATACAAAATAGATCCTAATATCAACCTCAAGATGGCCTGGCGTCTCGCAAAATACGCCTCTTATGCTTTTGGCGTGCCCATACCGGTCAACCAGGTAGGTGTAGGGGACAACGCCTTTGCTCATGAATCGGGGATACACGCCGACGGGGCGCTAAAAGACAGAAGGAACTACGAGCTTTATGATTATGAGGAGCTCGGCAGGGGTGAACCGGAGGTGATCGAAACGGGCAGGCTTATAACGGTCGGTGAATACAGCGGGATAAAAGGCTTCAGGAACGTATACAATAAGCTTGAGGTAAAGTTCAAGAACGATAAGGAAGCGACCAGGATACTGGAACTCGTGCGCTACGCGAACGTGCAGACCCAGAAACCCCTGGTCCGCGATGAACTCCTGTTCATCGCGAGATATCCCGACATAGCCGAAAAGATATTGACCATGGACCCGCGGAGCTGACCCATTCGCCGCGCCTGAGCTCCGATCTTTAGTCCGGGGACAAAGAGCGCGGCTCAGGGTCAATTGGGGATAATTTCCGGTCTTGAGGACGGAGAGATGTAAATTGACGCGCGGGAACCGAATGATCCCGCGGGACAGATAGGGGAGAAGTGCGCAAAAAACTTTTTATATCGCTGCTGACCATTGCCGTTGTCTTCCTGGCGACTGCCGCCTGCGCGCAGCAGCAAAGGGAAAAAGGTTTCCTGATCAAGCTGTGGGAGAAGATCTCCGCCAGGTTCACGCGCGCCGAGGAAGCCCCGCTTGAACCCGTCGCGCCGGCAATGCCCGTCAAGAAAGAGGAGGCTGCAGTGAAAACGCCTCCCGCGAAGCCCAAAGTAATTCTTTCAAAGGAAAAGATAATCGAGGTCATCCAAAAGAGGATCAAGGTTTATCCCGAGATCCTGGGAAGGATAGAGGGGCTTTCGAGGGGGAAAAGCATGGACGGCAGGGTGAATTATTATTACAGGACGCCCGGCGGCATCGATATGAAGCTGCAGGCCCTTGATAAAAATACCTTATACGATATTCTCCTCCGCGTGGAGAAGGAATCCGCCGAGGCGCGCAAGCGGAAGAAGCCTTTACCTGCGGCAGAAGCGCCGCCGGTAAAAGAGATCGCGCCGCCGAAAGAGCCGGAAGATGCCCCGGCGGAGAAAATCGCTCCGGGAAAAAGCGGAGAAGAAGAGGCTGTTCCCGAAGAGGCGCCCGAGGAGGAAAAGCCCGAGCCGGAAGAAATGCCGATCTCAAAAGAAGAGATGATAGAAGTCATCAAAAGAAGGGTCCAGGTATATTCGCAGATACCGTATCTTATACCGAATTTTTATTCGGAAGTTGGCGCGGACGGCGAGAGGGTTTACTATTACAGCCTTCCCGGCCAGGTCGCGATGCGGCTCGAGGAACTGGATAAAAAAACCATACAGGGTCTTTTTGTCAGGGTCAATAACGAGGCGACGAGGTTGCGTACCGAACAGCTCATGCGGCAGATCCAGCAGCAGGAACAGATAATGCGCACTATACAACAGCAGCAACAGCTGCAGCGGCAGCAGCAGCCGGTGACGCCGCCCGGACCGCCGCCCGAACCGCCGAAGATATATGTTCCTCCGCAGCCGCCGCCGCAGCCGCCCGCGCCTCCCGTGCCGCCGCCGTCGGAGAGGCGATAACAGCAGAAAGGACAATATGGGACAGGTAACCGTTTTAGTGGGCTCCCAGTGGGGAGATGAAGGCAAGGGAAAGGTAATAGACATCCTTACCCAGGACGCTGATTATATCGTCAGGTATCAGGGGGGGAACAACGCGGGGCATACCGTCGTGATAGGAGAGGAAAAGTATATTCTGCATCTCATACCGTCGGGAATACTGCGTGAAGGTAAGATCTGCGTGATAGGCCATGGCGTGGTCGTCGACCCCGAAGCCCTCATAGAAGAGATAGAGCTTTTAAGGTCCAAGGGCATAATCTGCGAGGGCAGGCTCAAGGTAAGCGACAAGGCGCACGTTATTTTCCCTTACCACAAGAAGATGGACGAACTCCGGGAGTCCCTGAGAAAAAGAGGGAAAATAGGGACCACAAAGAAGGGCATCGGACCGTGCTATGCCGACAAGGTCTCCCGTATCGGCATAAGGATGGCGGACCTGTATGACAAAGAATATTTACGGAACAGGCTGGAAAGTAATATAGAGGAAAAGAACCCGACCCTGCGGGATAACGGTCTGGATGAGATGACTGCCGGATGGATATATGACAAATATCGGGGATATGCCGATTATCTTAAGGATTATGTATGCGACACGACAAAGCTGCTGAACGAAGCTTTGAAGAAGGGTAAATCCATCCTTTTCGAGGGCGCGCAGGGTACTTTCCTCGACGTGGATTACGGGACTTTCCCCTACGTGACGTCCTCCAATTCTACGGCCGGAGGCGCCTGTACGGGGGGAGGTATCGGGCCCTCGAGGATAGATAGAGTGGTCGGTGTCGTGAAGGCTTATACCACAAGGGTGGGGGAAGGGCCTTTCCCCACTGAGTTCGGGCCGGATCTTATGGATGTGATCAGGCAAAAAGGAGGCGAATTCGGAGCCACTACGGGCAGGGCCAGGAGATGCGGATGGTTTGACGCGGTCCTGGTCAAGAATTCCGTTGATATAAACGGGATAGACCAGGTCGTGATCACCAAGCTGGACGTTCTCGACGAATTAAAGACGATAAAGATATGCACCGCGTATGAATATAGGGGAAAGCAGTATGATAACATCCCGGGGGATCCGGCATTCCTGGACGAGTGCGAGCCCGTGTACGAGGAACACCCCGGATGGGAGCAGGATACTTCAAAGGCCACGTCCCATGATGATCTGCCGGAGAACGCGCGGAACTATCTTAAAAGGATAAAAGAACTTATCGGCACGGACATAATCCTGGTATCGGTAGGAAAGAGCCGCGGCCAGACGCTCTTATATAAATGATGGAAATTCGCATAGCGCAAAGCGCATGGCGATTAAGTGATAAGTGATACGTGCGGGGATTGGTTTGAAAGACAAAGAGTGAAGGTTTGTGTTATGTGTCACGTGTCAAGTGTCATGATGGACAATCATAACACATGACACATTAAACATGACACGAGACTCGGTCCAACACGCTTTACGACCTTGCGACTTTATGACTGGTGCGCTGGTGTTCCAATTCGACCGTGAATCTTGGGCCTTGAGCCTAAATGAAGGAGGGTTCTATGATAACGAAAAGGGTTTTGTCGCTGGTAACGTTGCTTGTCCTGTTCTGTTTCATGGCATCGGGTTGCGCCGTGAACTTTTACAAGCAAAGTCCGCGCAGCAAGAAGCAGATAAAAGAGCTCCAGTCGAAGATAGACGATCTTGAAAAGCAGCGCCAGCAGGAACAGAAGGAGTTCGAGGAGACTAAAAGCCTTCTGGAGAAGAAGCTCCACGGCCAGATCGCCGACGACCAGGTATCCGTGCGGATGGACGACCAGGGGATCGTCATCGTGCTTTCCGACGATATCCTGTTCGATTCGGGAAAGGCCGATATAAAAGTCCAGGCCAAACCCGTCCTGGACGATGTCGCGAAGGTTATCAGGAAAAAAGTGCCCGACAAGAACATAGGCATAACCGGCCATACCGATAATGTGCCGATAAGACATTCGGGATGGAAATCCAACTGGGAACTGGGCACGGCGCGGGCGACTAACGTCCTGCACTACCTTGTCAGCAAGGGCGTATCCCCCGACAGGTTGTCGGCCACGGGGTACGGCGAGCACAGGCCCGTGGCGTCCAACGCGACAGCGGAGGGAAGAGCGAAGAACCGCAGGGTGGAGATAGTGATATTGCCCGATTACGCGGAAAAAAGAGAGCAGGGCCAGGTAGAGGAACTCAAATAACGCCCAAAAAGGGATCGCCGCCCCCGGCGCGATACAGGACTAATCAGGAGAGTAGCCCCCAGTGGACGCCGAAAGGGCTACTCTCCGCTTTTTGAAGGATATAAAAATGGCATTACCGCAGCATGTGGCCATAATAATGGACGGGAACGGCAGATGGGCCAGGCAAAGGAACCTTCCCAAGATAATGGGTCATCGTTCCGGCGCCAGCACGGTCGACGTCATAATCGAGGCTTGCGCCAGGCTCGGGATCAAGGCGTTGACCCTCTACGCTTTTTCCACCGAGAACTGGAAGCGACCGAAGGAAGAAGTCGACGCTCTCATGCGACTTCTCGAGGATATGCTGAGGACGAAAACCGGCAAGATCATGGAGAACAATGTAAAGTTCAAAGTGATCGGGCGTATCGATGAGGTTTCGCCGGGCCTCAAAGAAATGATAAAGACCGTTGAAGACAAAAGTTCCGCTAATACGGGGATCACGCTCACTCTTGCCATAAATTACGGCGGGCGCCAGGAGATACTCGATGCCGCCAGAAAAGTATGCGCCAGCGGCGAGGACATATTCTCCCTGGGCGAAGAAGACTTCGGCAAATACCTTTATACGGGAGGCCTCCCGGACCCCGATCTTATAATACGCACCTCGGGTGAAATGCGACTCAGCAATTTTCTTTTATGGCAGGCGGCTTATTCCGAGTTGTATGTTACGGATACGCTGTGGCCGGATTTCGGCAAAGAAGAACTTGAAAAGGCTATCGATGAGTATGAAAAACGCGAGAGAAGATTCGGCAAATAGGCTCGTGTTAAGGACCGTTATAAGTATCGCGCTGATAGCTTTGATCGGCGCAGTGGTTTATCTGTTCCCCCTGTGGCTGTATTGCCTTGTTGTCGCTATCTTTGTGGCGATCGGACAGTTCGAGTTCTTTTACATGGTGGAGAACAGGGGCATATTTGTTTACAAGTATTTCGGCGCCGTGGCCGGGAGCCTTATACCTGTCGCGATATTTCTGGGGCACGGACTGCCGGAGCTCAAAAATCTCGAACCGTTCCTTATTGTCGTAGCCAGTCTCATGGCCCTTACCCTGCAGTTTATAAGGAAAGACAGCGCCCGGGACCATCTTGTCAGCGTGGCCTTAACGCTGTTCTCGCTTTTTTATATTGCCTGGTTCTTTTCTTTTTTCGTAAAGCTGAGATTTCTCGATAACGGGGCTAACCTTATTGCCTTCTTGATAGCCGTTACCAAGGGCGCGGATATAGGGGCGTATCTCGTGGGAAGCCGTTTCGGCAAAAGAGAACTTATTCCCAGGATAAGCCCGAAGAAGACCGTAGAGGGGACCCTGGGCGGTATTCTTTTCAGTTTGATCATAGCCCTTGCCGCGGGGAGGTTCCTTACCGATTTTTCCATCATGCATCTTTTCGGGTTGGGTATCATGCTTGCCGTTCTCGGGCAGGTCGGGGACCTGGCTGAAAGCCTGATAAAGAGGGATTGCAGCGTAAAGGATTCCGGTCCCAGCCTTTCCGCTATCGGGGGCGTCCTCGACGTGATAGACAGCCTGCTCTTTACGGTTCCGATATTTTATTTTTATGTGAAGACATTTTAGCATAGCGCGAAGCGCATAGGGCAAAGCGTGAAATGAAAAACATCACTCTTCTGGGTTCGACGGGTTCAATCGGCAGGAACGTCCTGGACGTTATCCGGCGTTATCCGGACAGGTTCCGCGTAAGGGGGCTGGCCGCGGGCGAGAACGTATCGCTTCTTGCCGAACAGATAGAAGAATTCCGCCCGGAAACGGTCGCCGTGGGAAAAAAAGAACTTTACGCGGACCTTAAAGCCGGATCCGCGGGAAAAGCGAATGTCCTGGCCGGTGAAGAAGGCCTTGAACGTCTTGCCGCGGGAGAGCGGTCCGATGTGGTTTTCATAGCGATCTCGGGCACAACAGCGTTAAAACCTCTTATCGCGGCCCTGGAGGCGGGGAAGACCGTGGCCCTTGCGAGCAAGGAGCCCGTTGTCAGCGCGGGAAAGGTATTGAAGGATATACAGCGTCGGACATCTTCGAGGATCATACCGGTTGACAGCGAACACAGCGCGATAATGCAGTGCCTGTCCGGCAGGGAAAGCTCCGACGTTCGCACGTTATATATCACCGGCAGCGGCGGCCCCCTCAGGGATGTCGAAGAAAAGGATTTTAATAACCTTTCGGTCGAGCGGATACTGGACCACCCCAAATGGAACATGGGACGGAAAATAACCGTGGATTCGGCCACCCTCATGAACAAAGGACTGGAGGTTATCGAAGCGCGCTGGCTTTTTGATGTCCGGCCCGAAAAGATAAAGGTGGTTATCCACCCGGAAGCCATAATACATTCAATGGTGGAGTTCGTGGACGGGACCGTATCGGCGAGCATGTTCTGTCCCGACATGAGATTCCCGATACTGAGGGCTCTCGCGTTCCCCGATATCATAGAAAACGATTTCGACAGGGTGGACTTTTCCGCCATAAAGAACCTCACGTTCACGGATCCTGACGGGGAAAAATTTCCAGCGCTTGACCTTGCTTTTAAAGCGTTGCGTGAAGAAGGAACGATGCCGGCGGTCCTCAACGGCTCTAATGAAGCAGCTGTCAAGCTTTTCCTGGACGGGAAGATAAGTTTTACGGATATTGTAAGCGCCGTAGAGAAGGTAATGGGGAAACATAAAAACACGGGGGATCCTTCGCTCGACGATATTATCCGGGCGGAGCAATGGGCTAAAGAGGAGGTGTTAAGAAATATATAAAATTCCAAATTCCAAAACCCAAATGACAAACAATATGCAAATTCTAAAGGCGTAGAATAAACAAGGAAACTCGCGCGCCGCGGTCCGTTTGTAATTTGTGATTTGATATTTGTTTGTAATTTGGTATTTGTGATTCGTAATTTGTGATTTATCCGTAGTTTGTAACTTGTAATTTGTTTGTAATTTGGAATTTGTGATTCGGGATTTCATAAAAACAGGAAGGAGTTATTACCTTGTTAACTATAGCGGTGGTTCTGGCGGTTTTCAGCGCGCTTATTCTGGTGCACGAGGCGGGGCATCTCGTGACAGCGAAGAAGTTCGGTATAGACGTGGAGATCTTTTCCCTGGGCATGGGAAAGCGCCTGTTCGGCATTAAGAGGGGCGGCACCGATTACAGGGTATCTTTGATACCTTTCGGCGGGTACGTAAAGATGGCGGGGGAAGACCCGTCCGAGGCTTCCGGGAGGGAAGGAGAGTTCGCTTCGAAGCCGGTAGGACACAGGTTCTGGGTCGTAACGTCAGGGGCGCTTACCAATTATATCTTCGCTTTTCTTCTTTTTTGGATAATATTCATGATCGGCGTTCCCACCCTCTCTAACGAGATAGGCCAGATATTGAACGGGTATCCGGCGGAAAAAGCCGGACTAAAGATCGGCGACAAGATACTCAAAATAGACGGAGAGGAAACGGCGTACTGGGAGGACATAGTCAAAGCCATCAAAGAAAGGTCCGCGGAGGGGGCGGCCGTGCTTGATATGGAAATATCAAGGGACGATCAGACCTTTAACGCGGAGGTAGCGCCGGATATCTATACGGTGAAGAATATTTTCGGACAGACGATATCCCGGCCCATGATCGGCATAGCTCCTCAGAGCAAGGTATTGTCGATCTCCTACGATCCGCTTAAAGCCATGTATTACGGAGGGGAAAGGCTGCTTGTGCTTACCGGCATGACATATAAAGGTATATGGCTCATTATTACCGGCGGAATGCCCGTGAAGACATCCGTTTCCGGCCCTATAGGCATAGCGCATCTGATGGGCCAGGCGGCCCGCCTTGGGATAGTTCCGCTTCTTATAATAACCGCCCACGTTAGCATGGCGCTGGCCGTATTCAACCTTCTGCCTTTTCCCGTTCTTGACGGGGGGCATATAATCTTTCTCGCGATAGAAAAATTGCGCGGCAGGCCGCTCAGCATAAGGGTCCAGGAAGTTGTTACGCAGGCGGCCCTTGTTCTTCTGATAGCGTTCGCGTTATTTATAAGCTGGCAGGATCTGGTGAAGTTTACGCCGTTGGGCGGACGTTCGGAGCAAGTTGAGGTGAGTGAGGAATAATAAGTGATAGGTGATACGGTAGGGCTAGAGACGAAAGGTTAGAGGCGTGCGCGGAGATAGTATCTAGCATCTTGTATCTGGTAGGCGCGATAGCAGCAGTCAGCAAAAGACGTAAAGAACCAAAGAAGTAAAGACATAAAGAAGGCGTATAAGGCAATTTTGAATTTTTAGTTATATTTTTCAATTTTATCTTTTAACTTTTAAATTTCACCGGTGCTCTGGTAACTGGTGCACTGGTGCTTTAACCATTCTGGTTTCTGGCAACCGGAAACTGGCAACTTAAGCATGATAACGAGAAGAAAGACACGCACGATAACCGCAGGCAACGTCAGGATGGGGTCCGGGCATCCGGTGAGCATCCAGTCCATGACGAAGACCCGCACTTCAGATATCGAAGGGACCATAGACCAGGTCCGGGCTCTCGAGAACGCGGGATGTGAAATAGTGCGTGTCGCCGTGAAGGACCCGACTGACGCGAAAGCGATCTCGACAATAAAACAGGAGATCACGATACCGCTCGTTGCCGACATCCATTTCGACTATCGCCTGGCCGTTGAGGCGGCGAAACAGGGTGCGGATAAGATAAGGATCAACCCCGGGAATATATGCGATAAAGGCGATATAGACAGGATCATAGATGCCGCGGGTAGCCGTAAGATCCCCATAAGGATAGGCGTGAATTCGGGATCACTTATAAAAGATGAGAACGTTCGCGGAGACCTGGCTGACACCATGGTAAGGTCCGCGGTCGGATATATCGATCATTTCAGGAAAAAAGGATTTGAAGATCTGGTGATCTCGCTTAAAGCCTCCGAGGTCCCGACCACGGTGAGGGCATATCGCAAGATCGCGTCCGAATGTGATTATCCGCTGCATCTCGGGGTCACGGCGGCGGGCCTTCCGGAACAGGGCATGATCAAATCCAGCATCGGTCTGGGGATATTGCTCATGGAGGGTATCGGAGATACCATCCGGGTATCTTTGACGGGGGATCCGGTCGCGGAAGCGGAAGCGGCGAAGATCATACTTTCTTCCGTGGGCATACGTCATTTTGGCCCCAGGATAGTGGCTTGTCCTACCTGCGGCCGCTGCCAGGTGGAACTGGTCTCTATAGTCAAAGATCTGGAGCATGAATTACGAACTACGAACGACGAACGACGAACGACAGACAAACAACTTATCATAGCCATCATGGGCTGCGAGGTTAACGGTCCCGGAGAGGCAAAGGACGCTGATATCGGTATCGCGTTCGGCAGGGGAAAAGGCGCGATATTCCGGCAGGGTAAGATCATCAAGACCGTTGATGTGGATGATTCGGTGAAGGAATTGTTGAAGATAATAAGGGAAGAAATGTAATATCGTGATCCGTAAACCGTAAACCGTAAACCGTAAACCGTGAACCGTAAACCGGTATTCGGATCACGGCTCACGGATCTCGGTTTACGAACGAGCAGGATAAGGGGTGGACAATGCGTTGGACGAAAGCTTTCATGCCGACATTAAAGGAAGACCCACAGGAAGCCGAGGCGATAAGCCACAAACTTATGGTAAGGGCGGGGCTCATAAGACGTCTCTCCGCCGGAGCTTATACATACCTTCCGATGGGATACAAGGCCCTGCGCAAGGCCGAGAATATAGTGCGCGAGGAAATGGACCGCGCGGGCGCTATAGAGCTCTTAATGCCCGCCTTGCAGCCGGTGGAACTCTGGAAAAAGACGGGTCGCTACGAAGATATCGGGGAAGTTATGATGAAGATCAGGGACCGGCACGGCAGGGAAATAGCGCTTGGCCCCACTCACGAGGAGGTAATAACCGATCTTGTGGCCAGGGAAGTGAGGTCTTACAAGGACCTTCCTCTTACGCTTTATCAGATACAGACAAAATTCCGCGACGAGGTCAGGGCCCGGTTCGGAGTCGTGCGGAGCTGCGAATTCATAATGAAGGACGCGTACAGTTTCGACAAGGACGTCGGATCCATGGAAGAGAGCTACAAAAAGATGTATGACGCTTATTGCCGCATATTCGATAGATGCGGGCTCCGGTACATCGCGGTGGAAGCCGATCCCGGGCTCATGGGAGGGACGGTATCCCACGAGTTCATGGTCCCTTCCGAGATAGGGGAGGACAGGATAGTTACCTGCGCCGCTTGCGGGTACGCGGCAAGCACGGAAGTCGCCGCCGTCAAGGCGGGAAAGATGAAAACTGCCGCCGACAAGGGAAAACCGCATCCGGAAGAGGTATCGACCCCCGGGGTGACCACGGTCGAGGATGTAAGCTCTTTTCTCAAGGTGAAACCGTCGGACCTGATAAAGACGCTTATATACCTTGCCGACGGCAAACCTGTGGCGGTGCTCGTAAGAGGCGATCACGAGGCCAACGAGACAAAGATAAAGAACAGCCTTAAGGCGAGGATCCTTGAACTGGCCGACGAACGCAAGGTAGAGGAAGTCACCGGCGGGGCAATGGGGTTTTCCGGTCCCGTGGGTCTTTCCGTGAGGATAATAGCCGATAATTCCGTCAGGGGTATGGTCAATGCCGTTACGGGGGCGAATAAAAAAGATAATCACCTGAAGAACGTGGCGCCGGAAAAAGATTTTAAGGTGGACGAATGGATAGACGCCAGGGTCATTGTTGAAGGGGACCCATGCCCGAAATGCGGCGGCAAGATAGAGATGAAATATGCCATAGAGATCGGACACACGTTCAAACTCGGGACGAAATATTCCAAAGCGCTGAACGCGACATTTCTGGACGAGGACGGGAAGGAGAAGCCGGCCATAATGGGGTGTTACGGGATCGGGGTGAACAGGATACTGGCTTCCTTGATAGAGAACAGCCACGATAAAGACGGCATTATCTGGCCTGTTTCCTTATGTCCCCTTGAAGTTTCGGTGGTACCCGTTGGAAACGAAAAAGAGATACGCGACGAGTCGGAAAAGATATACGAAGGGCTTCTTGACGCCGGCATAGAAACGGTGATAGACGACAGGGAGAAGTCACCCGGCGTCAAGTTCAAAGACTCGGATCTCGTGGGCTTCCCGTTCCAGGTGGTGATCGGCAAAAAGGGGCTTGCCCAGGGAAAAGTGGAGGTCAAGGACAGGGCGACAGGCGAAAAAGAACTGGTCGATAAGAGCAGGGCCGTGGAATATTTGCGGAAGGCGCTTGTAAGCAAGTAAGAAGCAGGTAGTAGGCAGTAAGGAGATTTTCATGCGCGCGGGAAAAGCCCGTATAGAACGGGTCAAACAGGAGTGTGGCGTAAATATATATAAAATGTACGGCGCGTACACCGTCTCAAGGACCGAAGAATATCGTCAGGTTTGCGAGACAGTGATCGATGCGGTCGACGCGAAAGCTATACTGCTCGATTTCGCGGAAGTGGAAGAGATCGATACCGCCGGATTTGCCTGTGTAGTGAACTTTATCAAGGAGAACCTGAGAAAACAGAAAAAGATCGGCATAATCAACATCAGGAAGAGGGAAAAGGACCTCGCCGAAATGCTCAAGCTTGGCGGCGCGGTAGAGCTTTTTGAGACGGCAGAGGAAGCCTTGAAAAACCTTAAATGCCAGGAGTGACCGGTTCGGGGACATATCAATATGGTCGAATTTGAGAGCGAGATCATCGAAATAATAGAACGCGCCAGGGGCGTTAAGAGTTTTCGTTTCAAGGCCGAAGAGAATGCCAAATTTACCGCCGGACAATATTTCTTCGTTACCATAATGGTGAACGGCCAGGAAAATAAGAAACCCTTCTCTTTTTCCAGCTCCCCCACGGAAAAAGGATATGTGGAGTTCACGAAAAGGATGACCGGGAGCGAATTTTCGAACGCCCTTAACGGCCTCGCCACGGGCGCCCGGGCCAGGCTGAAGATGCCCCTTGGGAAATTCACCCTCGACGAGAACGCGGAAAAAATAGTTTTTCTCTCGGGGGGGATCGGCATAACCCCGATAAGGAGCATGTGCAGGTACGCGACCGATATGCGCCTGGAACACGATATGGTCCTTTTGTACGGCAATAATACCGAAGAGGACATAATCTTCAAGGACGATCTTGACGCGATGGCCGGAGATAACCCGCGTATGAAGGTCGTGTACACTTTGACCGCGCCGGACGCGTGCGTTACGGACGAAAGATGCCGGAAGGGTTTTATAGACGGGGATATGATAAAACGCGAGATACCGGATCATGCCGAAAGAGTTTTCTACGTTTGCGGCCCCCCGGGGATGGTAAATAGCCTTGTCGGGGTCTTGCGGAACGATATGGGGATCTCCGAAGAGGGTGTAAGGACGGAACAGTTTGCGGGATATTGAGTAGCCGCGGGCCTTGGGTAGCTATCAGCTTTCTGCTGTCAGCTATCAGCGCCAGATAAATCGGGCAACTACAATTTCGTCGTTTGTCGTTCGTCCCCTCCGGGGAGGCTCCGTTTCGCTCCGCACTCGTTCGAATTTCGTAGTTATCAGGGCATATCACAAGCATGACACGATATTCGGGTCCCGAACCCCGAGCGACGGGCTTGTGCCTGAATAGAAAGGAAGCTGTATGATTCGAAAAAATGTTTTGTTGACTGTTATAGCGGTGGTTATTTATTCAGGTGTTGTTTTCGCGGCGGGGCCCGTGACGGAACAGAAGGAATATTACGATAACGGTAAGGTCGAAAAACTGAGCAAGGTCAACGACATGGGAGACGTCTTATCCGAAAGGTATTACAGGGAAGACGGTACGCTCCAGCAGTATATCGGGTATGACGCCGGGGGGCATAAGATAGCCGAGGCTAATTATGACGGAAGAGGCAAGCTCGAGGAGAACGCCGACGGCTGGGCCGCTATGAGGTGGAAATATATAAACGGAAAAATGGCGGGGGAAGGATATTACGGTGAGGACGGAAAGCTTACGGAACGCAAACAGTACAATAAGGAAGACGATCTTGTAGCAAAGCAGTATTACGGCGACAAAGATCCGCTCCCGAGCGAGGAGTACCAGCCCGACCCCACGCTTGCCGGAGAGACGACCTCCTATTATGACTCATACGGCCGCCCCCAAATGACCACGTCGGTGGGATATGACGACTGGTTCCCGGGGTTCTGGGAACTGGACGATTAAGTTAGACTATAGACTGCAGAGCATAGACTATAGACCATGGACCGGATCACGGGTTAAGACCTGCCCGATTTACCCTTGACAATCCTATAGTATTATATTAAAATCACATAGATAGGGGGCGCGGATCTGCGTCCCCTACGACCATAAGTGGGCCATGCGCCCACTTATTTTTTTAATGAGGCCACAACTTACGTTAGCCGTAAGGCAAACGTAAG
>CAZMEZ010000006.1:0-15705 GCA_964565425.1 uncultured Planctomycetia bacterium | reverse complement strand
CCACTTATTTTTTTAATGAGGCCACAACTTACGTTAGCCGTAAGGCAAACGTAAGCTGTATGGCCGAATTAATCCCGGCGCTAGTTTTGCGAAGCAAAACAGCCGGGATCGTCCCGAGCGAAGGCGAGGGACCATAGAGAGAAGGTTATGATTTACGTTAGCCGTAAGGCAAACGTAAGTTGTATGGCCGAATTAATCCCCGAAAGGGGGTTAATTCAGGCTCACGGCACAAGGCCCAAGGGATCTGGGATCACGTTAACCAGATACAAGATACCAGACACCAGATACTATATGTGGCTAACAATTATGACAACTCAGGCGGTGAATACATATGAGCACAAGAATACCCGAAGAACTCGAAAAATTCATAACAGAAGAGGCCGAAAGATACGGTTATGAAGTAGTCGATATAGTCACACGTGGAGGCGGCGGGTTTTTTCTGGAGATCCTTCTCGATAAGGAGGGAGGCATCACGGTTGACGAGTGCGGGAAATTCAACCGCGCGGTCTCTTCCTGGATCGACAGCCAGGACCTTTTCAGCGGGAGTTACACCATTGATGTATGCTCTCCGGGGTTGGACCGTTCGCTCAAAAAGGATAAGGACTTTGTCTGGGCCACGGGCAAACAGGTGAGGGTCAAGACGCATGAACCGGTCGAAGGGAAGAGCGCGCTGGTAGGCAAGCTTCTCGGGTCCGGCGAGGAAGGCCTGCTCATAGAGGAAGAGGGCGGGAACAGGGTATCGGTCAAAAGGGCCAACGTGGCTAAAGCTAAATTGTGGGTATCGAACTAATCCGTCGTTCGCCGTTCGTAGTTCGGGACGGTATGGCAGGTCCTGGGTACAGAACGCTGAACCATAAAAATGGAGAAATAAAATGAACGGAGCATTGTTAACCGCATTGGAAAGGATAGAAAGGGAAAAGGGCATCAGTAAGGAAGTGCTCTTTGCCGCCATAGAAAGCGCTCTCGTAAGCGCCGCGAAAAAGGTTATTGACGATCCGGACATCGCTAAAGAGGACATAACCGTCACCATGGACAAGGAGACCGGGGAGATAAAAGTGTTCTCCGAGGGCGAAGAAGTCGAGAACGATAGATTCGGCCGTATCGCCGCGCAGACCGCCAAGCAGGTCATAATACAGAAGATCCGCGAGGCGGAAAGAGACGTTATACATGAAAAATATGAAAAGAAGATAGGGACCATAGTAAGCGGCGCGGTCCATCGTTTTGAAAAGGGGAACATTATCATCGAGCTGGACGACGCGGAAGCGCTCTTGCCCAAATCAGGGCAGATACCGAGGGAAAGGTTCCGGCAGGGAGAACAGGCGCGGGCATACCTGCTCAAGGTGGAACGAGGGACGAGCGGCCCCGAGATAATACTTTCCCGGACGGATGCCGGTTTCGTGAAAAAACTTTTCGAGCTTGAAGTTCCCGAGATATCACAGGGCATCGTCGAGATAAAATCGGTGGCGAGAGAAGCCGGCGAAAGGACCAAGATCGCCGTGTGTTCCAAGGAAGAGAAGGTGGATCCCGTTGGCGCCTGCGTCGGCATGAGAGGTTCAAGGGTGCGGGATATCGTTAAGGAACTGCACGGCGAAAGGATAGATATCGTCAGGTGGCATGATGACATGCGCCAGTATGTAAAGGCGGCGGTGAGCCCGGCGGAGATATCCCAGATGATAATCGACAGGGAGAACCATAGTATAACGCTCGTGGTGCGGCAGGACCAGCTGTCGCTCCTTATCGGGAAAAAGGGAAGGAACATCCGCCTGGCCTCAAAGCTTGTCGGGTGGGAAATCGTAGCCGAATCCACGGAAGTGGAATGGGAAATACCCATATCCGAGCTTTCCAGGATAGGAGAGAAAACGCTGAAGACCCTTGAAGGGGCGGGTTATGATACCGTAGAGAAAATACTGCAGGCCGGGTCCAATGGTCTTGTGGAACTTGAGGGGATCGGGCAAAAAACAGCGGAAAAGATCATAACTATCTGCGAAGAGGCCGCGGCTCAGGTGAAAGCCCAGGTGGCCGAAGAAGCCGCTACGCAAAAAGCGGAAACCGAGAAAGAAGAGGTTGCCGAGGAAGGCCCGGAAGAGGCTCAGGAAGAGAGCGCTCGTGAAGAGCAAGCCGCAGCGTCCGAAAAGGAAGAAGAGCCTTCCGAAAGCGAAGAGCAAGAGGAAGAGCAAGAGGAAGAGGAAGAGGAAGAGGAAGATCTTTCCGAAGGCAAAGAAGAAGAGACGCAAGAGCCTTCTGAAAGCGAAGAAGAACCTTCCGAAGAAGAGAGCGGCGAAGAAACCGAAAAAGAATAAAGCAGCCCAGGAGACTTATGGCCATTAAGGTAAAAAAGATAGCGGATGAGCTGGGCGTTTCCAGCGATGAAGTTCTGGAACAGCTCCACAAACTGTATGTGGACGCGGAAGGTCCCGACAGCGAAGTGTCTGATAAAATAGCGGGATTGATGCGTCTCAAGCTCGGGAAAGCCGAGCCCGCTAAAAAAGCCCCGAAAAAGAAGAAAACCGTCAAGGCAAAGGCCGAAGAGCCGGCCAAGGGCAAGAAAACGGCAGAAAAAGAAAAGGCCAAGACGGAGACCAAAAAGAAAAAAACAAATAAAACCGCGGAAAAGACCGAGGCCATAGCGGAGGCTCCGGTAAAGGAAAAGGCCCCCGCTGCCCCGAAACCCGAAAAGGAGCCCGAGGAGAAAAAAGAGCAGAAATTGGGCGGTATACGCATAGTCAAGAAGGCGGAACCGGAAAAAGAGGAGAAAAAGCCGGACATAAAAGGATCCGCCGTCGGGAAGAAGGGTATAAGTACCGTCAAGAAGTCCGGACCCGCGGCGGGGCCGGCTCCAAAAAAGAAAGTGGTCGAGAAGCTGGATCCAGCGGAGCTTTTGTCGCAGATGCGGGAGAAGCGTTTTAAGCCGGGCGAGGGGGACAAGACCCCGAAGATGTCCAAGATCCGGCCGAAGATAAAAATAAGAAAGAAGAGGGTGGGAACCGGGTCCGCGGCGGGAATGAAACCCGCGCCCGCGAAAATAGCCGAAAGAAAAACCCCGCAGAAGGTGCAGCTTCAGGTGCCGATAAACATAAGGACCCTGGCTCCCAAAATAAACCAGAAGCCTAACGAGATCATACAGTACCTCATGGGTAAGGGGGCCCTGGTGAGCATTAACCAGGACCTTGATGAGGAGACGGCCAGGGACATAATGGCTCATTTCGGTTATGAGCTTGAGCTGCACGCGACCGTTGAGTCGATAGAGAAAGAACTCGTGGCCGAACACAAAGAAGAGGAAGGCGCCGCCGTTGAAAAAAGGGCCCCGGTGGTCACGTTCATGGGGCATGTTGACCACGGTAAGACTTCCCTGCTTGATTACATACGGAATACCATGGTCACGAAGGGAGAAAAAGGAGGCATAACCCAGCATATAGGCGCCTACAAGGTTGACACGGACCACGGTTCGGTGACGTTCCTTGATACCCCGGGTCACGCGGCCTTCACGGCCATGAGGGCGAGAGGAGCTCACGCCACCGACGTAGTAGTGCTCGTGGTAGCGGCGGACGACGGAGTAATGCCCCAAACGAAAGAGGCGATAGATCACGCGCGGGCCGCGGACGTGCCCATAGTGGTGGCTATAAATAAGTGCGACCTTCCGGGCGCTAATCCGGATAAGGTGAAACGGGAACTCCAGGTAGAAGACCTTGCGCCGGAAGACTGGGGCGGAAAAACGGTCATGGTCGAGGTCTCCGCCAAGACCGGTGAAGGCGTGGACGGCTTGCTTGAACTCCTCATGCTGGAATCCGAGCTCCTGGAGCTCAAAGCCAGCCCGAAGCTCCGCGCCAGGGGCACCGTCATAGAAAGCAAGAAGACGCCGGGACAGGGTGTCGTGGCGACTCTTCTTGTCCAGAACGGGACCTTGCGGCCGGGCGATATAGTGCTTTGCGGGGACAATTACGGAAAAGTCAAGGCCATGATAAATGACCGCGGTAAAAGAGTGGACGAAGCGCTTCCCGCGACCCCGGTCGAAGTGCTGGGCCTCCAGGGCGTCCCTGAGGCGGGAGACGAGTTTTTCGTCGTCAAGGACGAGAAAAAGGCTAAGACCCTGAGCCTGCTGAAACAGGGCGAAAGACGGAAAGAAAAAATGGTGGAGAGCAAGAGGATAACGCTGGAGGATTTCCACAGTTACGCAGTGGAAGGGGCCGTGAAGGAGCTCAAGATAGTCCTCAAGGCGGATGTCCAGGGGTCCGTTGAAGCGCTGAAACAGTCACTTGAAGAGCTTAAGACAGAGGAGATAAAGGCGAGCATCATACATTCAGCCGCGGGTAACATAAACGAGTCCGACGTCATGCTCGCGATGGTGTCCAACGGCGTTATAATAGGGTTCAGCGTTAAGGTGGATCCGCAGGCGGAAGAACTGGCAAAGGCGGAGAAGGTCGACATGCATCTGTACGATATCATATATGAGGCCATCGCCGACATAAAGGCTTCGCTTGAAGGTCTCCTGGAGCCGGAAGAAAAAGAGGTTTTTCAGGGGCGCGCCGAAGTGCGCGAGGTATTTGTTACGTCAAAGGCGGGCAAGGTTGCCGGGTGCGCCGTCACCAAGGGCGTTATCCATCGCAAGGACAGGGTAAAGGTAAAACGCGGTGGAGATGTCGTGTTCAACGGCGGGATAGACGACCTTAAGAGGTTCAAGGACGACGTCAAGGACGTAAAAGAAGGTTTCGAATGCGGGATATCTATAAGGAGTTTCAACGATATCCGCAAGAACGATATAATAGAGGCGTATGTGATCGAGAAGATAGCGAGAAGGTTGGAGTAGAGCCGTGAATAGTGAATCGTGAATGGTGAATCGTGTTGTCGGTACGACTCACGACTTACGTTGTTAAAATAACATTACCATTTCCATGAAAAAGAAAGTGATATTAAGCGGGATGAGGCCTACGGGGAAGCTTCACCTCGGGCACCTCGTGGGCGCGTTGAATAACTGGGTAAAACTCCAGGACGAATACCACTGTTTTTTTATGGTGGCGGACTGGCACGCGCTGATGAGCGAATATGAGAACCCCCAGGACATCAAGAAATATACTTTCGAGGTCGTCAAGGACTGGGTATCATGCGGACTGGATCCCGCGGAGAGCGTCATTTTCGTTCAGAGCATGGTCCCGGAACACCTTGAGCTTGCCATGGTCTTCTCGATGCTGACCCCCCTGGGCTGGCTGGAAAGATGCCCTACTTACAAGGAACAGATGCGGGAGATAAAGGGCCGGATGCTCGCGACTTACGGTTTTCTGGGGTATCCCGTGCTCCAGGCCGCCGATATCGCCGTTTACAAGGCGGACCTTGTGCCCGTGGGCGAAGACCAGATGCATCACCTTGAACTGGCGAGGGAGATCATAAGGAGGTTCCACGGGCTTTATGAAAAAGAGATCTTCGTGGAACCGCAGCCGATGCTGACGTCCGTTTCCAGGCTGGTAGGCCTGGACAACCGTAAGATGTCGAAAAGCTACGGGAATTTCATCGCGCTTTCCGACCCGCCCGAAGCGGTCAATAAAAAAGTTAACAGCATGTATACCGACCCCAACAGGGTAAGCGCGGATGTTCCCGGCAACGTCGAAGGCAACCCGGTATTCACGTATCACGATATTTTCAACCCGGATAAGGACGAGGTGGAAGACCTGAAAACGAGGTATCGTGCCGGAAAAGTCGGAGACGTGGAGGTCAAGAAGAAGCTGGCGAAGGCGCTCAACGATTTCCTGGATCCCATACGGAAAAAGCGGGATGATCTTAAGGACGACGAGGTGCACAGAATAATCAAGGAAGGCTCGGAAAAAGCCCGGGAAGCCGCCTCGCGAACGATGAAAAAAGTGAAGAAGTGTCTTCATCAGGTGGTTGATTAAAATCCAAAAGATAAAAGTTAAAAGAGAAAATTCGATTTAAAATTAAAAATCGCGGTAAGAGCTCAAAAGAATAACGCCCGTAGCACGATATAATCCTAGATTTTAATTTATAATTTTATCTTTTCAATTTTCAGTTTTAAATTTTTAAAATGTCGTACAAGGTAAAACTCAACATATTCGAAGGGCCGCTCGATCTTCTCTTGTTCCTCATAAAGAGGGACAAGATAGACATATACGATATCCCGATCTCCGATATCACCGGGCAGTATCTTGAGTACCTGGAGCTCATGAAAATGCTTGATCTGGAGATCGCCGGCGAGTTCCTCGTAATGGCCGCGACTCTCATACACATAAAGAGCAAGATGCTCCTCCCGCAGGAGGAGACGGAGGCGGAGGAGGAAGAAGAGGATCCGAGGGAAGAGCTTGTCAGGAAACTGCTCGAATACAAAAAGTTCAAGGAAGCGGCGTCAAAGCTCCAGGAAATATACCACGACAACAAGAGCGTTTTCCTGAGAAGAGGCGAAGGGGAGAAGGGCAAGATAATATCCGATGACGGGACCGAATATTTCGAGGCGAGCCTCTTCGATCTTATAACGGCTTTCAGGAAGGTCCTCACGACAGTCCCGAAAGCGGCCTTTCATAAGGTCATAAAGAACGCGTTTACGGTAAGCGATAAGATACACGAGATATATCATATACTCGCTAAACAGTCCAAGGTGTATTTTTCCGAGCTGTTCGGGAAGGCCGGGGACAAGGACGAGGTCGTGGTAATATTCCTGGCCATACTGGAGCTTATAAAGATGAGGGAGATCTTTGTGGTCCAGAGAGAGCCTTTCGGGGACATAGAGATAATAAGGAACCCGGAGCTCATCAAGGCCGGGGCATAGACATTAGCCGAGGGTGGAAGATGGAAAGTAAGGATAAGGTGAAGAGCATCATAGAGGCGCTACTCATAGTTTCGGAGCAGGGGCTCAGCCGGGAAGAACTTAACGGCGCCATAGAAGAAGCGGACATGAAGGACATAGAGGAAGGTATACAGGTTCTCAAGGAAGAATATGCTTCTTCGGGCAGGGCTTTTAATATCGCGGAGATAGCCGGCAAATGCCGCATAGTGACAAAACCGGAATACATGCCATGGATAGGGAACCTTTACCGGAAGGGTATAGACCGGCTTACGGGGCCTTCCCTTGAAACGCTGGCGATAGTAGCGTACAAACAACCGGTGACGAGGGCCGAGGTCGAGGGAATACGCGGCGTGAACGTCGGGGGCGTCCTGCAGACGCTTCTGGACAAGGAGCTTATCCGGGTCAAAGGCAGAAAAGACGTTATCGGCAGGCCTCTGGTGTACGGGACGACGGAGAAATTCCTCGAGATATTCGGCCTGAATTCGCTGGAAGACCTTCCGCGTCTCAGGGATTTCAGCGCGGAAGACCTGGAATACGGCAAGCCACAGGAAGTCGTGGAGAACGAAGAGGCGGGTTCCGGCGAAGAAACCGCCCCCGCCGGGGAACAGGAAGGCAATGAAGTTCGGCAAGGGGCCCAGGAGCCGGGCGAAGGGAGCTCTCATGAAGAGAAAACTGAATGACCTCAGAAAAGAAATAGACAGGATAGATTCCAAGATAGTGGAACTCGTAAGCAGGCGGGGAAAAATGAGCCACGCCATAGGCGAGTTAAAGAAGGCGAAAAAACAGCCGGTTTACAGTCCGGACAGGGAGAGCCACGTCTACGCGAGTGTCGGCAGGAAGAACAAAGGACCGCTCCCGGGTGATTCCATGAAGGCCATCTACGCGGAGATCATGTCGGCCTGTCTTTCTCTCGAACACCCGATGACCGTGGCGTACCTGGGACCTGAACTCACTTTCACCAACCAGGCGGCGCTGAAGAAGTTCGGTTCCAGTGTCGGGTATCTCTCTTGCGACAGCATATCCGATGTTTTCCGTGAAGTCGAGAAAGGGAACGCGGATTACGGTGTCGTCCCCATAGAGAACTCCAGCGAGGGAGCGGTCAACCACACGCTTGATATGTTCGTCGATTCGCCCCTCATGATCTGTTCGGAGGTGTACCTTTCGATAAGGCACAGTCTTCTCCGCAAGAAGGGCTGCAAGGGGGAGATAAAGAGGATATATTCGAAGGCCGAGGTGTTCGGGCAATGCCGGGGTTGGATCGAAAAGAACTATCCGAAGACCGGTCTGTACGAATGCGCGTCCACTGCCAAGGCGGCGGAAATAGTATCCAAACGCGGCGACTCGGCATGCATAGCGAGCGAACTGGCGGCCAAGAGATATAAACTCAGGATAATCGAGAGGTCGATCGAGGATTCCGCGATTAACGTGACCAGGTTCCTTGTGATAGGAAAAGAGCCCAGCAAGGCCTCGGGCGCCGATAAAACGTCCATCATGTTCTCCGTGAAGGACCGTCCGGGGGTTCTGCACGACATGCTGAACTCTTTCAAAAAGAGCGGCATCAACCTCACTAAGATAGAGTCCAGGCCGACCAAGGAGAGACTGTGGAAGTATTACTTCTTTATCGACATGGACGGGCACGTTAGCGATAAGAAGATCAAAAAGGCCCTTGGGGATCTTGAGAACAAATGCCATTTTGTGAAGATCCTGGGGGCGTATCCTAAGGGGTAAGAGCAGGTTCTAGGTTTCAGGTTATAGGTTTTAGGTGAAACTATGTGGAAGAGACATCTGGACAACATAAAACCGTACCAGCCGGGGAAGCCCATAGATGAGGTAAAGAGGGAATTGGGCTTGAAGAGGGTATTCAAGCTCGCTTCCAACGAGAACCCCATGGGGCCATCCTCCAAAGTGCTGAAGGCCATAAAGGATGCCGCGAAAGAAGTGAACAGGTATCCTGACGGGGGATGCTTTTACCTGAGGAAGGCGCTCAGCAGGAAACTTTCCATCCCGGAGGAATGTTTTGTCTTCGGCAACGGCTCGGACGAGGTCATAGTTCTCGCCCTGCACGCTTTTGTGGGCCCGGGGGACGAGGTCATTGTAGCGGACCCGACCTTCCTTGTTTATCACATCGCATCCATGGTGAAAGGTGCGGAACTTAAGATAGTGCCTTCGAAGAATTACAAATATGACCTCGAAGGCATGCTTGCCGCCGTTACGGATAAGACCAAGGCGATATTCATAGCGAATCCGGATAACCCTACAGGGACTTACGTGAACGCCGGGGAACTGGATGACTTTATAGAAAAAGTCCCCGGGAACGTCCTGGTATTCATTGACGAGGCGTATTACGAGTTCGCCGTCGGAGAGGACTACCCCGAGACCCTTGGGTTTATAGAGAGGGAAGACCGTAATGTAGTTATAGCCAGGACGTTCTCCAAAGCTTACGGGCTCGCCGGATTGCGTGTAGGCTATGGCATGGCCAGGAAGGATGTGGCGCGGGTGCTTAATACGGTAAGGGAGCCCTTTAACGTCAATTCGATCGCCCAGGCGGCTGCCGTGGCGGCGCTTGATGACGACGAGTACAGGGAGAAGTCCGTATCTTCCGTCCTCCGGGAGAAGGAAAGGTTCTGCGGGGTATTCGATTCGCTGGACGTGAAATACGTGCCGAGTCGCGCGAATTTCATCCTGCTGGATACCGGACGCGATTCCACGCTCGTTTTCGATTATCTTTTGAAAAAGGGTATTGTAGTGAGGGATATGTCGGCATGGGGGCTTAAGGGTCACATAAGGGTCAACATCGGCCTCAGGAAAGAGAATGACGCTTTTTTGAAGGCGTTCAAGCGGGCGATGAAGGAGATTCCTAAAGGATAGAAAAGTGCGCCAGAGCACCAGTGCACCGGAGCACCGGTATTCTGGGGATATCTGGTGCTCTGGTGTTCTAGCGCTCCCGGTAATAATAATATTATTTCAAATACCTTATAAGGAGTAAAAATGATAATAGTCCTTAAACCTGCCGCTACGAAAGAACAGGTCGAACACATAATGGAGAAGGTAGAGAAACTGGGGCTTAAACCCTGGTTGTCCGAAGGCGTGGAACGTTCCATTATCGGTGTTATAGGCGAGGAGGACATACTGAGGGTCCTGCCCCTGGAAGGTATGCCGGGGGTAGAAAAGGTAATGCCCATATTGAAGCCCTATAAACTGGCTTCGCGGGACTTTAAGCCCGAGAACAGTGAGGTCGACCTCGGCGGCGTCGTGATCGGCGGCAAGAACGTGGTCGTGATGGCAGGACCCTGTTCCGTCGAGAACAGGGAGATGATCCTGGATACGGCCGAAATAGTAAAAAGCTCCGGGGCCAAGGTTTTGAGGGGAGGGGCTTTCAAGCCGAGGTCCAGCCCGTACACTTTCCAGGGGCTCGGGGAAGAAGGGCTGAAATACCTGGCCGAAGCGAGGGAGAAAACGGGGCTTCTGGTGGTTACCGAGATGATGGACGTAAGGGACAGCGCGATGTTCGACAAGTACGTCGACGTCATACAGATAGGCGCCAGGAATATGCAGAATTACGATCTCCTGAAAGAGGTCGGTAAGATGAAAAAACCCGTTCTTTTGAAGAGAGGCATGGCGAATACGATAAAGGAGCTCCTGATGAGCACCGAGTATATACTGGCCGGGGGCAACTCCAACGTCATCCTCTGCGAGAGAGGCATCCGCACCTTCGAGGATTACACGAGATTCACGCTCGACATAAACGCGGTCCCGGCGCTTAAGATGCTGACCCATCTCCCGGTCGTGGTCGATCCTTCGCACGGCACCGGCAGGTGGGGCATGGTGAGCGCCGTGTCGAAAGCGGCCGTGGCGGCCGGAGCCGACGGCCTGCTCATAGAGGTGCACCCGAACCCGGAAGAAGCTTTATCGGACGGGACGCAGTCTCTCTTGCCGGAAAAGTTCTCCGTTCT
Organism: uncultured Planctomycetia bacterium; assembly: GCA_964565425.1. Classification (GTDB taxonomy): domain Bacteria; phylum Omnitrophota; class Gorgyraeia; order Tantalellales; family Tantalellaceae; genus CAZMEZ01. The sequence continues at coordinate 4,965 of CAZMEZ010000006.1, read as the reverse complement.
CATGGGCGAGTTGAAGAAAGTGGCGGAGGCGGTGGGGAGGACGATATAAAAATTAAAAAGTTAAAAGGAAAAAGAAAAAAATATAAATAAAAATTCAAAATGAAGTTTAACAAAATCGCAATAATAGGAACCGGGCTTATAGGTGGTTCTCTCGGCAAGGCGATCTTAAAGCGCAAGCTGGCCAAAAAAGTGGCCGGTATATGTCGCAGAGAATCAACGTTAAAAAGGACTTTGAAGGAAAAAGCTTTTAACGAAGCGCATCTAAATAATTACGAAGATGCCGTGAAAGGCGCAGACATTATCTTTATAGCTACTCCGGTAAATACGATAAAGAAAGTTCTGGATATCCTTGGCGACAAGGTCAAGGATCCAAATATTATCGTTACGGATGTTGGAAGCACAAAAAAAGAGATCGTAGAGCATGCGTCGAGATATAGGAATAAATTTTCGTTCATAGGCGGACACCCATTAGCCGGATCGGAGCAAACCGGAGTTGAGCACTCGACGCCGGACCTGTTCAAGGGATCGAGTTGTATCCTTACAAAAACAAAGTTTACCAGTCAGGATGATCTAAAAAGATTAAAAGAGCTTTGGGAAGAGTTGGGTGCCAGCGTGGGTATAATCAGTCCCGAGAAACACGATGAAAACCTCGCTTTTTCAAGCCATTTGCCCCACGTTATCGCCTCAGCATTATCCGGCCTGATGTGGGGAAAATTCCCGTACACCATGTTTTCCACCGGGTTCGAAGATACGACCCGGATAGCTTCATCTGACGCGCATCTTTGGAAGGATATATTTTTAAGCAACCAGAAGAACGTATTGTTGGCGATAAAAGATTTCAAAAAGTACCTGACAATCATTGAAAAAGACATCCGTAGCGAGGATGAAGGATCGCTTGTTAAGCATTTGAACAGAGGGAAAGCAGCTCGGGAGAAGATACGGAAAGAGTTGGAAAAAATGAGAGCCGGTAGTAAGAGATGAGATTCTTTAAGGATCCTAAAGCCGTAGCCATAGACGGCCCCGCAGGGAGCGGCAAGAGCACCGTTTCGAGGCTGGTCGCCGAGCGGCTGGGTTATGTTTACATCGATACGGGGGCGATGTACAGGGCCCTTACTCTTAAGGTCATGAAGAAGAACGTCGATATGGACGATGAAGAGGGGATAACCGGGCTTTCCGAGGACCTTGATTTCAAATTACTCCCGGGAGACGAGGACAAGAAATCCGTCCACGTGTTCCTTGACGGCGCGGATGTGAGCCAGGACATCCGTAAAATGGAAGTGACCGTGAACGTGAAACACGTGTGCAAGATACCCGCGGTCAGGGAGAACCTCGTTAACCTGCAAAGGCGCATGGCGAGCGATATCGGCGGCACCGTGATGGAAGGCAGGGATATCGGTACGGTAGTGCTCCCGAACGCCAAGTATAAATTCTACGTCGACGCTTCGTTCGATGAGCGCGTTGAAAGGCGCCTGGCGGAGATGAAAGCCAAGGGGCATCCGGTCACGAGGTCCGAAGTGGAAGACGACCTCAAGCAGAGGGACCATACCGACAAGACCCGCAGGGTCGGGCCCCTCAAAAAAGCCGAGGATGCCGTATTCATAGACACCACCGATCTTTCCATCGATGAAGTGGTGGACAAGATCGTCCAACACGTAAAAGGAGCAAGCTGACCCGCCTTTTCATGTTCCGCGAGGATCACCCGATATCATGCGCATAGGAAAATTATTCAGATTATCCCGGTTCGTTTTTAAGGTTTTCATCATCACGCTTTTCAAGGTGCGCATAAAAGGCAAGGAGAAGGCGCCCGCTCCGCCGTTCATAGTAGCCGCTAACCATTCCAGCAACCTGGACCCTCCGCTCGTGGGGATGATCTTTATGGAATACCAGGTCGATTTCATGGCGAAGGTGGAACTCTTCAATCCTCCGATCATGGCCGCGTGGTCGAAGTTGGTAGGATGCATACCCGTAGACCGCGGCAAGAGCAGCGTGAAAGCGATGAGAGAAGCCATAAGGCGCCTGAAGAACGGACGTATAGTGGGGATATTTCCCGAGGGGACGCGTTCGACGGAAGGTGACATCAGGGAAGCGAAGCGCGGGACCGGTTTCCTGATAGCGAAGGCCGAGGTTCCCGTTGTTCCGTGCTATATAAAGGGTTCGGGAAAGGCTTTCCCCAAAGGCGGAGGTGTCCGCAGGGGAACGCAGATAGAAGTTCATGTCGGCGAACCTATACGGCCGGATGAGGTCCTGGCGGCCTTGGGCGGGGAAAAAGCTGATTACGAGGCGGTATCCGCGATGCTAATGGACCGTATTTCCGCTATTAAAAATATGGCCGAAAAGGAGGAAAGAGGCGGGGAAAAGGGGTGATTTCCGTAAGACACGCTATTATAGATATTTATATAAAAAACATTGCAACTTCAGGCAAAAAAGGGTAAAATATGACTTCCAAAATCTGTAGTAAAGGGGCTGATAACGTGATGGGACTTGAAAAAGAGAACAAACAACAGGACAACGATCTGGCGAGGCTTTACGAGGAGAGCATCTGTGACGTAAAGGAGGGCCAGATACTGAAAGGCAGGATCGTACAGATCGGCGAAAAGGAGATCCTGGTGGATGTAGGGTACAAATCCGAAGGGGTCGTGCTTAAATCCGAGATATCCGACGCGGAATCGCTCAAGGTCGGAGATACGATAGACGTCATACTCGAGTCTAAGGAGAACGACATGGGTATGGTCGTCCTTTCTCACGAGAAGGCCAAGAGATTCAAGGGATGGCAGAACATCGTCGAGAACTGCAAAGAAGGCGATCTCGTGGAAGGCAAAGTCTTCAAGAAGGTAAGGGGCGGCTTCATGGTCGATGTCGGAATGGACGCTTTCCTTCCGGCGAGCCTTTCCATGATGCAGGATTTCGGGGGAGCCGACAACATAGTCGGACGCAAGCTCGAGTTCAAGATAGTCAAGATCAACATTCCGCGTAAGAACATAGTTCTTTCCCGCAGGGAAGTCGTGGAAGAAAAACGCCGCGAGGAAAAACGCGCGATACTCGAAGGCCTCACTAAGGGAGACCTCGTCAAGGGCATAGTCCGGAATATCACCGATTTCGGAGCGTTCGTCGATATCGGCGGAGGCATAACGGGCCTCCTGCACATCACCGACATGAGCTGGGGCAGGATAAGTCATCCCACTGAGGTGGTCAAGGTAGGGGACGAGATAGAGGTCAAGGTCCTCGATTTCGATAAGACCAGCGTCAAGGTATCCCTCGGCCTGAAACAGAAAACGGCCAATCCGTGGGAAAGTATCGAAGATAAATTCCCCGAAGGCGCCGTGATAAAAGGCAGGGTGGTCAATATCATGCCTTACGGCATTTTCGTCGAACTTGAAAAAGGCATAGAGGGACTCATACACATCTCGGAGTTCTCCTGGTCCAAGAAGTTCAACCACCCCAGCGAAATGTTCAAGGTGGGCGACGAGGTCGACGCCATGATACTCAAGGTGGACAGGGATAACCAGAAACTCTCCCTCGGCATAAAACAGCTCCAGACCGATCCATGGGAAGGCGTGGAAGACAGGTATCACGTCGGTGACCAGGTGAAGGGCGAGATCAGCGCCGTTACGGATTACGGCGCCTTCGTCGAGCTTGAAAAAGGCGTTGAAGGACTGGTCCATGTTTCGGACCTCTCCTGGACAAAAAGGGTGACGCACCCCAGGGATATATTGAAAAAGGGGGCAGAGATCGAAGCCATGATACTCAACGTCGACGAGCAGAACAGGAGAATAGCGCTCGGAGTGAAACAGCTCGCCCAGGACCCCTGGGACGAGATCAGCAAAAAATATCCGTCCGAAACGGTATGCGAGGGAAAGATCACGAATATAACCAATTTCGGGATATTCGTCGAGATCGAGGAGGACCTTGAAGGGCTCCTGCACGTCTCGGAAATAAACCTTGCTCCCACCCAGAGGATGGAGGACCTGTACAAGGTCGGCGACGGCATAAAGGTGAAGATCATACACATCGACGGCGTTCAGAAAAAGATAGCGCTTACCCGCAAGGGGCTTTCCGAAGAAGGGCCCGCGCCCTCGGCTGAGGCAGAGAAACCGGCCGAAGGATCTCCCGAAGAGGAGAAGAGCGAATAAGTCGTAAGCTTTAAGCCGTAAGCTTTAAGATGAAAAGGACGGTTCCCCCCGAACCGTCCTTTTTTATGGAACAAGGAGGAGATATGGCCAGGAAGTATACCGATATAATGGAAGAAGCCCTGAAGGACATAGCCGAGTTTATGTGCGTCTCCGCGAGGACCGCGCCCAAGACGAGGGGACGCGACAACCTGCGGATCGTTATACTGAGCGCCGCCGAAAAGAAGAAGGTCATATCCAGGATGAAGCGGATCGCCAAGAGAGACTCCCGTCCGAGTTGCGAGCGTGACGCGAAAAGCATAAAGGATTCAGGTCCGGTCGTGGTCATAGGCACTAAAAAGGAGGCGATCGGGCTTAATTGCGGTTTCTGCGGATATTCCACGTGCGCGGAACTCTCAAGGACAAAGGGAGTATGCGCCTATAATGCCATGGACCTCGGCATAGCCCTGGGCTCCTCCGCGGCGCTGGCCGCCAGGTTCCACATCGATAACCGCCTCATGTTCTCCATCGGGAAGGCCGCCATGGAGGAAGGTATCCTGGGCAAGGGCATAGCGCAGGCGATAGGGATACCTCTTTCGGCGACGGGGAAGAACCCGTATTTTGACAGAAAATAGAAGAGCAGGTTCTAGGTGCTAGGTTTCAGGTTTTAGGTTGCTTGAACGACTGCACCTGTGACTTGCGACCTGCGACTTATTGTGCTAAAATGCGACAACATAAGCAATAATACTATCCCGAGATACGAACGACGGACGATGGACGACGGACGACGGACGACGAAATATCATGAAGCCAGCAGAGGAACAACTTAAATGAGCAAATGTTTTACGGAATGAAATGA
>CAZMEZ010000005.1:75744-89562 GCA_964565425.1 uncultured Planctomycetia bacterium | reverse complement strand
TCCGTTCGGCCTTCCTGCGCGCTTCCTCTTCCGCCTTCGCTTTCTCCCGGGCAAGGCGTTCCGCCTCTCGCTTCGCGATCTCCGCCTTGCGCTCCGCTTCCCTGCGGGCTGCTTCCCCGGCTCTCGCTTTCTCTTTCGCGAGTCTCGCGGCCGCTTCCTGTTTCTTGCGGATCATCTCTATCTTCTCTATTTCATTAAGGATCTGGCGGGCGTCCTGGTTGGCTGGGTCATTTTCCAGGACTTTTCCGGCATATCTTCTGGATGAGGTGTATCTGGCGCGGGCGAAGTCCTTCCTGGCGCGGTCCAGTAACTTCGCCGTCTCGGCCTCCTGCCTGGACAGCTTTTCCCGGACGACGCTTTCCGCGTCCTTCTTCGGCATGGTCCCGGCCGCCATCGATGTCTGCGTACCGCAGAATATTAACACCAGCAGGGCCAGTGCCTGTATGATCCTTATGTATTTGGCTTTTTTAGGTTTTCTGAACAACATCTTTTCCTTGATTAAGATCGGGTTATCCTTTTACCGTCGCTGCTCGTCCCGGGAGATGTCGTTTCGTCTTTTCCGAAATGTTCCATCCGGCCGCCAGATCATCTGTGGCTGGACTACTTGCTCTCCGTCCTGGTCTCTTTCGTCTGCCGTTCTTTCTTTCTTTTCTGGCGATATCTGCGCATGTACTCGCGCATGTACTCGCGATGCCTTTCCTTGTTCGCTTCGCGGTACAACTGCAAATACTCCTTGTGCTTCCTTCGCCATTCGAGAGACCTTTCGCGGCAAGCCTGTTTCCATGATTTGTCCTGGGACTCCTTGTACTTGAAGTAATTCGGGTTCTTTACCCGCCAGGACTTCATGTTGTGCAGTTGTCTCTGGTACTGGCATTCCAGGCTTGAGCACACTTCCTGGTTCGGCCGGTACTTGTTTGGAATGAAAGGCTTGCCGCATATCTCGCACTTTCTTTCCGAACGCGTGTTTTTGTTCTTTTCCATGTCATACCTCCATAAATAGCTCGCGTCGGCATAATGATGCCGCGCCGGCAGAAGACGCTTCCTTGCCCAAAGCGCACGGGACCATCTTCAGTTTGTTTGCTCTATCCTTCAACAAGAACCTCGCGGAACTTTCCTTCACGTAGCTTATGAACTCGCCTTCCTTTTTTTCTGTGCCGCCGCCGAGAATAACGGTATCGACATTGAACATGTTCACCAGGTAGGCCACTCTCACGCCCAGGGCGAGGCCGGATCTTTTTATCAGATCCTCGGCCAGCTCGTCCTTTTTCTCGGCCGCGTCAAACACCACGCCAAGCGTTATGGCGTCGACATCGCCGTTCACCATGTTGACGATATCGGTTCCCAGCCCCTTGTTCACCAGGCTCTTCGCGGTGGAGACAACGCTGAACTGGTTCCATGGGCGCAGGTAGGTCTTTTCCCCTTCGCCGGCGTTTTCATCCGCCTCGAATATCATCTCTCCTTTTACGACCACCCCGGTCCCGACATCGGAATGCATGTACAAGGCGTCCTTGTCCCGCGTTCCCCTGCCGAGATCTTTTTCGGCGTAACCGGCCGCGACGGCTTCGCTGGCAATAAAAACATCGCATCCGAACGCGTGGCCTATGTCTTCGGCCAGGATATCCTGGCTCTTGAGATTCTTGTCTTTAAGCGTCCGCGGAACGGCCAGGCCCGCGCAGCAAAGATCCCTGCCCTTGAGCCTGGTCCTCCCGGCTATCTCCCGCGCTATTTCCTTTATCTCCTTGTTCCGGCCTTTCATCTTTACGAGAATCCCGATATCAAGGTGCTCCTTTTCCAGGACCTTTCCCGCCAGGTTCATTACGGTCAGGGTGCATTCATGGGCGTTGAACCCGATGCCGAGGATGTCCCGGAAAGAAGAGTTGAATTTGACCGGCCCGTCCTTGCCGGACCCGGAGATCTTGAGAAGGTCTTTTTTGACGCAGGAATTTATGTATTCCGCGGCCCTATCGGAGGCGCCCGCTTTCTTCCCCAGAGCGTCGATGGACACGGACTGGTCCTGTTTCAGAAGGTCGAGGACCTTCAGGCTGAACTGTGTCTTTTCGTTGTCAGGACGGATCCTGAAAAACCTTATGCTCGTTTTTTTTCTGGCCATTTTTACTCCCCCTATAGATAAATTTTAAAAACTTAGTTCTGCTGGATTTATATGCTAAACTAACTTTTGACTGGGTTGGTTATTATAATATACATAAATAATATGTAAATGTCAATTCGCGCCTGAAATATATTGGAAACCCGACCTTTTGAGGATTGTTAATCCCGGGAAAAATAGAGGAAAAAGACCAAAAACGAGTGGTATACCGCGGAAATACCGTCCTTAACACCCGGAGGAAGAGCCGTTATTGCGGCTCCGGTAAGAGATATAAGCCCCAGATAAATGAACAGCTTGGTAAGAAGCACGTATCCGGCAAAGAACATCAGCAGCATCCGCGCCCACTTCTTCCCCGACCACAGCCCCATGCCGAGAACAAAAGCGCTTGCGGCCGTTATAAGCACGAAGATATACACGTTCCAGGGTTTCGGCGCCAGGCCAAAGACACCCCGGAACTGAACCGCCGTGGTCCCGGCAAGGGTCGTCAGGCCTATGCCTATCTCGATGATCGCGATAAGTCTTGTGATCGTCTTTTTCATCCTGGCACCATAGCTATAATATTACCTAACTATTAAGAAAAAGCAAAAAAGATAACCCATCCCTTTAACCCCCGGGGTTTCAGGGACAAAAAAGCATATTTTTGGGATAATAGTTCAATTTTATGTTAAATATCTGTTAAAATGTGGTTTTATTATTGTAAAAATTGGCTATTTTTGCCTTATTTTTGGGATTTTATGAATATTACAGGGACTTGAGTGCTGCTTCCTCAGCTTCTATTTGTTCCCTCAATGTCTCAAAATCTATCTTTCTTATCGGAAGGATCACCCCTTCTCTCAGCATCTGCTCGAGAAGCCGTTCAACTCCATCCACCTGGCCCAGTTTTTCCAGTATATTCGCGTCGCTTCCGGTCATTTGTGTTATGAGAGCGCTCATCCCGTCGCGGAGTTCCGGGCTGCGGTTTCCCGCCATCCAGTCCCTTAAGCCCAGGGCAAATGCAACGTGCGTTCCCACAAGAGGCGCCGTGACCGCGGCGCTTTTGTCGATCTGTTCATTTACATAATACGCGGTCTGGCCGGGGAAAAGGTCCTTTCCCGGATCACCCTTAGGATGTATGCCTGTCTCGGCGTCACAAAATATGACCGCCGCGGCCCCGGGCCGGTCCAATATCTTCTTCATCCTGTTCTTGCCTTCCTTGAGCTCGGCCTTCCCGTCATAGAACATCACCTGGAGGTTCTTCGTATCATACTTCTGTTCGAGCTCGCGGCGCACTTTGCTCGAGACGCCTTTTTTCTGGGACTGGTCGAACATCGAACACGGCAGGAACACCACGATCGGCGTAGTTCCGTCTTTGACGTTGCTCAAGACCCCCTGGGACGCGGCATACAGCCCGTCCACGCTCTCCCGCGCCCTTCTTGCCTCTATTACCGCCTGTTTTTTCTTCTTTTCCGCCATGAGTATAGTATTCTTTCTGTCGACCGAGTTTACCTGATTTAACATCCCCTTTTTCTGAATATTATATTCGTGCGCGTATTTGGCTCCTTCCACCTCCTTGTAGCGCCTGAGCCTTCCCGCCAAGCGGGGGGCCTTGCCCTCGTCGAAATAGTGCATGATCTCTCCGTCTTCCGCTATCAGGACGGGGTCGCGGACCGCCCTCATCGCGTTACCCTTCTCCAAAAAACCTCTTGCTGCCGACAGGGGATCCCTGAAAAGGCTCTCCTTCGTCGTCCCTTTCCGGGCATTCAAATAGAATTCATCTTCTTCGACTACATGAGTTTCCAGCATCATCTGGAGAGGCGGCTTTCCTTCCGTTTCGCCCATGAAATCCTTCGTGTCGAGAAGCGATCCGTTCGCCGCTTTTGCGGCGTCGCGCAACATGACGCCCTCCCAGTCCTCCTTCAGGGGCAGGTATTTCCCGTCCTCTCCCCTTTTGAGGAATTCCGACTTAAGGGATCCGTATAGAGCCACTTTTACGGCGAATATGTAGTCGTCCGCGAGCGTATGGTCTTCAAGATAGGAATTCAGGGTTTTGAAGGGAAAGACCCGGGGAGAATCTTCCAATATATTTCTTAACTGGTCCTCAAACGTTTTTTCGTCGATCGCGCCCGTCTCCAATGCCCTCTGCAGGTCTTTGACCCTGTATGGATTGCCTACAAGGTAATCGGACGCTCGTCCGGATTTTTTCATTAATTCAATCAGTCTGTCGATGACGTTCTTCCTCACGGCCTCGGGCAGGTTCTCCGCGTGAAACATGACGTCCACGCTTATTCTTTTTATCCTTCCTTCATCGTCTATGACTATGATCTCGGAGTCTATGGGCGGCCCCCTTATCATGAAGACTCTCTCGCTACGGTCCAGCTTGGCCAGCTCTTCGGGGGTCTTTTCCATCAGGCTGGCGAGAAGTTCCTCCAGGACATCGTTCGCTTCATAGCTCGTGTAAGGGTCGAGGGATGTGAACCGCGAAGCGTTCTCGACGTTCTCGGCTATCCGGGCGCTGAATTCCTTGCGCATTTCCTCCCGCACTTCCTCCATTCTCTGCCTCATATCCTCCTTTATAAGCTTGTACTTGTCTTCTTCCGCCTCTATGCTCTGCGTATCTATCTGTTCTATCACAAGGATGTCTTTATTGTACGTGGGGAGTCCGAATTTAACCGCTGTCTCGAAAGTTATATCTTCGGGGGTCTTGATCCCCCTTTCGTCCCTGTACTTCTGGTCCATCGCATCGTAGGCGCTGTCTCTGAGTATCTCCTGAAGTGTCGACAGTTCCTTCTCCGGTTCCCCGAACCTGTCCCAGATCTCCTTGAGTTCCTTTGTGCCGAGTCCCGCGAGTTCTTCCTCCTTCCATTTGGGGGCGGCTTTTTTTTCGGCCGCGCCCAGCACCTTGTCGAAAGGCACGTGGTCGGCCGGCGTCCGCGCGAATTTCACGACGCCCGCCGGCATCTGGAACGACCGGATGTTCTTCTCGTGCGCCTTTAATTTTTCCACTACGTTCCGGCTGATATTGTCCAGGGCGTCGTTCCTGACAAGTATGTGCGCGTATTCCTCTCCTTCCACGTTGTATATCCTTTCCAGGGTCACGCCGTCCAGCGCCTCGAGCGCCTCGACCTCTTCGGCAGTCAGTTCCGTTTCTATATTCACCCCGTAAAGACTGTAGGGCAGGCCCTTGGCGAGTTCCTCCGAAAGGCCGAAGAAGAACCGGGCGATATCGCTGTCCGTATAAGTGTCCGGGAAAATGAAAGAATGTTCGTCCTTACCGTAATGGATGGCGAATATGCCTTGTTCCCTCGCGTACCGCAGGGCCGCTTTAGTGGCCTCGGGACGCATTATGTCCATGATCTTCGCCCCCAGGTACTGGGCATGAGCCCTCCCGGCCATTATGTCGGCGAAACTTACGGCGGTTAAAGGATGGTACACCATGATCCGGTCCGCGAGTTCCTTGAGCTTGTCCGAACTTCCGTTCTGCGTCCGGACGGTATCCATCATCCGATCGGCCTCTCCCGCTCCGACCTCCCCGAACAGCTGTTCGATCAAGCCGAAAGCGAGCGCGCTCTTTACCCCTTTTATTCTATTCAGGTTGCCTGCCACGAGAGAATATTCCTCCGGGGTAAGCCGGTTTCCGGCGCTATTCCTTAAGCTGTCCAAAGAGGGGGCTTTCTCTTCCTGCTCCAGGTCGATCATGATGCCCGTCAGGATATCCGCCTTATCTTTGGATAGCCCCGCGAGAAGGACCGGGGACGCCTCTTTCAGTCCGATGGCCTTGGCCATACGCGCGCTAACGCCGCTACGGGCTATTTCGGAGAGAACGATCATCGGTATCATCTCCGGGGCCGCCTCGCTCGCCGCGCGTATCGTTTCGGAGACATAAAGTTTCGGCTTTGTCGCGTCCGAAACGTCCACATACCCCGCGACCCGGGCATTATCGTCGATGGTATATATTTCAAGGTTCTTGAAAAAATCCGTCAACTTCCCCGATTCAATAAACGGAATGGCTTCGCTTCTCGATCGCATGGCGGCTATCATCCCGCTCGTCATTTTCTCGGGCGAGGTTGAGGTTATTTCTATCTTTTCCCTTCCTTTTACTTCGAGATAGCCTCCTTTTTCTTTCGCGTCGCCTCTTTTTATAAAATCGTTATCGCTTGTTTCCCCCGCCCCGGGTCCTTCCCCCACGCCCCTTTCGCGTCGTACAATAGACATTCCTTTGTCCAGGAGCCCTCCGGGATTAAGTACGGAATTGTCTATGATGCTCGTCGTCTCACTGTCCGCCAGAACCGCGGAAAGGGATCCCCAATCCCGCGCGTTAAGATCATCTCTCGCCTTGGCGGGCGCCTGCTCCATCAAAGTGGTTATCTGACCGGGGTCGACCCCCTTGGTAGCTATATAATTTTCCGAAGGCGCGCCATTCTCCCGGGCCAGGAAACTCTGCACTTCGGGGTCATTTTTCACAAAATCACTCGTTTCCTCGCTTGCTATAAGCATCTTCTGGACACCTTTATCGTCCATTATCGCCCGGCTTATTGCCACTAGTTGTACGCCGTTCGCCTGGCCCCTGGCAGCCATCGTCGTCAAAAGTCTTTTTACGCCCTGTGCCAGGAACCTGGCCTCTCTCGTTTCCCCGCCGATATCCCTCGTCAAGTCTTCTATAAGATCCTTATAGGCCTCGATCGCCTGCGTGTAATCCCTGCCGGCGACAGGGCCCGCCTCGGTGAGTTTGATCCCGGTGTCTATTTGTAACCGGGAAAGGCCGCTTGTCTCACGGGCGGCCTCACGGGCGCTTTCTCCGATCTTATGCTTGCCGTATATCTCTTCGAGTTTTTTATTCACGTCGTGCGGTTGCCGGAAATACGCCCCGACCTCGTGCGCTATGACCGCGGCCTTTTCTTTGTCCCCGAGTTCCGCTTTTACGTATACCCCCCTCCAGCTTGCGTGCCCGTTGAAAAATTGTATGCCTTTGGCCTCCTTTACCGGGACCTCCCCTCTCCTTATCGCGCTGGCTACGCCGGCCTGCCCGATGGCGTCAAAAAAATCGGCGACATCCCGCATGATCCCGGAATCGGAAGCGAGGTCGCTGAGCCTCCCTTCGTCTCTCGCCCTTTCGATCTCTCTGTCTATTATTTTCTCGTGATCGGAGTACGAAAGGTTTTCCAGGTCCGTGATCCTGACGTCCTCTATGGCATTTTCGCCCGTCGTCTCTATGGCGTATGTTACGTTGCCTTTCTGGTCCATCTTGAACCTGATGCTTCTCCCCGTGCCGGCTACACCGAGAAGCGCTTCGCCTCGCCCTATCAGCGCTTTAACTAATTCGACCTGAACATCCGCGGCGTTCTTTTTTGCTTCGCCGTCGACCTCGAGCCCGAGCCGGTTCCACATGCTCGCGACCTGTATGTTCGAAGCCGCCGATGCCAGGGCTTCATCGACGATCCGCCCGAGATCGGAAGGCGCCCCCCCGAGAAGTTCGAAATACGGGGCCGTGTATTCTTTCTTATCCCTGAAACGCGGCAGGATCGTGATGTATGAGATCCCCTCTTTCTTGAGAAGATCGGTTATGTTGTCGGCGTGGAATCCTCCCGTAAAAAGAACCAGGTTGTCGTATCCCGTTTCCGCCGTTTCCGCCTTTATTCTTTCTATAAAAACGTCGTCTCTTTCGAACGAGAACACGTAAAAATCCTTTATATCGTCCAGCCTGTCGTTAAGTTCTAAAGCCCCCGCGGGGATCTCGGCCGTTATCTTGTAACGCGGGGCCTCCTTCCCGAGAAAGTCCAGGATCTCCCGCATGTTGAATTCCCCGGGATGCGTTTGCAGGTGCTCGAAATCTTCCTTCGTCATGGAAAAGCCGAACGCCTTCTGCGTTATCATGAAGGCCTTGCTGACGCGCAGCATCTTTTTTTGTTCGTCGTTCGAGCTCAGGGCCTCACGCAAGAGATCTTCGAATCCGGCCAGGTCTTTCTTGATATCGGTCTTGTCTATCGAGTCGAACATGGATATATAGGTTATGTATTCCTTGAGGGAGGGATAATCCGTTATGGCCGCGCCTTCCTTATTGCCCGCTTCGATCAGGTAGTTGTAATAATCCGCCTGTTTTATCCTGCCCTCCTTATACTCGAGGGTCTTTCCGATCAGTTCCTCGAACTGGACGCGGGAGATCTTTCCTTTCAGACCTTCTATAAATGCGTCTCTTTCGGCGTTGGCCTTGCGGAAATCTATTTTGTCCTCGTAATCAAGGACCTGCTTCAGCAGATAGATATTGCGCTGATCTTCCAGCGGCACGTTTCTTGCTTTAGCGAGATCCACGAGATATGAAAGGTATTCCTTGAACGTGATCTCTTTTCTCTTGTACGCGCCGTACTCCTGGTCCATCCGGAAAAGTTCGTCCGAGTATATGTTCCTTTTCAGGTTCTCGATCACGTTCGAAAGTCGGGCCAGATAACCGTCTATCTTTCGTTTGTGTTTCGCGTTCCGCCTGAATACGGCCAGGTTCTTGCGGTATAGTTCTTCATTTTCAACGCCCCGCAGGAGCAGGCTTCCCGGCTTCTCCGCGGCGGCGGCCTCCGCGGCGTTAAGGGTCCCTTGCCGCAGGAAGAAATCCACGACCTTTTTTCTCGCCTCCGCGTCTTCTATATCCGTAAAAGAAGACAGGTCATACCCTCCGACGCCGCCTTCCAGGCAAGCCAGCGTTACGCCGTATTCTTCTTTGAAATACTCGATGATCTTTTTTATGGTCTTCTGGGCGTAATAATCACAATGGGCGTCCTGTATATGGACTACGATCTTACCCGCTCCGTTCACGAAAGATTCCTGCACATAGCCCATTGCCTCGGGAAGCTTGAACGTGCCTTCTCTCATTTCGGATCCGAGGTCCCGGTATACGCTTATCGGGGGATACGGGAGAATATCCGGGATTGCGGCTAAGATCGGCTGTATGCCGCAGATATTCAGTAAAAAGGACACTATGGTCGCGATTACAACTGCTTTCCTTGTGCCCCTCCAGGCCGAACGCCCTCTTTTCCTGTGCTTGTTCTCCGGCCAAAACATCTTTTCCCCCTTGTAGCGGGACTTCCTGTATAACTTTTTTAATATATTTAATTTCCTAACAAAATAAAAGGCGCACTTTCCCCTTTTTATATAAAGTGGCCCAAATAATACTCTACAATTTAATTATGTCGCAAAGGCGGAGCAAATGCAAGAAAATTGGACTAGCTTTTTTAAATGCTAACGATTGGCGGCGCTCGAGCGTCTCTATCTGGTTATTTTCTCGAGCAACCCCCGTATTTCGCCCTGTTTAGGCATGATCTCGAGGGATCTCTGGAACGCGGCCCGGGCGTCTTCTTTCCGGCCCATTCGCAGGTACATCCTCCCCAGCATGTTCCATGCCTGAAATAGCTGCGGCAATTGCTCCGTGGCCGTGAGAAGCTCCTTCTCGGCCCCGGCATAGTCCTTCCGCTGGAAATAAACTATACCGAGGTTATAGTGGGCTATCGGGTAGTTTTGCTTAAGTCCTATCGCTTTTACGAGGTATTCTTCCGCTTCGCCGGGCTTTTTCATGTGAAGGTACGCGCTCCCGATATTCCCGTAAGCGACCGCGTAATCCTTGTTTATGTCTATCGCCTTGCGATATTGTTCTATAGCCTGCTCGATCTGGCCCTTTTCGTAATAAGTGTTGCCCAGGTTAAGGTATAATCTCGCGTTCCTGGGATGATGCTTCAAGGTACTGTTAAAAAAGGATATCTCGTCTTTCCAGTCCGTGTTCCTGATCATGGTGGCGCGCCCGTATACCCCTATGACCGCCGCGAGGCCTGCAAGAAATACCGCCCTGTATACCGTTTCCCCCGGGTCTATCCTCCTGTAGAGATGCGCTACGCCCATGCCCAGGAGCAGGAATGGTCCGATGGATGCCGTGTATATCCAGTGTTCCGCGAGAAAACTGTTTATGGGGATGATATTCGAGACCGGCAGAAGATTGGCAAAAAACCATACTATCGAGAAAGACACGAGCCGGTCCTTCTTATAGGCTCTCCATGCTATCCACGCGACGGCGGCGATGAACGCGAACGCTATAATGGCCGCGGGGTCGGCGATGCTCTTCGTTATCGGGATAGACCTCTCCATGTGAAGGTCGGCCGGGATGAACATGAGCTTGAAATAGACCAGTATGGTTCGAAAGAACGTCAAAAGCCTGTACGGAAGCGGTATCACATTGAAGGCGGACGGCGGCGCTATATCCGCGAAACTGAGAACGGTCGTTCTCAGGATGCCGTAAACAACGGCTATGCCCGCGTAGGGGGCCCATCTCCATTTGATCTTCCTGTAAACCGCGTCATCCCCCGTGCCCCGGAGAAAAAAGAACATGTAGAGAAAGATAAAAAGGGGCATCGCGATAACTATTTCCTTAGAGAGAAGCGAGATCACGAAGAACAGGACCGACACACCGTACGCGAAAGACCCTTTCCCTCCCGCCCGCGCTCTGTCCGCGTACCTCATGAAGAACACCAGGGACAACAGCATGAACAGCGCGTACAGAGAATCCGCGCGTCCGGCTATATACGCCACGGCCTCGGTGTGTACGGGATGGACCGCCCAGAAAAGAGCCGCTGTCCCGGAAATGAAAAGATCGCGGCACAGGCGGTTAAGAAATATGAATACCATTACCGCTACCAGGGCGTGCAGTACCGTATTAGTAAGATGAAAACCGAAGGGATATTCCCCCCACAGGAAGTAGTCTATCATGTTCGATATTTCCTGAATGGGCCTGTAGAAGTTGTTTATGTTCTCGCTTCCGTATCCTACGTAGGTCTTGAACACGTTCTTGAGGTGCACGAAACTCTTTACCTGCGAGTTGTTCAATATAAGGTATTCGTCGTCCCATATGAAATCGCTTTTGAGCGTGTTGGCGTAAGCCATGAACGCCACGATAAAAACGAGAACACATACGGAGATGATCTTCCACTTGCTTGCGGATATTCCCCGGGCCGGGGAAATATCCCGATCCGCTTTTTTTTCTCTTTCCTTCATTAAAACAGCCTCCGGTCCGCTGGATTTTGCCGGTGTATTCTTCGCGGTATTTTCACTAAGTATAGCACACTTTGCGCGTTTTCATCAAACCGTAATGGGCCCCGGGGGCGTTCAATGCCGCTGTTGCGACGCGGGTTTTTTCGTGTTATCATTATATTATCATGCGCAGGATCTTTTGTTTTTTTGTTATTCTCTTGTCGCTCCCGTTCACCGCGCTTTCATTTGCCGGCGAGGAATTTTACATAGTTACGGAAGCGCCCGTAGCGATCGGGGGCGGCATGATACGCCATTATATAAATGACGATGCGGGCCGTATCTCGGCGCGGTACAGTTACGGCGGCTCAAGCGCGGACGCTATCCTCGTCGAAAAGATCACGCGTTCGTCCGCCGGAATGTCCTCAAGAAGAGAGATCATCCGCGTTCCGTTCGCGCCTCCCGGAAACAACAAAAAAGGCCTGTTCAAGGTCGGCTCTCACCTTGTCCGCCTCCACGTCCGCAGGTCGGGCCGCGTTGTAGTTAAGGAGATCAAATGATCATAACCCCCGGCCTTTCCCGGGCTAGATTAGCGAGGCATTAAATGAAACTAGGGATAATAGGTCTCGAGCGATCAGGCAAAACCACCGTTTTCAACGCTCTTACCGGGGCCGACAAAGAAGTGGGGACTTTCGGGAAGATCGAAGCTCATATCGCAATGGTCAAGGTCCCCGATGAAAGGATCGACTGGCTCTCAAATCTTTACAAGCCGAAAAAGACCGTATACGCGGACATTGAATTCGTCGATATCCCCGGCAGCATAAATGATTCGTCCGACCCGAAGATCGTAGCGGCCGTTCGCGAGGTCGACGCGCTTGTTTTCGTGGTCCGTGTTTTCGATGACCCCGACATCCCCCACCCTCTGGGGGGGATAGACCCGAAACGCGATTTCGACCAGATAAAGGTGGGGCTTATCCTGGCCGACATGTCCATCGCCGAAAAAAGGCTGGAGAAGCTTGAAAAATCCGTCACGAAAGGCGGCGGGAGCCCGGAAGAGAAAGTGGAGCTGCCGATACTGAAAAAAATAATGGAGGGCCTCGGGAATGAAAGGCCCGCGTCGGAAGTGGAGCTCCATCCGCAGGAGGAGAAAGCCGTCCGCTCTTTTCAGTTCCTTACGCTTAAGCCGTATTTTGTCCTTTTGAACGTATCTGACGACGCCCTTAAGAACGGGAACACCGCAGCCCTTGCGGGCGAGATCCCGAATCGCATGGCCATGTCCGCGAATATTGAAATGGAGATCAGGCGGCTGGACGAAAAGGACCGGAAAGCCTTTCTCGACGATCTGGGCATCAAAGAGCTTTCCCTGAACTCTTTCATCAGGAAGGCTTACGAGACCCTCGGGCTTATTTCCTTTTTTACGGTGGGAGAAGACGAGGTGAGGGCCTGGACCATCCCCGGTGGGACCCCGGCTCACGCGGCGGCCGGGAAGATACACACCGACCTGGAAAGAGGGTTCATCCGGGCGGAGGTCTTCTCCTTCGAAGACCTGAAGGCGGCGGGCAGTGAACGGCAGGTCAAGGAAGCCGGGCATTTCAGGCTCGAAGGCAAGGACTATGAGGTCCGCGATGGGGATATATTTCACGTAAAATTCAGCGTTTAGCGGGGGGGGCAGGATGGGCGAGGGATCCATTTCGGTGGTCGTGATAACAAAAAACGAGGAAGCGAAGATACGGCGCTGCCTTTCTTCCGTTGGATCTTTCGCTTCCGAGATAATCGTCGTGGATGACGAGTCCGGCGACAGGACGGCCGACATCGCCCGTAACGAATTTGATGCCAGGGTTATCGTGCATGGCGCGCGCGGGAATTTCGACGGGCAGCGCAACCTTGGCATGAACGCCGCTTCCGGAGCCTGGATATTCCAGATGGACGCTGACGAAGAGGTCCCGCCTGATACCGCCGCCGCGGTCAAGCGAGAGATCGAGAACGCGGAAGACCTTGCGGCCTTTCGTCTTGTTCGCCGGGATTGCGTGTTCGGGGAACCCCTGCGCCATGCCGGGAAGGATAAACAGGTAAAGCTCTTCAAAAAGAATAAGGCCCGCTACACCGGCAGCAAGATACATGAAACGATCGAAGTTGACGGGAACGTAAAAGACCTCCGGGACGAGGTCCTTCATTACAATTTTGATTCTATACGGGAAGTCCTGTCCAGGTGGAATTATTACACCGATGTCGAATCGTCTGCTTACGTCGGGTCCCGGGGGCCGCAGAAGCTCAAGGTCCTTAAAAAACGTATCCTTTACAAGTCCGTCAAACTGTTCTACAAGCATTACGTGAAACACGGGGCATACAAGGACGGCGCGCGCGGCCTGGTCTGGGCCGTTCTTCACGTCATAAGCCCTCTCCTTTTCTGGCTGAAGGTCCTTGAAAAAAGCCTGAAAGACGGCAAATTGGCCTGATAGAGCCTGCTTCCCGCAATAAAGTTGACAAAAAATGTGCCCTATGCTACCATTTTTTATCTAAGATTCGGGTCTTTCGGTGGCCCCATCGTCTAGCCCGGTCCAGGACACCAGATTCTCATTCTGGCGACAGGGGTTCGAATCCCCTTGGGGCTGCCAAATTTCGCGAACGCGAAATTTGGTCCTGAGAACGCGACGAATAGGAGCGATCGAAGGACCTTTAGAATTTCGCGAACGCGAAATTTGGTCCTGAGAACGCGACGAATAGGAGCGATCGAA
>CAZMEZ010000005.1:74958-75644 GCA_964565425.1 uncultured Planctomycetia bacterium | reverse complement strand
GGACCTTTAAGGGAATGACTTACATGATCAGCCCTATTTACAAAAAACTGTTACTTGCCGCGGGTATAATATACCTGATCGGAGTTACGATAATACTTTCGGATCTGTACGTTAAAGTTATCCGGATAGAACATACCCTGCTTCATGTGCAGGGGAAACATTAGCGCCGCAAAACATCGCGCGAGTGGCGGAACTGGCAGACGCACTAGCTTGAGGGGCTAGCGGGAGCGATCCTATGCGAGTTCAAATCTCGCCTCGCGCACCAAAAAATAAGCCCGCCTGGATACGCGGGCTTATTTTTTGGCGATAGATTTCACGCCGCCTTTAACGCAGGAAATCTATCCATGTCTCCGCTCAAAATCCTGCCTGTGAAACTGCGTTTCCCGTCAGGATTTTTCGCTCGCCTCCGGCTCGCGGGCCCTTCTGTGCTCCCCTCGTATGCTCGCACGGTTTCGCTCCGTCATTCGCGCGAGGCGAGGATCCTGCGGCCTATAAGGCGCAAGAGGGACAACAGACAGCGTGGGCGTCTGCTTTTGTCATCCCGAGCGAGGCCGAAGGCCGAGTCGAGGGATCTTGGTTTCTCGCCCCCTTGTTCTCTCAATTCGCTCCGTCATTCGCGCGAGGCGAGGACCCTGCGGCCTATAAGGCGCAAGAGGGACAACAGACAGCGTGGGCGTCTGCTTTTG
>CAZMEZ010000005.1:33623-74858 GCA_964565425.1 uncultured Planctomycetia bacterium | reverse complement strand
CGTCTGCTTTTGTCATCCCGAGCGAGGCCGAAGGCCGAGTCGAGGGATCTTGGTTCCGCCTACGAACCTGTGACCTTGTATCTTTATGACTTTGTAGCTTCGTCGCCCTTGAATTGTCGCCTGCGGACTGACGGCTGAAAGCAGACAGCTGAAAGCCACCTATCACGTATTACGTATCACTTATTAACTTTAAAAATAGGGCTCCGTCCCTATTTTTGAGCGCCGCTCCTTTAATAAGTTTACAAAGTTGACGTTTTTGTGGGACAATATATAATAAGTCCGAGAGCTAATACGGTATCCTGTAAAATTCCATAAGGCGGGTATTTATGATCCGGCGTATTTCTATTATATCTGTTTTCTTTTTAAGCTTCGGCTTTTTGTTCTCTCTTGTCTCCCCGACCGCGGCGTTCTCTGAAACATTCTCAAAGACCGCGTATTACGGCGATTCGGTCATCGAGGACTGCTGGGGAATAGACAAAACAAGCCCTCTTTTTGCGGACGCTTCCCAAAAAACAGCCGGCCCTCCCCGCCTGGAGGTTGCTCCTTCCGCGACCTATTTTGTCAATTCCGGCCCCCTCGCGAAAGAACAGCGTCAGATGGTGAGCTACGGGGGTTCCCTTAACCTGAAATACTACTCGGGCATCTCTTACGATTATCTCCAGGAGAACCTTCCCGGTAAAACCGTTTCCGTCGACATAGAGATCCCCAGGGAATCTGTTGTCCCAGACAACCCTATTCCCAACCGGATCCGCGTCGTGATGAAGTCCGAGACCCGGGGAGCCTGGGCCGAATTCTACGATAAAAGCGAATGGATAAACGTCCGCCAGCCGGGGAAATACCGCGTGGAAATGAACCTCCCCGAAGAACCCGTAAACCTTTACGCCGGCCAGACCTTTTATCCGGAAAATTCCATCCTTTTCTCGGTTGAATATTTCTTCATGGAGGGGGCGAGATACACCCCTTCTCTCTCGTTTTCTTTTAATAATTTCCAGATCAACGGGATCGATCTTGACCCGTCAAGGCTTAAATGGCAGCTTACGAACGACGGGTATACTATAGAAAACGTTTACCTTCCTTCTTTTGCCAAGGGTAGTTCGATCCTGCATCACATAGGTTCGGGGCTGGATCTGGTGTTTAACGGCAAAAAGGCGGCGGAAGCCCTTACCCAACCATATTCGGGCGACCTGAAAGGCTTCTTCCTGTCGCTCTCGGCCTTCATCCCCAAGGAGCTGAGGCACCAAAAGGGGACTTTTGCCCTTACCGTAAGGAATAAAAGCGGTACCGTCCGTTCGTCCGTAAAGAACTTTGATTCCTGCAACCTCGAAGGCAGGGTCTATCTTACCCTGGCCCTGGATGATTTTTCCGTCCGGGAAGACCTTTCGGAGATCATGCGCGACTCCGAGATCACGCTCAGGATAAAGACGTTGAACCCGCACACCTCTTACATGCTGCCCATCGTGCTGGAGCCGATAAAGATACGGCAGGGATATCTCATTCCTTTCGACAGCAGATGGCGCGTGCGGGATGTCCAGGGCCTTGGCGGATATAAGAACATGGATGTCAGGCCTGACGGGAAGATCGGACCGGGGGGCGTGACGGTCAGGGAACTCGGCCCTGACGTCTACCAGCTGGACACCACCGTGCGGCTGAAGGGCGGCATCGACTGGGAAAACCCCCACTACAAAGTCGAGCTGATCAAGGCCCTCGACAGCGGCACCACCGACCTCGACAACATGCATCTGGAGGTACTTTTAAGCCCCCTTTCCGATACTACCGAAGTTTGGCAGCGCCCTTTTCGCGCGCGTCTGGGCCTCATGGACGAAGAAGGAGCCGTGATGTTCGGCCCCAATATTTCCCTTTCCGAAGGGTTGCCGGGCCTGGCCGAACTTGACGTTTCTCTTACCAATCCGATGCCGAAAGGACTTGTTACGCCGGGGTTCGGCCCCAAAAAGGTCAAAGCCGTGCTGATAAACTTTGAAGCGTCGCACGGGCCCACCGAGATCAAGGATATCGAGATCTCCCTGGTGGACCTTGCTGTCAGCCCCAGGGAATATACCCGTCCGGGAGCAGCCAAGGATATAGACTTCAGCGGGTTCGAGCGGGACCCGGAAAACTGGGCGCTTACGCGCCTTGTCCGGAAGTCCGGGGGCTATTTCGTGGGCATAAATTATCCGTTCACAGTCCTCGACCTTCCCGAGACCGTCCTTAAAGTGCCGCAGGTATACCCCGCCGTCGGGATGAAGTCAACGGATCCGCGTCATCTGGGGTTCTCAAGCGACCAGACCAAAGCCACTACCCTGGAAGACTTCAAGAAATTCGCCGGTCATAATATAGACGTGGTAAGGCTTTTCGTCCTGGGCCATCTCGAAGGTGTATTCACCTGGGATGAAAAAGGGAAAGACATAAAAGGCTTTGGAGCGGGCATGGAAGAAACATTGCAGGACATGGCCGGGATGAGCGTTGAAAAGCTCGCTGAGTTCCTTAACGAGAACGATGAAAAGATATTCCTGCGGGACGACTCCGGCTATATTCTTGGATTTGAAAAACATGTGATCGCCGATTTCCGCACTCTCCTGGATATTCTTGAACAGGTAGAAAAAGAAACGGGTAAAAGGCTCTTTGTTGTCATCTCCCTCTTTGATTTTCTCCTCGGTGACGGCGTCAGCAAGGAGGGGCCTCTTCGCATTTACACGGTGGGCGAACATGCCGAGGTCGTTACCGACCCGACCCTTAAGGCAAAAGTGCAGGCCCTAACGTGGAAGCTCATGAAACTCATGAGCGCGGACGAACGGTTCTACAGGTACGTTGCCGTGGCCGAGATAATGAACGAACCGGCCAACGCGACCGGGCTGGCTACGCGAAAACATTTTACGGATCTTCTCAATTTCGTGGGAGAGGGGCTCTACCTCCTTAAAGACGCCCTCGGCCCCTCCATCCCCGTATCGGTCGGATTCAGAAGCTGGCCGGAAGACCTCCGTTACTGGGCCCCGATAGGCGACGGCGTGGATGTTCTCATGATACATTACTGGGAAAGCCTTGAATCCTATAATATCGACGTCCCGGGGCTCTGGCCCATAGACATGCCCGTCGCCAAATTATGGGAATTTCTGGAACAGGACCCCCGGGGCCGTCTTACCGGCATGGGCGAGATCGGCCCCAAGGACATGAACAAGAATCTTCTTCGCCTCGAAAAAGCGGGGTATGATTTTACTCTGCTTTGGTCATATTCGGGGCACGACAGTTATAACGTGAAGCCGTTCATGGAGGAAGTCGCCCGTTACCAGGAAGGCGATTTCGCCTTCGGAAAACTCACGAAAACGCAGCTGGCCATTCTCCAGAAGGCGTTCCTTTACCTTTTGAGCGCGCGCACTCTTTTCGATTCTCAATATGACGAACTCTCCCAGCTGACAACCCCCCGGATCGACGACCTTTTCCTCGCGTACGTGAAAGGAAGGCTTCCCGGGGTAAGCGACGAGGATCTGCGGCTGGCCATCGAGGGCCTGCTTGAGGTCTCCAGGCTCAAAAAGATGCCCCTCAACACCCAGAACATCCGCTACCTTATGATCAAGAGTTTCGACCAGAAGAGACTTCGGGGAGAGCTGTAGGCGCCGTGAATCGTAAGTCGTGAATCGTGAATCGGCCTGTAACACAAGCTCTGGGCGACAGCGAAGACTCAGAATAACAGCCACAACTTGAGGGGGTTACAGTGAGCTTACTTTTATATGATCCCCGCTTTCGCGGGGATGACGATTAAAGTAAGCGAACGTCATAAGGGGGAACCCAAGGTTCCCCCCGTGAAACACCGAATTAACAAAAAGCCCGGCTGTAAGTAAGCCGGGCTTTTTAATATAATGGCTGGGATGCCCGGAAAACCAGCCCCGAGCCAGCGAGGGGCGCGGGATCCCAGGATCACAGCTGGACTTGTCGGCCTGGCCAACAAGACTCGAGCCAAGCGAGAGGCGCAGTTGCCCAGGCATCCCTAAGACATTTGCGAGGAGGAGCCTTCATAAAACGAAGTTTTAATGAAAGTCTCGACGAGCAAATGTCTTAATCGATCGCTTACACTGTTTATGCGGCGAGAGCGATCGATAGCCATAAAAAAAGACCCATCCAATTGGATGGGTCTTTTTTTATGGCTGCCCGGCCTTGACGCTGGACGAAATACAAAACGTCAAGAAATCCCGTTACTTGTGAAGCTTTACGTACGCAAGGGCAAAGGCGGATTTATTCGTTTAGGCGACCGCCTAGCTTGAAATCATTAACCTAATTATCAACTCAATTATCAACTAATCGGTAATTGTAATAGTAAATTTTTACGCCGTTTTATTATCAATAATTTTCCGTTTTTCAAGTTCTTTTAAATAACATTCAAGATTGCTCGAAATTTTCTCAAATATCATCGGTAAATAATGGGTAATTTCCTTTAAGCCGGGGGAGTCGCTACAAGGCCCTCCATGATAATATCGCATATGCTTCAATATATCAGCCTTTTCTCCATCTGGCAATTTTTGAAATGGATCATCAAGCAAATAATTATGGGAGTCGGAAAGGTGGATAAACGCGCAACCAAATTTGTAAACAGATTTTGTCCACCCTTGGAGGTCTTGCGCCAATTCAACCATTTCACGATCGGTTATTTTTCGAACCGTTCCTCCTTTTGTCTTTGTTGACCATTTTTCACCATTAAGCATTAATCGAATAAGTCTTTCTCTTTCATCAAAATCATGGATACTGAGCAAGTAGATTACTCTTATCATCGAGTCCAATTCTTGTCTAAGAAGCGCCACAACCGGACCTATTATGTCCGGGTAGCGAGTAATCGCCGCTATAGCTTTCCCGTTTTCTTTAGACCTCTGTCTGATTAGGTTACAAAATATCTGTATTTGATTCTTAAGTTTCTTGCGCATAACGATTAAATAATTAATAATTAACTAATCCAGAAAGCATTTTACAGATTTCATCAAGATTCTCTTTCAGCGCTTTGTGTTTTTCTTTCCCTATCAATTCCTTCCGCTTACATAACTCTAAGATTGGAACACATTCGAAAGCAGAGCCTCGGGAAATCCTAAAAAAGTTCTTCCTGTCAGCTTTATGATAACGGCCATTTCCCTCCGCTATGTTAGCAGCGATTGATAAAGCCGCGCGATTTAACTGGTCAACGAGATAATAATTACCTTTTGAGAAACCTTCCACCAAATCGCTAATTTCACCGGCAAAAGCGATTGCCTTATTATATACTTCCAGATTTTCAAACATGAAAGCCATGCATCACCTTTTGAACAATAGAGCAATAGAACATTAGACCGCAATTGAGCATCAGCTCTATTGTTCTATTTTCTATTGCTCAATTGCTCTGCCAATTTCGAGCTCTGGTTCGAGTCCACGCTCGAAATTGGCTGGGATGCCTGGACTCGAACCAGGAACAGCTGCTCCAGAGGCAGTCGTGTTACCATTACACTACATCCCAGCGATATTTTTTACGGGTTTTATATTATACTATACGGCCCTCTTTTTCAAATCCCTTTTTCTCTATCTTCGCCCAGGTGTCTTTCAGCGTCACCGTGCGGTTAAAGACAGGTTCCCCCTTTTTTGAATCGACGGGGTCGGCGGAAAAATACCCGTGCCTTTCGAACTGATAGCGATCTGCCGGCATTGCCTTTTTCAGCGCCGGCTCGAGCTTGCATCCCTTTAGCGTCTCAAGCGAGCCGGGGTTGAGGTTATCTTTATGATCTTTCCCCTCTTCCGTTTTATCCGGATCGCGTTTCGTGAAAAGATGATCATACAGCCGGACTTCCGCGTCACAGGCGTGTTTCGCCGAAACCCAGTGCAGCGTCCCCTTCACCTTGCGCCCGTCAGGCGAATCCCCTCCCCTGGTCGCCGGATCATAAGTGCACCTGAGTTCGACCGGTTCCCCCGTCCTCCCGTCCCTGATAACCTCCTCGCACTTTATGAAATACGCGTAACGCAGCCTGACCTCACGGCCCGGGGCTAAGCGGAAGAATTTCTTCGGAGGTTCTTCCCGGAAATCGTCCTGCTCTATGTACAGTTCGCGGGAGAACGGGACCTTTCGCGTTCCCATGGCGGGATCTTCCGGATTATTGACGGCCTCCAGCTCCTCTTCCTTGCCTTCAGGATAGTTGGTTATAACAACCTTGAGCGGCCTCAAGACCGCCATGGCGCGTGGAGCCGTCTTGTTAAGTTCTTCTCTCAGCGTATTCTCCAGGACCACGGCATCTATGATGCTGTTCATTCGGGCGACCCCGATACGTTCGCAGAAGTTCCTGATGGATCCCGGCGTATACCCGCGGCGTCTCAGGCCCGATATCGTCGGCATGCGGGGGTCGTCCCAGCCGCCGACATATCCCTCCTCCACGAGCTCAAGCAGTTTGCGTTTGCTGAGGACCGTATGGCCCAGGTTGAGACGGGCGAACTCTATCTGCTGAGGGTGGTAAGCTTCCAGCTCGTCCAGGAACCAGTCGTACAGCTGGCGGTGGGTCTCGAACTCAAGAGTACAGATCGAATGGGTTATCCGCTCTATCGAATCTTCCAGCCCGTGCGCCCAGTCGTACATGGGGTAAATGCACCATTTGCCGCCGGTGCGGTGGTGTTCAGCGTGTAATATGCGGTACATTACCGGGTCGCGCATGAGAAGATTCGGGTGCGCCATGTCGATCTTCGCGCGTAACGTCTTTGCCCCGTCGGGGAATTCGCCTTTACGCATGCGTTCAAAGAGGTCCAGGTTCTCTTCGGGCGTTCTCTCCCGGTAAGGGCTTTCCTTCCCCGGATCGGTAATAGTCCCCCTGAATTCCCTCATCTCCTCGAGCGTCTGGTCGCAAACATACGCTTTTCCTCTCTTGATGAGGTCAACCGCGTATCCGTGCATTTTGTCGAAATAATCGGAAGCGTAAAAGAGCCGGCCCTCCCAGTCCGCGCCCAGCCACTTGACGTCCTCGATTATGGAATCGACATACTCCTGCTCTTCTTTACAGGGATTGGTATCATCGAACCGCAGATTGAACTTGCCGTTATAGTCGGAGGCTATGCCATAGTTAAGGCATATGGCTTTAGCGTGACCTATGTGCAGATACCCGTTAGGTTCCGGGGGAAAGCGCGTGTGGACCCTGCCGTCGTTCTTGCCTTTCTTCAGGTCCTCATCTATTATCTCGCGTATAAAATTCGTCTTCTTTTCTTCGTTCATTTCAGAAATCTTCCGATTTTTCGAACGGCCGAAGGCCGTTCGCCCTCTCTCCCCACAAAAAGAACATGTGCCGGATAATTTGTTTCGTGCGGGGCGTTAAATGCCCGAGCGAGCTTGGCTTTCGAGGCCTCACGGGCCGGGAGATCGCGAGGGCGTTTTTGAGCTCGATCCTCCGCCGGAGAGGATCGAACGTCCCCGGTAGAAACAAATTATCCGGCTGCCCTTCTCATTCTTTCCAGCACTTTCTTTTTACCCATAACCTGCATAATCTCGAAGAGCCCTGCCCCGGCCGTCTGTCCGCTTATCGCCATCCTGGTCGGGTGTATTATACCCGAGGCCTTAAGGCCCTTCTCCTCCGCTATCTTTCGGCAAACCTCTTCTATCTTCCCGTGGGAAAAATCTTCGAGTCCCTCCAGTTCATCCGCGAAGACCCTGAGATTCTCTTTGTTCTCCTCTTTATCCAGGTATTTTTTCTTACCCTTCTCATCCACCTCGTAATCGTCCGTAAAGAAACTTTGCGTAAGCGGGTAGAATTCATCCAGCGTTTTGATCCTCACCTTGTAAAGCTCGACAAGGGACCGGAATTCTCCGTCGGTCAGGCGGGATACATCTTTACCTGATGCGGCAATATGCGCCCTGAGAAGGCCGGCCAGTTTTTCCGCGGGGGTCGCTTTTATGTACTCCCCGTTGATCCATGTGAATTTTTGTATATCGAACTTTGCCTGCGCATCGGACATTTGGGATATGTCGAAGATCTTGACCGCTTCCTCGAGGGAAATTATCTCTTTATCATCTGTTCCCGAATACCAGCCGAGCAACATAAGATAATTCGCGATGGCCCCGGGAAGAAACCCGGCTTTCTTGTATTCTTCCACGGAAACCCCTCCGTGCCTCTTGGAAAGCTTGGCCCCGTCCGCTCCCATCATGAGCGGCATGTGCCCGAACCTGGGCGGGACGCGCCCCATCGCTTCGTAAAAAAGCATCTGTTTAGGCGTGTTCGAGATGTGATCGTCACCCCGGACGATATGCGTTATCGCCAGCTCCGCGTCGTCCACAACGCAGCAGAAATTATAGGCGGGGGACCCATCGGATTTTATCATGACCTGGTCCTTGATCTCGTCCGTGCTGAACGTTATTTTCCCGTGTATAAGATCATCGACCTCGATGGTCCGGCCCTTCTCAACCTTGAAGATTATCGCGTCCCCTTCCCGGTAAGCCTTTCCCGCCGCGAGGATCTCTTCCGCCTTCTTCCTGTATATATCAAAGCGTCTGCTCTGGTAAATGGGCTCCCCGTCCCAGTCAAGGCCCATCCACTTTAGATCCATCAGTATCTCTTCGAGATACTTCTCTTCCGACCTTACCTGATCCGTATCCTCGATCCGCAGAAGAAACGCCCCCCCGTTACGTCGCGCGTACAGCCAGTTAAAAAGAGCGGTGCGCGCGCTTCCCAAATGCAGGTATCCGGTGGGGCTCGGAGCGAATCTTACTTTGATCATATTGTTGCTCATTGGAATGTCTTTCGTAGCCCGCGCATCACAAGTCATGCGAGCCATGGATCACGGTTCGCGGATCACGACTTTCCTATCTCGATACCCCTTTCCAGGGCTTGCGTGTTTATCGACAAAAGGTCTTTTTTCCCCATGGCCATTTTGCGGAAGATGCCCGCCAAAAGCTCCTTTTCGAACAATCCTTTTTCGGCGACATATACGCCCAGGGCGATCATATTCGCGACTTTTACGTTGCCCAGCTTAATGGCTTCGTCCGTAAAGGGAACATCGATAACTTTTATGTCCTTCCTGCCGACCTTTCGACTTATAAGCGAAGAGTTCAATATCAGGGTCCCGTCCTTCTTTAAACTGCCCTCGAATTTATCGAGTGACAATTCATTCATTATGAATTCGGTGTCAGGGGAAACCACTATCGGGCTGGCAATATTCGCGGAGCTTATCCTGACCATTGAGTGCGCCGTGCCTCCGCGGACCTCGGCCCCGTACGAGGGCATCCAGGTCACGTTGTAGCCCTTGTCCATGCCGGCATTCGCGATAACCTTCCCCAGGACCATTATCCCCTGGCCGCCGAACCCCGCGCATAGTATGGATTCGTTTATCTTATCAGGCCGCAGACTGCAGACCATAGACTATAGACCTTCCCTTACCACTGTTTGTTTTATCCTTGATTCCCTCTCGACTGATCGAATCAAACCATATAGAGTTTTTGCCGCTTCTTCCTTCATGTGCCTTAATTTTTTGAGCTCCTTGTCTTCCAGAAATCCTAATTTTCTCGACAATTCCAGCAAATATTCGACTTCTGCCAATGATCCTCTGGAATTGTACAAAAAATTTAAATAATCCCGGTTGTGTTGTCTGCTAGCACCTTCCGCAATATTCGCAGGCGCTGAAATAGCGGCTCTCCTTATCTGGGAAACTAAGCCGTAGGTTTCTTCCTTGGGAAAATTTTTGGTTCCCTTATATATTTCAACAACCAGCTGATCGGCTAATTTATACGCCTTAATATTTTTATAATCCCTCATTTTTCGCCCGTCTATAGTCTATCGTCTGCGGTCTATAGTCTGCAACTTAACCTTCATCCTTGATAACTCCCAACGGATACTCCTTCATCACTTCATTCTGTATCCTCTTCATCGCGTCGACGGGAGCCATGCCCCAATACGTCGGACAGGGCGACAGGACTTCGACCATGGAAAATCCTTTCCCGTCAAGCTGCATGCGGAAAGATCTCATGATCGCTTTTTTGGTGCTCACTATTTCCTTCGGTGAATGGACCGAGGTCCTTTCCAGGTATTTCACGCCGGGAAGAACGGCCATCATCTCGCTTATTTTCAAGGGGAACCCTTCTTCCCTGGATCTCCTGGTGAACGGGGTGGTAGCGGTTTTCTGTCCCAAAAGAGTGGTCGGGGCCATCTGCCCGCCGGTCATCCCGTAAACTCCGTTATTGACGAAAATCACCGAAATGTTCTCGCCCCTGTTCCCCGCATGGATGATCTCCGCCGTTCCTATCGCGGCCAGGTCGCCGTCCCCCTGGTAGGTGAAGACCAGCTTATCGGGCAAAACACGTTTTATACCCGTTGCCACCGCGGGAGTCCGGCCGTGAGCCGCTTCCGAAACGTCAAAATCCCAGTAATCATATGCGAGAACCGCGCATCCTACCGGCGCGACGGCAATGGTGTTTTCACGAACCCCGAGTTCGTCGATCACCTCGCAAATAACCCTGTGCACCAGGCCGTGCCCGCACCCGGGACAATAATGCGTTGCCGCGTCCTTCATTGATTCAGGTTTTATGGATTGTTTGCCCATCTTATCATCTCTTCTTCTTCGGGAATGCCTCCCCCGGTCCGTCCGTAAAAAGATACCCTGCCGTCATCCTGTACCGCAAGGCGGACATCTTCGACCATCTGTCCGGTACTCATCTCTGTCACCAGGAACCTGCATCTTTTTTTAGCGATGTTTTTTATCTTCTCATACGGGAAAGGCCATAAGGTTATAGGCCGAACCAGGCCCGCTTTGTTCCCCGCCCGCCTGAGCTTGTCGACGGCGACTCGGGCTATCCGGCTTGCCGTTCCGTAAGCTACAATTACATTTTCGGCATCTTGCAGATTGTGAGTTTCGACTTGGACCTCGTTTTTCTCGATCTCCCGGTATTTTCCCTGCAATCGACGGTTCAATTCCTCGAGTACGCCATCTTTTAAAAAAAGGCTTTTTACGCTTTGTGGAGGGCGTCCCTTGGCCCCTGTCAACGCCCAGGGCTTTTTTAACTCTTTCGGAGGCTTTATGTCGTCTTGAAATTCAAGCGGTTCCATCATTTGTCCAAGCATCCCGTCGGCAAGTATCATAACGACCATACGGTATTTATCGGCTAAAGCGAAAGCACGGTAAGTAAAATCGAACATTTCCTGGACGCTGGCGGGGGCCAGAACTATCAAGCGGTAGTCCCCGTGCCCGCCGCCTTTTGTCGCCTGAAAATAATCGGATTGCGAAGGCGCTATATTCCCCAGGCCGGGGCCGCCCCTCATTACATTGACGACCACCGCGGGCAGATCACAACCGGACAGATAGGATATGCCTTCCTGCTTAAGGCTTATACCCGGGCTGGAAGAAGTGGTGAATGCGCGCTTGCCGGCAGCGGAAGCCCCGAATACCATGTTGATGGCCGATACTTCGCTTTCCGCCTGGATAAATATACCATTCTCTTCCCCCATCCTTCTGGACATGTACGCGGTCAGTTCGTTCTGGGGAGTTATCGGATAACCGGCATAAAAACGGCATCCGGCCCTTATGGCCCCTTCCCCGCACGCCTCATTGCCGGTAGACAGATATTTCATTCTTTCTCCTCCACGATCTCGATAGCGCAATCGGGGCACATCATTGCGCAAAGTCCGCATCCCGTGCACTTTTCGGGGTTTTTGATGACCACGAACCTGAATCCTTTTTTGTTGACCTTATCCGACAGTTCGATTATCTTGAAAGGGCACGCCTCCAAACACAGAACGCATCCCTTGCATCTTTCCTTGTCGATCCTTATTCTGGTTTTTTTCGTTCCCATTTATTTCATCAGTTCCGTTTCTATTGTCGCGGCTATCCCGTCCGGCGTAAGGTGATATTTTCTCAAAAGCTCCTCCCTGCTGCCATGTTCGATGAACTCGTCGGGCAATCCCAGGGCTCGTATTTTCACGCTCCGCAAACCGTCACTTTCGAGATTTTCCATCACGGCGCTCCCGAACCCGCCTTCCTTCACTCCTTCTTCCAGGGTAAATATTATTTTACTCCTTCTAAAAAGTTCTTCAAGCATATCCTTGTCGATCGGTTTTACGAACCGCGCGTTAATAACCGCGGCTTCTATTCCCTTCTTTGATAATATTTCAGCCGCTTGCAGGGCCGGGGTCACCATGCTCCCTATCGCCAGCACCGAAACGTCTTTCCCTTCCCTCAGCCATTCCGCTTTGCCGATCTCAAGTTCCGCGCAGGAAGACGCCCCGACAAGCCGGTGTGCCGCCGTTCTCGGGTATCTGATCGCCGCCGGGCGGCCCCATTCCAGCGCCCTTTCGAGCATCCGCTCTAACTCCTCTCCGTCCTTCGGCGCCATCACTATGAAATTGGGCATGCTTCGCAAGTAACAAATATCGAAAACACCGTGGTGAGTCGGACCGTCCCGCCCCACAAGCCCGGCCCTGTCGAGACAAAGCACCACGGGGAGGCCCTGAAGAGCCACGTCATGTATAAGCTGGTCGTACGCCCGCTGCAGGAAGGTCGAGTATATGGCGACTACCGGCTTCATGCCGCCTTTAGCCAGCCCCGCCGCGAAAGTGACCGCGTGCGACTCGGTTATGCCCACGTCGAAGAAACGGTCCGGGTATTTTCCCGAGAATTCCCGCAGCCCCGTGCCGTCCGGCATTGCCGCGGTTATCGCGACTATATCCCCGTCTTTTCCTCCAAGCTCGGTTATCTTTCGGGAAAAATATCCGGTAAAAGTTTCCCCTTCGCCCATGTCGTCGCTCGCCTTCTTTCCTGTTTGGACATCAAAGGAGGCCACTCCATGAAACGTTGTCGGATCTTCTTCGGCGTAACTGTATCCCTTGCCTTTCCTTGTCACGGCATGTATGATGACCGGCTCTTTCATCGGGAGTATATTCCCCAGCATCGTGACCAGTTCGCGCAGATCATGCCCGTCAACAGGGCCGAAGTACCGGAACCCAAGCTCTTCAAAAAGTATCCCGGGGACAAGCAGGTTCTTGAGCCCTTCCTGGAATTTTTTTACCGTCTTGTATGTAGCCGGCCCGAGTTTCGGTATCCCCTTGACTATCTTTTCCGCTTCGTCCCGGACCCTGTTATAGAGCGGGTTCGTTATTACCCTGTTAAGATAGCGGCTCATTGCCCCTACCGGTTTCGAGATGGAACATTCGTTGTCGTTCAGCAACACCACAAGATTGGTCCTTATATGGCCGGCGTTGTTCATGCCTTCGAAAGCCAGCCCCGTTGACAAGGCCGCATCCCCTATGACCGCCACGACCTTGTGATCTTCGCCCCTCATATCTCTTGCCGCGGCAAGCCCGAGCGCCGATGATATCGATGTGGAACTGTGGCCGCACGTAAAGGGGTCGTGTTCGCTTTCCCCTGCGTTCGGAAAACCGCTCAACCCGCCCATTTCCCGGAGGGTATCGAAGTTCCTTAACCTTCCCGTAAGCAGTTTGTGCGCGTAACTCTGATGCCCTACATCCCAAACTATCTTATCCCTGGGGCTTTCCAGGCAATAGTGCAGCGCGATCGCCAATTCGACCGCCCCAAGGCTGGCCCCGATGTGCCCTCCTTTGCTCGCCGTTACTTCGATTATCTTCTCTCTTATCTCGTCCGCGAGGCGTTTCAGCTGGGAGACCTTGAGTCCCTTGAGGTCCCGGGGCGATGATATGCCGTCCAGGGTATGATTCGTTTTTTTCGCGTTCTTTTTTTGTCTCGTTTTTGTCACTCTTCTCCCGAGGATTTTTTGAAATCTTTTTTCTCGAAAAGTCCGTCGTCCTTTTTAACGAGCAGCTCTATCTTTTCTTTGGCCTTGTCCAGCTTCTGCTGGCACACCCTCGCCAGCTTGATCCCTTCTTCGTACTTTTTGAGCGAGCTCTCGAGCGAAAGATCCCCCGCCTCGAGGTCTTCGACTGTTTTTTCGAGCTTTTCAAGCGCCTTTTCGAAATCCATGTCTTTCATGTCTTCCCTCCGGACAAATGTGTGTTCTTTTATTTCTCCACGCTTTCTATCTTGCTTTTTACTTTGCCTTTGAACAGGCGCGTCTCAAGGATGTCCCCTATGGTGACCTTCGCCGCTTCCTTTACGACCTTCCCGTCCCGAAACGTTATGCTATACCCTCTTTCCAGGACAGCCAGGGGACTTAATGCGTGAAGTTTGCCCGCCGCCGTTTCCCGTTTTTTCTCGCTTATCTCGACGAGATGCGTCACGCTTGAGGTGGCGAGCTTCGCAAGATCGTCCACCTGTTGCCTTAATTGCAGGAGCACGTTCGTCGGCGCGCGCAGGACATAGCTTCCCTTAAGGTTCTCTACCGTCGTCTCCAGCGCGTTTATCCTTTTTTTCGCGGCCGCGTATAACCTGAGCCGGCATTCCGCGATCCTTGCGATCAGGTCGCTTTTGCGGGGAACGGCCAGCTCCGCGGCGGCGGAAGGGGTAGGCGCGCGGAGATCCGCCGTGAAATCGGATATCGTGTAATCTATCTCATGGCCCACCGCGCTTATGACCGGTATCTCCGAAGCGGATATCGCTCGCGCTACCACTTCTTCGTTGAAAGCCCACAGGTCCTCAAGGCTACCCCCTCCTCTTCCCACTATAATGACGTCTATGGGGTGCTCTTCCCCGGGCCCCTTTTTAAGCAACCGGTTGAACTCGTTAAGTTCTTCGATCGCCCCGGCGATCTCTTCGGCCGCGCCTTCGCCCTGGACTTTTACCGGACGAATGGTTATTTCTACGTTCGAATATCTCCTCTTTGCGACCTTGAGTATATCCCGTATCGCCGCCCCCGTAGGCGATGTGACCGCCCCTACCCTCGCCGGCAGGAACGGTATCGGTTTCTTGCGCGCTTCGTCGAACAATCCTTCTTTGAGCAGTTTTTTCTTTAGCTGCTCAAAGGCCAGCTGCAACGCGCCCTTTCCTTTCGGCTCCATCCTTTCCACGTAAAGCTGGTACGCGCCCTTTTTGACGTAAACGCTTACCCGCCCGCGACACAACACGTGCAACCCGTCCTCTATTTCGAATGTGATCCGCGACCCGTTGCCCTTGAAAAGAACGCAGTTAAGAAGGCTGCTTTCGTCTTTCATGCTGAAATAAGCGTGCCCGGCGGCGGAAACGGTGAAGTTCGAT
Source organism: uncultured Planctomycetia bacterium (assembly GCA_964565425.1). Taxonomy (GTDB): domain Bacteria; phylum Omnitrophota; class Gorgyraeia; order Tantalellales; family Tantalellaceae; genus CAZMEZ01. The sequence goes on along the minus strand of CAZMEZ010000005.1, from coordinate 59,789 downwards.
ATCTCCCCTTCCACCCAGACCTCTTCAAAAGTATCTTCAAGAACGAACCTGATGTCCCGCGTCAGCTCCGTAACGGTGTAAACATGCGCGCTCTGTTTTTCGGCCATGTTTTGCGTCATAACGATTATCCGTGTTTCTCCTGGACCCTCTCTATCGAGAGCGCTTTCCCCGTCTTTCCGTCGACCTCCACGACCACGCCATGCATTTCCACGCCTTCAGACGCGAGCTCGAACCGCGTCGGGAGCTGCGTAATGAATCTCGTAAGGATCTGTTCCTTTTTCCTGCCTATCACCGAATCGTACGGGCCCGTCATCCCGCAATCGGTAATATACGCCGTGCCGCCCGGCAAGATCTTTTCATCCGCGGTCTGGATATGGGTATGCGTCCCTATCACGGCGCTTACCTCCCCGTCAAGATACCACCCCATCGCGACCTTTTCACTTGTAGCCTCGGCATGCATGTCCACTACTATCACGGGTGTTTCAGCCTTTACGGCATCGACCGCCTTTCTTGCCGCGTCAAAAGGACAGTCCACCGCTTCCATGAAAACACGCCCTATCATGTTTATAACGCCCAGCTTACCCGCCCCCTTTATGTCAACAACGGTGGCTCCCTTTCCCGGGACTCCGGACGGGTAGTTCGCGGGGCGTATCAACCTGTCCGTCTCTTCCAGGAAATCATAAATCTCTTTTCTTTTCCAGATATGGTCTCCCGAGGTAATAACATCTACCCCGTTGCCTGTCAACTCGTTTACTATGCCGGGGGTAAGGCCGCTTCCGCCGGCGGCGTTCTCCCCGTTCGCGATCACAGCGTCGATAGCATACTTTTCCCGCAATTTTCCGAGAGCGCTCTGCACGATCTTCCTGCCGGGGCTCCCGACTATATCGCCGATGAATAGTATCCTCATATTATCTCCTGTCGTCATCCCCGCAGAAGCGGGGATCCAATAAAAATATTTTTTAAGGATCCCCGATCTCGTCCTTCCGGCCTCGTCGGGGATAACGTTCGGCCATACAACTTACATCGCTTCTCTCTGTAAGTTGTGACCTCACGTCACTTAGCGTACTCTATCGACCTTGTCTCCCTTATGACGACCACTTTTATCTGCCCGGGGTACTGCATTCCCGCTTCTATCTTTTTCTTCATCTCGTGCGCCATCACCGCAGCCGACGCGTCATCTATCTTGTCGGGCCGTACGATCACCCTGATCTCGCGTCCCGCCTGTATCGCGTAGGTTTTTTCCACTCCTTCGAATTCGTTCGCGATGGCTTCAAGATTTTCGAGTCTCTTTATATACGACTCCAGTGTTTCTCGTCTCGCGCCGGGACGCGAAGCGCTGATGGCGTCAGCCGCCTGCGCCAGCACGGCGAGCAGCGTTCTCGGTTCTATATCGCCGTGGTGAGCTTCTATGGCATGGCAGACAATATCGGGCTCCCCGAATTTCTTGGCAAGTTCCGCCCCTATCTGCGCGTGCGTTCCTTCGACTTCATGAGACACCGCCTTGCCTATATCGTGCAGGGCCCCTATGCGTTTCGCCAGGCTGATATCCAGCCGCAGCTCCCCGGCCATAGCCGCCATCAGATACGCGGTTTCCTTGGAATGCTGGAGAACGTTCTGGCCATAACTCGTGCGGAATTTGAGTCTCCCCAGAAGTTTTACCAGCTCGGAGTGAACACCGTGTATGCCGAGATCCAGCAGCGTAGTCTCGCCTTCTTCTTTCACCGTAGCTTCCATTTCTTTTTTTACCTTATCCACAACTTCTTCGATCCTGCCGGGATGTATCCTCCCGTCCTCTATCAACCTCTCCAGCGCTATCCGGGCTATTTCCCGGCGCAACCTGTCAAACCCGGATATGATAACGGCCTCCGGCGTATCGTCGATAATAACGTCGACACCCGTTGCCATCTCCAGCGCGCGGATGTTCCTTCCTTCCCTGCCTATTATTCTCCCCTTCATGTCTTCCGAAGGCAGGTTCACGACGCTCACGCTAGTGTCCACCGTATGGTCTACCGCGCATTTCTGGATGGCTAACCCCACGATCTTTCTGGCCTCTTTATCGGATTTTTCCCTTGTTTCGTCCTGTATCCTTTTGATCTCATACGCCGCTTCCGCCCGGGCCTCTTCTTCCATTTTTTTCACCAGCAGGTTCTTCGCCTGCTCTTTGCTCATGCCGGAGATCTCCTGGAGCCGCGTCTTTTCTTCCTGGATCAGGCCATCTAACTCCGCTCTTTTCCTGTCCGCCTCTCCGTGTTTTTCTCCCAGCTGTTCTTTTTTCTTTTTAAATTCTTTTTCCTTCTGCTCTATAAGCTCCACTTTCCTGTCGAGGTTTTCCTCTTTCTGTAAGAGCCGTTTCTCCAAAAGGGAAAGCTCTTTCCTCCTCTCCTTCGTCTCTTCCTCGAATTCGGCCCTCATCTTCAAGGAGAGGTCCTTGGCTTCGAGTATCGATTCCCTTTTCCTTCTCTCGGCCTCGACCTTCGAATTGTTTATGATGGTTTTGGCCTTGTCTTCGGCGATCTTGATCTTCATCTTCGCCGTGTATTTTCTCAACACGTACCCGAAACAGAAAAAGAAAAAGCCTCCGAGAAATGAAAATCCTATATATGCCCATATGGTGTTTGTCTCCATGATCGTCCTCCCTTTCGGTTTTGTAGACGCGCTGCGGGGAAGAGCCCCTTCCGTCCATCGCCTGGAAGGAGTATCCGTAAGATCACCCTTATTGTCGGGCGGTTTATTGTGAAGCGAGTTAGTCCGTTATAACACGGTCGACCGGTCTATCATGGTCGTTCGAGGGTAGGCGATCAACCACCTGGAAACTGAAGGACAACCCGACAGTTTTTGAAGAAAGCAGGTCCGTGTCGGCAAGAAACTTATCGTAATATCCCTTGCCTCTTCCCAGTCTCATGTTCTTCCTGTCATATGCTATCGCTGGAACCACGACCAGATCTATCTCCTTCAAAGGTATCTCCCTGTCGCGGCCTCCTTTCGGCTGATATATCCCGAAAGGGCCTTTTTCCAGGTTCTCTATTGCCGTAAGCTCAGAAGCTATTATTGTGTCGCCATCCGGCCCTATGTACGGAGCCGCCACCCTTTTACCTTGTCTCAAAGCCGTTTTGATGAAATGCCCGGTGTCTACTTCCGTCGGCAAAGAGACGTATGTCATCACCGTGTTGCTGGACCTGAACTCATCGCTCTCGAGGAGCTTTTCCTGTATTATCAAGCTCCTCTCCGCCCTCAAAGAGGGGGATTGATCCCGCAAACGCCTGATTATCTCCTTTCTGATTTCCGCCTTCTTTATCTTTATGCCGTTATTGCTCATAATATTATACAACAATATCCAAAATCTGCCTAATCGCTTTTCCCCGCCGGGACCTAACGGTTTTTTATCCTAACACTGTCCCTTTATTTCTCTTTCCCCTGTCTCTTGTAATAATCCTTTATCGCTATTTTAAGGGCGTCTTCTGCCAGCAGGGAACAGTGGATCTTCGGCTCGGGAAGCCCCCCGAGGGCCTCCAGGATCGTTTTTTTTGTTATTTTTTCGGCCTCTTCGATGGTCTTGCCCTTTATCAGCTCCGTAAGCACCGAACTGGAAGCGATAGCGGCCCCGCATCCAAGCGTCCGGAACTTTGCGTCGGTTATCACGCCGCTGGAGTCCACCTTCAGGTACAGCACCATCATATCCCCGCACACGGGGCTGGTCATTTTCCCGACAGCGCTCGGATCCTCTATCTCCCCGACGTTTTTCGGGTTCCTGAAATGCTCTATGACTATTGCCGAATATTCCATTATTGGATTCTCATCCCGCGTCGCGTGCGGGGCTTATCTTTCTCAATCTGTCGATAATAGGCGCCAGTTTTTCCGCCACATAAATTACTTCATCCTCGGTGTTGAACGTGCTGAACGAAAACCTGACAGACCCCTGAAGGAACGAAGGTCCCACTTTCATGCTCCTGAGAACGTGCGACGGCTCAAGGCTGCCGGACGTGCAGGCGGACCCGGTAGACACGGCGACCCCCTCCAGGTCCAGCCCGAGAATGATGGATTCTCCTTCGAGACTTTCAAAGCTCAAGTTAAGGGTGTTCGGCAAACGTTTTTCGGGATGCCCATTGAGTTTTATCCCCTTTATTTCGCGTTTTATCCTGTCATGCAACATGTCCCTTAAATATTTTGTCCTCTCGGCGCGTTCATTCAACCCTCCCAGGGCTATCTCGCAGGCTCTTCCGAATCCAACGATCCCGGGGATGTTCTCCGTTCCGGGCCTTCTTCCTTTCTCCTGATGGCCCCCGTAAGCAACGGGTTGTATCCCGGTCCCTTTCTTTATATAGAGCGCTCCGACCCCCTTGGGTCCATGTATCTTGTGCGCCGAAAGCGAGACAAGGTGCGCGCCCGTCTCTCGCGCATCCACCCGGACTTTGCCTGTCGCCTGTACCGCGTCGGTATGGAAAACTATCCCTTTTTCAGCGGCGATCCCGCCGATCTCGTCAACCGGCATCATCGTTCCGGTCTCGTTGTTAGCGGTCATCACGCTTATCAATATGGTGTCTTCTTTTATGCTCGCCCGCAGCTCGCCGGGGTCCACGATGCCGTGTTCGTCAACCCCGAGATAAGTGACCGTGCACCCCTTCTCCTCGAGTCGCCGGCAGGCGTTAAGAACCGCGTTATGCTCAACGGCCGTAGTTATTACGTGCCTTCCCTTTTCCTTGAGGGCTTCCGCTACGCCTATGATCGCGCAATTGTCCGCCTCGGTCCCTCCCGAAGTAAACACGATCTCATCGGCCGAACCGGCATTTACGCTCGCCGCGACCTGCTGGCGGGCTTTCTCCAGGTGTTTTTTCGCCTCTCTGCCGAAAGAGTGAACGCTTGAAGGGTTGCCGTACCTTTCCGAGAAAAAAGGCAACATCGCGCTGACCACATCGGGATGCGTTACCGTGGTCGCGTTCGAATCAAGATAAACTTTTAGCATGCAATCTGACCTTTACTTCCTTGCAAGGGGTGATCTCCAGCGCCCTTCCGGCGAGATCTCTAAGCGAAAACCTTTCGAGTACGGTTTTGATCTGTCTGGCGACTTCGTCCCAGACCTCCCTGGAAACGCATCTGGCCGATCTTTCACACCCGTCTTTTTTTCCTTTGCCGGACTTGCATCTTTCCGGGAAAACGACTCCTTCGAGCGCCGACACTATCTCATACGCGTTCAGCTCCGCCGGATCCCTGGAAAGGATATAACCTCCTTTCGGGCCGCGGACGCTCCTGACTATACCCTTGCCCCTTAAGCGATGAAATATCTGTTCGAGATATACGCAGGAGATGTCCTCTTCCCGGGCGATATCCTTTATGGATACAGGGCGCCCGCTGTCATACATTATTGCCAGATCGATCAGGGCTCTTATGCCATACGCGGATTTAGTCGTTAGTTTCATGGTATGCCTCCGGCCTGCCCGCTTACCCTCACACGGTGTCTACTTTTTCAACGCCGGGAACTTCCTTTTTAAGCGTCTGTTCCACGACGGCTTTCAGCGTCATCTGGCTCATCGGACAACCCGCGCAAGCCCCCCGCAATCTTACCTTTACAACGCCCTTATCGACGGACACCAGCTCTATATCGCCCCCATCCCTCTGGAGTATCGGACGTATCTTTTCTATGGCCTGTCTTACCTGTTCTTCCATTTGTTCCCCCTTTTTCAGATCAGCAGGAAGGCATATTACTATACCTTACTAAATAAGTCAAGTACTGTCGTTAATTGGGCGGGGAGAGACGAAGGATGAAGGTTGAAGAAGTCACAAAGTCACAATTTGATAATTTCAAATGTCAAAATCCAAAATCCAGATTAAACCCAAAATTCCAATGTCAAATCGTTTGTCATTTGACATTGCGTTTGAATAAAATAGGGCTCCGTCCCTAATTTACGACTTCTGAATAACCGTCACTCGCGGGGTAAAGACCGGATTATTCCTGATAAGCCACCCTGCCGCGAAATAAGTCCCGGCAGTGCAGACTATAGCGCCGGTAAAGCCCAAAAGAGGCGATCCTGACAGGTAATACAACAAAAGCACCGCTATCGCAAAAACGCCCAATGGCATCGCGTATAGGATGAGATACAGCTTCATCATTATCGACGGGTCTATTTCGACCATCACCCTGTCCCCGACCTTGAGCTTTTTCTCTTTTTCTCCGCTCACGGTGATCTGCCGGGGTTTGTGCGCGCCGCATGAGCAGCATTTGGCGCATTCTTCATGGGGCCTGATCTCGATCGAGGCGGAATTTCCATCAACCCTTACGACTGTTCCCTCTTCTTTCATGGCATCATCCTTTGCCCTTATATGCGCAGCTTCTTGATCTCGGCAGCCGTAATGGAGTGCGCTTCTATCGTTTTTATTTTCCCGGGGTCGACCCAGTACTCGGCTTCCGTTCCGTCTTCATCGCGATATTTTGAATGGCTCAGCACGAGCGAAGCTGTCTTTTTTATGTTCTCCCCCGTAGTTTTTCCTCTTATTATGGCATACGGCCCGGCTTTATCCTTCAGCCGCAACAGGACATCTCTTTTCCCTTTTAATTCCTGCAACCGGCCGTTCTCTTTTTCATCCCTTCCCACCACGGCTTTGGTCGCGGAATCCAGGCGAAAATGCCTCCCGTGCTTCAGCAGGTTAATTTCATCCAGGGTGAACCTGTCCGCGGCGATGAGATCCTTCAGCTTCCCGGCGAAGACCGGATCGGTTAAAAGACATCCGCCGGCAGGCGCGAAGAATTTAGTTATCCCGTATTTGCGCGCGAGTTTCAGCTGCGGCTCGCGTGATCGTCCCTCTATATCAAAAAGTCTTGTCCTGTCAACGATACCTTCTTTTTCCGGCACGGTCTCTTTTAAAAGTTTCGCGGAAAGGGGCCGCAAGAGATACCCGGTCAGGGAGGAGTTCTTTTCGATCATATCAAGCGCGGCTTTTCTTTGCGACATGGGGCGCTCGCCGAGAACCTCGCCGGTGACCACGAAAGCCGCTCTCTCCTTCTGCATTATTTCCTTGGCTTTCTTGAGCATAAGGATCTTACAGTCGATACACGGGTTCATGTGGGCGCCGTACCCGTGCTTCGGCGATCTCAGCACTTCAAGGAATTCTCCGGATATATCCACGAACCTTACGGGGATATCAGCTTCGGCGGCGGCTTCCTTTACATGGGCTTTGAATCTCGCGATATCGCGCGAAGCGAACTGCATGATAAATACGAGTCCCAGGACATTTATCCCCTGCCCCCGCACCGCCTTCGCCGCGAGCAGGCTGTCCAGCCCTCCCGATACCAGCGCCACCGCTTTTGTTTTTTTCTTCATGTTAATCCAGGCTCAAGGCATAAGGTCGTTACCCCGTTGTCCGTTATCCCGTTCGCCCGTCTATCGGACAATGGGCAACGGCATATTACATATCACGTATCACTTGACTCGCTATGCGCCATGCGAATGCTTCTTTAACCTTCATCCTTTACCCTTTATCCTTTGTCTCTCCCCGGACTTTTAGCGTCTCCAGCCATTGCTTTATCTTTTTCTCGTATCCCATGTCGGCCGGGGTGTAATATTTTTTCTTCTTTCTCATATATTCCTGGTCCACATAGTGCCCCTCGCAGGAATGAGCGTACTTGTAGCCTTCCCCCCTGCCCAGTTTCCGCGCCCCGGGGTAATTCGCGTCTTTCAGGTGATCCGGCACCTCTTGCGTTATCTCGTTCTGCACATCATTGATCGCTTTATCGATCGCCATGTATGAAGCGTTGCTCTTGGGGGCGCAGGAGACGTAGATCGTCGCCTGTGCCAGGGGTATCTTTGCCTCGGGAAACCCGACAAAATCCGCCGTCTGCATCGCGGCATTTGCCACCAGGAGGGCATGCGGATCCGCGTTCCCCACGTCTTCCGATGCGCATATGACCAGGCGCCTTGCTATGAACCTCGGATCCTCTCCGGCCACTATCATCTTCGCCAACCAGTAAAGGGCGGCGTCCGGATCTGATCCGCGCATGCTTTTTATGTAAGCGCTGGCCGCGTCGTAATGGGCGTCGCCGTCCCTGTCGTAAACTATGGCCTTCTTTTGGATGGATTCTTCCGCCTCTTTAAGACCTATGCGTATGGTGCCGTCCTTCGCGGGTTTTGTAGTCATCCAGGCGAGCTCCAGGGCTCCCAGGGCCCTCCGAGCGTCTCCATCCGAGATCCTGGCGAAATGTTCCATGGCTTCATCGGCAACGCTGATCTTTTCTCCGCCCAGCCCTCTTTCCTTGTCCTTAAGCGCATTCTTCATGACCTCAAGAACTGCTTCCGCCTCCAGCTGTTTGAACTCGAATATCTGGCTCCGCGACAGGAGGGCGGAATTGACGGTAAAAAACGGGTTTTCGGTAGTGGTTCCTACCAATACGATGTGTCCGAGTTCCACTTCCGGCAACAATACATCCTGCTGGGCCTTGTTGAACCGGTGTATCTCGTCCAAAAGCAGGATCGTTTCTTTCCCCGTGAGTTGTTTCTGTTTTTTCGCGGCATCGATCACTTCGCGCATTTCCTTGACATTACTCGAGACCGCGTTGCGTCGCACGAACCGCGCGCCCGTTTTGTTGGAGATGACCATCGCCAGAGCCGTCTTTCCCGTGCCGGGCGGACCGTAAAAGATCACCGAACTTATCCTGTCGGCTTCAATGGCCCGGCGGAGAAGTTTCCCATCCCCGACTATATGTTCCTGCCCGAAGAATTCTTCCAGCGCCCTCGGGCACATACGCGCGGATAAGGGCATTCGTTCGTTTTTCGTTGGTTCTTTTTCAAAAAGGTCCATATCGGGTCGTGTCATGTGTTAAGTGTCATGTGTCATGCGTGTTCCCGGCTTGGTCCCTTAACACATGACACATAGCACAAGCTTATCGTCTGCCTAGAAAAAACGGGGCCGGATGTTATCCGGCCCCGTCCCCATCGAGCCGTGCGCGAAAGAAGAATTATAGCCTGGTATTCCCAGGTGGGTGCCCTCCCGGCCGCCCCTCAGGGCGGACAGAGTTAAGCTCCCGCTTAATGTGTGTTGGCTTAATTCTCAATCCGCTTCACGCGCTAAACAGGTTTCCTTACTACCATTATATCATTGCTCCGGGCGCCATAGCAACACGCATTGAAATAAATAAAATGCCGGGAAGGGGCCGGCCTTGCCGCGTCTTTATCGGAAAGAAACTTTGAGTTTTTTCGCGAGCTCGTCTTTCACCTTCGAGTGCACGGCCTCGATCTCTTCGTCCTTCAGCGTGCGCGTGTCCAGCCCGTATTCTATGCTGTAAGTGAGGCTCTTTTGCCCGGCTCCGATCTGTTCGCCCTGATATACATCGATAAGCTCGGCGCTGCGGACGATCTCCTCTCCGGTTTTTATTATTACCTTCATCACGTCGCCGGCGGCAAGGGCCCGGTCGCAAAGCACGGATACGTCTCTCGTGGACGACGGGAAACGCGATATCGCGTGATAATGATTTACCAGGCTGCTCTTTTCGATCATCCGGTCGAGTTTCAAGTGACAAACATAAACGGGTTGCTCTACGCCGTACCGGCCAAGTATCTTTCCGCTCACTTCTCCGATAAACCCCTCGCCTTCCTTCTCCCCGCGCAAGATCACCGTAGCCGCCCCTATCAGCTCGTCGATCTCTTTCCGCTCGAAAGATACCCCGAGCCCGAATCTCTCAAGAAACGTTTCCAGCGATCCTTTAAGGTCGAACATCCCGGCTTCCCTGCGCCCTTCCCCCCAGTTGTTCCTGAGGGCCCCTGTCATGCCGATACATACCGTCGGCGTTTCAACGTATTTTCCCGGCCATCCCGCCCGCGAATATGTCTTCCCTATCTCAAAAAACCCAAGATCCCTGTTGCTCCTGTTTATGTTCCACGATATTGACCGGAGCATCCCGTCGAGAAGGTGCGGGGCCATTATCCGGTGCTCTTCGGAAACGGGATTTGCCAATTCGATCGGATGCCTGGCGATGGTCGCGAACCTCTCGATCGCCTCGTCGTTTACAAGGCTGTACGTCATTATCTCTTTCAGCCCCAGCGCGGCCAGGGTTTCTTTCGCCTTCTCCAGAACTTTTCTCGGGTGTTCTTTCCTGGTTATCTGCGGGACATATCTCGTTATTTCATCGGGGATATTTTCGTATCCGTAGATCCTGGCGACCTCTTCCACCAGATCTATTTCTCTCTGGAGATCTTCCCTGAAGGTCGGCGCCTCGACAAGAAGCTCCTCGCCGTTTTCTTCGATAACCGCCATGCCAAGACGTTCGAATATATTCTTCGCCATTTCTTTTCGCAGGGGCACCCCCAGGATCCTCCCGGCTTTCCCCGCGTTGAACTTTATCTCCCGCGTCCCCGCCGGGAGATCCCCGGCGTCGTAAAACTGACAGATCTTCCCGCCCGTTTCTTCCGCGATAAGCGCCGCGGCCCTGTCGGACGCTTCTTTGACCATGCCTTTATCTACGCCGCGTTCGAAGCGATAACTGGATTCGCTTGAAAGGCCCAGCGCTCTTGCCGTCCGCCGCACCGAAAGCGGGTCGAAATAGGCGCTCTCCAGGAGCACGTTCGTGGTCTCGCCCGTCACCTCCGTATCCTTCCCGCCCATTACCCCCGCTATGGCGATCGGGCGCTCGCTATCCGCTATGACGAGCGTGCCGGGCCCGAGCGTCCTTTCTTCCCCGTCAATGGTGACTATCTTTTCCCCCTTAAGCGCTTCGCGTATTACGATTTTTCCGCCCCTGATCTTGTCCAGGTCGAACGCGTGCAACGGCTGTCCGAGCTCCATCAGACAGAAATTGGTTATATCCGCTATATTATTAACTTCGCGCAGCCCGATGGAAAGTATGTATTTTTTTATCTTTTCGGTTACCCGCTTTACTTTCACGTGAGTAATGACCCGCGCGGTATACCTGGGGCAGAGATCCCTGCTCTTTATAACACATTCGACCTTCGGGCCTTTTTCCTCGTCACATCCCGCTGGAATGCCCGGGAGGGGAAAACGGAGTTCCCTGTCATATACCGCCGATACTTCTCTCGCGAGCCCCAGAACGTTCAGGCAATCCGGCCGGTTCGCCGTTATTTCCAGCTCCAGGACCTTATCGTCTCCCGCCCCGCTGATAGCCTCGACGGCCGAACCGGACAGGGAGAGTTTACGGGCGACCTCTTCCGGAGGCTCCTTCACGTCGACATATTCTTTTAACCACCGATAGTTCAGCTTCATGTTCTTTACGCGAATTGGTTCAGAAATCTGATATCGTTCTCGTAAAAAAGTCTTATATCGTCAATGCCGTAAAGCGGCATCGCTATTCTCTCAACCCCCATGCCGAAAGCGAATCCCGTATATTCTTCCGGGTTATATCCTACTGCCTCGAATACCTTCGGGTCCACCATGCCGGCTCCCATTATCTCTATCCAGCCGCTGCCTTTGCAGAGGCCGCACCCCTTGCCCTTGCATACAAAGCACGAAATATCCACTTCCGCGCTCGGTTCGGTGAACGGGAAAAAACTGGGGCGGAACCGTGTTTTGGTCTCTTCCCCGAACATGCTTTTGCAGAACACCGAAAGCGTGCCCTTAAGGTCCGAGAAAGTTATGCCCTTGTCGACCATCAGGCCTTCCACCTGGTGGAACATAAAAGAATGCGTAGCGTCCACCGCGTCCGGCCTGTATACCCTGCCGGGCATTATTACCTGAACCGGCGGGGGCCGGTTCTGCATTACGCGTATCTGGACGTTTGACGTATGGCTTCTCAGGAGGGTGTCGCCCTCTATGTAAAAGGTGTCGAACGCGTCCCGCGATGGATGGTCCAGGGGTATGTTGAGCGCTTCAAAGTTGTAAAATTCCGTTTCGATTTCCGGGCCCTCGGCTATTTTGAACCCGAGCGAGATGAAGATATCGTTTATCTTCCCCATCGTCTGCGTTATCGGATGAAGTGTTCCCAGGCGCGGCCTGATCCCCGGGAGGGTTACATCGACCGTGCCCGTCTTTTCGCGGGCGCTCTCCGCCTCCATTTTCTCCTGCGCGTTCCTGAGCTTTTCTTCGAATTCCTTTTTCAGAAAATTCGCCTTTTCCCCGATCTCGCGTTTCTGCTCGACCGGCAAGCCGGCGAGAGAACGCAGCACGGAGGTAAGCTCCCCCTTGCGGCCGGTATATTTTATCCTGATCTCCTCCAGATCCCCGCCGGCGCCGCATTGTGCCAACTCTTTTTCAAACTCGTTCTTTATCCGGTCCAGTTTTTCTGATCCGCTCATTCTTCTCCCCCGGGAACAACCCAGCCTTTTTTCTGCAAATCCCCTATTTTTTCATTCGACCCAAAAACCACAAGCACGTCCCCTTTTAAAATGACGTCTTCCGCCCGGGGAGTAACGTTTACTTCTTCCGGCTGCGTTTTTTCCCCTTCCCTGGCCTTGACGGCCTCTTTCTTTATCGCGATAACGTTCACCCCGTACCTGGCCCTTATCGCCAGCTCCCTCAGGAGCTTTCCCGCGAATTCATTGGGCGCCTTTATCTCGATTATGCTGGAGTTCCCCGATAAGCCGATGTGGTCCAGGACCTCGTCCGATTTTGATATCAGCGAATCGGCGAGACGCTCGCCCATGTCCTTTTCGGGAAGCACGACCCTTGTCGCGCCGATCTTCTCAAGAACCTTTTTATGCTGCGCGCTGACCGCCTTGCAGACTATCTCGGGGATGTTGAGTTCCTTCAGGAGCAGCGTTACGAGGATGCTCGATTCTATATCCGTGCCGATCCCGCATATCGCCGCGTCCACGTTCTCCAGGCCTACCGATTTGACCGCTTTTTCATCGGTTGCGTCAAGGCAGACGGCTTTCGTCACGGAATCCATTATATCGTGTACGAGATCCTCGTTCCTGTCTATGGCAATTACCTGCTGTTTCTTTTCGGCAAGCGTTGTAGCGACGCTTGACCCGAACCTGCCCAGACCTATGACAACGAACCGTTTCATGCTGATCCTCCTTGTCGGAATGCGCTCATCTATCCTACCATAAGGTTCTCCTCGGGGAAAACATATTTATCCGTTCTCTCCTTGAACGCAAGGGCAAGGGCAAGTGTAAGCGGCCCGACCCTTCCCGCGAACATCGTAACAATGATGCAAAGCTTGCTCGCGTCGTTAAGGCCTTCCGTGATACCCGCCGAAAGCCCCACGGTGCCGAATGCCGAGACGACCTCGAAAAGGGTTTTCATGAATGACCCGTGCCCTCCCTGCAAAAAAGCCACGATAATGGAGAGCGCGAACACCCATGATATGCCCAGGAAAAAGATCACCAGGGATTCACGGACTATCGTCCGGGGGACGGATCTGTTGAACATCATGACCCGCCGTTTGTTCTTCAGCATCGCAATGACCGTTGCTACGAGAACCGCGAAAGTGCACGTTTTTATCCCCCCTCCCGTCGAGCCGGGCGAAGCGCCCACGAACATCAGAAAGGCCAGGAATACCAGCGATGGCGTCGTCAGGCTATCGATCGGCAGGGTATTGAATCCCGCGGTCCTGGCGGTCACCGACTGGAAAAGGGCTCCCCAGATCTTTTGCGGCCAGGCCATAAGCCTCATCACGTTATCTTTCTCGAATAAAAGCAAAAGAACCGCCCCGGCCAATATAAGGGCCGCCGAAACCGTGAGGGCGATCTTTGATTGCAGGCTTAACCGCCGGCGCGCTCCCTTTTCCACAAAAAGGCCTATAAGGTCCGCTATAACGATAAAGCCTATGCCGCCGAAAAAGATGAGGAGTATCATCGTGAGGTTTATGATCGGATCGCCCTCGAACCGCATGAAGCTGTTCCTGAAAAGAGACAGCCCCGCGTTGCAAAATCCTGAAACGGAATGGAAGATCGCCTTTTCGGCCGTTTCGATAACGCTCCAGTCCGTTATGGCTCGCCATCGCAAAAAAAGACATGCCGCCCCAACGCCCTCTACGGTCAGGGTTATCCCTGCTATGTATAACAACAACTTGTTCAGCCCCAGGATGCTGTTCCGGTCAAGAGTGCTTTTGATGATATCGGGATCATGAAAGCCGATCCGGCGCCCGAGAAGCACCGCGAAAAGCGTGGAAAAGGTCATTATCCCCAGGCCCCCGGCCTGAAAAAGCGCGAATATGACCCACCTGCCGAAGGGGGTGAAATAGCCGCCCGTGTCTTTCACGACCAGCCCCGTGACGCATGTAGCGCTGGTCGCCGTGAAAAGACTGTCCACCAGGGAGGTCCGGGCCGGGCCGCATGTAGCCGCGGGTAAGGATAGCAGTACGGTACCGATCAATATGGCACACAGGAAACTCAGGATCAGTAATCGCGGAGGGGTGAGTCTTCCCATGGGATAATTTACGCTGTTACATGTTTTACAAGCGCCTTGAAGCCGCGGTTGTCCGTTGCCGCCAGATCCGCCAGGATCTTGCGGTTAAGTTCTATTTTGGCTTTTTTGAGCCCCGCCATGAACCGGCTGTAAGAGATCCCCTCTTCTTTGCAGGCCGCCGTGATGCGCGTGATCCAGAGCGCGCGATAATCGCCTTTTTTCTTTTTCCGGCCGATATAGCTGTAGATCATGCTCTTCCGCACGCCTTCTTTGGCGATCCTGTAAAGTCTGGATCTTGAGCCGAATTGCCCTTTGGCCGCCTTAAGGGTTCTCTTTCTTCTTTTGCGCGAACTGGTCGCGTGTTTTACCTTGGTCATTTCTTCTCCTTTTACTTATCCCTTTTTATTCCCGCCGCGCTTATCCGTACGGCAAGATGCTTTTTATCTTTTTCTCGAAAGTCTTATCCACCGTCGTCGCCCTGGAAAGGGCGCGTTTCCGTTTGCGTGTTTTTTTCGTCAATATGTGCCTGGCTCCCTGTTTGTGCCTTTTGACCTTCCCGGATTTAGTGATCTTGAAGCGCTTCCTGGCGCTTTTGTTAGTCTTGAGTTTAGGCATTATTTTCCCTTCCTTCCATTGAGGCCGTTCGCTCCGGCCGTTATGAGCTTTTGGGGACAAGCGTCATCGTGACGGTCCTGCCCATGATCTTAGGTGCCGCTTCCATTTCGCCCAGCGCGGATACGTCGTTGGCTATCTTGTTAAAAAGCTCTACCCCGAGCTCCCTGTGGGCCATTTCCCGCCCCCTGTACCTCAGGCTTACCCGCACCTTGTCTTTTTTTTCTAAAAATTCTTTTATGTGCTTGAGTTTTACCTGGTAATCATGTTCTTCTATGCCGACTTTGAACCTTACTTCCTTGAGATGAGTCACATGCTGTTTCTTCTTGGCCAGCTTCTTCTTTTTTTCCTGTTCGTACTTGTATTTGCTGTAATCCATTACCCGGCATACGGGCGGGTCCATGTTCGGCGCGACTTCCACCAGATCCAGGCCTTTTTCCCGAGCCAGATCCAATCCTTTGCGGGTATCTACGACACCGAGCTGGTTGCCTTCATCGTCTACCAGTCTTATCTTAGGCACCCTTATTCGCTCGTTTACCCTCGTCGAGTCCCCCCTGCTTCTTCCCCTCTTGAATCCGGAATAATAAGCGATGTCCCCCTCCTTGTTGTAAGGTTTTGTCCGCGCGCCGCGGCCGTTCTGGTCTATTTTTTGTCGGCAACCTCCCGGCTCAAAAGCGCGATAAAATCCTTTTTGGTCAGGGCCCCCAGGTCCCCCTGCTTTCTGCTCCTGCCGGAGATCGTCCCGTTCTCCATTTCCCTTTTACCGACAACAGCCATGTACGGGATCTTTGCCATTTCCGCGTCCCTTATTTTTTTCTGCATCTTTTCATCCCGCGTGTCCGTTTCTACCCTGAACCCGTCCCGGCGCAATTCTCCCGCGAGATTCTCGGCATATTCGTTCTGGTCCCCGGTTATGGGTATTATTTTCAATTGTACCGGCGCGAGCCATAGCGGGAACGCTCCCCCGTAGTGCTCGATAAGTGCGCCTATAAACCTTTCGATGCTGCCGAGTATAACCCGGTGCAGAACTATCGGCCGGACCTGGGCGCCTTTCTGGTCTATGTACGCAAGGTCGAATCTTTCCGGCAGCGCAAAATCACATTGTATCGTCGCGCACTGCCAGGCTCGCCCCAGGGCATCCTTCAGCTTTATATCGATCTTCGGGCCGTAGAAAGCGCCTTCTCCCTCGTTCACGTCATAGGCCAGCCCTTTGTCTTCAAGCGCTTTCTTCAGCGCCGCGGTAGCGTCCTCCCAGTCCTTTTCATCGCCTATGTATTTTTCCGGACGCGTACTTAATTCTATCTCAAACTCCCCGAATCCGAATACCTTGAGCGTTTCGGCCACGAAATCTATTACGCCCATCACTTCTTTTTCCACTTGCTCGCGCAGGCAGAAAATATGCGCGTCGTCTTGCGTAAACCCGCGCACCCTTAGAAGCCCGTGCAGCACTCCGGACTTTTCATGGCGGTAAACCGTGCCCAGCTCAAAAAACCTCAAGGGGAGTTCCCGGTAGCTGCGCGTCCTTGAGGCATACACGAGTATGTGTCCCGGACAGTTCATGGGTTTTACCCCGTATTCCTGCCCTTCGCTCTTGAAGGTGTACATGTGTTCCTTGTAATACTCGTAATGCCCTGACCGCACCCAGATATCGCTTTTGAGTATATGCGGGCTTGATATCAGATCATATCCCTTTTCGATATGTTTCCTTGTTATGTAATCCGCGATGATCTGTCGCAGCATCGCGCCCTTCGGATGGTAAAGAACAAGCCCCCCTCCCATATCTTCGTGGAAACTGAAAAACTCCAGCTCCTTCCCCAGTTTCCTGTGGTCTCTTTTTTGCGCCTCTTCTATCAGCTTGAGATATTCGTCCAGGGATTTTTTGTCGGGGAAGGCCGTCCCGTATATTCTCTGCAGCATGGGATTTGTCTCTATCCCCCTCCAGTACGCGCCCGCGACCGAAAGAAGTTTAAAAGCGCCTATCTTCCCGGTGCTCGAGACATGGGGCCCCCGGCAAAGATCCGTAAAATTCCCGTGCTCATAAATAGAGACCTCCTCGCCTTCCAGCCCTTTAAGAAGCTCCAGTTTATAGGTCTCTCCTTTTTCCTTAAAAAGTTTTTCCGCTTCTTTTTTAGTGATCTTTTTCTCGGTGAAGGGTATATCCTCTTTTATGATCCTGGCCATCTCCTTTTCGATCCTGGGGAGATCCTCCGGAGTAAAAGTCTCCGCGCAGTCAAAGTCGTAATAAAACCCGTCTTCGATAGCCGGACCTATTCCCAGTTTCGTCCCGGGGAAAAGCTTTTTTACGGCGTCCGCCATCACATGCGAAGCGCTGTGCCTGAGCTTTTCGAGATTTTCGTCTTTTTTCCTGGCCATAAGAATATTGCTGACAATCGATAATCGAAACCGAAGGTTCCGCGAAGCGAAAATAGACCGCAATCGACCTTTTTTCTGTTTGCGTCTGTTTTCGATTCTCAATTGTCGATTGCTCTCCATTTTTCGGCCTGAAAGGCCGAAAAATGGTGGGCGATACTGGGGTCGAACCAGTGACCTCCACGATGTCAACGTGGCGCTCTAACCAAACTGAGCTAACCGCCCTCCTGATTTCTCAAATAACTTATCATATCACAGCCTGTAAATCACTATTTTTCTGTCTCGCCGCCATTAGAGCATCGGAGCATTAGACCGCATTAGAACATTGTCGCCCGCAATCAATGCTCTACTGTTCCAATGCTCAGCGAATTCGCCTCCGCGTCCGTATTCTCTTACCGTCCCTCGCTACCGCTCGTGCCGGATATTATTCTCCCGCTCCGGTCGGCCACCCGCATCTTCGGTCGTGCTCGTATCCTCGCCGGCTCGGATACTTCGCTATATTAAAGGCTCCGATGCTCCCTTCGACCCCCCTGCCTGTCCTCTATGAAATTCGAGAGTCGAGATTCGACCGCATTCGGGATCTTCTCTTTTCTATTTTCGCCGAATTCCGTTTCGCGGAACCCTCGGTTACGGCTTTCGAATCTCGAATGCTCTAAAAATTTCGCCAAAGGCGAAATTTTTGGTGGGCAAGGAGGGGGTCGGCGCCTCCGCGTCCGTATTCTCTTACCGTCCCTCGCTACCGCTCGTGCCGGATATTATTCTCCCGCTCCGGTCGGCCACCCGCATCTTCGGTCGTGCTCGTATCCTCGCCGGCTCGGATACTTCGCTATATTAAAGGCTCCGATGCTCCCTTCGACCCCCCTGCCTGTCCTCTATGAAATTCGAGAGTCGAGATTCGACCGCATTCGGGATCTTCTCTTTTCTATTTTCGCCGAATTCCGTTTCGCGGAACCCTCGGTTACGGCTTTCGAATCTCGAATGCTCTAAAAATTTCGCCAAAGGCGAAATTTTTGGTGGGCAAGGAGGGGGTCGAACCCTCACGGTTTATTCAACCGAAGGATTTTAAGTCCTTTGCGTCTGCCAGTTCCGCCACTCGCCCCTTAACCATGGCGCTTATTTTCCTGCCTCGGCGTATATCCTTATTATCGCCCGAAGGATCATAGGCGAAAATCGGTCCTTCTCTTTGCTTTCTGCCCGCCTTCGCCCTTCCAGGGCTTCGTCGCGGCAGACTTCGCTTTTTCCCGATAAGTCTGGTTTGCCGAGACGGCTTGTCCCGCCGCAGCTGAATACCACCAAATATTTCGGCGAAGGCGGAAGCTTTTTGACAAAGTCAAAAAGCGAAGTCTGGAGGCGCGGACCGGAATCGCACCGGTGTACGCGGTTTTGCAGACCGCTGCCTATCTGCTCGGCCACCGCGCCTTTGATCCGCATATAGCACTGTTTTATCGGCGCAATTTTGCTAACTATGTCTGGCGGTATCGGTTATGGTAAATTGCTAAATTATCATAACGCCGTTAAAATGTCAAACATCTTTACCTCGGGGCCGCCCCTCGGCGCTCAATCCTCCCAGCTAACGCGTCCGTTGACATAAAGCACGTTCTTCCCGTACCCATGGTTCGTCTGTTTGTCCCTGGCCAGGGGCGCCCTGGAAGGATCTTTGACGGAGAGACCCGCGGTATATATATAATCCGGGGCATCCGGCGTCCCGATGGTCTTGCTGGCCGGGCAATCCATGATCCTGGGGTCCGCAAGGTACTGTTCGTCGTATAAAGCTTTCAGCGCGGGAGGGAATTTCCCGTCATGTTCTCTCGCGTATATATACAAAGCAAGCCCCTGTTCGCGCAGGTTGTTCGCGCAAAGCATCTGCGCCCTCCTCTTGTGGCCGTATCTAACGAAAGGCCACATCAAGACCCCCACAAGTATCACTATGGCAAAGACTATCACGAGTTCGCTTATAGTAAACCCCCCGAAGGATCTTTTTCCCGGAACCCTTACGCCTTGCACCTCAGATCACCGCGCCCTCTGCCGCAGAGCCACCATTCTGCCCGCTTCTTTGATTATCAATTTAGCCATGCGTTTTTTGGTAATGTTGCTATACCGTCGCCTCTTCCCCCCGCGATCTATAGTTTCATATCGGAAGATTTTACCGTTATCCGGACCGAAGGGGTCGTTCCGCGAGGTCCTGGCATTGACCACGATGAGATCCAGATCCTTTGCTGCGCGTTTTTCTTGCGCGCTTTTTCGCGGCGCTCTTGTTTCAAGAGCAAATCCTATTTTTACCAGCCCCCTTCGCCTGCCTATGCCGGCAAGTATGTCCGGGGTTCTTTCCAGTTTGATGGTTATCGCTCCCTTTTGCTTCTTTTTTATCTTGTGCTTTTCTTTCTTTGCCGGTTTAAAATCACATACCGCCGCGGCCATTATGACGCAACTGCTGTCTTTTACCCGCTTCATAACGTGTCTTTTCATCTCACTCGCGGTTGTTACCCTTATTAGTTCCGCCCCGCGAGGCGGTTCAATCTGAGCCGGACCGCTGACCAGGCAAACATCATACCCCGCGCCCACGCCGGCTCTCGCTATTTCGTACCCCATGGCTCCCGTGGAAAAATTCGAGATGTACCTTACCGGATCCAGTGGCTCGACGGTTGGGCCCGCCGTGACCAGGATTTTAACGGGGTTTTTCTTTCCGGGGGGAGAATATCTCACTTTTGCGCCTTCATTACCCGGCCAGGAGCTTTTCTATCTCTCCGACTATCCGTTCCGGCGGAGCTAAATGCCCTATTCCCTCGCGCCCGCAGGCAAGATGGCCGATTACCGGCTCGATGAAATGATAACCCTTTCCCCGGAGATATTCCATCTTATCCCGGACTATGGGGTTGTTGTACATCCTGTCGTTCATCGCCGGCGCGAAAACCACCGGGCAACCTGAAGCGCATACCGTACAAGTAAGTATATCGTCGGCGATCCCCGAAGCGACCTTGCCGATCACGTCGGCGGTAGCCGGAGCTATGAGTATGATGTCCGCTTCGTCCGCCAGAGAAATATGGACCGGGTCTCTGTTCTCGGGCAGGCGGAACATATCCTTGACGACCTTTTGACCGGTGAGCGTCTCGAGGGTGAGCGGGGTCACGAACCATTTCGCGTCGCGCGACATGACACACCGCACCGAATGTCCGCTTTTTCTCAAGAGGCTCACCAGATCACAGGCTTTATAGCTGGCTATACTGCCCGTAACTCCAAGAAGTATGTTCTTGCCCATATCACTCACCCTTCGAGCAGCCTCATCTTGACCTTCCCCGCGGCGATCTCTCTTATCGCGGTCGTGGTCACCTTTTCTTTGGGGTCAGCGTCTACAAGCTTTTTCATGCCCACGTTAAGTTCCATGGCCCGCATCGCGGCCAGGTTGCACAGTTTATAAATGCTCCCTACGTTTTCGATCAATTTATCTCTCGGCACTTCGCTCATTTCTCCTTTCCCCGCGTTTTTTGTTTGTTTCTTATTTTTCTTTCTGCCTCTACGATCGCCGCCAGCTCATTTACCGCTTCTTCGAGCTCGTCGTTCACCACCAGGTAATCATATTCGCCTGCGGCGTTCATTTCGCGGCGCGATTCCTCCAGCCGAATGGACACCTGTTTTTCCTTGTCGGTCTTTCTGTTCCTGAGCCTGGACGCCAATTCGTCTATCGAGGGCGGCATAATAAAAACACTTATGCTCTCGGGATGCATTTTCTTGACGGTTTTAGCGCCTTTCACGTCTATGCTCAGGATTATATCCCGCTCTCCCGCTATCGCTTCTTCCACCTGAGCCCTCGCCGTTCCGTAATAGCTCCCGAAGTTCTTTTCCCACTCGATAAACTCCCCCATGTCTATCTTTTTCCGGAATTCCTCTTCGGAGATGAAAAAATAATCTTCTCCGTCCTTTTCGTCCTGCCTCGGGGGCCGGGTGGTATAAGAAACCGTTCGCGCTATGTCCGAAACCTTTTTGAGCAGGTTATTCACGATCGTCGTTTTGCCGCTTCCCGAGGGCGCGGAAACTATTATTACGAGCGGCTCTTTTTGTTTCCCCATGCGTCCCGCGTCTCTCCGTTTTTATTCTATGTTCCTTATTTGCTCTCTTATTTTTTCTATCTCGGTCTTTATCTCTATGACGGCTTTGGATATGTTGAAGTCGCCCGACTTTGCCCCTATCGTATTGGCCTCTCTCTGCATCTCCTGCGCCATGAAATCGAGCTTCTTGCCTATGTCGGTCTCCCTGTTGTCTATCAGGTGCATGTATTCTTCTATGTGCCCTTCCAGCCGCGTTATCTCCTCGGTAATATCGCAATTTTTCGCGAACAGGGCGACCTCTTCCTCCAGCTTGCCCCTGTCGGGTTCGGCATCCTTCGCTACTTTACGGATCGTAGATTGGAGGTTCTTCCTGAATTCCGCGACGGTCTGTTTTTCGCTTTTCTTGATCTCCCTCAGGTTTTCCCGTATCTTTCGGAGGCGCGCCTTGAAATCTTTTGCCAGGTGTTTTCCTTCTTTTTCGCGGAATTCCATGAGCTTATCGACGGCGGACTCTAAGACCTTGCGTATGTGCGGCCAGAGCTTGTCCTCTTCCCCGCTTCCCACGCCCGTTTCCATGACCCCGGGGAAACTGATGATATCCCGGATCTGCACGTCCCCTCCGAGGGCGAGGTCTTTTTGCACTTTTTTGATCTTCCGCACATACTCTCGCGCTATGCCTTCATTGACCCGTATCTTCTGCAGGCTTTTCTGCCCGGGAACGCTTTCCCTTGTTATCCGGACAAAGACCTTTCCCCTGAATAGCCTGCCTTCAAAAACTTTTTTCAGTCTTTCCTCCAGCAGGAAAAACCCGTTCAGGGGATTACATGTTATACTGAGGCTCTTGTGGTTCAGCGTTTTTATTTCGGCGGCAATCTCCCCGTATGGTGTTTTCATGGAGCTCCTGCCGAACCCCGTCATCGATCTTATCATTATCCCACCGCTCCCTTGATCCGAAGAGAACAGACATCCCTGTTCTCTTCGCTGTTTAAGCCCATCTTCTGGTGGTCGTTGTTTCCTCCGCCTCCGTGACCGGATAAATATCCACTATGATATCGTCCGGCCGGAACCAGAGCTTTATTTCCCGCTCGGCTTCTCCCAGGGTAGCGGACGCGTGGATCACGTTCTCGTATACCCCGGCGGTCGTTATCCTTCCGTATGCTCCCCGGATGGAGACGGCATCCGCTTCCTCGGGGTTGGTCTTGCCGCAAAGGTCCTTTACCTTGAAGATGGCATCCTCGCCCCAGTAGACAAGAGCCATCACTTTCTTTTTATGATAGTCGCCCATTATGTAATGTATAAGGTCCTCAAAGAAAGGTTTCTCCTTGAGCTCCTTATAATGTTCCTCGGCCAGTTCCCTCGAAACCCGGACTATTTTTGCGGCAACAATATCGAGCTTCGTTTCCGAAAGCCTGGTAAGGATATTCCCCGTAAGAGATTTTTTAAGTCCATCGGGCTTTATCAAAACCAGCGTTTGCTCCAGCATTTCTTCCTGCCTTTTTATATTTTAAACCCCTGTTTTGCGCCTGCCGGGATAAATGAATATTGTAGCAACTCGGGACAAACAAAGTCAAGCTCGGCGAACGGGCGTCATGTCTCCCCGGATCAAAAGATCACTATGAATTCCCCTTTTGGCTTTTGTCCCGTAAAGTGCTCGAGCTGTTCGCTCGCCTTGCCTCTTCTTATTTCCTCGAACTTTTTGGTAAGTTCGCGGGCAAGCACGATCTCCCTGTCGCCCGCCACGTCGATGAAATCCCTCAGGAATCGAACGATCCTGTGCGGCGACTCGTAAAGTATCACCGTTCTTTTTTCGTCCTTAAGGGCCCCGATCTGCTTCCTGCGCCTGGCGGACTTGTTCGAAAGAAATCCTTCAAAAACGAATTTAGCCGTCGGCTTCCCTGAAAGCACAAGAGCGGTTACGAACGCCGTCGGGCCGGGAGCCGCCGTGAGCGGTATTCCGCTCTTGATGCTTTCGGCTATCAGAACGCTTCCGGGGTCCGAGATCCCGGGCGTCCCGGAGTCAGAGATCAGGACGACATTTTTCCCGTTCAGAAGGGCCGCGATGATCTCGGGCGTTCTCTTGCCCATGTTATAAGAATGATAGCTCGTCGCTGTTTTTTTTATGCCATACGCGTCGAAAAGAGCCCTGGCCCTGCGCGTGTCCTCCGCCGCTACTATGTCCGCTTCCCGGAGCAGGCGTTTTGCCCGCAGGGTAATGTCTTCGAGGTTCCCTATCGGCGTGCTGACTATGTAAAGCGTTCCGGCAGCCATGCTGGCCTCCTCGGGGATGGTCATTCGACTGTGACCGATTTGGCTAGATTTCTCGGCTGGTCTATGTCGTACCCGAATTCTTCCGCGACGTGATACGCCAAAAGCTGCAGGGGAACGACAACCAGCACCGGCGAGAATATCTCCGCGGTCCCGGGGATCTCTATGATGTAATTGATCTCATCGCCCTTCAATGCCTTGTCGCCTTCGGTGGCTATGGCTATCACCAGCCCTCCCCGGGCCTTTATTTCCTGGATATTGGAAAGCATTTTCTCGTGAGTTTCCGCCTTTACGGCGATACAAACTACCCACGGGTTCTCATCGATAAGCGCGATGGGGCCGTGTTTCATCTCTCCCGCCGGATATCCTTCGGCGCTTATGTAGGATATCTCCTTCAGCTTGAGCGCCCCCTCCAGGGCGTTCGGATAATTTATGTTCCTGGCCAGATAAAGAAAGCAGCTTTTATTGTTCCTGGCCAGATAATATTCGTGAAAGTCTGCCGCATACCTGGCTATCCTGTTCTCCGGGGAACGATAATGCTTCAGCATTTTCTCGGCCAGCGCGGGGATCTTTTTCAGGCCTTCCAGGAATTTTTTGTTCTCTTTCGCGCTTTTCCCTTTCGCCCCGGCGAGATACGCCGCGAACAGATAAAGTATTGCGAGCTGCGCGGTATATGCCTTGGTTGAAGCTACCGCTATTTCGGGTCCGGCGTGCGTGTATATCACGCCATCCGCTTCCCTCGCGATCGAACTGCCCAGAACGTTACATATTGCCAGGACCTTCGACCCTTTATTCCGGGCCTCCCTGAGCGCGGCAAGGGTGTCCGCCGTTTCCCCGGATTGCGATATCAGTATCACCAGCGTTTCTTTGTCGACAAGAGGGTCTCTATACCGGAACTCGCTGGAGGTGTCGACCCACACGGGTATTTGGGCGTATCCTTCGATTATATATTTTCCGGTCAGTCCCGCGTGATACGCCGTTCCGCATGCGACTATGGTTATCTTTTTTATTTTCTTCAGCTCGCTTTTCGGGAGAGAGAGCTCCTCGAAAACGACCTCCCGCCCCCTGATGCGCTCTTTGAGAATGCCTTTCAGGATCTCGGGCTGCTCGAAGATCTCTTTTAGCATGAAATGCTTGTAACCCTTTTTTTCAGCCTGCGAGATGTCCCATTTTACCTCCACCGGGGCCCTTTTCACTTTTTTGCCCTTGCTGTCGTATATAACGCACCTGTCGGCATAAAGATCTACCGTTTCACCGTTCTGAAGGAATATAATATGCTTTGTGTGGTCCAGGACCGCCGGCACATCGCTCGCCACGAAATTCTCCTTTTGGCCTAACCCCACTATCAGGGGGCTGTCTTTCCGCGCCCCGATAACCCTTCCCGGCTCGCCTTTATGAACTACCGCGATGGCAAACGCCCCTTCAAGCCGCTTTATGGCGGTTTTTACGGCCTCGCACAGATCGTCCTTGTATTCTTCCGCGATGAGGTGGGCGATCACTTCGCTGTCCGTGTCGGAGGAAAACTTGTATCCCTTGCGCTGGAGTTCTTTTTTGAGCTGTTGGTAATTTTCTATGATGCCGTTATGAACGACGGCGATGTTTTTCCGGTGGTCGATATGCGGGTGGGCATTGACATCATTGGGAACGCCGTGAGTGGCCCATCGCGTGTGGCCGACGCCTGTATCGCCTTTGACGGGGAACCGTCTAAGTTCATCGACAAGCACGCTGAGCTTCCCCTGTTTTTTCCGGGTCTGCAGCTCTCCCTTGTCCAGGACCGCGACACCCGCGGAATCGTATCCGCGGTATTCCATCCGGGACAGCCCCTTGAGGAGTATCTCCGTGGCGTCGCCTTTCCCCGTATATCCGATAATGCCGCACATGTCTTTCCCCGTCGGCGGACCAGTTGTTCGGCTTATCCGCCTTTAGCCCTTTTTAATCATCCCCGTTCAATTTATCCATCAGGTTGATTATGTCGGCCCTCGCGCACCGCCCGATCAGGGCGCCTACGTAAAGGAGTATCGAAAACTGCCAGCAATCTTCCGGCCCCGTGATGAGGGCGGTGTTGACGTTTTCCTCTTTTTCCAGGTATTTCTTATATTTGTCGGTGACCTTTGACAGGGCCCCCTCTTCAAGTTCCAGCTCCTGGACCAGGTTATTGTACTTGAAGGAGGGCAAGCGGAGGCCTCTCATTAAAAAGAACGTCTGGACCGTATCCATATCAACGTCCATTTCTTCCTCGAAATCGAACCCCTCGAACTGGGGCATGTTCTCCGGCAGGACTATTATCGGCTTTTCCACGGCTACCTCGCCTTTCCTGGCGACAACATGCCCTTCATTCACCGCGGACTCGGCAAGAAATATATAGGACACGTCCGTTCTTGCGAACGTCAGCAGTCCTTTCGCGCGGCCGCGCACGACTTCGGTCTTTTTCTGTGCTTTGTCCCAAAGTTGCTCTATGTCCACCTTAAACGCCTCGCTTTTTCTGTCGGTATTTATTTGGGGCACCTTCTGTGCGCGCCTCGCGTGCCCGCACGGTGTCCCAAAGTTGCTCTATGTCCACCTTAAACGCCTCGCTTTTTCTGTCGGTATT
>CAZMEZ010000005.1:0-33523 GCA_964565425.1 uncultured Planctomycetia bacterium | reverse complement strand
GGTATTTATTTGGGGCACCTTCTGTGCGCGCCTCGTATGCCCGCACGGTGTCCCGAAGTTGCTCTATGTCCACCTTAAACGCCTCGCTTTTTCTGTCGGTATTTATTTGGGGCACCTTCTGTGCGCGCCTCGTATGCCCGCACGGTGTCCCGGAGTTGCTCTATGTCCATGTCAGAATGTCTCGTTTTTTCTTAGGTATTCATCTGGGGCACCTTCTGCGCGCGCCTCGCGTGCCCGCACGGTGTCCCGGGGCTGCTCTATACTATGTTAAAAAATCAAAAGGAGAAGGCCCCTCCCGTCAAGGCGGGAAGGACCTTTCTCCTTTTAGATGGTATCCCCAAGGGGATTCGAACCCCTGTTGCCAGAATGAAAATCTGGAGTCCTAGACCGGGCTAGACGATGGGGACACAAAGTTCCGTTCCCTGTGTTTTTATGCATGCGCCTTATTATAAAACGCCGTTCCGCAAGAGGCACTATTGTACAAAATACCCCCTGCCTTTGCAATATTTTTCTGCTATTCTTCCTCGCCGCCCTCTTCCTCGTCTTCTCTCGCGACAACACTTGCTACAGAGGTAAGTTTGTCCCCGGGCTTAAGCGCGATGACCCTCACCCCTTGAGTCGACCTGCCGACCTTGCTTATTCCGCCAACGGCAACTCGCACCACCATCCCCTGCTTGGAGATGAGCATTATCTCGTCTTCTTCGCGCACGCTCTTCACCCCCACAACAAGACCGTTCTTGTCAACGACCTTCAGATTGATTATGCCGCTGCCGCCTCTTGACTGCAGGCGATAAGAGTCAAACGTCGTCCGTTTTCCGAAACCTTTTTCCGTAACAGAAAGCAGCGTCCCCGAGGCGTCTACCTTTACCATCCCGACCACTTTGTCCTTTTTCTTAAGGTTGACGCCCTTGACGCCCTGCGCGCTTCTCCCCATCGGCCGTATGTTCTTTTCTTTGAACCTTATCGCTTTTCCTGACGCGGTTGCTATTACGACCTCGTCTTCCCCCTCCGTCAGGACGGCTCCCTCCAGGCTGTCCCCCTTGCCGAGGGTTATCGCTATTATTCCCCCCTTGCGTGGATTGCTGAACGCCGCAAGGGATGTCTTTTTCACCTTGCCCTGTTCCGTGCACATGACAACGAAGGACCCCTCCTTGAATTCCCGCACCGGAACGACCGAATTTATCTTTTCATCCCCGGAAAGCCCGAGAAGATTTATTATCGGCCGCCCTTTCGTCCTCCTGCCGGCTTGCGGTATTTCATGCACCTTAAGCCAGTGCAGCTTCCCCTCGCTTGTGAATATAAGCATGTAATCGTGTGTCGATGCGATGTACAGGTGTTCTATGAAGTCTTCTTCCTTTGTCTCGGCGCCCGCGACTCCTTTGCCTCCTCGTTTTTGTTTCTTGTAGGCGCTCACCGGGAATCTTTTTATGTAGCCCGCGTGGCTCAGCGTTATTACCATGTCTTCCTCGGCGATCAGGTCCTCTATGTCGATGTCCTCCGCGGCCGCGGTGATCTCCGTACGGCGGTCGTCCCCGAACTTCTGTTTTATTTCCCGCAGCTCTTCCTTGATCAGATCAAGGACCTTCCTTTCGCTCGCGAGTATGCCCTTGAGTTTTTCAATGAGCTTAAGCAGTTCTTTATATTCGTTCTGTATCTTCTCGGTTTCCAGGTTTGTAAGCTGCTGGAGCCGCATCGAAAGGATCGCAAGCGCCTGCGCCTCGGAAAGGTCGAATTTTTTTATGAGCCCGTCCTTCGCGGTTTCCGGGTCTTTTGATTTCTTTATAAGCCTTATCACTTCGTCCAGGTTGCTTATGGCTATTTTCAGCCCTTCAAGGATATGCGCTCTTTCCTCGGCCCGCGCGAGTTCGTATTTCGTCCTCCTTATGATGACCTCTTTCCTGTGCCGCAGGAATTCCTCGAGCATTTGCTTAAGGTTCAGCACCCTGGGCTGCCCGTCAACTATCGCAAGCATTATCACGCCGAACGTGTCTCGCATTTGGGTGCGCTTATAAAGCTGGTTCATCAAAATGTCCGTGCTCTGCCCGCGCCTGAGGTCGATGACTACTCTCATCCCGTCCCGGTCGGATTCGTCCCGTATGTCCACGATGCCGTCGACCTTTTTTGTTTTTACAAGATCGGCAATGGAGGTTATAAGCCGCGTCTTGTTTACCTGATAAGGGATCTCCGTGATAATGATGCTTTCTTTTCCGCCTTTTTTCTGCTCGACATGCGCCTTGGCGTGAAGGGTGAGAGATCCTCTTCCGGTCCTGTAAGCCTTCAATATGTTGTCCCGGCCGCATATCAGGGCTCCTGTGGGAAAATCGGGGCCTTTGACGATCTTGGCCAGATCATCGATCCTGCAATCGGGATTGTCAATAAGATGCCCTATCGCGTCGACGAGTTCCGAAAGATTATGCGGGGGGATATTCGTCGCCATGCCGACGGCGATCCCGCTTGACCCGTTCAAAAGGAGATTGGGCAGAACGGATGGAAGAACTTCCGGCTCATCCAGCGACCCGTCAAAATTGGGCCGCCAGTCAACGGTTTCTTTCTCGAGATCCTTCAGCATCCATTCCGTTATCTGATGCGTCCGCGCCTCCGTATACCTCATTGCCGCGGCGGGATCTCCGTCGATGGACCCGAAGTTTCCCTGCCCGTCTATGAGCGGATATCTCATCGAAAAATCCTGGACCAGCCTTACGAGGGCGTCGTATACCGCTGCGTCGCCGTGCGGATGGTATTTACCGAGAACCTCTCCGACTATCCTCGCGCTTTTTTTGTAGGCTTTGTTGTAAATGATCCCCATGTCTTTCATGGCGTAAAGTATCCGCCTGTGAACCGGTTTTAGCCCGTCGCGAACGTCGGGGAGGGCCCGTCCTACAATTACGCTCATCGCGTAATTAATATAAGAATCTTTCATTTCTTCTTCGATATGGATCGGTATTATCTTTTCATTTCTCGTGTACATTCTCTCTCCATTCGTTATTTCCCGTCACGCGTCACTCGTCACGCGTCACCCTATATATCAAGATTCTTCACTTCCCGCGCGTGCTCGATTATGAACTCCCGGCGCAGGTCGACATTGTCTCCCATCAGTATCGTGAACATCTCGTCTGCCTCGACAGCATCCTCTATCGTGACCTGCTGCAGGGTTCTTCTTTCGGGGTCCATTGTCGTTTCCCAGAGCTGTTCCGGATTCATTTCTCCCAACCCCTTATACCTTTGTATGGTCAGCCCCTTTTCGCCTTCCTTAAGGATATGGTCGAGCAGGTCTTTCAGGGAGTGGATCTCTTTTTCTCCGCCGATCATGAACTGAGGTTTATCTTCCGCGGTCTTTTTCTTTTTTGTTGTTTTTTTCGTTTCGTAGGTTTCTTTTTCCTGTTTTTCTTTTTCGTAATCGGCTATATCCAGGTTGAATTTAGCTATCTCTTTTGCGATCTTTTCTATTTCTCTCGCTTCGTAAAACTCCTGGACGGCTATGGTCTCGGCCTTTTTCTCTTCTCCTCCGCCTTCTTCCCCCTCCATCTCCAGCTCTTTTTCTTCGGCTCCGGATTTGGCTTTGATCTTGGCAAGCTCTTCATCATTATAGAGATATATGTATTCTCCCTCCACGCTTACCCTGTAAAGCGGGAGCTTTTTGGTCTTTTTGTCGCTTAATTGGAGGTATTTGCCGAATTTCACTCCACGGCGCTCTATGGAGTTTGACAGTTTTTCAAGCCGAAGAAGAAGTTCCAGCAGATCTTTGAGCCGTTTGGGCGTCAGGCTCTTCTTTTCCCTTAAAGCCTCGACCTCCATCCCCTCCGCCCCCTGCTCTATCAGGAATTCTTTCATCTCTTTTTCCGTGTTTATATATTGCTCTTTTTTCCCTCTTTTCACCCTGTACAATGGCGGCTGGGCGATATATACGTGCTCCTGTTCCACCAGGGTGCTCATTTGCCTGTATAAAAACGTCAAAAGAAGCGTCCTTATGTGGGATCCGTCCACATCGGCATCGCACATGAGTATGATCTTATTATAGCGGATCTTTTGCGGGTCGAACTCGTCACCCACGCCGGCTCCCAATGCCGTGATTATGGTCTTTATCTCGTTATTGCTCAGAACCTGGTTTATTCTGGCCTTTTCAACGTTCAGGATCTTGCCCTTCAACGGCAATATCGCCTGGTATCTTCTGTCTCTTCCCTGTTTTGCCGATCCCCCGGCCGAATCTCCCTCTACTATGTAGAGCTCGGTAAGGCTGGCGTCGGTCTCTGAGCAATCCGCCAGCTTTCCCGGAAGGGATCCGCTTTCGAGGGCCCCCTTCCGTCGGGTGAGGTCTCTTGCTTTTTTGGCCGCCTCTCTTGCCCTGGCCGCCGTCACCGCCTTTTTCACGATGGCGTTCGCTACCGACGGGTTTTCTTCAAAAAAAGTGCTTAACAGGTCGTTTACCGCGGCCTCCACGATCCCTTCGGCCTCTGAATTCCCCAGCTTTGTTTTGGTCTGGCCCTCAAACTGCGGGTTCGGCACCTTCACGCTCAGGACCGCCGTGATCCCCTCCCGCGTATCGTCCCCGGACATGCCCTCGCCCTTAAGTATCCCCCGGGTCTTCCCGTAATTCTTAAGCGTTCTGGTCAGGGCCGACTTGAACCCGGTAAGATGCGTTCCGCCTTCCGTTGTATTTATGTTGTTCACGAAACTGTAAATGTTTTCCGCGTAGCCTTCGTTGTACTGCATGGCTACCTCTACCACGATATCGTCCTTTTCCTTTTCAAAATATATGATCTTCCGGTGCAGGGCGTTCTTGTTCTTGTTCATGTGTTCCACGAAGGAGATTATTCCGCCCTTGTAGATAAACTCCGCTTCTTTATCCGTGCGTTCGTCCTTCAGGGCGATCTTCACCCCTTTGTTGAGGAAGGCCAGCTCTCTCATGCGCGCGGAAAGGATATCATAACTGAAAGTGGCGCCCTGGTTGAACGTTTCTTCGCTCGGTTTGAACGTGATGCTCGTTCCCGTTGTCTTGGACTTCCCGAGGACCGTCATTTTTGAGGCCGGCGCCCCGAGCTTATATTCCTGGTGGTATATTTTCCCCTCCCGCTTCACTTCCACTTCCAGCCACTCGGCTAGCGCGTTCACTACGCTTACGCCCACCCCGTGAAGCCCGCCCGAAACCTTGTAAACCCTGTGGTCGAATTTTCCCCCGGCGTGGAGCGTGGTCATTACGACTTCGAGCGCCGGTTTTTTCATTTTCGCGTGCATATCGACGGGTATCCCCCGGCCATTGTCCCTTATGGTGATACTTTCGTCGGCATGTATGATGACGTCGATCCTGTCGCAATAGCCTCCCATCACTTCGTCTATGGAGTTGTCCACGACTTCGTAGACGAGGTGATGCAGCCCTCTCTTCCCCGTATCCCCGATATACATCGCGGGTCTTTTCCGCACGGCATCGAGCCCCTCGAGCACCTGTATCGTTGTGGCGTCGTATTTTTTCCCGGCGGTTTCTTTTTTACCTTTTAAGGTTTTCTCTTTTGCCATTGTTTTCCTTTCATCAAAAGGGCCTTGTTTCCCCGCGGCCTCTTTACTCTTCCATGTTACCGACCCTGAAACGGATGTCGCGGGCCTTTTTTCTCCCGGCATAGGTTTCGTTGAACTTCTCCAGCATTGTTCTTTTCTCCAGGGTGAGCTTGTATAGCCAGGCGGAATTTTCCACCACGACCATCAGGATCCCGTTCTTGAAGCTGACCGGCCGCGCGTGTTCTCTGGTTTCTTCCGTTGTCGCTGTTTTCCACGCCTCGCCTGCCGCGTCCGCTCTTTTTACCGCGCGTTTTTCCCACTGTCCGAGCAGGTTCTCGATGATGCTTTTGACGTGCCTTGCTTCCTGTCGTTTTTTCTGCATTCCTTTACTCACGCGGTCAATTGCATCGGGAGAACGACATATGTGTACTCTTCGCCCTTCCTGATAACCCCGGGCTTGTTGGCGTCATTGACTTCCAGGGTTATGCTTTCGTCCCCCAGGCTTTTCAGCACGTCTATCAGGTACCTGGGGTTGAATCCGATCTCCAGATCATCCCCTCCGCTGTAATCTACGTCTATTTCTTCCCGCGCCTCTCCGAGATACGGGGTGTTCTTTGAAATGGTCATCTTCTTTTTCTTTATGTTCAACTTTACGGCCATGGAGTCCTGGTCCGTGAATATGCTCGCTCTTTTTGCCGCCGACAAAAACTCCTCCCGGCCGACCTTTAACTCCTTGGTCGACCTGGTTGGAATAACCTTGCTGTAATTCGGGTATTCTCCCTCTATAAGCCTTGAAAGAAGGAAGCTTTCGGGGAACGCGAAAAGCACCTGGTTGTCGCTGAATTTTATTCGGA
The DNA here is from genome assembly GCA_964565425.1 of uncultured Planctomycetia bacterium. Lineage (GTDB taxonomy): Bacteria > Omnitrophota > Gorgyraeia > Tantalellales > Tantalellaceae > CAZMEZ01. The sequence continues at coordinate 27,179 of CAZMEZ010000005.1, read as the reverse complement.
CGTCCCCGTCATCCCCAAGCATTCGCCTTGTTTCCTGTACGGCTTTTACCGGGATTATCGCCGCTCTTTCTACCAGCGTTTTTTTCGGCAGTTTTTTAGATACCGCCGCCAGTCTTCTCCCATCGGTGGCGACCAGCTTTATGTCGTCCCCTTTTACCGACAGTAATATCCCGTTAAGAACATACCTGGTGTCATCCCTGCTTATGGCGAATTCCGTAAGGTTAAGCATTTCTTTGAAACTGGCTTGTTCGATGGTTATAGAATCCTTGTCTTTAAACGCGGGCAGCTGAGGGAATTCTTCTTTTGGGAGCCCGATTATCTTGAACGTCGCCTTTCCGCTTTTGATTATCACGAAATTGTTCTTTTTCATCGACAAGGTTACATCGCTCCCTTCCGGGAGCGCCCGGATAATGTCAAAGAACTTTTTTGCCGGGAGCGTTATCGCTCCTTCCTGTTCGATGGATGCGGGGATCGTGGAACAGATGCCTATATCGAGATCTGTCGCGGTCAGTTTAAGAGCGTTCTTTTCGGTTTCAAGGAGAACGTTGCTCAATATAGGAAGGCTGCTTTTTAAGGACACGGCGTTCTGAACCGTTTGTATCCCGTTTACCAGCGCTTCTTTTTCAATCGTAAGTTCCATTTTTCCTCCTGTTCGGATAATCGTTAACAACCCCGTACTGTCTTCTATCTATTAGCTATTTATAAAGATCGTAGTCGTTGTAGTAGAACCCCGCGAAAACCCCTGTTTTCCGGTGGATAACCCGCCAAACGCTTAAATAAAAAGGGCTTACAAGAAAGACATCCTGTGGAAAACCCTCTTCTTCTTTGTGTAAAACCCTTGAATAACGCGGGAGGCTATCCACACGCTATTGACATCAAAGAGCGATCATTTTTTGATCCGGACGGTAAGGTCTTCGACCACCATCCGGGTATTGTCGTTGTTGTCGAGTTCTTTGCTTATTTTGTCGCAGGCGTGCAACACCGTTGTGTGGTCTCTGCCGCCGAAAAACCCGCCTATATCCGGAAGAGAATAATCCGTAAGCACCCGCGACAGGTACATTGCGAGCTGGCGCGGATACGCGACGGAGCGGGACCTTTTCTTTGTTTTCATGTCCGAGACCTTTATGTCAAAATGATCCGCTACGATCTTCTGGATAAGATCGATCGTTATTTTTTTAGATTCGCCGGAGATCATGCCGCGCAGGACTTCTTTAGCCAGGACAACGGTCAGATCTTTCCCCGTCAACTTGGCGGAGGCAACGACCCGGATAAGGGCCCCTTCCAGCTCCCGTATATTGGTTTTTATATTCTCCGCCAGGAAGGAAAGAACGTCTTTCGGCACAGACACATCTTCGTTCTCGCTTTTTTTCTCGAGGATCGCCATCCTGGTCTCAAAGTCAGGGGGCTGCAAGTCGGCTATAAGCCCCCACGCAAACCGCGAAACGAGCCGCTCTTCCAGGGTCGGGATATCCTGCGGAGTGCGGTCGCTCGACACGACGATCTGCCGGTGGGAATCGTGCAAGGCGTTGAAGGTATGGAAGAATTCTTCCTGCGTCGACTCTTTGCCGGCAATGAACTGGATGTCGTCCACAAGAAGAACGTCCACGTTACGGTACATATCCCTGAACTTTTGAGTCGCCCGTGTTCTTATCGACGAGATCAACTGGTTCGTGAATTCCTCGCTTGAGATGTAAAGAACGCGCGCCTTGGGATTTCTTCGCAATATCTCATGGCCCATCGCCTGCATAAGATGGGTCTTCCCGAGGCCAACCCCGCCATAAAGAAAGAAAGGATTGTACATGCGCGACAGCTTTTCACAGATAGCGAGAGCGGCCGCGTGGGCGAAACGATTGTTTTCCCCGACCACAAAATTCTCAAACGTATAATTGGGGTTCAGGCCGATCTCCCTGTAGCGGCTTTCGGGCATTTGGCGAGTGCCGCTGAAGACCGACTTAAGCCAGCTCTCTCCCCTTGCCTCTTTTCTGGCCTCCTGCTGGCGCGGCGCCCCGCTTTTTAAAGGCGGCGCGGCAGGGGCTTTTTCTTCCCGGAGATCCGGGGAGATAACGAACTTTATCTGGAGGTCCTTTTCCGAAGCCTGGCGGACAGCATTAGAAAGAAGACTGATGTATTTTTCCCGGATCCAGTTCTCGAAGAATTTATTCGGCACGCCAAGAGTAATGGAAGAATCGTCGGCCGAAACCTGGCGAATAGACAGGAACCAGGCGCTGAAGACCTGTTCGTTTACTTCGGCCCGGAGGACAGACAGGGCCTTTTCCCAGAGGTTTTCCATAATTATCTAAGCAGGATCTAGCCTGGATTTTGTTAACAGGGCACGGAAAAGCATCCACCAAGAACAAACGGGATATCAACAAGATATCCACAGGGAGGACGGACATTTCGCCATCCCGAAACTATTGAGTTTTATTATATCCAGCGGGGAGTGCCAATGCAAGCAAATTTTTGGAGCAGGAACGGGACAAGAGCCGTAAAAAAAGAGAAAAAAACTTAATGATCGGCCAAGAGGGATCCGCATTTTTCTTGACTTAGCATAGTAGTGTGCTATAATCATAAATCCATTTTACGGTATATAGTCCAAGCTAAGGAGCAATACGGTGAAAAAGAACCTGAGGCTAAAATCCAACCTGAAGCGTAAGCGAAAACACGGATTTCGGGCAAGGAGCAAGTCGAAAACCGGCAAAGCGGTGTTGAGCCGGAGACGGAAAAAAGGACGCAAAGTCCTGTCCGCGTGAAGATAAAACATATTCTAAAAGCGACCGAATTCGCCGATATCCTCAAAACAGGCGATAAGATACGCGGCAAGACCATCTGCCTTCATCTGCTGAAAACCCCGGACGAAGGAGTAGCGTATGTAGGCGTTGTTATCCCCAAAAAATATGTACCCAAGGCCGTTGCAAGGAACTATCTCAAGAGAGTTATGTATGCGCATTTCCGTTCGATGCGGGGAGACGGCATAAGAAAGGTCAGGACAGTGATCAGGGTGACGGCCGGGATAAAACGACAGGGAAAGAAAACCACGTCAAAAGAGATCCGGGCGGAAATAGAAGGCCTGCTCCGGAAAGCCGGGGTCGCAGAATGAAGAAGATCATAATCTCCGCCATAAAGGGGTACAAAAAAGCCATAAGCCCTTATATTGTAAGAAGTTGCAGGTTTTCTCCGACCTGTTCTGAATATGCGGCGGAAGCTTTCGAGAAATACGGAGTGTTGCGCGGAGCCACCCTTTCGGCATGGAGGATCCTCCGGTGTAATCCTTTTTCAAAAGGAGGATACGACCCCGTGCCGCGGAAAGAGTAGAGAGGACTCAATATGGAACAAAAAAGAATGATAATAGCTGTTGCCGTCTCGTTGCTGATCCTGGTGATGTTCCAGAGCCTGACCGGGAAAAAACAGGCGGCCATAAGAGGGCAAGCCATGGCGCGCACGACAACGGTCACGGCGGAAGAAGCCGCAGGCGCGCGCACGGTAGCGGCGGGGGTTCCGGAAGAAAAGGCCCTGACGGAAAACTTTACGGAGATCAACACCCGGAAACAAAGGCTGGTATTTTCCGATATCGGCGGAGGGCTGAAAAGCCTCTATCTGATCGGCGATGAAACAGCCGGGGACGAGACCTTACTGTGCGAGATCGAAAACCCGGCGCAACGGCCTTTTGCCATGATGAGCGATCTGATCCCCGGGCTCGAAAGGAAAAGGTTCGAGGTCAGACGGGGGAACGGAACACTCGAATATACATATTCCGAACCCGGGTGGATGAAGATCACGAAACGATACACTTTTCATAAAGACTTGGATTACATAGACTTACAAATATCTGTCTATAACGAGTCGAAGCGAAACATCAATTTTTCATATGAATTGATCGGGCCGAGCGACCTGCAGAAGCAAGATAAATTCATGGGCCGTGAGTTTTTGAGGGCGGTAACGCTGCTGGACGGCAAACTGTGGCAGCTCGGTTCGGTAAAAGGGGCCCAGGAGCGCAGGGGGGACATTGCGTGGACGGCGCTAAAAGGACGATATTATACCGCGGCGATGCGCCCGCAGGATCCGGAGAAAGCGGTACAGGGGGTAATACTTCGGCAGCTGCCGGAGAAGAACATCATGACGGCCTTCGGGTCGCCGAAATACGAAATACTGCCCGGCGGGACAACGGAGAACGCGTACACGTTTTATGCCGGCCCTCTTGACGACAAAACACTTACGGCGCTTGGCTATAACATGCAGGACCTCGTGGATTACGGTTTTTTCGGCGGCCTCAGCAAGGTTTTACTGGCCATTCTGACGTTCTTTCACAGCTGGACGAAAAACTGGGGGATAGCGATAGTGTTTTTGACCGTGCTGGTAAACCTGGTCCTCTTCCCTCTTACCTTTAAAAGCTTTTCTTCGATGCAGCAAATGAAAAAGATACAGCCCCATATGCAGAAATTGAAAGAACTTCACAAGGATAACCCGCAAAAGCTCAACAAGGAAATGATGGAGCTTTACAAAAAATACAACGTTAATCCGTTGGGCGGGTGCCTTCCCCTTCTCTTGCAAATGCCTATATTTATTGCACTTTATCAGGGGCTGGTCCGTTTCATCGGGCTCAAAGGATCGCATTTCCTGTGGATAAAGGATCTCTCGCGGCCCGACGCCGTGCCCCTTCCCTTTTCTTTGCCGGTTTTGGGGGCCAGCATAAATATTTTGCCACTTTTGATGGTTGGTGTTATGATGGTACAGCAGAAGGTATCACAGGGGCTAACGGGCGGAGCGGTAACGGATGACCAGGCAAGCCAGCAGAAGATGATGATGGTGATGATGCCGCTTCTTTTCGGGTTTTTGTTCTACAAGATGCCATCCGGACTGGTCCTGTATTGGTTGACGAATACGTTTCTCATGACAGCGGAACAGTCGTTAATAAGCCGACAATTATCAGGGGGCGCATAGCTATGGTTCAGAAGAAAGAAAAAGAATTATTTATCGAAGTAGAAGCGATTACGGTCGAGGAAGCCATAAAAAAAGCGCTTAGAACCCTGCGCGCGAAGAAGCGCGACGTAAAAATAGAGGTTCTCAAAGAAGAGCATAAAGGGCTTTTTGGCATGGAAGGAGCCGAACTCGCCAAGATAAGGGTCGCGCTGAAAGAAAAAGATCACCCCCCTGCCCCATCTGCAAGCTGAAACACAACATATGCCGTCTCGCCAATTCTGTTGATAAGGTGTGAGTAACAATATAATATATTGTAAACACACGAGTTGCGCGCCTTAAAATCTTTAATAACTTTGTGGATAATCGTCTGAACGCCACAATGTATTGTTGTTATCAGCCGCGGGTTGTGAGTCTTGAGTGGATAAAAGACGTCATCCCCGCATGTTATTAGCGGGGATCACACGAGAATATTTTCATTATAATTTGATTTCCGCTTGGCCGAAGCCAGAGGGCTTCGGTATTCCTTCGGCGACGCCTACTTTTCAGCAAGGTGTGAAAATAACGCTCCCCAGACACGAAATCCCGGTCCTTTGCTCAAACCGTTTTTAGACGGCAAAGCAAAGACTTAACGGCACAGCCGAATGGAAATCTGAAGCAGCAGCTAGACACGAACCTAACCAAAAACGGTTTGCCGGGCTTATGCACCATAGCCGAGCTTACGCGCCGGGAAACGGGTACAGCTTTACTGGCTTGTCTGGCAAGTATAGCGAGGCCAACCGGGGAACCTGTAAGCGTAAGCAGCGGGAGCGGAACACGGTTTAGGAACAAAATCAAGAGCAACTTTAGCCTGAGAATCAAAGACGGTATTAAGAATGGCAGTTTCCACGTGGAAACTTGTGAGCGCCGGTTAAACGAATATCGCAAGTTTCCACGTGGAAACAAGGCGCCCCCAAACTATTTTCACCGAAAATTTGACTTTAGGCGTTTCATGTGATATATTTTTCCCAAATTTCAAATTTTATCATTCTCGGCAAATCAACTAAAATGGAAGGTCTTGCGATGAAAAAAATTGCTTTCTGCAACCAAAAAGGCGGCGTAGCAAAAACCACATCAGCGATCAACATCGCCGCGTATCTTGCGCTCAACGGCAAAAAAACACTTCTCATGGATCTGGATCCGCAGGCGAATGCCACCAGCGGCCTTGGCATCGACAAAGCGGGGATCGAACAGAGTATTTATAATATCCTGCATGAACATATAAGCGTTGATCAGGCGATCAAGCCGACGGAGATAGAATTACTTTCGGTCGTGCCCTCAACGATCAATTTGACCGGGGCGGAAGTAGAGCTTGTCAATGTCATGGGTCGCGAGTATCGGTTACGCAAGGCGCTTCAAGAAATGCAGGCGGAATATGATTACGTTTTATTTGATTGCCCGCCGTCGCTGGGGCTATTGACAATAAACGGGCTAACGTCAGCCGACAGCGTGCTGATACCTATACAGTGCGAATATTATGCCCTGGAAGGGTTAAGCCAGCTGATGAAGACATTGGATCTGGTAAGAGAGAATCTTAACGAGACCCTGGAGATAGAAGGCGTCTTGATGACATTGGCAGATTACAGGACCAACTTGACCAAAGAGGTGATAAACGAAGTAAGATCGTATTTTAAGGACAAGGTGTACGAGACGGTTATCCCCAGAACGGTTAAGTTGACCGAGGCTCCCGGATTCGGCAAGCCGATCGCATTATATGCCGGAACGTCTATAGGGGCCATAAAATACGCAAACGTGGTCAGGGAGATGCTGGGGCTTGAGGTGACAGCGCAAGGCCTTGTAAATGAAGAACTTATAACAAATACGGAGGATGGACATGGAGAAAAGGTTGGGTAAGGGTTTGGACGCGCTGATCCCGGAAGACCTGGGTAAAGGCAAAGAAAAGGTTGGAACCATAAGGCTAACGGACATTGTTCCAAACCCGTTTCAGCCCCGGAAACGATTCGGCCGGGAAAAAATGGAAGAGCTTGTAAACTCGATAAGAGAAAAAGGGGTTATCCAGCCTATCCTCGTAAGGCCCGCGGGATCCGGTTACGAAATAATCGCGGGAGAAAGACGATGGAGAGCGGCGCAGCAACTGCAGGCGGAAGAGATCCCGGCGATAATAAGACGCGACATAACCGACGTGAACAGCCTTGAGATATCGCTTATAGAGAATGTGCAGCGGGAAGAGCTCAACCCCATAGAGGAAGCCGAAGCCTACCAGGAGCTCATTGATAAATTCGAATATACCCTCGATAAGGTGGGGCAGATGGTGGGCAAAGACAAGACAACGGTGTCGAACAGCGTTAGACTGTTGAACTTATCGCCGGAAATAAAAGAATTTGTCGAGGATGGAAAAATATCCGCGGGGCACGCGAAGGTGCTGTTGTCGGTAGCGGGAGAGCACAAGAGAAAAAGGATCGCCAGGGCCATAGTGGATAAAGGCATATCCGTGCGAGAGGCTGAGCAGATAGCAAGGCGCCTCTCGGAGCCGCGGATAAAGGTTAAAAGGAGCAGAGACCCCGAAAAGGCGAAAATAGAAGAAGACCTGCAGCACAAGTTCGGCACCAAGGTCAAGATACACCAGGGCAAAAAAAGAGGGCGCATCGAGATACATTTTTTCTCGAATGAAGACCTGACGCGGATATTACGCATCGTACTGCAGGACGGCATGTAGGGACAACGAGCGGAGGGGGCGGGGCCCTCTAATATAAATATGTATATAGTACAAAGAAAGCGCGGGGAGGACACCTGCGCTTTCTTTTTCTTTACAGAAAATGCTTGACAGATCTCGGATAAAGTAGTAACATCGTTATTAACAATGACCTTTTAAAGCGGTCCAGAGAGGCCGGAAAAGGAGCGAACATGAAAAGAGAAACGTGTAAGCCTGCTTGTCGGAAGACAGGGAGGCTTTTTTTGTGCCTGGTATTTAAGGGAAAAGGGCGGCAATATCGAATAAAAAGAGAGGGAAGATGGACCTAAGCAAAAAATCGACGATATTGGACAAAGAAGGCATCAAGAGGACCCTGCAGCGGATATCCCATGAGGTGCTGGAGAAGAACCAGGGAGTAAAAGGGCTGGCCGTGATCGGCATAAGGACTCGAGGCGCGGTACTTGCGGAAAGGATAGCGAATAACATTAAAGAGATAGAAGGAAGCGAAGTCCCCGTGGGCGCGCTGGATATTACAATGTACAGGGACGATCTTACGGAGATCGCCGAACAGCCGGTAGTACATTCCACCGATATAGGGTTTGATATCACCGGCAAGAAGATAATCCTTGTAGACGACGTCCTCTACACGGGGAGAACGGTCAGATGCGCCTTATCCGAGCTTTTAGATTTCGGAAGACCCGCGAATATACAGCTCGCGGTACTTATTGACCGGGGGCACCGGGAGCTGCCGATAAGGCCCGATTTCGTGGGCAAGAACATACCTACGACAAAGACCGAGAGCGTCGAGGTCAAGCTGCATGAAATGGATGGCAGAGAAGAAGTGATCGTGCTGGAAGAAAAACAGGAAAAGGCATCATGAAAAAGAAAACAGAAGCAAAATGGACAAAAAAACACCTGCTCGGCATAGAAGAGCTTTCCCCCGGAGAGATCACGCTTATCCTTGACCAGGCCAGGGTGTTCAAAGAAATAATCTCACGGCCCATCCCGAAGGTCCCGACCTTGAGGGGAAAGACCATAGTAAACCTCTTTTGTGAGCCGTCCACGAGAACAAGGTCCTCTTTTGAGCTTGCCGCTAAAAGGTTGAGCGCGGACACCCTGAACGTCACCGCCTCGTCATCCAGTTTCCTGAAAGGAGAAACGCTCAAAGACACGGCAAGAAATATCGAAGCGATGAAAATAGACATGATAATAATGAGACATAGTTGCGCGGGGGCGCCGCATTTTCTGTCCAAATGCGTGAAAGCGTCCGTCGTGAACGCCGGCGACGGAGCGCATGAACACCCCACGCAGGCGCTGCTTGACGTTTTTACGATAAGAGAGCGGCTGGGGGATATAAGCGGGCGCAATGTCAGCATAATCGGCGACATAGCGCATTCGCGCGTTGCGAGGAGCAATATCTGGGCGCTTACAAAACTCGGCGCTAATGTGACCGTATGCGGCCCCAGGACCCTGCTCCCGGTCCAGGTAGAAAAAATGGGAGTAAAAGTAACGCACGATATAAAAGGCGCCGTGAAGAACGCCGACGCGCTGAACGTTTTGAGGATACAGCTGGAAAGACAGAAGAAAGGGCTATTCCCGAGTATACGGGAATATGTGAAGGACTTTGGGGTAACGTCGGACCTTTTAAGAAAATCCGCCAGAAAAGAAGTGTTGATAATGCACCCCGGGCCGATAAACAGAGGGGTGGAGCTAAGCCAGGATGTAGCTGACGGAGAGTATTCGGTCATACTTGACCAGGTAACCAATGGGGTGGCGGTACGGATGGCGGTACTGTTCATCTTGACGCAAGTAAAGAGCACAAGGGTGGAGGAAATAGCCGAGGATATTGACAAAATTTGACATAAACTCCCACAAATGCGGCAAAAATATGCAAAAAATGGAGTAAAAATGGAAATATTGGTGAAAAACGGGCGCATAATCGACCCGAGTCAGAACATGGACAAAAAGGGAGATCTGTTGATAGCAAAAGGCCGGGTAGCGCGAACAGGGGACAGCATAGACAAGAAAGCGGCGGTCGAGATCGATGCCCGGGGGAAGATAGTCGCTCCAGGGTTCATAGACCTGCACGCGCACCTCAGAGAACCCGGGCGCGAGGACAAGGAGACCATTGATACCGGATTGGCTGCCGCGGTAGCGGGCGGATTCACGACCGTGTGCGCGATGCCTAATACCGAACCGCCGTGTGACAATCAGGCCCAGGTCAGGTTCCTGTATGACAGGGCGGCGGGAGCTAAACTCGCGAACCTGTTACCCGTGGGCACTATTACGCAGGGACGAAAAGGCGAGGCTATAACGGAGATGTCGGAAATGAAAAAAGCGGGATGTTTCGCGGTCTCCGATGACGGTGATCCTGTCCATGACGCCGGTCTGATGCGCCGCGCGCTGGAATACGCGTCCATGCTGGACCTTCTGGTGATATCGCATTGCGAAGATAAGACGCTTGCCGGCGACGGCGTAATGCACGAGGGATATTGGTCGACGGTGTTGGGGCTCGGCCCCATCCCGTCGGAAGCCGAAAGCACGATAGTCGAGCGCGATATATGCCTGGCGGAACTGGCCGGAGCCAGACTGCACATAGCGCATGTATCATCCGCGAAAAGCATAGAAATAATACGGCAGGCAAAAAAAAGAGGGGTCAAAGTAACGGCAGAGGTCACCCCGCACCATTTTTCTCTCACGGATGAGCGGGTAAAGAGCTTTGATGCGAACCTTAAGGTCAACCCGCCGCTCGGGTCCGCCGATGACGTGAAGGCGATAAAGAAAGGGCTGAAGGACGGGACGATCGACGCGATCGCCACCGATCACGCCCCTCATCTCGAGAACGAAAAGGAAAAGGAATTCGATTATGCCCCGTTCGGAATGATAGGGCTGGAGACCGCGCTCTCGCTTTCGGTGATGAACCTTATCGAGGAGAAGGTTTTCGGGTGGAGCGATCTGGTCAGGGCGCTATCCGTGAACCCCGCGAAAATATTAAAGTACGAAAGGGGCACGCTCAAAGAAGGCGCTATCGCGGATATCACGATAATAGACCCGGAAGAAGAATGGGAGTATACGGCGGATAAGGTCCGGTCGCTCTCGAAGAATTCCCCGTTCCTGGGGCAGAGGATGAAGGCAAGAGTCAGCGACGTCATAGCAGGGGGAAGGGTCGTTTTCCGGGGATGGGAACTGGCGTAAAGCGGGCATGCCGGCGGATCGCGGGAAAATGAAAAAAAAGAAATTCATCGTTACGAAAGAACTGGGAAAACTCGCCAAGTGGCTGCGCATCCTTGGATACGACAGCGCGTATTATCAGAAGAAAGACGCCCCGGGCCTTATTATAAAGGCGTTGCGGGAAGAGAGGGTGCTGCTTACAAGAAGCCCGGGCCTTTCCAGATACAAAGGCGTACGGACCGTAATAATAAAACATGATCACGTGGAAGACCAGATAGAGCAGGTAACCGACGAACTTGAGCTTCCGCTCAAGGAGGAAGAGGTGTTCCGCATCTGCGTAGAATGCAACGCCCCGCTGGAGGACATAAGCAAGAAGAACGCGGAAGGAAAAGTCCCGGAATACGTGTTTCGCGCGCAGGAAGAGTTCAAACAATGCCCCAAGTGTGATAAAATCTTCTGGAAAGGAACCCACCGGGATATGGTAAGCGGTTGGCTCGAGAAAAAAGGCATCGGAAGACGGAAGGAAGATAGTGGGAAGAAAAACAAAAAAGAAAGCGGAAAAGGCAAGGATAGTCTCGAACAATAAGATCGCGCCCGACCATTACGTGATGGAAGTGGCAAGCGCTCATCTGGCCCGCAATTCCTTTCCCGGCCAATTTGTTTCCGTCAGGGTCCGGGAAAGAACGACAGACCCCCTCCTCAGAATACCCCTGGGGGTTCACTCGATAGGCAAAAGCGGAATAAAGCTTTTATATAAAATAGTCGGAAGAGGGACTTCGCTTTTAAGCTCGAAAGGGGAGGGCGACACCCTGGACATCCTCGGACCTCTCGGGAACGGTTTCGATCCCGGACCGGACCCGGGGGATCGCGGAGCCCTGGCAGTAATGGTGGCCGGAGGCCATGGCGTCGCCCCGCTGTATGCTCTGGCCGAGACATTTAAAAGAACAGGACGGAAGATGGAGGTGTTTATAGGGGCATGCGAGAAGAAGCACCTTGTCTGCCCGGAAAAATTCCGCAAGCTGGGCGCGAAAGTGCATGTGGCCACCGAGTGCGGTAAAGCCGGGCACAAAGGCTACGTCACCGGACTCCTGAAAAAACACCTCAAACGACTCACGACTCACGACTCACGACTCACGATCTATGCCTGCGGGCCGAGGCCCATGCTCGCGGCGTTAAACAGGGATGCCGCGAAACTGAACATCCCGACGCAGGTATCGCTTGACGCGTATATGGCTTGCGGCATCGGGGCATGCATGGGGTGCGCTGTCCGCACCCTGGACGGGTATAAGATGGTTTGCAAAGACGGACCCGTATTCAACGCTCGGGAAATAGACTGGGAAAGGGAAGCCGAGTGATATGCCGGCTTCAAGGAACGGGACAATGGACCTATCCGTAAAAATAGGCAAGACGATCTTCAAGAACCCCGTATGGGTGGCTTCCGGGACCTTCGGTTACGGGAGGGAGTTCGAGGACTTCATGGACCTTAATGAAGTCGGCGCGATCATCACGAAGACCGTAACGCTGGACGCCCGGGAAGGGAACCCGCCGCCGCGGCTGGTCGAAACGCCCTCGGGACTCCTTAATTCTATCGGGCTTGAGAACAAAGGCGTCGGGCATTTCAAGCGGGAATATTACCCGTTCCTGAGAGAGCTCAAAACGCGTATTATCGTGAGCATCGCGGGCCACGGACCCGGGGAATTTGAAAGGTGTGCCGAGCGGTTCTGGGGGAAAGACGCCCCGGACGCGATAGAGCTGAATCTGTCCTGCCCCAACGTAACGCATGGCGGCACGCGGCGCGCGCTTGTAGCGCAGGACGCTCTCGCGACCGAACGAATTGTGAGGGGCGTGCGCAAAAAGTTAAAATGCGCGCTGATCGCCAAGCTCACCCCCAACGTGACGGACATAGCGGAGATGGCCGAGGCTGCGGAGAACGGCGGCGCGGACGCGGTATCGCTGGTCAATACGTATTTCGGCATGGCGGTCGACCCCTTCAGCATGAAGCCTCTTCTGGGGAACGTGACCGGAGGATTGAGCGGCCCCGCGATAAAACCGATGGCGCTCAAGGCCGTATGGGATGTGTATAATAGAGTAAAAGTGCCGGTGATAGGGATGGGAGGGATAATGAACGGCCTGGATGTCGCGGAATTCATGATATCGGGCGCCAGCGCCGTCCAGATCGGGACCGCGAATCTTGTCGACCCGGATTCGTATAAAAAGATCCTCGGAGAATTCAAGGCGTATCTGAAGGAAAGAAGGAAGAACGCGGCAGCCATTACAGGGAAACTCAAGGCGGCCGGCGAATAAAAGGATGAAACAAATGGAGGCGAGAGAAAGACTCATAGTCGCGCTGGATGTCGACGCCCAGGAAGAAGCTTTCGCGCTTGTCGATGAACTGTCTTCCGTCGTGGACATCTTTAAGGTTGGGATAGCTCCTTTTACGGGGTACGGGAGCGCTTTGGTGGAAAAGATCAATAAAAAAGGAAAAAAGGTATTTTTGGACCTGAAATTCCATGACATACCGAATACGGTAAAGAACGCGGCCAGGGTGTCCGCCATGCAAGGCGTATTCATGACCAATTTCCACTGTCTCGGGGGAAGGCGCATGCTTGAAGCCGCGGTGGAAGGGGCGAAGGAAGGGAGCGCGAAAGCCGGCGAGAACCCTCCGATCCTGCTCGGGGTAACGGTTCTTACCAGCATGGACGAACGGGAGATGAAGGGTATCGGGCTTTCCGGAAGATTAGAGGAAAAGGTGATAGAATTCGCGAAAATGGCCGCGGACAGCGGGCTTGACGGAGTGGTCGCTTCGGCCAGGGAAGCCGCCGGTATCAAGGAAAAGATAGGCAAGGACTTCGTGGTCGTGACCCCCGGGGTAAGACCGGTATGGGCCGCGGCCGGGGACCAGAAAAGGATAGTAACGCCCCGTAAGGCCGTACAGAACGGGGCGGATTATGTCGTGGTGGGACGGCCCATAATAAAAGCGGACGATCCCGCGGAAGCGGCGAAAAGGATAATTGAAGAAATGAAATGAGGAGCTATCGGCTTTCAGCTGTCAGCCTTCAGATGGGAGCGAAACAAGGAGACGATTTATGCAACGGATGGAGATCATGGATATATTCAAGAAGTCAGGCGCGTATCAACAGGGACACTTCAAGCTTTCGAGCGGGCTGCACTCGGGGGCGTATCTTCAATGCGCGCTCGTCCTGCAGAACCCCATGGTCGCCGAACGGCTTTGCGGCGTTCTTGCCGCGAAATTCAAGGCGGATATCCCCGATACGGTGATAGGGCCGGCAATGGGAGGCGTAGTGCTTGCTTATGAGCTTGCCCGGACGCTAAAAGCGAGAGCCCTGTTCACGGAAAGGAACGATGACGGGAAGATGGTGCTGCGCAGGGGGTTCTCCGTTGTCCCGGAGAACAAGGTCCTGATAGCCGAAGATGTTCTCACGACAGGAAAGTCCGTAAAAGAGGTCATAGCCCTTCTCGGACAGGACGGGATCAAACCGGTGGGGATAGTTTCGATCGTCGATAGAAGCGCGGGCTCCATCGATTTTGGTGGCATAAAGACGGAAAGCTTGATAAAATTGGATGTTCCCACGTTCATAGAAACAGAATGCCCGCTTTGTCAGGAAGGGATGCCATTGATAAAACCGGGATCCAGAAAACAGAAATAACCGCCGATAGACATTAAACTTATAGCGTTCAGAACCCCGCTGCGCGCTATATTATTCCCCGAAGGAGGAGAGCCATGGAAATGGAACTCAAAACCATAATCGAGAAGATCAAAGCCGAAGGCGTAAGCGAAGCCGAAAACCAGGCCTCGAAAATAATCGCCGACGCGGAAGCCAAGGCTAAAGCCCTGATGGAGTCGGCCCGTAAAGAGAATGAAATAATGGTCAAAAAGGCGGAGCGGGAGGCCGAAAAACTGCGCCAGAGCTCTGAAGAAGCCATAAAACAGGCGTCGCGCGATGTTCTGATCTCACTGCGCCAGAGCATCGTGAACCTTTTCGACCTGGTGATGAAGGGTAGCGTTGCCGAGGGCCTTACCCCCGAAGTCCTTAAAGACATGATAGAGCGCATGGTGGAAAGCGTCGCCAAAGAGGACAAATTCGAGGTGGAAGTGCTGTTGAGCGAAAAGGACAAGAAGGCGCTTGAAAAACTGGCGCTGGGCGATCTCAAAAAGAAAATGGGGAAAGGCATTACGCTCAAGGTCTCCCCGAATGCCGAACACGGGTTTCTTATAGGAGAAAAGGGAGGGAGCTCGTATTATGACTTCACCGATGAAGCGATAGCGGAAGCGTTCAAGGCATATCTCAATCCGAAAGTAACGCAGATCCTTTCCGGAGAATAGCGCGCGCATGGCGAACAAATATTATTATCTTGTGGCGACATTGCCGTTCCTGAGCCCCGGGGCCGGGCCGCCCATGACCACGGAACGATTCCTGGGCGAGTGCGAAAAATGGCTGTCCCCGGCGGACATGGCGGTAATTACGGCCGCCTCCCGCATGGGGATGGACGCCGCTCCGGCGGACGGCACGGTACTCGGCGAGTGGCTGCGCTTCGACGGAGAGCTGCGCCGTGAGCTCGCGGGAGCGCGCGCCGCGCGTAAAGACGGGGAAGAACATAAAATGGCGGCTGTTATAAAAAGGATCATGTCGGGAGAAACGCCGCTTCTGGCGGAAATGGAAATGGAAACGGTCCGGTGGGAATTCCTCGAAGACAAGGCCAAGAACCATTTTTTCGACATCAACAGGCTGGTGCTTTATTTTCTGCAGCTGCAGATACTGGAGAGGATAGCGGGGTTCGACAAGGATAAAGGCGACAACTTCTTTTACAAGCTATGCGAGGTTCATTATGAATGAGAAAGCGGGCAAGATAGTCTCTATTAACGGCAATATGATAACAGTGTCCTTCAAGGACGATATTATCCAGAACGAGGTCGGATATGTCCTGAGCGAAGGAAAGAGGCTCAAGTCGGAGGTCATAAAGATAGCGGGCAATACCGCGTTCATGCAGGTGTTCGAATATACCAAGGGCATCAAGGTGGGGGACGAGGTCGAATTCTCGGGCAAGATGCTTTCCGTGCAGCTTGGGCCCGGCATCCTCGCGCAGATATATGACGGGTTGCAGAACCCCCTGCCCGAGCTTGCCGAAAAGTTCGGGTTTTTCCTGCCGATCGGCGAGGAACTTAACGCTATTTCGTTCGACAAAGAATGGGGGTTCACTCCCGCGGCGAAAAAAGGAGACAAAGTCGTGGCCGGATGTGTCCTGGGGTGGGTGCCGGAAGGGATATTCCGGCACAAGATCATGATCCCGTTCGATCTTTTGGGGGAATACGTCATTGAGGAGATGGCCGAAAAAGGGAACTACAAGGTCAACGAAAAGATCGCCGTTATAAAGAACGCCAAGGGGAAAACGGCCGATGTAACGATGACCTTTGACTGGCCCGTTAAGATACCCATCCAGGCATTCAAGGAAAAACTTGAGCCGAAAGACCCGCTCATAACGAAGGTCCGCATAATCGACACGCTGGTGCCGGTGGCGAAAGGCGGGACATATTGCATACCCGGCCCTTTTGGCGCCGGGAAAACCGTTCTCCAGCAGATCACGAGCCGGCATGCCGAGGTCGATATCGTCCTCATAGCCGCCTGCGGAGAGCGCGCGGGAGAAGTGGTCGAAACGCTTCGTGAATTCCCCAAATTGCAGGATCCGCGCACCGGCAAGTCCCTGATGGAGCGGACGATAATCATATGCAATACTTCATCGATGCCCGTTGCCGCGAGGGAGTCCTCCGTATATACCGCCGCCACGATAGCGGAATATTATCGGCAGATGGGGCTCAACGTGCTGCTTCTTGCGGATTCGACCTCTCGCTGGGCGCAGGCCATGAGAGAGATATCGGGGAGGCTTGAAGAAATACCGGGAGAAGAGGCGTACCCCGCGTATCTCGAATCGCGCATCGCGAGTTTCTATGAGCGAGCGGGCGTGGTAAGACTCCACGACGAGGCCATCGGAAGCCTTACCATCGGCGGCACCGTAAGCCCCGCCGGAGGAAATTTCGAGGAACCGGTGACACAAGGCACACTTAAGGTCGTGGGGGCGTTCCACGGTCTTTCGCGGGAGCGCGCCGAAGCGAGAAAATACCCGTCGGTGGATCCCCTGTTAAGCTGGAGCAAATACAAGAGCTTTATCCCCGAAGACGAGATCGGGACGGCCAGGGAAATATTGCAGAAAGGCGAAGCCGTCAGCCAGATGATGAAAGTCGTGGGCGAAGAAGGGACATCCACGGAGGACTTCATTATCTACCTCAAGAGCCAGTTCCTGGACGAAGTATATCTGCAGCAGAACGGATTCGATGAGGTCGATGCCGCGACCAAGGAGGACCGCCAGAAATACGTTTTCGCGAAAGTCATCGGAGTTCTCGGGCAGGAATTTTCTTTCAGGGACAAAAAGGAAGCAAGGAACTTCTTTTACAACCTCAGGCACCGTTTCATAGATTGGAATTACAGGGAGTGGGAGTCCGAGGACTTCAAGCGGCAGGAGAACAAGATCGACGAGCTTTTGTCCGGGGAGGCGAAGGACCTGCTGAAAGAGGCGGGGGACGAAGAAGCGGGAGAGCAGCAGGCTTGACATGGAACGGTAATCGGAGGAAAAAAGACATGAGAAAAGTATGCACCAGGATATTAAGCATATCCGGCAACGTCGTTATGGTAAAGGCCGAAGGCGTGGCGTATGAGGAGCTTGCCGAGATCTCGACCTGGAGGGGGACCTCACTCGCCCAGGTCATCAGGCTCGACAAAGACATGGTGTATCTGCAGGTGTTCGCGGGAGCCGGAGGCATATCGACCGGCGACGAAGTCAAATTCCTGGGGCACCCCATGGAGGTCGGCTTTACCGCAAACATGCTGGGACGCATATTCAACGGGAGCGGGAGGCCCAGGGATAAGGGGCCGGCAATAGACGAGAACATGATAGAGATCGCCGGGCCCGCGGTGAACCCCTCGAAAAGGATAATACCGAAGAACATGGTGAGGACCAATATCCCCATGATAGATGTCTTTAATTCCCTGGTGGAGTCCCAGAAACTCCCCATCTTCTCGGTCTCGGGAGAACCCTACAATGAACTCCTTGCCAGGATCGCGCTCCAGGCCGAAGTGGATATCATAGTGCTCGGCGGCATAGGCCTTAAGTACGACCAATACATCTATTTCAGGAATACACTTGAAGAAGGAGGGGCGCTTTCCAGGACCATCTTCTTCGTGCACACCGCGGCCGATCCGATAGTCGAGGGACTCATGGTGCCGGACCTTGCCCTGGCCGTGGCCGAGAAGTTCGCCCTGGAAGGCAAAAAGGTGCTGGTGCTTTTGAGCGACATGACGAACTTCGCGGACGGGCTCAAAGAGATAGCGATAACGATGGAACAGGTCCCGTCGAACCGCGGTTATCCGGGCGATCTTTACAGCCAGCTGGCCTCGCGATACGAAAAGGCATGTGATTTTGAGGGAGCGGGATCGCTCACCGTTCTTGCCGTGACGACGATGCCGGGGGACGATGTGACCCACCCCATACCCGACAACACGGGATACATCACCGAAGGGCAGTTTTATCTGCGGAACAGCAGGATAGAGCCGTTCGGGTCCCTCAGCAGGCTGAAACAACAGGTGAACAAGGACACGCGCAAGGACCACAGGGACATAATGAACAACATGATCCAGCTGTACTCCCAGTACAGGGAGACCGGGGAAAAACGGTCGATGGGTTTCAGGATGAGCGACTGGGACAGGAAGCTGCTCAAATACGGGGACCTTTTCGAGCGGGAAATGATGGACCTGAAGGTTAACGTGCCCCTCGAAGAGGCGCTGGATAACGGGTGGAAGATCCTTGCCGAATGTTTTAACCCGGAAGAGACAAACTTCCGGACGGAGCTTATTGAAGAATTCTGGCCGAAAGGCGGCGCGGAAAAGAAACAATAAGGTGATTACAAAGATTCATAATACGGCAGCTACCAGAGATTACGAAGATATGATCTCCGTAATCCTGCTTAATCTTCGTAATCAACGCAAATACCAAACTAACAATGGCTAAAATACGGCTTACAAAGAACGAACTCAAAAAACAAAAAGAAGCCCTCAAGAGGTACAACCAGTACCTCCCTACGCTTATATTGAAGAAGCAGCAGCTGCAGACGGAGATCCTCAAGCTGCACCAGCGGATGGAAGGGCTGAAAAAGGAAAGGGCGTATACAAAAGCCGAACTTTACAAATGGGTGGATGTTTTCGCGGAGAAGATCGGGATCGAAGACCTTGTCTCTATAGGTAAGATCGTGACCGAGACGGGGAATATTGCCGGTGTTGACATCCCGATCTTTGAAAAGGTCGAGTTCGAGGAAAAAGGATACGATCTTGAAACGATGCCACTCTGGCTGGATCCCGGCGTAGAGGCCGTCAAAAAAGTGATAACGGAGAACGCCAGGATGGAGGTCTTAAAAAAACAGGACGCGCTCGTGAGGGAAGAACTCAGGATCACCACGCAGAGGGTCAACCTTTTCGAAAAGGTAATGATCCCCCGGACCCGCGAGAACATAAGGAAGATACAGATATATCTCGGGGATATGCGGACAGCGGCTGTTGTTACCGGAAAGATCGCGAAGGAAAAGATACAAAGCCGGAATGGGGGCAGGGGAGAAGCATGATCGAACGGATGAAAAAGATAACCCTGCTGGTCTCGGAAAGGGACAGGCAGGGATTCGTTTCGAGGCTGCGAAAGGCGGGAGCCGTTCACGTTAAACACGTGAAAAGACCGTCCGCCCACCAGATCACTTTCGTGGAAGACAGGATCGCGAAGATAGAGGGGCTAATATCCAGGCTACTGCCGTATAGCGCGAAGGCCGCCGCGGGGGAAAAAGATTTTGTGTACGACGAAAGGAACATGCTTTATACCGCCGACAGGGTCGCCGAGGCCTCCAGGGAGCTGAAGGAGTGCCATGATAATATCGCCAACCTTAGAAGACAGGCCGCGTGGTACGACCTCTGGGGCGCCTTCGATCCCGCCGACCTGCCGCTCCTGGAAGAAAAGGGCGTAAATTTACGGTTCTATCGCCTGAGTAAACATCATTACAAAGAACTGGGCCGCGAAATAAAACATCATGTTGTTAGAAGGGACAAGGGATACGTTTGCCTTGTAACCGCGTCCTTTCGCGATGACGAGAAATTGCCGTTCGCGGAGACGACCCCGCCGCCGAAAAGCCCCGAAGAGATCACACAGGACGTAGAGGCGCTGGGGGATATCGCTAAGGGCATCGAAGAGTATCTTGCGGAAAAGGCCGCCGGCATAGAGGAGATCAGGGAATGCGAGAAAAAGCTTAAAAAAGAACACGAATCGCTGAAGGTCCGCTTCGGCATGAAGGAAGAGGGCAGGTTCGCGTATCTCCAGGGGTTCTGCCCCGTGAACGTACTGGACAAGGTCACGGACATGGCCAGGGCGCACGGATCGGGGTATGTGGTGGAAGAGCCGGACGACCCGGCCGAAACGCCCACCCATATAACAAATCCCGGATGGGTAAGGATCATAAGCCCGGTGTTCCAGTTCATGAACACGCTTCCCGGATATAACGAATTCGACATAAGCGCGGTTTTCCTGGTCTTTTTCAGCGTGTTCTTCGCGATGCTCATAGGCGACGCGGGATACGGAACGCTCTTCCTTGCCGCTACCTTTCTGGCGAGGAGGAAGATGCCGCATCTTCCCGCGCAACCGTTCTATCTCATGTATCTTTTGAGCTTTTGCACCCTGATATGGGGGATAGCGACCGGCACCTGGTTCGGCGCCGAACAGATAGCGCAGATGCCGGTCCTCAAAAACCTTGTTGTGCAGAAAATAAACAGTTTCGCCGGTGACAATCAGAACTTCATAATATTCATATGTTTCGTTATAGGGGTCGCGCACCTTACGATAGCGCATATAATGCGGGCGGCGAGGGTTATAAATTCAATAAGGGCCCTCTCCCAGGTCGGCTGGATAATGATACTGTGGGGGATGTTCTTTGCCGCGGGGACGCTCGTGATCGGACGGGCCTTCCCGCCGTACGCCGGATGGCTCCTCGCGGGAGGCATTCCTTTGGCCCTTTTCTTTTCCAATCCGGAAAGGGGCATATTGAAAGGAGCGCTCGGGACGCTGGCGCAGCTTCCGCTCAGCGTGATAGGGGCTTTTTCGGATATAGTGTCATACCTGCGGCTTTTCGCCGTGGGGTACGCGACGGTCGTTGTGGCCCAGAGTTTCAATGATATGGCCCTTGGCGGGGCGCACGGCATATTGGGAGGGCTCGCGGCCGCGCTGATACTTTTCTTCGGCCACGCCCTTAATATACTTCTCGGCTTCATGGCCGTGATCGTCCACGGCATAAGGCTGAACATGCTGGAATTTTCGGGACATCTTGATATGCAGTGGAGCGGAAGGAAGTATGACCCCTTCAGGGAAACCGAGATCGTTAATGAGTGATCTGAAAGATAAATCAAGGAGGAGAATATGGTACAAGGGCTGGGAGATATGGGGCTGTCGCTTTCTTTCGCGGCCATCGGTTCGGCGTTAGGCACGGGGGTAGCGGGCATGGCGGCTGTGGGCGCATGGAAGAGGGCGTTCATGCAGAACAAAGCGGCCCCGTTCATATTGATCGCGTTCGTGGGCGCTCCGCTATCGCAGACCATTTACGGCATGATCCTGCGGAACGCCATAAAAGGCGCCAACCTTGACCCTTCATCGTATCCGCTGCAGATGGCGCTCGGGCTCGCCGCGGGACTGGCTCTGGGGGCGTCAGCCTGGATGCAGGGGAAGGCCGGTGCGAGTGCGTCCGATGCCCTGGCGGAGACCGGAAAAGGCTTCGGAAACTATATTATGGTGCTGGGGGTCATAGAGACCGTAGCGCTCTTTGTTATGGTGTTCGTGATGACCGCGCTGCCGAAATGAGGCCATAACTTACGCGACCAAAGGAAGCGTAAGTTATATGGACGAATTTTATCCCGAGCGAAGGAGCAAATTTGCGACTGAGCCGAGGGATCTAACACAACCGTAAGCGTCGCTTGACCGCCCGTTCTTTATAATATATAATGCGGTCTCTGGATTTTCGGGCGCGTAGCTCAGCTGGTTTAGAGCGCTACCCTTACAAGGTAGATGTCACAGGTTCGAACCCTGTCGCGCCCACCATTGTTCGCTATCACAAGAACTGAAGCAAAACCACTTATCGCTGTTTGATAATATTAACTGTATGAAAGCAAGAGGGCGTAGGGTTCGAAGGGAGCCGATGAACCTTTAATGCGGGGAGCTTGCGAGCAGGCGAGCAAGCGACGACAAATGAAGCGGCGGCTGGCCGACCGGAGCGGGAGTATAGGATCCGGCACGAGCGATAGCGAGAGCCGGTAAGATAACACGGACGCGAAGGCGCCGAACCCTGTCGCGCCCACCAGCCTTCGCCTACCTATTTAGATATTATGTGGCTACGGCTGGCAGGCTATAGAGGAAAGGCGAAGGCTGTCCGACGAAGCTTTAGCGGAGGCGGACAAAAATTTCGCCTATTTCCCGTAAGCAATTGACGAACGTTTCGTTCTATGTTATAAAGTTATACACATTTTGGGGCGGTAGTTCAGTTGGCTAGAACGTCGGACTGTCGATCCGAAGGTCGCGGGTTCGAGCCCCGTCCGCCCCGCCAGTGGATCAAAAAGCCCGGCTCACTTACAGCCGGGCTTTTTGTTAATTCGGTGTTTCACAGGGGGAACCGTAGGTTCCCCCTTATGACGTTCGCTTACTTTATCGTCATCCCCGCGTAAGCGGGGATCGCATAAAAGTAAGCTCACTGTAACCCCCTCCTTAAGGAGCTATAAATTACGCTGTTTTCTAAATAAAAGGAAAGGGGAGAATAATATCTCCCCTTTCCTTTTTATCCATACCCCTCTAAAGTTGTGTCGCTTCGCGACGTTTGTATCGTAGGCGCCGAGCCCCGTCCGCCCCGCCAGTGGATCAAAAAGCCCGGCTCACTTACAGCCGGGCTTTTTGTTAATTCGGTGTTTCACAGGGGGAACCGTAGGTTCCCCCTTATGACGTTCGCTTACTTTATCGTCATCCCCGCGTAAGCGGGGATCGCATAAAAGTAAGCTCACTGTAACCCCCTCCTTAAGGAGCTATAAATTACGCTGTTTTCTAAATAAAAGGAAAGGGGAGAATAATATCTCCCCTTTCCTTTTTATCCATACCCCTCTAAAGTTGTGTCGCTTCGCGACGCTCGTATCGTAGGCGCCGAGCCCCGTCCCCTATTTGGTCAGATCTTGGTAACAGAATGGTAACAAGCCCTTTCGGGGGGGGGGCACCCCCTTAGGGGTAGGCACATACAAGGTGTGCGAGAAATTTTTTAGCACGGAGTAAACGGGGCATCACATATTTGTAGATTTATAACATCTAGTAGATTGTATGTAAGCGCTAGCTTCTAAGGGATGAAATAGAAATTTAAGCAAAATTTTAGAAGGAGGGGGATATTCCCCGCGCGTTATAGCTGCTCTTTATAGGTTGTTTATTCATAATCCCTTAGGGTAACCAGAGAGGGAAAGGGGGCACATGCGCCGCCTTTAAATACTAGTAAATACTATTTAATGCAAAAATTGTATTTCATAAGTCTCAACAAACAAAGCATTTAGACAAATATAGCATTTTGCTTAAATTCATTCTAATTAAATTTAACGGATTAAAGCAGGCCTAATTTGCTTTAATAAATATTAATGTGGGTATAAATATTCATAACCACATTTACGTAACAATTAAAACACATAAAGAAAAGCAAATACTAATTAATACTATTTATTGCAAATTTAGTAATTCATTGACATTTTAAGCAATTGTAATGTAAAATAACACCGTATAATTAATACTAAAAAAGTATAAATTAGTAAATCAGAGGTGTCTATGAAAATACCAGAAAAAGCACCAAATTGGCAGGTGTTGTTAAAGGATGTATTAGATTTAGACAATTTTGATGAATTAAATGAACTTGTAGTTGGCATTGAGCAAAGGGATGAATATGCATATTGGGACAAGGTTAAACATTTTTCAATGCCGGATAAAATAACACCCAAGTTAGCATGGGCCTATTTAAAATTTTCACGGCAATCTAAAATAAGAAAAACCCCCCTTGCAAGCAAAGATAATGGAAATTTTGGCTATTGGATCCCCGATAGTGTATTTAAGAATCTTTCGTATATTGACCAACACGGGGGAGGGGAAATATTGCTTGGTGATGCAAAAATTCACAAAACCGAACAAAGAAAATATTTGATTAATTCATTGATGGAAGAAGGCATAGCATCAAGTTTATTGGAAGGGGCTGCAACGACGCGAAAAAAAGCTAAAGAAATGTTAAGATCGGGCAGAAAGCCTAAAAGTCATGCCGAACAAATGGTGTTCAATAATTATAAGACAATTTCAGCAATAAAGAATTTTACAAAACATAAATTAACAGACAAGTTAATCCTTGAACTGCATAAATCAATGACAGTAAATACACTAGAAAAGCCGGATGAATGTGGACGCTTTAGGGCTAGCAGCGATGATGAAATTCATGTAAGAGATAATGAGGGGCAGATTTTATACACCCCCCCATCTCCGGATAAAATACCGGAAATGATAAAAATTCTTTGTGAGTACGCAAATGAGAAAGGTGCTCAGGAATTTACGCATCCAATAATTAAAGCTGTTAATTTGCATTTTTATCTATCATATATACATCCATTTATGGATGGGAATGGCAGAACTGCTCGTGCTTTGTTTTATTGGTATATGTTAAGGCATGGATATTGGATGTTCGAATATTTGACTATTTCACGTATATTTTTAAAGGCACCATCTAGGTATGCACGTGCATTTTTGTACACAGAAAGAGATGATTTAGATTTAACATATTTCATTTCATTCCATACAAGAGCCATAAGCATGGCGATTGGTAAATTGTTAGAATATATAGCGCAAAAGCAAAAAGAAGCAAAAGAAACCACCTTTTATTTAAGAAAATACGCGGATTTAAATATTAGGCAAAAAGAACTACTACGGAGTGCCATTGAAAACCCCAATAATATATATACTATAGCTTATCATCAAACTGTCCATAATGTGACATATGAAACAGCCCGCAAAGATTTAGAAGATCTTGGAAAAAGAGGATTTTTGGTAAAAACTAAAAAAGGAAGAGAATTCAATTATATACCAGCAGAAAATTTACAACGCAAATTAAAAATAAAAACAACATAAATTAGACTCACAGACTCCGACCGGCGGATGGATCCATAAACCCTTCAGCCTACTTTATTCTATTCCTTGTAATGCTTTATAGATAGAGGTAAAATACGCTTATAGTGCACTGATGCGCTATGCCTTGCAAAAAACCACAACGGAGTGGTAAATGAACGGAAGCATATCATCGTGTGGAGGGATCTAATCCAGCCTTTTCGAGAGAAGGGTTGGGTTTTTTATTTTACATCCGTTTTACGTGTGTTCAACAAACATAGGAGAAGCAAATGAATGGAGACAAAAAAATTAATAATATGGTGAATTTATTCGGGGCATTGTTCGCCCCGGTTATTTTCTTGTTCAAATTTGTATGGGGATTGGGAGCCAAAACAAGGAGGATGGGATGAAAAGGTGCTTTTCAGTATTGGCGATTATTGCTGTGGCGTTAACGACGTCGAGTTGCGCTTCATTAACGACCGGCCCGACGCAGATGGTTGCCATTGATTCAAATCCGCAGGGCGCTGACGTAACAACAGATACGGGGTACAAGGGCGTAACTCCATGTAATTTTAAGCTTGAGAGAAAACACAATCACATCGTAACCATTAAGAAAAAAGGATATAAGACCGCACAAATAGTTCTAACGAAATCCTTGTGCGGGTCAACAGCCGGGAATATAGTGGTAGGCGGCATTATCGGGGTCGGCGTGGATGCGATGACGGGGGCCATGTTCAAGTTGGTTCCCGAGAAAGTATATGTTGAGCTAGAGCGTGGGAATGAAGATGAAATCGTTCAAGTCGAAGAGCCAAAAGGAAAAAGCCCAGAGAAAGAAAAAGAGAAGGAAGAAAAAGCAAAAGGGACAGAAATAGCCCCCAAAGATTAATAAGATAATCAGAAATTAATGATTTTTGAAGCGCGCAGTTCTTAATTTGACAAAAAGGCAATCTTCCCTTAAATGAGGGCGGGTTGCCTTTTTTGTTTATAAGGAGGAACGCTATGGAGGAAAAAAGCTGTTCAAGGTGCAAGGAAAGTATCTTGATAGTCATGGAGGGAGAAGGCAAAACCGCGGATATATATAATCAGTCCAATTGTAGCTTGCACGGGCTAGGGGCAAACGAGAGGGCTAAAGACTGTCCAGATTACGAAGAGATGGAATTTGACGCTAACAAGTGAGGTTGATATGAAGTGGAGAACATTTTTTATGACCATCGTTCTTATACTATTGGCAGGGGCGGCTTGCTACATTGTTTCACCGAAATACTATTTCTTTCGTCTTAATGATGCTCCACCTAAGGCTATGCTTTACAGGGGCAACAGAATAACAGGTAGGGCAGAAGTCTATCTGATGACGGAGAAGCGTGTAGCTTGGTCTGAATTTATAGATAAGGATATACCGCTGGAGCAGGAATAGGGTAGGGGCTATTTCAGCCGATCCATACCCCTCTAAAGTTGTGTCGCTTCGCGACGTTTGTATCGAAGGCGCCGAGCCCCCGAGCCCCGCGCCACGGCGGTACAAAAGCCCCGACGCCTAAACGTAATGACAAATGACAAAATCCAAATGCCAAATTAATGTCGAATAACAAACATTTCGGCATCGGGGTTTTGGATTTAATTTGGATTTTGGGTTTTGAAATTACCAAAGATAATCCAGCGTCCTGCCCCTTGCGGAGTTGGTTATTTATTATTATAGATTGCCGCGTCGGCCCTCCGCCTTCGCTAAAGCTTCGGCGAGACAAGTCGGGCCTCCTCGCAATGACGGCAGAAGCCGGCCTAAGAACTGGCGCTCTGGTGCTCCCCATGCCTCTAGCCTGCGTATTACGTAACACTTAATTCGTCGCGCGTTATTGCGTGGCGCGTATCGCGTTAAAACACGGATTATCACAGATGACGCGTATTATGTAAATTGATTACGGAGATTTAAATGGATTGCGGAGATCGGATCTTCGTGATCCAAGATCGTTGCCCATATTGCAAATCTTCGTAATCGACGCTCTCTTTCGTCTCTCGTCTGCGTATTACGTAACACTTAATTCGTCGCGCGTATCGCGTACAAACTTTACACTCTGACACCAGGCCCGCAGGGCCGATGACACTAGCCCGCGGAGCGGGCGATGACGCTTTGACACTATATAATCACGCCCCGCGCCCC
>CAZMEZ010000004.1:94100-95915 GCA_964565425.1 uncultured Planctomycetia bacterium | reverse complement strand
CCATTAACCCCATGGCCACACCGATATCGGCCTGCTGAAGGGCCGGGGCGTCATTAACACCGTCCCCCGTAACAGCCACTATTTCATTTCTGGATTGCAGGGCTTTCACCAGCCGGAGTTTATGTTCAGGCGCGACCCTGGCAAAAACGCCGGCTTCGAGAATCCCGGCAAGTTCATCGTCGCTCATACCGGAAAGCTCCTTTCCGCTGTATGCCTTCTGATCACCCTCACCTGAAATATCCATTTGCCTGGCTATCGCGCCGGCTGTCTGTACATGATCGCCGGTGATCATCTTTATCTTTATCCCCGCGGACTGGGCCGCCTTGACCGCTTCTATCGCCTCCGGCCGGGGAGGATCGATCATCCCGGCCAGGCCTACGAATACCATATCCGAATCAAGGTCTTTTTCGTCTATCTGCTTTTTTCCCGTATCCGTCACTTTTCTGGCAAATGCCAGGACCCTGAGCCCCTTATCGGCCATTTGAGACGCTTTTTCGTTTATTTGTTCCGTTTCGACGCCTTCCCCGCAGCGCGCGAGTACGGCTTCAAGAGACCCCTTCATGTAGATGATCTTGCCCTCCTCCCGCTGATGAAGAGTCGCCATATACTGTTTCTCAGATTCAAAAGGGATAACATCAGTACGCGGGTATTTCTTTTCCAGCTCTTCCTTTTCCAGACCGGATTTAGAAGCCGCTATGAGGAGAGCTCCTTCGGTCGGGTCCCCGGCAACCTCGAGCCGGCCTTCTTTCTCCCGCAAATGGGAGTCATTGCAGAGCGTGCCGGCGAGGAGGAGATCCCGGAGTTCGGGCGTTTCTTCCGTATCCCTTTGGTTGTCCTCGAGTACGATATCACCCTGCCTCTCGAAACCCCCTGTGACCTTGTACGTCTTTCCGTTAACATAAATCAGCCGGACTGTCATCCTGTTCTGGGTCAGCGTGCCGGTCTTGTCCGAACATATCACGGTTGTGCTCCCCAGGGCCTCTACCGCGGGAAGCTTTCTTATTATCGCGTGCCTTGCGGCCATGCGGTTAACCCCTATCGCGAGGGTTACGGTAATGGCCGCCGGGAGCCCTTCGGGTATCGCGCTCACCGCTAAAGC
The DNA here is from genome assembly GCA_964565425.1 of uncultured Planctomycetia bacterium. Lineage (GTDB taxonomy): Bacteria > Omnitrophota > Gorgyraeia > Tantalellales > Tantalellaceae > CAZMEZ01. Next base: position 94,816 of record CAZMEZ010000004.1, on the reverse strand, counting down.
CACCGCCGACTGAAACCCAGTGACCCAGCCGATCCCTTTAATAAAGCTCAGAAAAAACATCAGACCGGCCATACCGATAATGGCATAAAGTATGGTCCGGCTGAACGCTTGGATCTTCCTGGTCAAAGGGGTCTCGAGTCCCTGGCTTTCTTCCATCATCCGTGAAATACGTCCGGTCTCTGTTTTTTCGCCTATGGCGACCACCAACCCTTTTCCTCTACCCCGGGTAACCAGGGTCCCCGCAAAGGCCATTCCCGTCCTGTCGCCGAGAGACGCGTCTCCGGACACCGGATCAGTATTCTTGCTCGCCGGAACAGATTCACCCGTTAACGACGATTCGTTTATCTGCAGGTCCCGGACTTCTGCCAGCCGCGTATCAGCGGGAACTTTATCCCCTGAAGAAAGCATAATAACATCACCGGGCACAATATCGCGTGAGGCGACCTCGCTAGTTGTCCCGCCACGGATAACCTTTACCCGGCTCACCATGCTTTTGGACAAGGCTGAAATAGCCCGTTCGGCCTTCGATTCCTGGATAAAACTGACAATGGCGTTTATAACCGCGACCCCGAGGATAACGGCCGCGTCCAGTTTTTCGCCGATAAGCAGAGATACCAGGGCCGCGATAAGAAGAATATAGATCAACGGCTGCCTGAAATTATCCAAAAAGCGCAAGAGTGCCGGCCTGGCCTTCTTACCGCTGATCTCGTTCGGCC
>CAZMEZ010000004.1:0-94090 GCA_964565425.1 uncultured Planctomycetia bacterium | reverse complement strand
GCTTTTAACTTCTTCCGCCGATAACCCTCCCCCGGGATCCGTGTTCAGCGTGCCAACGACATCCCGGACATCCATCTGGTGCCAGTTCTTATTTTCTGTTTGAACAGACATGGGGTCCCTTACATTTTAAACGGAGCGCCTCATCTTCGCGGTCCATCGGTCAATTCTCTGATACCCCGGTCTAAAGACCGGGGCTTGTCCCCAATTGACCCTGAGCCCCGCGCTAAAGCGCGGGGCTCAGGCAGGGCGAATGGGTAAAAATATCTCTCCGCATTATCCCGTATTTTGCGAAGCGCGCGCCGAATATTTTTTAAGCTCTTCAGGGCATATTCACCACCCTTAAAACGTCACTACCTTATCGCTTTCTTTAACGATATCGTACATGTCCTTCATCGTGTTGATCGGGCACATTTCCGTGCCACCCTGATTACGCAATTTAATGCAGGACCCGCAGGCGTATATTTTACCGCCTGACTTCGCCAAATTTTCAGCCTGTTCAATTGTATTGAATTTACCGGTGCTTATATTCTGGTATTCGACGCCTTTACCCATGAAAAAAACTTTTACTTCGTCACCCTGCCCAAGAACAAAGTTTCCATACCGTAAAGCATTCCAAGAAGTTTCCGCGTCATTGGTCGAAATAACTATCCCTGTCTTCATCTCTCTTCCTCCCTTCGATATTCTCAAAAGCCCCGAGATCATCTCATTCGCGCGTCTGTTCCTGTTCAGCTATGCCTGTATTTTACGACTTTTACTTTTTCCAATGTAATAAGCCCCTCTGTAACCGTTTCATCAAGAAATGGCAGTAGTTTATCAAGGTTTTCCTCTGTATCAACCAGTTCAATGACCATGGGCAGGTCTTCCGAAAGCCTGAGTATCTTAGCCGAATGCATACGGCTGTCGGCCCCGAAACCCATCCTGCCCCGGAGAACGGTTGCCCCGGCCAGCCCCAACTCCCGCGCTTTTAAAACTACCTGCTCATAAAGCGGTTTCCCGTTATGTTTATCCGCTTCACCGATAAATATCCTTAATAACATACCTTCTTCGGGCAACTTCATCCTTTCCTCCTATCTTAAAAATCCCAAAATCGACCTCGATATAAAAAATCCAGCGAAGACAAGCATTATGCCTAACACCACACTTGCCATGATATTACCGAACACAAACCAGTATTCCCCGTCCCGGAGCAGGTGAAAATTCTCCAGGGAAAAGGTCGAAAAGGTCGTAAAAGAACCCAGGATACCTATAAATATGAGCACCCTCATGTTCTGGGAAACCGCCACTGTCTCAGATATCCCCCATATGAGCCCTATGACCAGTGACCCTGCAAGGTTAACCGCCAGCGTCCCCCATGGAAAATCGCCGCTGAAGAACCTGTAGGTCATACCTGATATCCAATACCGTAAAAGCGCCCCCACCGCGCCGCCCGCCGCTATGTTAAGTAATTTTATCATATGCTATCATACCCTATTTATCTTTCGTAACCATCCCGGGATCATCCCGCGCCACCGCCTGCCCTCCGCAGCCCTACCCTTATCCCCCGGATCGAGGGGCGAAAGAGGGTAACCAACGGTCACCCATGACAACCTAAGATCCCGATAACAACTTTCTTTGACATAAATTATTACCCCTCACATGCCGCATATATTTTTTTCATCACTACATTTTAAATCTTTTACGTTCACTCAACAGGATAATATCCTTTAACTGATTTTCATCTTTGGCGTTAAGCCATATCTTCTCAAATTTTGGGTTTTGCACTATATGCGCTACCGAAGACAAGGCTTTCAGATGGAATGCCCTTTCGTCTTTAGTGCCGAACAGGACAAAAACGGCTTTTATACTATCATTCTCACTGGTGAATTCGATCCCTTCGATACATCTTACCACAACCAGCTTGAATCTATTCCGTCCGGGGATTATTATGTGCGGTATGGCTACGAATGGTGTGATAGCGGTAGACCCTTCCTCTTCCCTCTGCTTAAAAAGCTCAATAACTTCTTCCTCCGCAAGGCCCATTTCATCCGAAACCTTTTTTGCCAATATATCAAGGAACTTATCAATTTTTGTTTTTTCCTTAATATCTAAAACGGTAGAATTTTCAACAAGCTCATGAAACCTGTCTATTATCATTTCATCTCTCTGAATAATAACGCTTTTTAATTCCTCCTCAAGGGTATTATCCGTTATTTTTTTACTGACAACTCTTTCTATCAGATGAAGCAAGGCATATTCTATGTTGTGTCTTTTCCTTCCATACAGAAAATACGTCAAGACCGCCCCCGCCAAAAGCGCAATGCTCATCTCAAAAGCCACAAAACCCATATCTATGATAAGAAACGCGAAAAGAAGTATTCCGGCGATATTGGTCCAGGGATAAAAAGGCACCTTGAAGGACGGCCTGTAATTCTGCAGCCTTCCTTCCCTGAGTATTATAACGGCCGCGTTAGTCAATATATACAGTGTCAGGATAACCACTGATCCGAGTTTGACAAGCGTAGTGAGACCAAGAGTTAAACATATAAAGATAAAAACCCCTGTTATTGAAATAGCTACAACGGGAGATCTTTTCTTTTTTGTAAGAACGCTTATGGCTTCCGGCAAAAGCCGGTCTTCACTAAGGGCAAGAGGATATCTGGATGCGGACATTATCCCGGCATTAGCCGTGGTAACGAACGCCAGGAGCGCTCCTGTAGAGACTATAAAATAACCTGTTTTGCCAAAAAGTATTCTTCCCGCGTCCGCCACCGGAGTAAGAGAACCGACCAGTTTATCTCCCGGTAAAAGACCTACCACCACTATAAGTACCGCTGAATACACGAGCGTAACGGCAAGAACCGAAAATATCATACCTCTGGGAATATTTCTGGAAGGATCTTTAATCTCCCCGGATATACTGGCAATATTAAGAAGGCCTCCGAAGGATATAAAAACAAACCCCGCGGTTGCCAGCACCTTATTTATACCATTCGGGAGCAAGGGGGTAAAATTGGATCCGGAAAGACTTCCCCCTCCACCCACGACCAGTAAAAGCATTATCGCAAAAAGTCCGGCAACAAGTATAACTTCAAGTTTTGCCGCCTCTTTTACCCCCAGGATATTCATCCCCGTAAAAAAACAACAAATAAAAAATGATGATACAAACACCGGAAAGCCGAAAGCAATATGCAAAAGTTCGGCTATACCAAAAACAGCAAAAGCCGCTTTAAGGCAAAGAGCGGTCCAGCTGAGAAAAGAAGATACCGTTCCCACAAGCGGCCCCAGGCTCCTGGTAATAAAGAAATAATCCCCGCCGGCCCTGGGCATGGCTGTAGAAAGTTCAATAATGCTCAATGTTCCCATTAAAGCCAGCATACCGGCAAGAAAATAGGATATTGACACCAGCGGCCCCGCCTGGCCATATGCCAGTCCCGGCAGTATAAATATACCCGAACTGATCATCGCCCCGGAGGCCAGACAGAATATATCCCAAAAACCCAGTTCTCTTTTAAGTCCTTTTTCCGACATACGTTACACTCATCTTATAGTTTTACGCAATTCTATTATCATCCCGCGCCGCCGCGACCAAAGACCACCTACAGGTGCGCTTAAAAACTTTTTTATCCGAACCCTTCCCCTGCCTGGGGACCTTTACAGCAAAACCGCTTCCCAGTCTTCACCCACCCACACTCCATGGACATCGACTCCCAGGCCCCATTCTTTTATGTTTTTTACGGCTTCGCCGATCTGCCTGCGATGCTCCTTTTCTCCGACAGGGTTCGCGGCGCAATCATGGTGTCCCGCGATGACGATGATATTCGATCCGTGTTTTTCAACGGAGATAGACGCATATTCCTTTATCGATCGGATAATATCGACGGACCCGTTCTCGCTCAATACCCTGTCCGGGGCGGGCACCGTGATCACGTCGACATAGTCGACACCGTAGTTATGCCGGATAAATTCGTTCACGGGCGCCTGGACCCTTCCGTCAATGCAGTTTATGGCAGTGGCAAATTCAGGTTTCATATTATAAGCGTTAAGGTATAAGGTTTAAGGGATAAGGGTTAAGATGCCAGTCTGGTTACTGGTTACCTATTTTACCAACATCTAACATCCAATATCCAGCATCCAGCTTCTGTTTTACGACTCAAGACCGGACAACCCTACTTCTCCATCTCCTCTTCCACTTCCTTCGCTCCTTCATCGTAGAACTTCTGTTCGTCGGGAGCGAGCTCCTTGAGGAGCCTCAGGAATTCACCGGCATGCACTCTTTCCTCGTCGGCGATGTCCTTCAGCACTTCCTGCGCCAATTTGTTATCGGTCGATTCGGCAAGCTGCATGTAAAGCTGTACGGCTTCGTATTCCGCGGATATCATGAAGCGTATCGCGCGGATAAGCTCTTCGTGCGTGACCTTCCTGTCGTTCGCCAACCCTGAAAACGGATTCCCGAATTCCGGCATGGTTTCCTCCTTTTTAGTTTAGACCCAAGGCGCAAAGCTCAAGACTGTTTCGTTTTTCGTCGTTCGTCGTTCGTCGTTCGTTGTTCGTTAAAGCACAGATGATCACAGATATTGCGTATTACGTGAGTTGATCGCGGGAAAAATGGGCGACGTCCCCATTTAGGCCTCCCGAAGATTGATAAAGATCGCGAAGATCATATCTTCGTAATCTAAGATCATCGTCTGCGTCTTAATCTTCGTAATCAATTTCGCCTCTAGCCTCTCGCCTCTAGCCTCTCGCCTTGACCTATCATGTATCACTTATCACTCAATAATATACTCACCGCAACTTATATACAACCAAAATCTTGGCGTTTCCTACATTTACGGCGTAAAATTCGTTCTCCAGATCGTACTCCTCCCTGTGCCACCTGTAATCGCTGATGTAATAGTCCGCTTCATCCGGGTTTTCCGCGAAAATAAGCCTTTTTCTGTCTTCCGGCGGGATGAGAACGGCGTTCTTGACCCCCGGCGGAGTAGCGGCAAGTATCCTTATCTCTTCAGCCGGATCGTTGGCGAGGATATACTCCAGGCCTTTCCTGTACGAGAGCCCCCAGTAATCCAGTTCAAAACGCCGCTTGATCTCGTCCATATCCTTCCCGGCCAGCCAGTTGAAAAAGACGTTCTGGTGCGGATGGTATATTATCATGAACACCGAAGGAAAGATAAGATTGAGGATAACCGCCAGGATGAAGAGGGTTTTGAACGATTGAAAATTCCGACCGCTCAACACGCGCCTGACGTAATCGTACATCGATACCATCCCCACGAGAGATAATATCAAGAACGCGGGATAGATAAAGAACATGTGCCTCCATGAATCGTAAAGGACCGTGCCGGCGCCTATTACGGTAACCAGGGGCAGGAAGAACCACAAGAGATATATAAGGTCTTCCCTTCTCTCGCGGTAGAAGCCGCCCCACCCTTTCAGCATGGACCTTATCTCGACGGAACAGCCCGCAAGGAAAAATAACGTGTACAGGACCGGTGTCGTTATGACAAGCCACACGGGAATATAATGCCACGGCAGGTTAGTGGCTCTCACATATTCTCCCAAATATAAAACGGGCGCCTCCCAGGGAAAACTCTTCATCTGTTTGATGGCTTGTATGAAATTCCCCAGAGGATCGGACCACAACGTGGGCCAGAATAGCACGACTAAGGACGGCAGGAAAACCGCGTACAAGAACAGGCTGCCGGCTTGTCGTCTCTTCCGCGTTACTCCTTTCATGCATAGATCGGAAGCGGCAAAGACCAGGGTAAAGACCGGAATGATAAGGCCCATTATCCGGACATCGATCAAGAGGGCCGAGACCAGCGCATGGATCGATGCCCTGAAAAATGTCTTTTTGTCCAGATACCGCAAAAGCGTGTAAATGCTTATAATAAAAAGGGATAGAAAAGCTATGTCCTTTGAATTATAGAAAGAATGAGCGAAAATACGGGGGCTTATCAAGAGAAACACGCACCCCAAAAGAGCGACCTTCCGGCTCCTGAACCTGCGCTTGCACAAAAGATAAAAGAACCACATCCCGGCATAAAAGAGCAGGAAAGTGGCCAGGTGCCTCATGAGATAAGCTGCTCTGGGGTTTTCGGTTATCCCCGGGGCCTTTTCCATAAGATACAGGAACATCTCAAAAACCGGTCCGTGATATTTCTCCCAGTGCGCGAAGAGCCGTTCATCCCCGTAAAGGGCGTATTTGACGGAAACTTCTCCGTTGGATCTCGAAAAATCCTCGTCCCAGGAGACACCGTAGTCGTCAAAGACCGCCAACCCCAGAAAGAAATAAAGAACAAAGAACAGAACAACGAGCGATCTGCCGTCTCTACCGGTAAAACTCCTCAACACAGATAAGATATTCATATTATTACTGACGAATACGGCCGAGTTCCTTTCTGAGCCTGACTATGGACCGGAGACACCTCACTTCTCTTCTGAAATCAAAAGTGCTCGTATCCGCGTAATGCCATTCAACGGGCATCTCGACCACTTTGAGACGCGCCTTCTGTGAACGTATCAGAAGTTCGGCATCCCAAAACCAGCCTCTGACGAATTTTTCATCATACCCCATTTCATCGATGAGGGGCATTACCTTATCTTTGCGGAAAATCTTAAGCCCGCACTGGTGGTCCTTTATCCGCGAGTTGAAAAGCATCCTGAGCGAGGAGTTATAGAAAAAACTGAAGATCCTCCTGAGGGGCCGGCGCCGGACCCTGGCGCCCCTGACGTAGCGGCTGCCCGTCACGATGTCGGCTGACTCTTTTTTCAAGAGGTCTATCGCTTTAATGAGAAAAGAGACATCACAGGAAAGGTCGGCATCCATGAAAGCGATGATATCGTACCTGGCGGCATAGAAAGACCTGGCAAGGTTCTCCCTGCGCGAGGGCCCCTTATCATACGAAAGATACTTTATCTCCCTGCCCGTCGCCTGTCTTGCCCTCTCGATCACGCGCCGGAACCTGTACGACTCATCAGTCGAATTATCGTCGACGAGAACGATCTCAAAATCGTCGCCCAGCCGCAGCAAAGCGTCATAACATTTTCTAAGGTCATCCCTGATGAGTCTTGAGGCGTTAAAGATGGGAATAAAGAGGGATATTTTGCTCATTTATGATCGTGAATCGTAAGTCGTGAATCGTGAGTCGTAATCCATCGTTCGTCGTTCGGGGTTCGAATATCGTAAACCGTAGTTGCCCGGTTTATCGGGCCCTTTAACCTTTAACCTTTAACCTTCGCCTCATCACCTATCACTTAACTCCCTTACAAGCTTCTCTTTCTGTTTCCGGGTAAGCTTTTTGATGTCCCTCTCCGCGCGCAACGCGTCTTTATGGCCCCTGCATTCCAGAACATATGCCAGTTTTACCGGGATCCTGCCCCTGGTATACTTCGCGCCCTTTCCTTCGTTATGTGCCTTGATACGCTTTTCCAGGTTATTCGTACACCCGGCATAGAATGTGTTGTCCCTGCATTTCACGATATAAACGCAGTATTTATTCATTAGTCTTGGGTCTTGGGTTCATTATGTTGATCGCGGAGATTTAAATGGGATTACGGAGATCGGATCTTCGCGATCTAAGATTATCGTCTACTTCAAAATCTTCGTAATCAATTTCGCCTCTAGCCCCTCGCCTTTAGCCTTTCGCCTCGTTACTCGTCGTTCGTTTTTCGTCGTTCGTCGTTCGTCGTTCGTTGTTCGTTAAAACACAGATGATCACTGATATTGCGTATTACGTGAGTTGATCGCGGAGATTTAAATGGGATTACGGAGATTACATCTTCGTAATCAATTTCGCCTCTTGCCTTTAGCCTGCGTATCACGCATCACTTAACCCGCTATGCGCTTAGCGCTATGCGATACCCTCAATACGCTCCCTCGCCCCTTAGCACCGCCGGTATCGTCCTCAGGATTATCTGGAGGTCCAGGCCTATGGACCAGTTGTTTATGTACCAGAGGTCCCATTTTACCCATCTTTGGAAGGTGAGTTCGCTTCTTCCCCTTATCTGGGAGAGGCCGGTCATGCCGGGCCTTATGGAAAGCCTCTGCATGTGCGCGGGGCTGTATTTTTCGACCTCGTCGGCGAGCGGCGGTCTCGGCCCCACGAGGCTCATATCGCCGCGCAGGACATTGATGAGCTGCGGGAGTTCGTCCAGACTGTATCTTCTCAGAACCTTACCGACGCGCGTGACGCGGGGATCTTCCCTGATCTTGAATATAACGCCGTCCTTGACCTCGTTCTTTTCCGAAAGCTCCACCCTCATTTTGTCGGCGCCCGCGGCCATCGAACGGAACTTGTAGAAACTGAATTTCTTCCCCTTGAACCCCACTCTCTTCTGGACATAGAACACGGGGCCTTTGGAATCGATCTTTATCAGGACGGCTATGACCGCGAACACGGGAGCCGTTACCGCCAGGAGCAGGAAAGATAAAATAAAATCGACGAAGCGTTTCATCGCGAATTCCGCCGGGTGATGTCGCCTCTCCTTGTAGGTCAGAAGCGGTATGACCCCCAGATAATTTATGTTTAAGACCGGGAGCGGTTCCTCGAAGTTCTCGGGGACGACCTTCACGCCGAGCCGCATCTGTTTCGCCTGGCGTATTATCCCGGAAACCGCTATTTTCTCCGATGGTATAGTAACTATGACTTCGTCGATAAAATACTTTTTAGCCACCACGGGGAAATCATCAAGCCTGCCCAGGACAGGCACCCCTTCGATCTTGCCCTCTACGAAATCGTCCAGGACACCTGCTGCCCTGAGACCGACCCAGGGCGTCTTTTTTATCTCTTCCAGGATTATCTTTCCTACCCGGCCGATGCCGACCACAAGCACGTTGACGTTATGATAACCCTCGGCTATAAGTTTCCTAAGGATAAGCCTCTTTATGATACGCCAGAGGCTCAGGAAAACCGCCAATGAAACAAAACTCGTCAGGTATACCTGGCGCGAAAAGAACTTGTACTGGGCGAAGAATATCACCGCGCCTATCAGGATCCCGGTATAAAAAACGCTTATTATCACCCTGAACATCTCCCGCGGTATGTTCAGGCTTCTGTCCGTCATGTAAAGATTCCGCCTCTTGAAGGAAATGACTATGAACGTTGTCCAAAGCAGAAAGACAAAAGAATAGCCTTCGAGGTTCGGAAAATAGGCCTCGCGGAATATCTCATCGGGAGAATTGTACCTCACCAGGTAAGATGCGATGAAGCACAGGCTTATTATGGCGATATCCACGAGGAAATATACGGGATATATCTTTTTTGTCGGTTTTATCATCTCTTCCTGCCGTTTACATATGTTTGTGCCATAAGCAATATTATAATAGTTTATCGCTAATGGGGATTTGATGCAACGGTTTAGTTCAGCGGGCAGCGTCCGGCGTCCAGCGGACAGGTATGGAGCATGGGGCTTGGCGCAGGGCAATGAGGCAAGGATGAAGGTTAAAGGATAAAGGTTAAAGGATAAAGGTTAAAGGATAAAGGTTAAAGGATAAAGGCGGAAGAAAGGCGTTGATTACGAAGATTTGCAGTTTGACACCCTCTTTTAGATTACGAAGATGTAATCTCCGTAATCCCATTTAAATCTCCGCGATCAACTCACGTAATACGCAATATCAGTGATCATCCGTGTTTTAACGAACAACGAACGACGAACGACGAAAAACGAACGACGAGTAACGAGGCTAAAGGCGAGGGGCTAAAGGGACGTACAAAGTAAGTAATACATAATACGCGATAGGTGATGAGTAGCGGGAATGAAGTTTGTATCTAGTATCTGGTATCTTGTGAATTTTACCGGGGACTGGCAACTGGAAACCAGGGACTAATATAACGCAAGATACCTGAGCGTCACGTACACCGACGTGGAGATCAGGGTAAGAACGTACACGGATACCAGCCCTTTATAGGCCAGAGGGAATCTTGGCTTGACGGTCTCCATCCCCTTTATTATGGAATAGAAGATAAACGGGGCTATGAAAAGCGTAACTCTTGTCCCCGTAAAGGGATAATATTTGAGGACTCCCGCGATCATCATGCCGATAAGAACGGCGGGGATAATGGTCCTTAATGACAACAACCTGAACTTATCCTCCCTGAAGCGCCTGTACCCCGGTACCGCCAGAAAATAGACCGCGAAAGGGAGGAATATCGTCATTACGCGCCGAACCAGGCTTGTCTCTACGAACCACCTTACGAAAACGTTCCTGAACCCCTCGCTGAAAGACTGTATGAATTCGGGGAAGGAACCGGTTAATATAAAATAATCATTCCAGTAAACGGGGAAATCTTCCACCACCCGGGCGTGCCTGGCGTCATAAAAATAGGACACGCTCATGAACGCGGCCGTGGATACGAAATAGATACAGGCATACAGGACGTTCTTCCGGTTACCCTTTATACTTAAAATGAGATTATACAAAGGGATCAGGACGAAAAAATTCGCCGTGTAGGACAAAAGCACCAGCGCGGGCATCGCGAGATATTTAAGCGCCGATAAAGGACGTATCTCCTGATCTCTCAGCTGTTCTCTTTGATCCAGTATAAAAATGGAGAAAAGCGCCGCGATGAGGACGTCCCCTGAATACTGTTTCAGTTCAGCCGCGTAATACGACATTAGGTGTGAACCGCACCAGGCAAGGATAAAAAGCGTATAGTTCAGGCCCGCGCCTTCTTCCTTTTTAAAAAGGCGCAGCCAGGTATAGAATGCGCATAACATCAATATAAAGGGTATCACCCGAAGACTGTAAACGCTGTAATCAAAGACTCTTGAGACGCTCTGCACGGCAAAGAGGTAAAGATGCGGAAATGCCTGGGAATGCCTCAATGGACCCAGAAGTTCATGCGGCTGGAGCATCGTGATGTTCTCAAGTATGGACCTTTCGTCCAGCCACAGGGAACGTCCCGACGCGAAATGGAGCCCGCAAAGGAACACGAAAAAAAATATACCGGAGATAATAAAATATCTGTAAGGCGCCTCTTCGGGCATTACTCTTTTCTTCAGCGCGACGAGCGCGTTTCCTGTCATACCCGTGGCCTTTCTATTCCGATGAAATCCTTCAGGACTATCCATATGAACCCGGCATTCCCTACCAGATATCTTTTCCACAGGCGCCTCGGTTCCTGCATGACGCGGAACAGCCATTCAAGCCCGGTGTCCTGCATCCATTTCGGAGCGCGTTTCGTCTTGCCGGCTACTATGTCGAACGCCCCTCCTACACCGGCGACAAAAGGCACTTTCATTTCTTTCAAATATTTTTTCAGGAATTTTTCTTTTTTCGGCGAGCTCATGGCGAAAAAAAGGATATCGGGGGACGACCTCTTTATCCCCTCCACCACGCCCTTCTCCTCGTCTTCCGACCAATAGCCGTTCCGCCAGCCGGCAAGCTTCATATCCGGATACAAGTTCCGGTACTTATCGACGACTTCTTTTATAACATCTTCTTCGGCGCCCAGGAAATAGACCCCGTAACCCCTGGGTATCAGGGCGTCCATTATATCGAGCCCCCCGTATCTTTGTTTTACCGGCCTGCCGAACAACTTCGAAACCCACACCAGCGGCTGGCCATCGACTATATTGAGGTCGCTCTGCATTATAATATCCCTGAATTCGGGATCCTTGCGCATCTTGACGATCTTGTCGGCGTTTATGGCCACGTACTGGTGGGGCTTTCTGCTTTTAATGAAGCCGTCGACAACGGAAGTCATCTCCCCGATAGACAGGTTATCGATAGGGCACCCCAGTAATGTGATCCTGTCTACGCTCATTTTCCTTCCTTTTTTACGGCGCCTTCCTTCTTTTCGTATTTCACACCGCATGCCGGACACGCGCTCTTCTCGCCGGCGAATTCGAGCTTTACGCCGCATTCGCACATCCATCCGACCTGTCGCGCCGGATTGCCGACCACGAGGGCGTGATCGGCAACGTCTTTTATCACTACCGCCCCGGCGCCTATAAAGGCATGCCGGCCTATGGTGTTCCCGCACACTATCGTGGAATTCGCTCCGATGGTCGCGCCTTTTTTCACTAGAGTTTCTTTCAACTCGCGCATGCGGGGAACCGCGCTCCTGGGGTTATAAACGTTCGTGAATACCATGGAAGGCCCGCAAAAGACGTCGTCTTCAAGCGTAACGCCCGTGTAGACCGAAACGTTATTCTGTATCTTACAGTTGTTCCCCACTGTCGCGTCGGGGCCTATTACCACGTTCTGCCCTATCTTGCAGTCCTTGCCTATCCTGGACCCCTTTATGATGTGGCAAAAATGCCATATCTTCGTGCCTTTTCCTATTTCTACGCCTTCGTCAACGTAAGAAGATCCGTGAACAAAATGATCCATTTAATCCCCCTGTCAGGCTCTTGAAAAACGGATAAGCTTCCCTGAATTATCCAGCGATTCCTGCGAGGCCTGAAGGACCCCGAGGACCCTGAGGCCCTCCTTGCCGTCCGTTCTTGGCGTCCCGCCTTTTTCCATGCAATCGATAAAATGCCGGCATTCGGCCCTGAGCGGCTCGACCATATCGAAAGGAACCGCTTCTTTCCCGGCCTTCGAGGCCACCGGCACGCTGTTCTTCCATTCCACTTTATGGGGATACAAAAAAAGTTTCTCCTCCGTCATATCGTCAAAGACGGCCATTTTCCTGTCCCCTACCACAACCAGCTTCTGCTCTTTAAAAGGATGCAGCCATGAAACGAATATGTGCGCCCTGACGCCGTCGGAAAAACTCATGTTCGTCATGGTAACGTCCGCTACGTTGTGTTGCAGATAAGTGCCGCCCGTGGTGAACAGCGATTCGGGAGATTCCCCGAGCAGCATCAGTATTACCGATATGTCATGCGGCGCGAAACTCCAAAGTATGTTCTCTTCCGTCCGTATCTTTCCTATATTCAGCCTGTTGGAATAAATATAACGGAGCTTTCCCAGTTCGCCGCCGTCCACCAGCTCTTTCAGCTTTATAACGGCATTATGATACTGGAGTATGTGCCCGACCATAAGCGTTTTTTTCTTTTTCCCGGACAACCGCACCAACTCCTCGCCCTCTTGTATGTTCAAGGCGAGCGGTTTCTCCACGAACACGTGTTTCCCCTTCTCGAGCGCCTCTTTCGCGAGCCCGTAATGGAGCGCGGCGGGAGACGCGATGACGACACCGTCTATATCCCCGTCATCCAACAGGTCATCCTTGCATTGCGCCAGCCTGACATCGGCATAATCTTTCTTCAGCTTTTCCAGGGCTTCCTCACGCGTATCGCACACCGCGGAAAGCGCCCCGAGCTGATAAAAGTTCCTCACCAGGTTCTTCCCCCAGTAACCGGCGCCTATTACGCCTATCTTCGTCACGCCACTCTCCTTTTTCTTTTTTTTTGATGTTTTATTATACCGTTAATTTTAAAAAGTTAAAGGCCCTCCGCCAAAAATAATTCCCCCCGTAATATATAACAGCTTCGAAATTTCAGCGCGCCCGGGCGGCCTCTTTCTTTTTCGCGAAAGACTCGACGAGTCCCGCGTAAACCTTTTGCAATTCGTCAAAGTTTTTTTCCCAATCAGCCCTTTCCCTCGCGAGGCGAAGATTATTCTCGCTCATGGATCCCCGCATCACCTGATCCTTCAGAAGCCGGATCATCCTGTCGGCAAGTTCCCCGCTGTCTCCTATCCTGGCGACAAGGCCGTTCACCCCGTCCTCTACCCATTCAAGGTTGGCCGGCACGTCGTTAACCACGACCGGCAGGCCGCAGGCAATAGCCTCCTGCAGGCTTATCGAAGTGCCGTCGGTCGCGGAACTTGAAACATAAATATCAGCGGCTTTCAGATAGTCCGGCATATCCGGGTTCGAGATCTTTCCCGCGAAGTGGACCGCGTCGTCCAGTCCTTTTTCCTCTACCATTTTACGCAATCTGCCCTCTTCCGGCCCCGCGCCCACCAGCAGCATCTTAGCGGAAGGTTCCGCCGAAAGAACTCCGGGCAAGGCCGCGATGAGAGTATCAACGGCGTATCCCGGATAGAACGAACGGGTCGAGATGATGACCTTGCTATCTTCCCATCCCAATTTCTTCCTGACCCCGGATATGCCGGCGGCGGGTTTGAAAAGGCTTAGATCGATACCCCAGGGAAAGATCTTTATCTTTTCCCCGGGATAATCCGCCAATTCCATGATCCTTTCTTTGACGGCCCGGCAGTCGCAGGCAATAGCATCCGCCTTGCCGATCGCGTAACTCACCATCCAGCGGCATATCCTTGACTTCCCGGGTTCCTGCAGTATATCCGATCCCCACGGCATCAGGAGATAAGGGTGAAAACCCGAAAGCGCCGCCAGAAGCCCGTCTTTCCACGCGTATCCTCCATGGATAATATCGGGCCTTTCCTCCCTGAGGACGCCGCGAAAATCGCTCGCCTTGGCGGCGAACAGATATTTCTGAAAATCGCGGAAATACCTGGGTCTGCGATGTATTATCCTCACCCCCGGTATAGCGGTCATGCCCGCGGGCAGGTCGTTTTCATAATAAGTGACGAGACATACCTCCGTGTTCCTCTTTGACAATCCGACGAGGAATCTCCTGTCATGCACGGTAAGAACGCTCGACAAGTAACATATCTTCATTTTTCAGGAGCCTCTGCGTTTTTCATTTCAACGAATACTTGCTGCTGTACCACTCGCCGTACTTCCGTATACCCTCCGGCAGGGAAGTCGCCGGCGTCCAGTCCAACTCGGCGATGGTCTTTTCCAGGCCATCGAGCTCGCCCTGGTAATCGTCCTCCCTTTCCCCGGAAACATCCAACAGTATCTTCACCCGGTCATTTATTTCGCCCTTCACGATCTCAGCCAGGCTCCGGATAGAAACGGTCTCGGTGCCCGCGAAAACATACGTTTTATTCTCGCCCCCCTTTTTTAATGCCGCTACGCTTCCCGATGCCATGTCCTCGACATATATAAAATTCCTTTTCTGGCCGCCGGAACCATGGATGACCAGATCCTGATCCTTGAGCGCCCTTTCAACGAAGATCGATATGACGTCGGCTTCGCGGCTCCGGGGCCCGTAAGCGGTGCCATACCGCAGAACGGTATACGGGAGGGAGTAAAGGGTGTTGTAATCCCCGCAAAGCATCTCCGAGGAAAGTTTTGAGGTCGTATAGAGGTGACCTTTCCGGCTGTGCGCGTAAACGCTGCTCGCGAAAAGAAAACGTTTCACCCCCGCTTTACGGCATTCTTCGAGAAGATAGGCCGTGCCCAGAATATTGGATTCTATCGTCCGGACCGGATCGCCTTTCACGAGGTTTATATCGGAAAAACCCGCTAAATGATAGACGACCTCCATGCCGTTCAGGGCTTTGGCCAGGACCGGCCTCGAAAGGACATCTCCCTTCATGAACTCCACGTCATCGCGATAAGGCGCTTTGACGTCAAGCACGCGCACTTTATACCCCGCTTCCATGAGTTTATCCACCACATGGCTGCCTATAAAACCGCTACCGCCTGTTATCAAGACATTCATTCACTGCCTCCTTAAGGGACGATACCACATATTCCGCTTCCTTCTCCGAAAGGCCGGGATACAACGGCAGGCATATATGCTGCCTGCACACGTACTCCGTTTCGGGGAATCTGTCATCTTCCCGGTTCGCTATTTTATCCGGGTATTTCCTGAATACCGGCTGACTGTGACACGGGTCTGAATACACTTCCCCTGTGAGCGAAACTCCGTATCTTTCCTTCATGAGCGTTTTCAACTCGTCCCTCTTAAGCCTGTCATCCAGATAGACGATATACTTGTAATAAGAGGGTTCTATGTTGGAAGGGATGCCGAGGAGCCTGATCCCTTCAGCTCCCGCCAATCTCTCATCATAGAATCTCGCTATCTTCCGTCTTTCGTCAAGGATCCATCCGGCTTTTTCCATCTGTCTTATCCCCAGAACGGCGTGTATCTCGCTGAACCTCCAGTTGTCCCCGAACTCCGTATGGACGTTAAAATCATGGTCGGCCTTACCGTGCTCCCTGAGAATAAGCGCTTTTTTGTAAAGTTCCCCGCTATCCGTGGTCATCATGCCGCCTTCAGCGGTAGTAAGGACCTTCGTGGGGTAGAACGAAAAGGATCCGGCAAACGCCAAAGATCCCGCCATCCTGCCGTCTATCGTCGCTCCATGGGCGTGCGCGGCGTCCTCGATCAGAAAGAGGCCTCTTTTCTCGCATATCTCTTTTATCCTGTCGAAATGCGGAGAAATGATGCCGCCTATGTGCACTATGATCACCCCTTTCGTATCGGACTGTATCTTCCCTTCGATATCGTCCGGGTCCAGCTGAAAATCGTCCCTGCGGCATTCGGCGAAGATCACTCTCCCGCCCGCTTTCACCACCGCGATGGGCGTGGCCATGTAGGTGTTGGACGGGACTATGACGGTGGAGCCCTCTACCCCTATCGCCCGCAGTATTATCTCGATGGAACTGGTCCCGGAATTGGTGGCGACAGCGTACTTTACCCCGCAAAAATCGGCGAACCTTTCCTCGAATTCCCTTACCCTGGAACCCATGGTGAGGTATCCGCTCTTCAGGACCTTCTCGATCTCTTTCCTTATATAGCTTATGTCGTCTTCATCGTACTGAAGTCTCAGTAACGGTATCTCCATCTTCATATTCTTCCTTCCCTGCTTTTTTCGTTAAGACTGAAAAATTCGTCTATAAGATGCTTGGAAATATTCGCGTTGAGTATCATCTCCTTGCTCTGGTGGTAAAAATATTCCCAGTGCGGCTTCGTAAAATCGAACCCCGAATCAATGAGGTCTTTGTAAACCTGCGTGCCGAAATATGGCGCGACGATGCTCAAGCTGTTGTAATCAGCGTTGATCTCGTCGGCGAGCCCTATCGTCTTTCTAATGTCTTCGTCCGTCTCTCCGGGAAAACCTATCATGAAATATGCCGTCAGGGGTATGCCCGTGTTCTTTATAAGTTTTACGGTTTTTTTGACCTGGTCGACCGAGATGCCTTTTTTTATCTTCTTAAGTATCTTATCGCTTCCGGATTCCACGCCGGTCTTAAGCCTGACGCACCCCGACCGTTTCATCATCCTGAGCATCTCTGCGTCCAGAACGTCTATCCTGGTATCGCAGAGCCACTTGACGTTAAGCCCTTTTGTCATCATCTTGTCCAGTATTTCCATGGTCCTTGCCTTATTGAGGGTGAAGGTGTCATCCTGGAACCTGACCAGCTCAACGCCGCGGGCCTTGACCATGTATTCCAGCTCCGCCAGCACGTTATCGACGCTCCTGTACCGCACTTTCCTCTCCCATATCCGCGGTGAAGCGCAATAAGTGCATTCAAAAGGACAGCCACGGGACGTGATGACGGCGCCCACGTCCACCTTACCCTTCGCGGGATAAAACCCGTCCCTCATAGGGAATGGGAGCGAATCGAGGTCTTCGATGAACCCGTTGTGATCGTTGTTCACGACCTTCCCGTCACTGTCTATGAACGTCAGGCTTTTGATCCCGCGGGGATCCGCGTTGTTGGCTATATCCAGCATGACCTGCTCGCCTTCACCCCTGACCACGTAATCATATACCCCTGACTTGATGGTGCCCGCGGGGTCAAGCGTCGGATGGGTCCCGCCCGCTATTATCTTCACGACGGGGTCCACCTCCCTGGCTATAGCGGCTACATTCCCGGCGCTGATGAAGGTCCCGGTATAGACCTGTATGCCGATGAAGTCGGGAGCGATATCCCCTATCGCGAACCGGACTTCTCTCCAGATCGGATGTTCCAGGTTATCCAGGGCGATCTTGAAATGATCGAAATTGGCGAAAAGCCGCCTCTGGTCCAGGTAATGGTCGTCGTCGTAAAAATCGGCGTTATATATGACGACCTCATGGCCGCCGCGCCTGAGAAAAGAAGCTATGTAAGAAAGCCCCAGGTCCAGGCCGTTATAATGGCTCCTCATCAGCCTGTAGAACGGCGGTGATATTAAAAGTACTTTTGCCATAAGATATCCCTGCTCACTAACGCGTTTTAGCGTGAAATTTCTTTTGAGGCAGATAAGCTTTCATCTGGTACACCGCCTCAACGATCATTTCCCTCAGTTTCCTTTTTATCGGGTTTTTGGGTATTTTCGGCGTAACAAGCCCCTGATAGATCATCCTCAGAACATGCACCAGCCCGTGGAATTTGGTCGGGAGAAGCACGAACCAGTCGAAAAACCCCTGGTAACCGATAAGCGTCCGCGCCGACAGGTTGGGATTCCTGATAGTGACCTGTGAATAATAATTCGTAGTCTCCGCCACATCCTCCGTTATCAGCCTGGTCTTTTTGCAGTAATCACCGAGTTCGGTGCCCGGCAGGGGCATGAATATGGAGCACAATATACGGTCCGGTTTAAGCTTTTTGTTTATCTCGATGGTATCCCAGATGGTATCTAAAGTCTCCCCCGGCACGCCTATCATGTTAAAACTGCTGGACATCATGCCGTAATCGTCCATAAGCTTATAAGCGCGCATTATCTTTTCCGTCGGTATGCTCTTTTTGAGGACATTGTTCCGTATATGTTCGTTTCCGCTTTCGATGGCCATGTTAACCATTGCGCATCCGGCTCCGCTCAAAGCGCGCGCCAGTTCTTCGTCCACGTAATCAGCGCGGGTCTGCACCATAAAAGGTTTATTGATGCGGTTTTTGTATTCCCGGCAGAAATCCAGCGCCCGTTGCTTATTAAGCGTGAACATTTCGTCGGAAAAATAGAATGACGGCGCCTGGTATTTTTCAATGACCTCTTCCATCTCACGGAACACGTTATCAAAACTCCTGTAGCGTATGAACTTCCCTTTACCCCTGTAAGTCTCTATCAGCGCCTTGTTCTGGCAGAAGCTGCAGGGAAAAGGACATCCGCGCGCCGTGAGGATATTAGCCCCGGTCAATTCCGCGCGGTAATACCCGGGCTCAAAAAGATCCCTGTTCGGGAACGGCAATTCATCCAGGTCCTCGATCAAGTCCGGCCGGCCGTTGCGGTAAACCGTTCCCGAGGCGTCTTTGCCCCAGATACCCGGCACTTCCATCGATCCTCTGCCCCTCTGGAGCCGGTCAAGGAATTCCGGGAATACCCTCTCTCCCTCGCCCGTGCATATGTAATCCACTTCGGGTTCGCTTATGCTCCGGTCGGGCTCAAGGATAGGCTGTATGCCTCCCCATACCACCGGTAATTTGTAACGATCACGCGCAAGCCAGGAGAGCCATTTCGTTATGTTATAATCCTGGACCATTACCGAGAAGGCCACGAGATCCGGCTTGAAATCGTTCATCATCTCCAGAAAACCTTCTTCGATCCTTTCCGCGACATCCTTGGTCCAGGTAAGCCTGCGGTAAGGACTGAAGTGAAAGAGACGACTCTGGTGCCCGGCTTTTTCAATAGCCGCGCTCACGTACATCACGTTAAGCGGCACTTCTCTAACGATATATCCCGGATAAACGAACAATATTTTCATGATCGGAATTCTTCTCCGAGCGAGATCTCCGGATCCCTTTTGCGCATTAACTTCTCGATGTAATGCGGTGTGTATGTCACGATAAAAAACGGGTCCTGCAGGAAAGCCCTTGTCAGGTATCCGAGACCGTAAAGAGCGCGTTTCTGCCGGAAATATTTTCTCGAGATGCGGAAATATACCACCGCGAGGTTCCTCCTCATCAGGTAAATATCCTTTAAGTTCTTGCTTTTAAAGGACTTATAATGTTTCAATAAAACGTTTATCTCGCTATCCAGCATCACTTCCAGATTATGTGAAAAATTAGAATCATGTTCGCTGTATTCGCCGAGGATCTCGCCGGTGAAACGGAACTTGTATCCTTTATCCGCCATCCTCAGCCAAAGGTCATAGTCCTCGGCGAAATGAAAGTTCTCCCTGTCCTCCGAAAAACCCCCTATTTCATCTATAATGGCTTTCCTGAAGGTCGTAGCCGAGGTGGAAAGCATGTTATCGACAAAGAGCAGCCTCCGGTGAATATTGTTGTCCGGACCGGGATCGAAAATGCGCACCACCTTCCCGTCCCGGCGCACTATCTGGCCGTGGCATACAACGTCGACTTCGGGGGACTGCCGGTATATATACGCCACCCTCTCCAGCTTTTCCGGGTACCAGATGTCATCCTGGTCCAGGATCGCTATGATATCGCCGGAAGCGTGCTTTATGGCGGTGTTCCTCGCCCCTCCCAACCCGCGGTTCTCCTGCTCCACGTAAATAAAACGCGTTTCGGGGTGCGCGCCCATGTATTCGCGGACCACTTCACCGATGTTATCCGGTGAACCGTCGTTGACCAGGATCACTTCATAATCCTTGTATGTCTGCGCCAGGACCGAATCAAGCGTATTCGCTATGAATTTCGCGCCGTTAAATAAAGGTATGGTGATCGAAAACTTCATGTTCCGGTAACAATGTCTCCTTACTTGTCTTTATTCTCCCTGATATACCTTGCCAGTGATCCCTCCCAGCGCGGCATATTATTTATCCCGAGCTTTTCAAGGTTCCGGTTCTCTATCATCTCTGAACGCGCCCGCGGCGCCGGCAGAGGGAACTCGTCCGAACTTATCGGGGTCACTTTTACCTTACCCTTAAGCCCCATGAATTCCACGATCTTTACGGCGATATCGTAACGCGAACAGGTGCCTTTATTCGCCATGTGATAGAGCCCGAATTTGCCGCTTTTCACCAGGTCCATCAGGTTCGCGGCGAAATCCCATGTAAAAGTGGGGCTTCCGAACTTATCGGACACGACCCTGAGTTCCTTTCTGCCTTCTTTAAGCTGCCGGACGATCTTGTACACGAACTTCTTATCGAGTTCCCATCCGCCTATCATCCATCCGGCACGGACAATGAAATATTTTTCCAAAAGACCCTTTACCTCGTATTCCCCCTCAAGCTTGGTGCGGCCGTACACGCTCACGGGGGCGGGCTTGTCGTCCTCCGTGTACGGCGCGTCTTTTTTCCCGTCGAAAATGGCGCCGCTGGAGATATAGAGCATGGCCGCGCCGGTCTGGCCGCAAGCGCGCGCGATGTTGCCGGTGCCTTTGACGTTCACCCTGTAAGCGTGCTCCGGGTCTTCCTCGCAGAGGTCAACGTTCGTTTCCGCCGCCAGGTGGAACACGTAATCCGGGCGGGCCTCTTCTATCCGGCGAAGCACTTCCGCGTCATTGGCGACATCCAGCGCTTCAATATCGGGGAGCCTCTTGTTGATGTCCGTCAAAATAAGCCGGTGTCCTTCTTTCCGAAAGACCTTCGCTACATCCTCGGCCAGCATGCCCGCCGCTCCCGTCACGAATATATTCATATCATACCTTTCTTTGTCAGCTGTAAGCCGTAAACTTTAAGATCCCGGCTAAATTCGTATTGCGTTATTCGTTTTTCGTTGATTACGAGATTTAAATGAGATCGCGGAGATTACATCTTCGTAATCTAAGATTATCGTCTACTTCAAAATCTTCGTAATCAATTTCGCCTCTAGCCTTTCGCCCACGTATTACCTATCACCTATCACTTATTGCTTATCACTTCTCCGCGTGCACGATAAAGCTCGGCGCGAAGAACGTCAGTTTCATCCTTTTGAACACGACTTCCTCGATAAACCGCAGGACGGCCTTTTTATAGAACGGCTTATCTCCCGCGGATTTGCAATACCTGAAGAGTTCCATCCCTTCATCCGTCAAGACCTGCTCCGGTTCCTTATAATCCGGAAAAGCGTAATGGAACTTTATTTTCGAGAACCCGGACGCGCGCAACAGGTCCTCCAGTTCCTTTTTCGAATAAGTCCACAACCTGAACCTCCTCCCCCTGAGGAGCAGCGACAGGATGTCCTGCGCCCACCGCGGCAAGAGCGAAATGAACCTGATCCCGCAATGCGGTTCGGGAATACCGAAGAAATAAAAAACATCGTACCTGTTCTCTATCGCCAGGTAAAGGGTGCCGTCATCCTTGAGCGCCCTTTGTATCTTACCCAGGAAACGACGCTGTTTTTCCCTCGGGGAATCCTTTCTCTCCCGCTTCGAGAAGAGGAGTTTCAGGTTCTCGAGGAAAGGATTTTTCCGCCTGATAAAATTCCCCACCTCGACCGTTTGCGTTTCGGGGACCCATTCCAGCACGCCGTTCACGATCACTTTATCGAAAATCTTCTCCCTGAATTTTATTTCCTTCAGGTCGCCGCACACCAGGTGCAGGTTCTCCAGGGCCTCTTCTTCCTTTCTTTTGGCCAGGAACAGCATGCTTTCCCTGGTCTGGTCGACCGCAATGACCTCCGCCCGTGTCCTGGCAAGCGGCACCGCGAGCGCTCCCCACATGCAACCCGCGTCAAGCACCTTTTCGCCCGGGGCAAGGTCAAGTGTCGCGGCCCCGCCCATCCTTTTCAGGGAAATGACGTCCCCGTGCTGCGGAAAATATTTTTTCATGGTCTCCATCGAACCCAGGGCCTCCAGGTCCTTCAGATAGATCTCACTCTTGGACCTCTCCAGGTTGGACCAGTACCCGCCCTCGGGGCCGTACCATATATCCCCTTCCTTTTTCAACGGGCTGTCTATCAGATTTTCTATGTTCATGGATTGATCACTCCTCCGGCGATACCGGAACTTCGGCGCCGCTCTTTTCCGCCCCCCGCGGGAAAGATCCCGATATCTCTGCAAGTTTCTTTTCCATCTCTTTTTCCGCCCACCCGCGCCTCGCTACGACATAGAACGAAGCCGAGAACAACAGAAATTCCTTGATCACAAACCCCAGGAACACTATCCATGTGACGAAAACGGGCGTGAACTGCTCCACCAAAAGCAACAGGCATATAAGATCTATGGTCCTGGAACGATGATCCAGAAAATTGTTGATGAAATTCCTTATTTTTTCGAACCCCCCGCTAAGGACCTTTTCCGGACCGCTGCCGGCGGCCTGTGCCGCGTGATCCCGCGCCTGTTTGCCGAAAAGTTCCTTCAATCTCGGGGTCGTAATATAGTTCTTGTAAAATATGTGAAACACGAACGAGTGCAGCTTACCAAAGAAAAATAAGGGAATAAGAGGTATAAGATAGTAATACAGGGCCATGCCGGATCTGTGGGCTACATAGAATCCCAGTCCTATCTCAAGCCCCATGGCTCCCAAAATGGCACCGTAGCAATCCAGTATATCCCCTACAAGAGAGAATTTGCGCGTTACGCGCGCGAGCAAGCCGTCGCACCAGTCGAATATCGCCTTAAAAAAGAACACAAAGACAGCGGCAAGGATGGTCGCCTTCATCGGGATAGCCAGCAGGACCCCGCCGGCCAATCCGGACAGGCAATAAGCGACCGAGAGGGCATTGGGCGTGACCTTCGTTCTCTGCAGGATATAAACGACGAACGAGCTCATCTCCATCCACATGATACCCCTGAAATACGAGTACGGGGCCTTCTTCCAATCCCTGAAGAACTGGCACATCTCATGTTCGTAATGATACTCGTACTGCATTTTCCTGATATCCTTCAAGGACCTCATCATTCCCCCTCTTTCTCCATGGCCAGGCATATCTTCTTTGCTCTTTCCAGTTCTTCCGGAAAATCTATTTCGACCCAGGACAAGCCCCGCGTATGGCAGATATCTATCGGGTGATCCCGCATGGCCAGTCCCGTAAAAGCATAGGTGTCATAAGCGTTGTTCTTCCCGTCGTCCAGCACCTTGTCTATTTCGCTGAATACCAGGCTCCCGCCCTTGGCGGAAAATTTAGCGATCCCTATCCACTCCCCGTAGGACTCATTCACCGGTATGTCCTTGCTGGATCCCAGGAAGCGGTCACCCGCAACCCTTACCTTCATGTCCTCTTCGTCGCACTTCTTTTTGTCGACCATCAGGGTGATATCACCGTCGCACCTCAGGCAATCTTCAAGTATGTCCGGGTGGTACACTACGTCCCCGTGCAGATACACGAACTCGTCACCCCCCACGAAATCCCTGGCATACCAGAGGGAAGCCATGTTGTTCGTGGTCGCGTAACGCGGGTTATCGATGAACGTCACCCCGTCCTTCAGCGCTTCAAGGAACCGTTCCCGCAGATAGCCGACCACTACCCCGATCTCGTCTATGCCGTTCCGGCGAAGATTGGAAATGGAACGCTCGATGATGGACCTGCCGTTGACCTCCAGGAGAGGTTTCGGCGTGTCCAGGGTCAATGGATACAACCTGCTCGATCTTCCTGCCGCTACTATAACTGCTTTCATCGATAGATCCTTCGCGGTATCATAAATACTTGCTTTTGAATTCCACGCTTAATTTCCCGAACAACTCATTACCCTCTTTGTCGAATTTCTCGGCGCGTTCTATTTCCTTATAACGGTTCTCCGGGAACCTCACGTATAACGCGAACGTCCTCTGCAATCCCCTGATCTCTTCTTTGGTCAGGTTGGGATTCTCAATGGCCACGTCCATCCTGTAGTCCCCGCACAGACTGTCCTTCGACAGGTAATTTTTTTCCACGCATATATCGTGCAGTTTGGTGCCCCTGTAGGGGTTGAATATGTGGACCATCACGTTCCTCGGCTGCACCCTCTTGATCAATTCTATGGTCTCAAAGATATGCCCCCTGGTCTCGTCGGGGAACCCGATCACGCTGTTCGCGCAATTCCTGATCTCCGGATGCCTGCTCAGGACCTTGAACGCCCTGACGATATCATCGTTGCTCATCCTCCTGTTCAACACGTCCCTCCTGTATTCCTCGTTACCGCTCTCGACCCCTACGCTCAAACCCTCGCAGCCGACGGATCCCAGTTTGACTATCCTTTCTTCCCGGATCGCCTCGGGCCTTGACTGCACCCAGAACGGGATCTTCACGTCCCCGTACAGCTTGATGAATTCTTCGAACCTTTCTTCTCTTGTCGTCAAGAAAGATTCGGCGGCTACATAGACATAACCCAGGTCGTATTTTTCCTTTTTTTCCACAACTTCCGCCACGAAGTTCTTCACATCCCGCTCCCGGTAGAACCTGTTCTCGTACAGTTCATGCAATTTCGCGTTGCAGCAGTAAGTACAGTTATAAGGACATCCCCTGTTCAGCTCGATGCATCCCGTGATATTGACCCTTCCCCCCATGGACTTGTACAGACGTTTTTTGTCGAATATCGACCAGTCCTGGAAGGGCATTTTATTTATATCTACGGGGGTGGCCAGTTCATTCCGGGACACCGAACCGTTCTTTTTTACCCACAGGTTCCGGATATCGGAATAATCCTCTCCCTTCCTCATCCTGTGACACAGCTCGATCAGCGCGTTGTCCCCTTCAGCGATACAGATGATATCGACGCAATCTTCATTTATCACTTCATCCGGGCTGATAGTGGTATATATCCCCCCTACTATTTTTTCAACCTCGATATCGCTTATGCTCCGCAGGAGCGACATGCCCAGGGGATGCGTAGCCTCTATCGTCGACAGCGCTACGAGGTCAGGTTCGTATTCCAGTACGGCTTTTCTGAAATCCCCGATCAGGTCACCGTCTTTGCGCGTAACGCCATACTCGGCCACGTTAGCCGATTTGACCTGCAGCGTTTCATACCGGACATCGTCGCCTGTTTTTTCCTTTGTTTTATAAAAAACGGTGTCGAAAAGCCTTACCTGGAAAGCTTCTCTCTTCAGGTAGGCCGACAAGAGCGAGATGTTCGGCGGTATCAGTGAGTCCATGTAGCCGTTAGCCAGGACCAGCAGCACCTTGAATTGTTCGGGTCTCTTCATCAATATATCCTCTCCAGCATTTTTTCCAGGTCGTCCCTGGTGACCTTACCGGGATTGTTCGCCATCCTCTCCGGGGTGAACCCCTTGTCCAGGATAAGGGCAAGATCGCCCTTTTTCAGGCCGTAATCCCTTAATCTTGTTTTAATGCGCAGATCTTTCAGGATAGATCCTATTTTCTGTTTCGCTTCCCGCACATCACCGCAATCCATGGCGCCGCACAACGCCAGGAGCTTTTCCCCGCTAGCCGTCGAATTGAACTCCAGCATCTCGCCCAGCGTTAAAACGCATGCCATGCCGTGAGGCACGCCGAAGACAGCGGTCATCGGATATGAGATGGAGTGGCACGCCGTTGTCCTGGTGTTCGAAAAAGCCAATCCGGCGCATATGCCCGCCAGGACTATCCTTCCCCTGGCTGCCGTATCGGCGGGGGATTCGAACGTCCGCTTGTAGGATCCCATGAAAGTTCTTATGGCCTGCAACGCGAAAATATCCGTGAGTTCCGTGGCGTTCACGTTCCAGTACGCCTCGACAGCGTGGGACAGGAGATCCGCGCAGGAGGCGGCCACGAGCTCTTCCGGCATCGTCAAGGTAAATTTCGGGTCAATGAACGCCCGGTCCGGGAATATGCTCGCGTCTTCCAGGGTGATCTTGATACCGTTTACCGTATCGGTCATCACCGCGTAAGGGGTTATCTCGCTCGAAGTGCCGAAAGTGGTCGGGACCGCGATAAACGCGGCCCTGCCGCCTTTTAGTTTCCGTCCGCCCCTGAAGAAATCCGACACTTCCCCTTCTTCCCCCGCCAGGACGGAAACCGCTTTCGCGTAATCGATAACGCTGCCTCCGCCGACCGCTATGATGAGGTCCGGGACCTCCCGCCTGCACACTTCTATGCCTCTTTCCAGGCTCTCTAAGGCGGGATCGGGCTCTATACCTTCAAAAAAGACCGGGTTGCACCCGGACAATATCCCGGTTATACGGTCAAGAGCGCCTGAAATTTTAGCCGATCCTGTTCCCGTGAAAACAAGGACTTTCCCCGCCGGGCCAGGCGCGATAACATCGGCCAGACCGGCCAGGCAATCTTTACCAAAATTTATGTTCGTCGGCATGCGATAATTCAACACTATCCCTCCGGAGATTGGCGATCTTTATCCTTTTCGAACAAAAAATCCATAAAAGCTTTTTTCCCTTCTACCGGCGATACCGAAGGACGTCCCAGGTCCTTTCTCGAGCCTTTCCTTACCCTTATTTCCAACAGGGCCGGGCCGTCAATCTCCCGCAATAAAGACATCTTTTCCACTATCTCCTCCGCGTTTTCCGCCTTGAATGCCGCCTTGTACCCGCAAGCCATGGCGATAGCCGGAAAATCGATCCTGAACCCGGCAGTCGGTTGCCCTCCCACGGAATCATGGGCCCCGTTATTAAAAATGATGTGTCTGAAGTTCTGGGGGCACTGGTCGCCTATAACGGCGAGCGCTCCCATGTGCATGATGGCCGCCCCGTCGCCGTCCAGACAATAAATATCCCGTTCCTTCTTCCTGAGCGCTATCCCCAAAGCAATGGAGGAAGCATGCCCCATGGAACCGACTGTCAAGAAATCCCTCCCCTGGCCTTCTTTGATCTCTTTCCTGTGCTCGAAGAGTTCTCTCGAGGTCGTTCCCGTCGTGGAGACGATCACGTCCCGCTCCCCTACACTCCCGACCACGAGTTTAAGCGCTTCTTCTTTCATAAGTCCGCCGGTCGGCATATCAACGTCCCGCGTAACATATGGCCCAAAAATGCCCTTCCTGACGATCAACGCGTACGGAGCCTTTTTGTCCCCCATATATCCAACAGCTCTATCCAGGACCTTCCCGGATCCCATCGTGTCCTCCGGCAAAACAGAATAAGGAATATTAAGGGTGTCGAGCATCTCCAATGTGATCTTTCCCTGTTTAAGATGCTGCGGTTCGTCCTTCCCTCCGGGTTCACCCCTCCAGGCGATGATCATCAGCATGGGTATCCCGTAAACGTCGGGGTCCGCCAGGGAGGTCAAGGGGTTGACCGCGTTCCCTTGCCCTGAATTCTGCATGTATACGGTGCCTATCTCTCCTGTAGCCAGGTGATAACCGGCAGCCAAAGCGACGGCGTTCCCTTCATTCGCCGCGATGATGTTGTTTCCCGGTCCCGTATTATCGGAAATACAGGCGCAGATATCCTTGAGCAAAGAATCCGGAACGCCCGTGAAAAAGGCCAGGTTCCTGTTTTTAAGCGCTTCAAAAAAATCCGAACAATCTATCATCTTCGATCATCCTTTGTAAGATCAGGTATATTTGAACTTCGCCTCGTGCCTGAGGCGTCTCGCATTGCTCTCGCGCACCCATTTCGCCCGCTCCGGGTCCTTTTCTTCAAGTAGACCGTTAAGATGGGCGTTCTTCTCGTCCACCCACGCCTGGAATTCCTCCGGACCGCTGAACTCGTCGACCCTGATAAGGGAATTCCTGAAAAGCATGTCTTTCGTCCTGACTTCAGGGTCCCACCAGAGATTCTCCTTTACGACCTGCCTGTAAATGGGCGTGCCGGGCAAAGGCGAGAAAGTGGATATAGAATAACTGTCAGCTCCGGCCCGTGCGGCGAATTCCACGGTCTCTTCCATCTCCCGCCTGGTCTCGCCCGGGAACCCGACGATCCAGAAGGTATGCACCAAAAGGCCGGCTTTTTTAGCGTTATCTATGGCGCGCGGTATCTGTTCGATACGCAGATTCTTGCGGACTATCCGGTCAAGTACCCGTTGCACTCCGCTTTCACACCCGAACGTTACCTGGTAGCATCCGGCCTTCGCCATTCTCCTGAACATCTCGAGCTGGTGTTCCATGTAATAATTGACCTTCGTCCCGTTCGGGGTACACCACGGGATGCCCAGGGGTTCCATGAGTTCGCACAGGTCCATTATGTGCGCTTTGCTGCTTGTTAACGTATCGTCCTCAAACTGGATCTCTCCGATGCCGTATCTTTCGACG
The DNA here is from genome assembly GCA_964565425.1 of uncultured Planctomycetia bacterium. Taxonomy (GTDB): domain Bacteria; phylum Omnitrophota; class Gorgyraeia; order Tantalellales; family Tantalellaceae; genus CAZMEZ01. The sequence continues at coordinate 65,422 of CAZMEZ010000004.1, read as the reverse complement.
CATGAGACGATCTCCTCGTAAATATCCAGGGGATCCCTCCACCTGATCCTGTTGCCCCACGTAGAAGGAGTGGTGCAAAAAGCGCACTTTTCCGGGCAACCCCGCGCCGCCATGACGTTGAGGACCCTTTCCGAATGCGATTTGGTCGAATGAAAAAGATCTATTTTGAAATATCCTTCCATGTTCATGAGATGCCGCGCGGGATGCGGCAATCTCCTTATATCCGGCCTGTCCGAGAAATTGGGATTGACCGTAACGTTCGCGTCCGGCGTCCCGCACCCGGGCTTCCTGTAAACAAGTCCGGCGATGTTTTTCGGGTCCTTTTTGTTCAATAAAGCGTCCACCAGTTCCGCGAACTGGAAATCACATTCGCCGGCCATGGCGTAATCGATATTACGGTCTTCCATATCGGAAAAGATCCTGCCGAGATTCGAATCTTCGTTTCCCGGCGTAAGGGCATAGATATAGTCCCGGGCGGAATTGGTTATGTGATTGCCGCCCATGACGACTTTGATATCCGGATCCGTTTCCTTTACGATCTTCGCGATCTTATGGGCATGTTCCGCGAGATTGGAAAAAAGGACCGAGATCCCCACGATATCCGGACCGAGGGATGAGACGTATTTCGCGATCTCGGCGTCCGATTCCCCCCTCATGATCGTCTTCCCGTCCTCCAGAAGCACTTCATTGCCGTGCCCTTCGAGCGCCGTGTCGCGTATGTGGACCTCATGCCCCTCTCTCTCGAGGACCGCCGCCAGATACCCCACGCCGAGGCTCGGCTGGATACGGTTGACGCCGCCTTTCACCCCTTTGAGGTTCGGGGACATGATCAAAATCTTTCCTTTCCTGGCCATATCCTTTTTCCCCTTACTTTATCTTTTCACAGGCGAACCTGTAATCCTCGAATTCATGTATCTCCATCCAACCGGAATTCACGGGCAACACCTTTACCGAAATCCCGCTGTCGATCGCTTCCTGTATTATATCCGTAAATGACGCCTGGTCGAAACCCCCGGCTTCATGGAACCTTTCGTCCCCGCCTTCCAATTCTTTTTTCCTTTCGCAATAAAGTCTTTTCAGCGACTGCGTCCCTTTCCTTGACAAATAAGCTATGCCCGCGAATTCAAAATTCGAGGGTGCCTCGTCCACTTCCCTGCCGATCCTCTCCACGCTAAAAAGTTCGTCGTTGGCGATCTCCCGTTTGCCGGTGGTCATGGGTTCGGATGTTTTGATCAGCTCGAGTTTCTTGTTGCGTTTCCCATACTTCTTGTAGGTGTTATCCCCCACCAGGACTATGTCCTCCTTGAGACCCAGGATCCTGCTGACGAGATTCTTATCGAACAGTATGTCGGCGTAGACTATAAGCGTCCTGTCTTTCATCTCCCGCTCGGCAAGCATGATGGAATGGAGCAGGTGTTTGGTCCTGTAATCGTCGTTCGTGATGAGATTTATGCCGTCCAGGTCGAGCCCCTTGAGGATGCTCTCTTTCTTGTAGCCGACAACCATATTCACGTTCTTGATACGCAATTCCTTCAGGGTGTTCAGATTCCTTTCAAGCAGGGTCTTCCCGTTGATATCTATCATGCAAAGCGGCCTGTCCGTGAGCAGCGGCACGATGGAATCCTGGTGGGCCGGTTTCCCGGCAGCGGGCATGATAACGGCAACATCTTCATTCTCCGACTTCAGGTATTCCTTCTCCTGCTTCTTGAAATCGGTCATGCCCTGCAGGTGGAAAACTTCATCAAGACTGACGATCTTCCCATCCACCGTATGTATGCCTCCCGCCTGTTTTATCTCGGCGAAAGTGTCGTTTATGGCCCTGATAGCGCTTCTTAATCCCTGATTCGCGAAGATCACCATTTTTATGCCCAGATCAAGCAGCTCCTTCTCACCAAGATCCATCATGACCGACGGATAATTGGTAGGCACTATGACCAAAGGCAGCCTCCTGTCCCACTTTCGGGCGAAACTTATGACTTCATCGGCGGTATTCGCCTTGGAATGTATCAGGATGGCATCCGCCCCGGCCTCGGCGTATTTTTCGGCCCTGAGAAGGGCTTCCTGCTCCCCCCACCCGGCTATAAGGGCTTCCACCCTCGCTATTACCATGAACCTTTCCGAGCATTGGGCGTTCTTCGCGGCCATTATCTTGCCCACGAATTCGGCTATCGGAGCGAGCTCCTGCCTTCCTTCCGCGAGAAGGCTGTTCACTTTGGGGAACCTCTTATCCTCTATGCATACTCCGGAGATCCCCGCCGCTTCATACTTCTTGATCATGTGTATCACGTTGTTTGAATTGCCGTATCCGGTATCGCAGTCCGCGACGACGGGGATCGATACCGCGTCTTTCATTTCACAGGCCCTTTCCAGGTATTGCGACATCGTGAGAATGCTGGCGTCGGGGATAGCGTAGGAAGCGGATATCTCGAGGCCGCTCGCCCACACCCCGTCAAAATCGTTCTTCTCCACAAGCTTCGCCGTAAGCCCGTCGTGCGCCCCGACTATCCGGGCCAATCCCGGTCTTTCAAAAGCTTCGCGTATATCTCTTATTTTTTCCATTTTAGGCCGCTCCATTCAGGTTTTTACGGTATCGATCACGCTCTTCACATACCCTGCCATCTTAACGCAAGGGGCTTCTTCCCCTGCCGGGAAAGCGTGCTCACCCGTTATTTTTGTTTCCAGTTTTCCCTGCACATAAAGGCTAATGTGCTTCACAAGATCGGATCTGTGCCGAGCCATATGGAACTTTCTCTCCAGGTCCGGGATCGCTTTCTCCCTCAAAACACTATCGTCGGTTATATACAATATAGCCGGCGTGTCGAAAACCCCGGCAGCCGGTATCAAGCTGGTCCCGGCGTAATCGAATATAAAGAGACTGTAATGCTTCATTATCTTTTCCGCCGGGAATCCCCTGAGTATGCCGATGTTCCCGGCCCCCTTTGCCTTCAGCAGGTTGCTGAAATACGTATAATTGTATTCTTCGTCATTAGGGTGTATCTTTATATCCATCTCCGCGCCGAACTCGCCGACAACCTCCACTATGTCCCTGGTAACCTCAAAAAGCGCTCTATCGGGAACGTTGACCATGAGATCCTTGTAGTTGTATGAATTAAAGATCCCGGGGAAGTATAAAATACCTTTGCCCCTGCCGCTCTTCCGGTCCAGATGCAGGTTGTAGAATTTGCTTACCTCCAGGACATCCATTTTCACGTTTTCATTGCTCTCCAGGTACTTCGCGTAAATATCCTTGTCTTTTTCATGAGAACCGACATGCCAGAAAGCGAACACGGGTATGTTCCTCTCGTTCGCCGCGTAAGCGAGCACGTCCTCGTATACCCTGTTGGGGGAAAACGAATAGAACACCGCCTTCGGGGAGTCCGCTTTGAACGCTTCCTCTACTTTGTCCATAAATGCCCGGAGACAGCGAACCGCTTTTTCAAAATAGGCCTCGAACGCTTCCAGGACGCGCTTTTCGAATTCCGGGAACCATTTCAACGCGAAACTCCGGATCTCTGTTTCGAAAGAGCATTCGATATCCTGCTTCTCCAAACGCCCTTCGAACGCGTCCTCGAGCATTCTCTTGAGCGGTTTCTTGAGAGCAACATCCCCCATGTGTCTTTTTACGAAATTCACTTCATTGCTGTCCCGCACTACGAATATGACATCCTTATCTTTACCTGAATGTTCTTCAAAAAACGCTCTCGCTCTGACTAAAGGCTTTTTGACCGTCTGCCTCGCGGAAAATAACAGCTGTTGTCTACCGACGGGCCGTCCGGCGCCCCTTTGGGGGGCATTGGCGCTCCAGTAACAATCCGGGGATAAAACATCCCTCAGCATGCTGACCTTGCTGGCCAGTTCCCGGTTAAAATCGCAGAACGCGAGCCCCCTTTCGGAGAAATCCAGGTCTATCCTGAGCGGCCTGTCGTACTTAGCGCTACCGGCCAAATGGACCTTAGTATAGTTGTTCTTAGCCCACCGGCACACTTTCGAAAGATAAAGGGCGTTGGCAAAGAACACCAGGAACCACAGTATATTGCCCGTAAAAGCGCGGGGATACTCCAAAGACGCGCTGTATTTCCTGTCCAGATCCCTGAACAGGTCTTCCGTCTCATCCATCATCCTTAGGTTGTCCTCGCGAAACTGCCTGTACCCGTAAATATCGTCGAACGTGGAAAAGGACAGACCTTCTTCCTCTAAGGCGAGTATCGCGTCCGGGGTCATGGCAACACGATCGCACCTTTCCAGGAGCGAACGGCCTGCGGCCGCCAGCCCGGCCTTATCCACAAGTATTATCAGTTCTTTACCCGATCGTTCCATGATCTTTACCCGCCTTAAGAGCTTACCGCGTCCCCTTCCTTCTGTCTCCGTTCCGCGGAGTATTGGTGCGTGTATAGCCCGGCGTAGAAACCTTCCCTTTCCATCAGATCCGAATGAGGGCCTTTTTCCATTATCCTGCCGTCCTTCATCGCGATGATCTCGTCGGCATGGACCACCGTGGACAACCTGTGGGCCACCGCTATGACGGTCTTTGACCGGCTCAGTTCTTCTATGGCCCCTTGTATCCTTTTCTCCGAATGCGTGTCCAGGGAACTCGTCGCCTCGTCGAATATGTATATCTCGGGATCCCTGTAAACGGCCCTCGCGATCGCGAGCCGCTGCCTCTGCCCCCCGGAGAGCGTGAGGCCTCTTTCTCCCACAATCGTCCCGTAACCTTCCGGCAGGCTTTTAATAAAGTCGTGCAGGTCGGCGGTCCTCGCGGCTGCCTCTATCCTGCCTGTATCCTTTTCCGCCTCGTCCACCGCGAAAGATATGTTCTCCTCTATTGTCCCGTTAAATATGAACGTCTCCTGGCTTATGAGGCCGATCTGCTTGCGCCAGGAGCGCGCGTCCATCCCCTTAAGGTCCTTCCCGTCGACCAGTATCCTGCCCCTCCCGGGGTGATAGAACTTTATGATAAGGTCCACCAGAGTGGATTTCCCGCTGCCGGAAGACCCCACGATACCGTAAAATTTCCCTTTCTCGAACTCGAGGTCGATGCCGGAAAGCTTGAACCCTTCCCTCGGGTACGAGAATTCCACTTCCTCGAAGACTATATCCTTTTCAAAACGGCCCGCCCCGGCAAGGTTTTCATGAACGGGCTTCCACTTCAAGAGGTCCGCGACTATGTTCACCGAAGGCAAGAGGTGCGCTATCTGCATGAAGCTGCTGTTGAGTCCCGCCACGGAAGAGATTATCCTGTAAGCGCCTCCCCCGAAAACGACCACCAGGGGAAGGAGTCCGCTCACGCTGCCTTTATACCTGAACGCGAGAAAAAGCACCGCTACGACCCCCACCAGGACGCTCGTCTGCATGACAGGCGTGGGCATCTGGCCTATGGTGGCGTTCTTCCTGTAGATAGCGGCTTTCCTTGTAATCGTTTCTCCGAATTTTTTCGAGAAGAATTGCTCGGCCAGGAAAGCCTTTACCTGCCTTATGCCCGTCATCGTCTCGACCGCGATGGAATACGCCCTCTTCTGCAGGTCGGCATGTTCCTGTGAAGCCGCGTATATCTTCACTTTGGAAACTATAAGCGCTACCACTGTCAGCACGGCCATTATCCCCGTGAGCATTAGCGCCCCTTTCAGCGAAACGATACAAAGCGTCACGTAAAGACACGCGGCGGTAAAAAGGTTGCGGGCTATCTGGCAGGAGTACAGGACCGCGTCCCCGGCCATTTCGGTGTGTATCATTTGTTTCTGCACCAGGTCCCCTGTCCTGTGTTTCACGAAATATTCGTATTCCTGGTCCAGATCATTCGTGAATATGGTCGACTGGAAATCTATTCGCAGCCCCTCGGTCAGCCGGTATTGCCCGTAATACGAACCTATTATGGACAGGCCACGAAGGATGAAAAGCAAAAGAGCCGTCGAGAGAAGCGCGGTTATGAATACGCTTTCCGTCAGGCTGGTCCCCAGCAGGTCATTGACCCGCGTCACGTATCCCGCTCTTTTCGCGTGGTCCTCCAGCACGCTCATGATGGGATACAACAGACCTATGCCGAAGGCCTCCAGGACACCGGCGAGGGTTATTACACCGGTGAACCAGGCAAGCGCTCCCGGCCTCCGTTTTATCAGATATCCCAGGTTCTTAATCGTCTCGAACTTATTATTCTTCATCTTTTTGCCTTCAGATCTTTATCTCTATCTCTTTATGGGACCTTTTCGACCCGATCTCGTCCAGTATCTCGACAAGGCTCTGCCCGAGATCGCAGTAGGTATTGGTTATTATCTTTTCGCCTACGCGGGGTATGTAGGAATACGGGGTCTGGACGTAATGCGATTCCGATTCCTTCGGGTTGCAGGTTATCTCTATCTTCCTGTCCCTGCTGTCGAGTATTTCCTTCACCATGTTCAGGAGTTCTTCCAACCTCATGCGGTGGTGGCCGGTCAGGATCAGCGTCTTGCCCCTGAAATCGCCGTCCAGGATCTTCGCGCATATCCTGGCCGCGTCGCGGACGTGAATATATTCCCTTACCTCTTCGCCCGTCCCCTTGTACTTTATTTTCCCGGTATCCAGCGCCTCTTTCAGGTACCTGAAAACGCTGTTATTGTCGCTGGCGCGAGGGCCGTAGAGCGTTCCGAACCGGAGGATCGTGTAATCCAGGCCGTACCTCTCGTGGTACCCCTCGAACAGCAGCTCGCAGGAATGCTTGCTCACCCGGTAGAACGATCCCGTGCGGCTGTTCACGTATATGGTGCTGGCGAACACCACCCGGCCCACGTTGTTGATACGGGCGGCCTCCAGCACGTTGGCCGTCCCCAGGACGTTGATCTTCATCGTCTCGTGGGGTTTGTCGTAGGCCGCGTCGAGGTCGGCCAGCGCCGCGAGGTGGAACACGACGTCCATGCCCTTCATCCGGCGGACAAGTTCTTCCGCGTCAAGAATATCCCCCCGGGCCATTTGCTGCCCGGCCCTGAGATGCGGCGACTCCTTGATGTCGAATATGGTCACCTTGTGCCCGGCGCCCGTCAAGGCGTCCGCTATATGGCTTCCGAGGAAGCCCGACCCGCCCGTCACCATTATATTCAGGCCCTTTTTTGCGTTTTTCCCGTTATTCATATCCATCCTCCTTGATATCCGGCCCTACTGCACTTTCGGTCTGTTGATAAAATCCTTTTCGAAATCCTCTTCACACAGTAAATATTGTTCTCGCGCCTCGTCCTGAGGCAGCGATGAAAGATATTCTTTATAATTCTCCCTCATCTTCCTTTCGGTCTCCGAGCGGACCTTCTCGAATTCGTCATCCCCGAACCCCGTCATGTTCACGGCCCTTCTCCAATACCCTTCGCATATGCTGGAAAGGTATTCGTCCTCATCGGAGATCAATCCCTCTTCCTTCGCCGACTCATAGACTTTCGACCCGGGCAAAGGAGTTAAAATACAGAACCTCCTGCCGGGATGCCTGAGGCGCCTGAACATGTCGACCGTCTCTTCCAGGGTCTCGCGGGTTTCTCCCGGATACCCGAAGATCAGCGTCATCTTGAGATGCAGGCCCGCTTCCAGCGTCTTCCGTATCGCCCTTTCTATCTTCTCTCTGGTGATGCCCTTATTCATCTTCTCGAGCATGAGGTCGCTTCCCGATTCCACTCCGAACCCTATGGAGACCAGGCCGTTCTTCTTGTAAAATTCCAGGCGTTCAAGATTTATGGTATCCACCCTCGCCTGCCCGTTCCACAGGATCCCCCTCTTCCCGAGTTCTTCCGCCAGGCGGTCTATCGTGTCCTGTTTTAGGAACAGCAGTTCGTCCACGAAGTTTATGCCGCCTACGCCGTATTCCTTGATGAAAAAATCTATCTCCCTCACGATCGATTCGACGGACCTTATCCTTATATTCCTGAAGGTCCTGCTGCAAAAATTACAACCGAAGGGACACCCCCTCCCGGTGATCATCGCCATCACGTGCGGCCTTTTCCGCTCGCTGTACAGGACCGCCGATTTATGGTGTATATAAAGCTTGTTCGTCCTGTAAATATCCATCCTGAAAAGCTCGTACGCGGGGTTCGGGATGCTGTCGATGTCCTTGATGAGCTCCCTGGGGCCGGTCTTAAGCACTTTATCTCCATCCCCGAGCGCTATCCCTTTAACACTGCGAGGAGTATCGATGTTCTTTACAAGATCCACTATCGTTACGTCGCCTTCCCCTATGACGCAGATATCGACCGCCGTATTCCTGAGGACGACTTCATGGCTGAACGTGGCAAGCTGGCCGCCGAGGATCACCTTACACACTTTTTGGTTCTTTTTGAGCTCCCCGGCCAGCCATTTCACGTATAAATATTGCGTCGCCATGGCCGTTATCAGCGCGAGGTCGTATTCCTCGAGCTTCAGTTTTTCGAGGGTCTCGGCCTTGTCCCACTGGTGGACGTATATGTCAAAGACCTTGATATCGTATCCTTCTTTCTTAAGCGTCCCGCTTATATAGCCAAGGCCCCAGGGGAAATGCGGATCAAAGATGTCCGGCGGACGTTTATCGTCCCCGGTGCCGAAAGGCGGATGTATAAGCAATATTTTCGCCATGTCCCGGATATACCCCTTTATTTGCGCTTTTTCCTGAAAAACCCCCGGAGCAGATCACCCTGCAGCGAGTCGTCGAGCAGTTTCTGCAATTTCCCCGTCTCCTCCTCGGGGATCCCAAGGCCGTCCATCCTGGAGAGCGTCGCTATATCCAGGCCGTTACTTACCAATTTCTCGCATGTAAACCCGTTTTTTCCGCACATGTCCAGGAGCGCCTTACGCGAAAAAAGCATTATATGCCTCGCCGACTCGAACGTCCTGTGGGCCTCCGCTCCCGTTTGCTCACAGTACCTGACCAGCAGGGAATCCGCCGACGGGACCTCGACCAGAAGAAGCCCCCCTTTTTTCAGCAACGAATTGGCCTTCTTCAAAAGTTCATGCGGCGCGTAGACGTGCTCGAGCACGCCCCACAGCATGATGAGGTCATACCGCTCTTCCGTGCTGATATTGAAGATATTCTCCTTGATTATCTTTACCCCGAAATGCTCGTCGGCGTATTTTACGGCAAAATCGTTGAAATCTATGCCCGTGCAATCCCACCCGTGTTCCTTGAAAACGCTCAGCACGTCGCCCAGGCCGCACCCTATATCCAGGACCTTGCCGGGGCCGTCAAAGAACTCCGCGAGCTGCCGGTATTTGTTCCCGGCGAGAACGTTTCTCCTGTAATCGATGGACGGTATGACCTTGCACTTGAAGTGTTCGACGTACTTGTCCTGAGAATGGATCTCCTCGTTTATCTTTTCCGTGAACCTCGGAGAGGCATAGACCATTCCGCAGCTATCGCACCGGACATAATTGAACCTTTTCTGCCTGAAGGATCTCCCTTCCCCCTTACCGCAGTTCGGGCATTTGACATGCTCTATGAATTCGGGCTTCAATTCGCCGTTCGCGAAATAACAGTCCAGCGAGCGCTCGAAGCGTTCGTTCAGTTCGGAGATATTGCCGCTTGTTATCTTTTCGATCGCCATTATATCTTCACCTCTTTCCTGAAATATTCGTATATCCTTCCCGAAACGTCCGCGCTGTTAAGGCAGATATCATCGGTCTCCATGCGCGCGTTCTTGCCCCCGAGCAGGTCCTTTATCGCCCTGTCAAACTGGCTATAAGTGGTGACACGGCAATTGTCCACCAGGCTTTTCTCGGAGAACCACGTGACGTTCCTCCTGTCCGGGTCCAGGAAAAGGACCGGCAGACCGTGGGCAATAAGCTCATATCCCATCGTCGAACAATAGGTCACGGCGCATCTTGAGCTGAAACCAATATCGTAAGAATTCAATTTCTGGTCTATTGTTTCGATATTGCTGCCCTTTATGATATCCGTCTCTTTTTCGTCGATATGGTTGCTCCCGTGATGCTTGATACCTATCTTGAGGGCCGGGTTTTCCCTGGAAAGTCTGGCCAGCCACCTGAAGGTCTCGTAATAGTCGTCGACGAAAGAGGCATAGCTGTCCAGGTTGTCTTTGGCCCTCGCGAAATTTATCCCCAGGTAGACGATATCGTATCTCTTATCCGGACGGCCCTTGTCTTTCGCGCCATTGAACCAGGCGTGCTCCATGAAGAGCGAACCTACGGGCACGACCTGCCCGATCCTGGCGCCGTAATCAAGAGCCCTTTCCGCGGTCCTGTTGCCCAGGGAGAAAAAAGCATCGGCGTCATAATAAAACCCGCAGTTGGAGATCTGGTGGATATTCTTCTGCGTGGCCGCGGAACACTTGCCCCCGTATTTACGGAACAGGAAGTTCTTTATGGCGCTTGTCTGGTAATGGCGTTCCTGTATACAGTATTTAGCCCGGTTATGCTTGAATATAGAGGTATAATACAGGTACTGGTTAACTATATGGCCCGCGACCGGCAGAAGGTTCACTCCTGTCCTGCGCGAGAGGTCCGCGTAAACCTTAAGTTCGCGCATCTCCCGGGAAAAGGCCCTGAGCGTCTCTTCCCGGTCATAAAGCCTGGGGACATAAAAACTTTGCTTTTGGGTTTGGGTCGCGGAGGGGGAGGGACGATATTCGATATTATAGCCCGGCTTATTCACCGGGCACGGGGTAGTGATCAAAACATTCTCCCGCCCGAAAAGGCCGATGAGCCTGGAAAGCCGGTCGATCTCTTCGCCCTCGAGGACCCATTCGCATATCAGTTCGTACCGCTTGGGGGGCTTTCCATATTTTCTCGACGTGAAAACCACGTACAGTAGATATGCTATGTGTCTAAGCGCCATATAGGCGATCTTTCGCGTGGAGAGATCCTCCGAAAACCGGCATGTCTTATAATCATACGCCTTTTCAAGATATTTCCTTATCTGCTGCCTCACCACGTCGCGCGGCAACGAATAATCACGTTCGAAATGGTCATACAACCCGTTCAACTCCGGACGGACGGCGAAGGCGTCTATAGTGTCCCTCAGCTCGGCAGCGGACCGCTCGAAGGGCGCGTTACGGTCATGTGAGAAATTCAAAATTTCCGTCACCTGCAACTCTCCTGTTTCACGGCTTCACAGCGCTTCTTATAGATCGTCTCGCAAAAATCGAAATCCTCCTGAAAATCCACGTCCTTCGAGGTAACCCTGTCCAGGCAGAAGAAATACGGCTTCTCGCCGACGCACGAACCCCACCTGACCATGTCCTCTCTCCTGAGGATGTTTATTATGAAGGACATGGCATACACGTCCTGGAGGTCCTGGGATCTCGGCCACGGGTTGGGACGGAAATTGACAGGCCTGCCGTCATGGAAAAGGTATTCTTTCATCTCCGAAACGCTCAAAAGACAGTCATGCCCGGGGCCCATGGAATTATATTTTTCTATGGCTTTTTCATATACTTCCGGCCCCGCCAGCGGGTTAGTAACGTTGACCCACGCGATATGCTCCCCCTTTATCTCGGAGGCGATATATGAATAGACGTCGCTCATGGGGACCGTGCTCGTGGAATATTTAGGATCACGGAGGTGGGTGTCAAATCCCGTCTTTTTCGCCGCCCTGAGTATATCCTTGCTCTCGGAAGACACTATGACGTTCGCGAATCCCCCGACTTCCTTCATATGCCTGAGCTTCAGTTCATACAGGCTGGTGTCGTGGAAGGGTCTCGTGTTCTTGGCTTTCACCCGTTCCGACGAACCCTTGACCGGTATGAGCGCTACTATCTCTTTTTTCATATCCCGCCTCCGTTCATGACCCCTATTATCCTGTCCACCTCCGCGCAGGTCTCGCGCGGATAATCAAGATGAGGAAGTTTGCCGTGCTGGCCTCCCCAGACATCACTGCGTTCGGCAGCCGTGTTCCTGCACCAGAGCGCCGGGGAGGAGATCGCCTCTTCCGGCAAAGCCGCTCTTTCGGATATTTTCGCGATAAGAGCGCGGGCCGATTCAACGCTTTCCCTCGAATACCGCCTTTTCTTCCCGTGCGCGGAAAGAAATACCTGGGTTACGCAATTCAGCGCGTCATATCCCGCGGGAAGCTTGTCGTTGAAGTGTTCCCAATCTATCACCCAGGCGACCCTGTCGCCCGTGTAGACTATGTTCCCGAGAAAATAATCACCGTGCGAGAACCTGAAAGAGTCCCTGCCGAATACCTCGAGATAATGCTCGACCGCCGCCCTCAGCTTTCCTTTGACAAGATCGGGACTGGCGGGCGTCGTTATAACCGCGCCGTCGTGGTATTTTATTTCCAGCCGTCCGTACCCGGCGGCCTTTTCGAAAGAACCGATCATCTCGGACGCGTCCCTGCCGATCAGGCGGCAGTACCATTCCAGTCCTTCCGCCTCACGGTCCAGGTCCCGGATCCCGGTCTCGCTGAAGGTCTTTTTCTCGACCCCGACCACGTTACCGTCCCGCCCCCTCAAAAGAAAGGTATGATGGGACCCGTAATGCTGGCAATTTCTGATGAGTTCCTTCACGATATATGCTCCCACCCCAGCGGGGTGCCTTTTTTGATGCCTTTTTTCGCCTTTTTGCCGTAAACCGCGTCCGCGTATTTGGGGCTCAGGCCGTTCGCGGGCCTCACGGACCTCACGTTCTCGGCGTTGAGAACTTCTCCTTTCTTTATATCCTTGACCGCGAAAAGCGACCGCCTGAACGCCTTGCTCTTCTTTTCGTCCCCGGTAAGGCCGTAACGGACCTTCCCCACGGCCTTCTCCGCTATTCTCGCGTTCACGATGAGCCTTTCCAGCTCATCCGGCTCGATCGAGAAGAAGCTGTCCGGCGTCCTTATCTTCCTTGATAAGGTAAAATGCTTCTCTATCACGGTCGCCCCCAGGGCAACCGCGGCTATCGATGCGCCTATCCCCATGCTGTGGTCCGAAAGGCCGACCGGGCAGCCGAAACTCTCCTTCATATCCCGCAGGGTCAGGAGATTCATTTCGCGCGGTTCCGCCGGATAACTCGACACGCATTTTAAAAGCGTTATATCCTTAGCCCCGGCCTTTCTCGCGACATCCACGGCTTCTTTTATCTCCGCCTTCGTCGCCATGCCCGTGGACATGATCAGGGGTTTACCGGTCTTTGCCGCGTACTCGATGAGCGGCAGGTCGACAAGCTCGAACGAAGCTATTTTATGAACGGGCACATTGAGCTTCTCGAGAAGATCGACCGACGTCCTGTCAAAAGCGGTCGAGAAGAACATGATACCTTCGGAATCCGCCGTTTTTTTGAGTTTCGCGAACCATTCCCAGGGCGTATATGCCTTCCCGTAAAGCTGGTAAAGCGTCTGCCCCTTCCATTTGGGGTGTTTGACCCTGAAGAAACTCCTGTCCGAATCGATCGTAAGCGTATCCGGAGTGTACGTCTGGAACTTTACCGCGTCGGCGCCGCATTCCTTCGCCTTCCTTATCATGGCCACAGCCTGCCTTAAGTTCCGGCCGTGGTTGGCTGACACCTCCGCTACCATCAAACACCTGTTGGATCTTTTCTTCTTCGCCATTTTAGGTCCTGTACTTGAAGATATCGGCGTTCTCGCCGGCTTTCCGCTCCTTTGACGAGAACTCGTATCCGGCTCTTTTAAAGGCCTTGATCGACGCTATGTTCGCCGCGTTTACCTCGGCCGTTATCTCTTTTACCTGCGGCCTTTCTTCGAGAAAGGTCCGGGTCGCGCCCTCTATTACCTTTGAACCGAACCCCCTGCCGTAGAACATGGGGTTCAGGTTCACGCTGATCATCGCGCTCGAGGGAAACACCTCAAAACGCGCCTGCCCGATCTTTCGGCCGCGGATGTCTTCAGCGATATATATCCGCGCCCTTCTATCCCCGAGCTTTTTGGCGAACCACTTTTCGTGGTCGGGATAACTTATCGCGTCATGGCAAAAACTCCATTTTCTCGCCCTGGGATGGTTTCGCCATATCCAGAGATCACGGCAATCGTCCCTTTTGACCCCTCTCAATTTAACGGAACCGTACGCGCCAAGCAGTTCTTTTACGGCGTTGCGCGCCCCGTCGGCGGAAACAAGATCTCTGGTGCTCTTATAAAATTCGCTTCTATTCTTGTAAGGCAGAAAATACTCCACGCCTTCGAGGACCTTCTCCTTCGGGATCCTGCGACCGGCAAGCGCGCAGCCGCGAAACCCTTTTTCCATCCAGTTCACAAGGTTCATTTTCTGGTTCGGGGCAACGCAGACCGCGACCGTGGGCACACCTACCGCCGCAAGTTCATATGTGGTTTGTCCGGCGGCGGCGACAGCGATATCGGCCTCCATCATGACCTTCTTCATCTCCGCGGCATCCGCGTCAAAAACGAACCGCGTACCGCCTCCCGCGGCCCTTCCTGCCACGGGCGACGTACCGGACGCCTTTCCTATAACCGCCGTTCTTGATATCTCCGGATACGCCTCGTCCAGCGCTTTAAGAACCTCGGCGGTAAAGTTATCCGTATCGCTCCCCCCGAACGTAACGAGTATCTTTTCAACGCTCTTCCTGATCTTCTTGCCGGAGGTCTTCCAGTAGTCTTTTCTCAAAAGAGCGTATTTCGCGCCGAGAAGATATGTCTTCCCCCTTTTCCTGGGGTACGCAAGGCTTTCGGCGTGGATGCCTCCGTTCAGCACGACCCCTTCCGGATAGTCTATTCTCTTGTAATCGTCCAGAAAGACCGGTAAAAGCGCCAGTTCCGATATTTTCGCGTAGATGGCGCGGCTCGCTTTATAGGAATCTATTATCGTTATATCCGAACCATCGATGATCTTCAGCAGCTTTTCCCCCTCTTTAAGCCAGTTGAACGTCACGCAGTCCCTTCCGCCGATGATATTCTTAATGCTTTTATCCCCGTTTATTATGAATATCGGAGAGATGCCCTCCCCTTCAAAAGCCTGGCAAAGCGAGAGGCACCTCGTTACGTGTCCGTAACCGATACCCTCGCCCCCTTCGGTAACTATATAAACCCGCATGTTATTTTTCATATCGTCGTCCGTTGTTCGCCGTTCGTCGTTCGTTTTTCCTTAAAACACGGATGAGCACAGATTTAAAACAGATGATCACAGATAACGCGTACTATATAATTTGATTACGAAGATTTAAATAGATTACGGGGATCAGATCTTCGTAATCTAAGATCATCGTCTGCGTCTTAATCTTCGTAATCAACGCCTTTCTTTCGCCTCTTGCCTCTTGCCTCTTGCCTCTAGCCTCGTGCCTCTAGCCTCGTGCCTCTAGCCTGCGTATCACGTATCACTTATTATTTACTTTCTCGACCCGCTAACCGCACATCGCGAACCGCTATGCGCTTTGCGCTATGCGATCTCTCTACAGCTCCACCACCATTCCGTCCCTGGCAGCCGTTGTGTTCTTAAAAACCTTCTCCGCCACGGCCTGGGCTTTTTCCCTGTCATAAATGCTCCGGTAATTGTCGGCGTCAAAATGCATGAGCACGAGTTTCTCCGCTCCCGCTTCTTGCGCGATCCTCGCGGAGTCCGCGGGATTAAGATGCGGCCATTTCTCGTTCTTCTCGCCGGGCTTCAACGTGCACTCGGCTATGAGCACGTTCGAGTCCCGGGCCAACTCTACCGCCGCCCGGCAATACCCCGCGTCGGTGCAATACGTCACTATCCTGCCCTCTACTTCGAACCTGTAGGCCAGGCACATCGAGGAATGCGGGACCTCTCGCGCCTCAACGTGGAACGGAAAGGCCGAGGCGACCCCTTCTTCGATTTCCTTTACCTCGATCTTGAAAGGAATATCTTCGAGCGGGACCGTGAACGGTTGCCGCATGATACCATCAAGGATCTCCCTTGTTCCCCTGTGCCCGCATATGGTCATGCCCTGGGGAAATCTGAACTTGGCCAGGATGTGAAGCCCGCTTATATGGTCCAGGTGGAAATGGCTCAGGAAAACGTAGATCGGTTTATCGACGCTCTTCACATACTCGTCAAGCCGGTAAATGCCGTTCCCCGCGTCGAGGACTATATAGTTATCCTTCGTTTCCATGAAAACACACGTGGTATTCCCCGTCTCAGTCGTGTACCATCCGTTGGTCCCAAGAAAAATTATTTTCACTGCGCGCATATCGCCTCTTTCCCGCGGCTTCAGCGGCTCCCTTGTCCTGCAGTGGACCCCGCCTACTTCATGTATTTAGCCGGGTTCCCTTCCTCTATTGCCCTCGCTATGGCCCCGAAAGACCCTTCCGAAGCCTTTAAATACTTTTCCACGTCCTCTTTCTTGTGCGCGTACGAAGCGCAGAACATGTTAACGGCCAGAAACCCCTCTTTAAGCATGAACTGGGCAAAAAGAGATTCCGGCGCAAGGGGGCCGTCATAGCAGAATGAAAACCAGCTTAAAGGCGGAATACCCCTTACCTCTATTTTCAGCCCCTGTCTCTCCGCCGCCTTCCTCCATCCCTCCCTGACCGTTTTTCCGGCTTCCACCAGGTGCGCCGCGACGTTATGTTTTCGCATCTTTCTTATGGCCGTTATCGCGGCCGCGGCCCCTATCCTTTCCGGCGGACAAGCGGCTCCCCCAAAACCGTCCATCGCTTCCGTGGTTCCTATTACCGCCGAAACAGAATAACCGTTACCCGTGCTTTTTGAGAATATCGCCATGTCGGGTTTTACGCCGAACCCCATGTGGGCCCCGCCCAGGTTAAGACGCCACCCGGACACTGTCTCGTCGAAAATAAGGACCGTACCCTCTTTCTGCGTTCTTTCCCTTATGATCTCGAGGAAATTCTTTACGGGCATGCGGTCCCGCGCGGGTTCCATCACCACCGCGGCTATCCTGTCTTTGTTCTTGTCGGCCGCCTCAAGAAAACCTTCGATATCGTTATACGCGAAGGAGGGACCTTTGTCCCGGCGACCGCAGAAAAGGACGGTGTCCCTGCCAGTCTTTACCCTTGCCGCGTCGGCCGCCATGCGCGCGGCTTCTTTCTCGACGCCGGTGAAAACGACCCTGTCGGCCCATGGATGTATTCCACACAAAAGCTCGGCAAGCTCCACTTCTTCGGGGCAATTAAGCGTCGACATCGATCCCTTTTCTATAACGGCCTTCACGGCGCCGTCGACATCCTCGTCCGAGTACCCCAGGATACATGAACCCGTGTTCATGCAGCTCATATCGACATATCGCCTGTCGTCGAGATCCCTTATCTCGCACCCCCTGGCCCCTTTGTAATAAACGGGCCAGATGTCCGGGAAACGCAGCTCCGGTTCTTCGGAAAGGAACCTGTTTCTCTCCGGCATCAATTTCCTGGCCTTCTCGTACAACTTGCGTGTTTTATCCATACTTTTCGGCCTTTATTAATATGGTCATTTCACCAAAGAACCCGTCGCGTGTACCGGTCCGTACGCGGACGGTTCCCCCCAGACGTTATCTTTTACCCATTGTCCCTTTTCCTGTCGCCACACACGTCCGTCCCTGAAAGTGTCGCAGATATGGTCGAATTCCTCTTCGGTCATGTCCACATATTTCAGCCACCTGTCCAGATCGAACCTGGGCTTGACGTGATCGTATTTCCTGACCATTTCTACGGCCTGCCCGCGCGTCATTATGCCCGCGCGGATATCCTTGCACGAATGGTCGGTGCCCCGGCCATACCCGAATTTCACGAATTTGAGATAATCGTGGATACCGTTCTCGTGCATGTCGTCAAGGTTGGATATCTTCCTGTAGGTGCGTTCGAACTCTCTCTGTGCCGGTTTCCAACCGTATTTTTCCATTACCATGCGGGAATGGCGGTTCGCGTCCCAATGCGCGTAGTTACCGAGGTATATACCGCGCACCCCTACCTCGTCTATCTCGTCGTCGCCCGGGTACCGCGCCCACAAAAGGTCCCGCGCGGTCAGCCCCTCCTTGATCTCGGGCCTGCCCAGTTTTTCAAGGCCTTCGTCCGTAAAATCGTACCAGTCGTATCCTCTCAGCGCGTGTTCAAGCCGGAATTTCGCCGTGAACTCCACGAAATCATTGTGCGAATACATCCCCCCCAGGTCCATGAACCCGTGCTCCCCCCACATCATCAGCGGCACTTTGTATCTAACGGCGATCTGTATAGGCACGGTGAATATGCCACAATGCGCGTGCCAGTTCATGTCGCCCTGGAGCTTGAACCCTATGCGGTTCATCTTGACCAGCGTTTCAACACTCGGCCTCACAATTATGTGGTCACAGTCAAAGACCTCCCTCATCCTGAAAAGGTTGTACTCTCCTTCCGGGAGATAATTGTTCCCGTGATAGGTCACGAGAAGAGGTTTAAGGCCCAGTTCTTTCACCGCATAATGGGCCTGGAAATAACTGTCCTTGCCGCCGCTGACGGGTATGACGATATCATAGTTACTTCCCGTCTTGTACCCGTCCGCCAGATCCTTCAGCATCCTGCCTCTTTTTTCCCAGTCGATGGTGTCCTTTTGACCGGAAACCCGGCATCCGGAACACACGCCGTCGTCGTCGAAAGTGAGCGGCGTAGCCGCTATAGCCGGATAGACACATTTGCTGCAATACCGGACCGACATATACTTCTCCTATGTTAAGTGCGTATTTCGACCTGGGCGCGCGCCAGGGCGCGTTTGCCCCCCTTATCGGACAATTCCTTAAAATGCCATATGTTCGCGGCCGCTACGGCTGACGCTCCCGCCTTGACGGCCTGCGGGTAATGTTCGTAAACCCCGACCCCGCTACACGCGATCACGGGTATGGTAACGGCCGAAGATACCGCCTCGATAAGCTCGAGATCATAACCTTCTCCCGTGCCGTCACGGTCGATCGACTGCAGGAGTATCTCTCCCGCGCCACGGTCTTCCGCTTCCTTGGCCCATCCCTCGGGTCTCTTGCCCGTTGGAGTCCGTCCGCCTTCTATGAATACCTCCGTTTTGCCGCCAGCATGACGCAGGACATCTATACTGACGACTATCGCCTGGCTGCCGAAAGTCCTGGCTCCCCGCGTGATAAGACCGGGGGTCTTCACGGCCGCCGTATTGATCGTCACTTTATCCGCGCCGTGGCTGATGAACGTTCTCATGTCCTCGACCCTGCGGATGCGCCCTCCCCACGTGAGCGGCATAAAACAGGTATCGCTCACCGCGTCGAGAATGCTTAAAGGGTCGCCCAGGCCTTTCACCTTGCCGTCGCTTCTCCTTAGATCATAGTTGTCGTCTTTAGTGATATCCAGATATACCAGTTCATCCACGTTCCATTCGTTGAACCTCTGCACCTCGTGTATCGGGTTCCCGATTATCTGGTGTATCTTGAAAAGCTCGCTCCTTACCAACAGGCCGTTCTGCAGGAGCAATACCGGTATAAGTCTTTTCTTCAGCATCCCCGCGCCTCCAGGAAGTTCTTCAATACCGCCAGCCCCTTCTTATGGCTTTTTTCCGGGTGAAACTGCGTGGCATATATGTTCTCTTTTTCTATGCTGGCCGCAAAATCCGTTCCGTAGGAACATACCCCGCTGACAACGGAGGGATCATCCGGACGGAACACATAACTATGAACGAAATAGAATGCCTGTGGATCGTCTATCCCCGAGTAAAGCCCTTCTCTCTTGACCAGCCTGACGTCATTCCACCCTATATGGGGAACTCGTACGCCGGCCGAACTTATCTTGTCCACCCTGCCGGATATCCACCCGAATCCTTCATGCTCCCCGTGCTCCGTACTTGCCGACGCCAGGAGCTGCATCCCGAGACAAACGCCGAGAAAAGTTTTTTTCTTTATCATGACCTCTTCGTTCAGTGCCTCCATCCAACCGCGTTCTTTAAGGCTGCTCATCCCGTCGCCGAAAGCCCCAACTCCCGGAAGCACGATGCGGGCTGCCGCTCCAAGATCATTCGGGGATACCGCCACCTTTACGTCCGCCCCGACGGCGGTAAGCGCGTTCGCTATGGACTTCAGGTTTCCCATCCCGTAATCTATTATAGAGACCCTCTTATTCACGATACGCCCTTGCCCGTCATATCTTCTTTTGGTTTATTTTTTCGTTTATCTTTTTTGCCCACGGATTGTTATCGAAAAAGCGCACGAGCTCATTGACTCCGAAAAATTCATTTTCGGGATACAGGTGATCGAACACGGCGGAGAGGAGCCCGTAATCTTCCTCCGTGTCCAAAGTCGCCCTGATAGCGGAGGCGTCATCCCCTTCCGGCGCCGTTATCTGTCTCTTGCTGAAAAAATCCGGACGCGTCCTGTATATGTAAGAGGTAACGTGTTCCCTGTCCGATTTCAGCTCCGCCTTCTCGTGCGCCGTCTCAAGAGCGCTGAAACTTATCGCTTCCACGTCAAGACCGCGCGGATATGTCCTCGTCAAGGTGTTCGAGGTGTAATCCACCCCGTGCCTGACGTGCGCTTCGGTCACGATATCCAATACGGCCGGATCGATGCACGGACAATCGCTCGTCACTCTCACCACCGCGTCCAGGCCGTTCTCCTTCGCCGCCAGATAATACCGGGACAGGACGTCGTCCCTGCTGCCGCGGAAAACGTCCACTTTTTCTTTTTCCGCGATCGCGACGATGGGGTCGTCTTCCCGGTCCGTAGTGGTGGCGACTACTATCGCATCCAGCTTCTTTGCCCTCTTTAGCCTTCTTATCACCTGTTCCAGGACCGTGATACCGCTGCCGCGCGGCAACTCCTTCAGCACCTTTCGAGGAAGCCTGGTCGAAGTCGTTCTCGCCTGTATTATCGCCCCGACCTTCATCTTCCCTCCCCGCAGAATTTGGAGATCATCTTTATTACATATGCCGCGTCTTCATCCGTCATCGCCGGGTAAAGGGGTATGCTTATTTCCCGCGCGTAAAAATCCTCGGCCCTAGGACAGATGCCTTTTTCGTAACCGAGCCCTTTGTAATATGGATGAAAATACACCGGGATATAATGGACCTGGGGAATTATGCCCGCTTTCCTCAAATGATCGAACAAGGGCTTTCTTTTTGCGGCGTCCTTAACGCGTACGCAGTAAATATGCCACGCCGATCTTACGGGCCCTTCCTCGCCGGGCAGCATGAGAGCGCTTTCCCGTGACAGCCCGCGGGCATAGATGCCGGCTATCTCCCTTCTGCGGGATACGAACTCTTCGAGTTTCTTAAGCTGGTTCAGGCCGAGCACGCACTGGAAATCCGTTATACGGTAGTTGAACCCCAGCTGCTGCTGCTCGTAATACCAGGCCCCCTCGCCGGAGGACATCCGCCCGTTATCCTTTGTTATCCCGTGGGCTCTCAGCATCAAAAGCTTTTCATAAAGGTCCTTCCGGTTGGTAAGGACCGCCCCTCCTTCGCCCGTGGTTATCGACTTAACCGGATGGAAACTGAATATCGCCATGTCGGAATGCTCGCATGATCCCACTTTGCCGCCACCGTATTCCGCGCCTAACGCGTGCGCCGCGTCCTCTATTATCATGAGACCGTGCTTGTCGGCGATCCCTTTTATCTCCTCAATGTCACAGGGATGTCCGGCAAAATGCACCGGTATGATCGCTTTTGTTCTACCGGTGATCTTTTTCTTTATCTGGTCCGGATCGATATTCGCCGTGTTTTCCTTTACGTCGGCAAATACCGGTTTTCCTCCGCAATAAAGAACGCAGTTCGCCGAAGCGACAAAGGTCATGGGAGAGGTTATTGCCTCGTCGTCCTTTGTTATGCCCGCAGCAAGGCACGCTATATGCAGCGCCGCGGTCCCGTTGGATACCGCTACCGCGTACAGGGCCCCGGTATACCCGCAAAGCGCGTCCTCGAACTCTTTTATCCTCGGTCCCTGGGTTATCCAGTCCGATCCGAGCGCGCTTGCCACTTCTTTTATGTCGCTCGCGTCGATATGCTGCCGGCCGTACGGTATAAGCCTCATAACGTCACATCCTTATCATTTCATGGAGCTGGTCCACGTGAAGCCACCGGTCGTTCTTATCGCTCCTGTAAACAAATCCTTCCGGCACCAGCGGACAAGAATCGTACTTTTCATGGGCTTCCGCCTTTTCGAAGAACTGCGGGAGCATTACGTATAACCCGTCGAATACCCTGACGTTCCTGGCTTCGTCCTCGGATACAAGCGTTTCGTGCATCTTTTCCCCGGGTCTTATGCCTATTACCTTTATCCCGCACTCCGGGTCTATCGCCCTGGCGAGGTCAACGATCTTCATCGAAGGTATCTTCGGGATAAAGACCTCGCCCCCGACGGATTCTTCAAGCGCCTTTAGCACCAGATCGACGCCTTCCTCCAGCGTTATCCAGAAACGGGTCATCTTTTTATCGGTGACCGGAAATTCATTTATGCCTTTCTTTTTGAGATCGAGATAAAAAGGTATCACGCTTCCTCTTGAACCTACCACGTTCCCGTACCTGACTACGGAAAACTTGGTTTTTTCCCCTCCGTAAGCGTTGGCCGCGACGAATATCTTCTCCGCCACGAGCTTTGTCGCCCCGTACAGGTTTATGGGGCTCACGGCCTTATCGGTGGAAAGCGCCACGACCTTTTTGACGCCGACATCGATGGCCGCGTCCACTATATTGTCCGCGCCGGCGACGTTCGTCCTTACCGCTTCGATAGGGTTATATTCGAGCGCCGGCACCTGTTTCAGCGCCGCGGCGTGAATTACGTAATCTACCCCTTCGAAAGCCCTGTAAAGCCTGGTCTTATCGCGGATATCCCCCAGAAAATACCGTACGGGGTATTCGTGGGGAGGGAACGTCTTGGACATCTCGTGCTGCTTGAACTCGTCCCTGCTGAATATGATGAGTTTTTTCGGCTTGTATCTTTCGAAGACCATCTCCGTGAATTTCCTGCCGAAAGAACCCGTTCCTCCCGTGACAAGTACTGTGCTGCCGTTTAGCATCTCGTGTTCCTCCTTAAATGCTTTATCCCTATTGCGCCCCGAAGTGCCGGAAATCCCTTATCCTGGTTATTCCGTCGATCAGCGCCAATTCCCTGTTCTTTTCGTCAACTACACCGATAAAATCCACGCCGTTCTCAAGCGCCGCTTCATAGTCACTCTTCGCGTCGCCGAAAAAAACGGCTTCGCCCCGCTCTATCGAATACTTCTCCAATATATATCCCAGATTCTCGCTTTTCTTCCTCGGCGATCCGACGACCTCCTTGAAGATCCGGTCTATGCCCTTTAGCCGGGTTATCCTCCTTATCTCTTCCTGGGGCGTGGCTGAAACCACGAAACACAGTTTCCCTTCGTCGTTCCGCCGCCGTATGAAATCCACAACACCGTCTATCTCGGCGGCCGCGACGACCTTTTCCACTACCTTCGAGGAATAGAGCCTGTCCAGTTCACCCATTATTTCAGGGGTTATCTCCTCGTGTATCAGGTTTGTATAATAATATTTGAACTTTTCGTATCGCGATACGCCGCCGTTCGTCAGGTGGTAATCGATCACCTTATCGACCACCTCCCGCCCGTACTCCTCGAAAAGGCTGCCGAACGCCTCCGCTTTTATGCCGAGGCTGTCCACGATGACCCCGTCGAAGTCGAAAAAGAAATAACGATATTTATCCGTGTTTGGCATCATTCCCCTTCACTCCTCCATAGCGAACACCGTGCAGGGAGATCCGTCCGCGCCTTCGACCAGAAGAGGCGCTACCACTATCTTTTTCGGCGCTTTGACAAGCGGCGAAAGCTTCATGTCCTCTATAAGCAGTATGCCGTTCTCCAGGAAAGACCTGTGGGCGCGTCTTCCCGTCTCCCGGTCCTTAAGGCTTGATACGGATATAAAATCCATTCCCACGGCCCTTATAGACGGACAGCTCCGTTTGAGATGCCCGGCCAGATCCGGACGCAGCCCCGGAGATTCCTGCCAGTAAATATTCCCTGAACGGTATTTTTCAAATCCCGTCCTTATGAGCAGTATCTCGCAATCCGCAAGCGCTTTGAGGTCTTCCCGCCCGATCATCCGGCCGGGTTCCGCGTCGGATACCTCGGCCAGGAAAACTTTGACGAACACCCAGTCCCCGGGCCCGAAATCGGGAACGGCAGCCCCCGTTTCCATGAAATGCAGCGGCGCGTCAACGTGGGTCCCGGAATGGTTGGGGAAAGACCAGCGCATCGTATTGCAATGGTCCCCCCGCGGGATGGACCTTTCCCGCCTCAGGCTGATAGATCTATCGCCTCCGTAAAGCGATGTGCCCTCGCTCATCACGTGAGAAAGGAAACAGACCTTTCCGCTATTCGTTTTCATCCCGTCGTCCTTCTTCATAATTCCCTTATCAGGTTCTCCACGGCTTCGAGCTCCATCATGACCCGCGCCTCCCTGGCGTACGAACCCACGTGCGGCGTCATGACCACGTTATCCAGTTCGGCGAGTTTGCCGTGATACGGCTCGTCATTGAAAACATCCAGCGCGGCCATCGATATCTTACCTGTTTTTAAGGCCTCATAGAGGCCTTCCTCGTCAACGGCCGACCCCCTTGAAGTGTTCGTGATGATCACGCCGTCTTTCATCCTTGATATTTCCTTTTCCGTTATCAGGACGTCCTTTGAGGACGAGTTGACCGATATGATATCGGACTCCGCCAGAAGCCTTTCCATGCTGACCTGCCGGTACCGGCTTGTTTTTAGCTTTTTGATGTCATAGAAGATAACATTCGCCCCGAACGCCTTCGCGAGCTGGGCGACCCTTTTCCCTATCTTCCCCAGACCTATGATCCCCAGTGTCTTGCCGCGGAAAAGCACGCCCATCTCCTTCTTCCATGCTTTATTCCGCACGTTCCTGTCCGCCGATACGATCCTGCGCAGACAGCACATGATCATGCCTATGGTGAGTTCAGCCACGGAATCGACCAGGACGGAAGGGGTATTGAGGACCTTTATCCCGAGTTCCCCGGCCGTTTCCAGATCCACATTATCCGTTCCCACCCCGACCCGGGATATGACCTTAAGCGATCCGGCCCCTTCCAATACTTTCCGGGTCAAAGGCTCCGTGCCGGCGATCAGGCCGTCATATCCATGCCGGGCGAGGATATCGCCTATTTCCGCTTCGTTGAGCTTTCTCCCGTGCGGGTTCATGCGGAAATCCATGCCCTTTTTACGCAGGAGCTCAAGCGGTTCTTTGCTGTATTCCGCGAAAGTCGTCGTTGAAATAAATACCTTCATGTTCATACCTCTGATTTTTCGGGCAAAGGCTTCACGTCCGCCTCTACGGCCGCCGAACCGTTCTCCAGCTCGTTCTTGAGCTCCAGATACTCCGCTTCCTTCTTTTTGAGATAGTAATATGCCAACCGGACCTTCTCGTCCAGGCCGTTCGTAGTCAGTATGTATTTGACCTTTTTCATCTTCTGGTCCCTGACAGTGAAGTTCTTCACCATTATGAGACCGCGCTGGACCATCGATTTCAAAAGATAATTGGTCTTGCCCAGTGACATGTCGAGATGACCGGACAGGTCCCGCTGGGACATGTCCTCCTGGTTGGATAACAGGCGAAGGATCTTAAATATATCCTCTTTTAAGGGGTGTTCATTCATTGAACAGTATTATAGTAAATACATAAGATACTGTCAATTTGTTTTTTGGATAGGGTTTTTGGAAGCGCTTTTTGTTAAATAATCAAAAGGAGGAATATTGGTCGCCCAGTAAGGATACATTAGGGTAGGGTCATGGCCAATCAGGATGGGGGTCTTTTAATCCCGGTAGGTTTCGATAAGCCCGCTCATGTCTATCTCCTGGATACGGTTCCCACCCTCTTCGACCACGTAAATATGCCCGTTCCCATCGGAAACAAGATTAGTAACACGCAGGAATTCACCCGGCTTATCGCCGTATGAACCGATATCGGTAAGCCACTTTCCGGAAAGGTCAAAAAGGTGTAACTTGCTGTCTTTGTAGTTCGGGACCAATAAGAGTCCATGGTCCAAAAAACGCACGGTAAGGGGGTCGAATTTTACCGCGGGGCAACCCCATGCCCCTACATACCCTCCATCGATCCTGAATACCCGAATATCCTTTTGTTTTCCCCTGTCCGCCGCGTAAACGAACTTCTCCCCGTCCGTCATTACGGAATGGGGCAGAAAATCCGATCCTCCGGCCATTTTCCCGGTATCGAATTCCCCGATATACCGGCCTTCGCCGTCGGCTTTTATAATGGTTTTCAGCGCGTAATCGGCTATCAGCAGGTTCCCTTCCTTATCAGTATCGACCCCAAGAGGCAGCCCTATCTTTTTACCTCTTACCAGCGACCTGTCCCAGCCCTTGAGTTCCTTAAGCGACGGGTCGAATTTGTGGACCCTTCCGCTCTTATACGTCGCCACGTAAAGGGACCCGTCCGCCGCCACCGCCAGAGCATGCGGCGTCGGGACCTTTATGCGCCTGATCTCGTTGAGGTTCCTGTCAAGGACCAGCACATTATCGTTACGGAAATCAGGCACGTATATCCTGCCATCGGGGCCGATATCGATGTCGTAAACGGAGTTGTCCCTGCTCTTTATCAGGGAATCACTATTGATGAATTTCGCGCGGGATGACATGGTGAACGCCTCATTCATAAGGATCAAACCCAGAATGCACGCCGTGAGGACAATGCCCGATAAAAGCTTCTTTCTCGCCATGCGTTCTCCGGATCCTGTTATTCAACGTCAAATGTCAAAAGAGGGGCGCCTGAAATACCGTGTGCCCCTCTTTAATGCTTCATGACCGCCAAAACGGCCTATATCCTTAGCCGACGGCTTTGGCCGTATGTCTTTTCTGCGGCTCTTCCGGCGTTTTCGTCAAAGGACATTCCCCCGTCCAGCAATAGGTGCACAGCTTCTCCCTCGGCAGGCCGACCGCGTCGATCATGTCGTCCAGGGTCTGGTACCTCAGGGTCGTAACATCAAGGTCCTTCCTTATCCATTCGACCATTTCCCGGTACTTATCCGTGGTATGGTCGATATATTCCGGGACATCGTCGACATCATGGCCTTCGATGCTCTTTATCGCCTTGCGCGCGGCAAGCTCGTGGATGCTGCGGGTGGAAAGGCAGAACTTGCAGGGGTACATCAAAGGCGGGCATGCCGGTCTTGCGTGCACCTCTTTAGCGCCGCAGTCCCAGAGTTTTTTCACCGTATAGTTCTTGAGCTGGGTGCCCCTGACGATCGAGTCTTCGCATACGACTATCCTGTTCCCTTCGATGATATCCTTTATCGGTATGAGCTTCATTGTCGCGATAAGGTCCCTGGTCTCCTGGGAAGGCGGTGTATAGCTGCGGCCGTATCCCGGAGTGTACTTCACGAGCGGCCGGCGGAGGGGTTTGCCGGACTCCATGGAGTATCCCAGCGCGTGCGCGACACCCGAATCCGGTATCCCGGAAACAAGGTCCACTTCGATATCCTTATCTTTGCGGGCCAACGCTCTGCCGCATCTTTCCCTCACGGTCTCGGTATTGATGCCTTCATAGCTCGACGCCGGGAAACCCGTGTATATCCACAGGAAAGTGCATATCTGCTTTTTCCCGTTCCCGGGCCTCAGGGTCTCGATCCCTTTTTCGCGCAAAAGGGCTATTTCCCCGGGCTCCAGTTCCTTGACGGCCTCAAAACGGTTATTGGGAAAAGCGCTGGTTTCGGATGTAACGGCCCACGCCCAGTTAGAGGCGCTATCCCCGCCAGATCCATCGCCTCTAACAGGGCACGCGTCATCGCGCCTGCCGATAATAAGCGGGGTATAGCCCCACCGGTCCCTCACGGCATATACCCCGTCCTCGTTAAGGATAAGAAGCGAACAGGACCCGTCTATACAATCGAACATCCTTTCTATCCCGTCTATCAGGTCGTCACCCTGGCTGATAAGTTTGGCTATGAGCTCCGTCACGTTCACCCTGCCGCCGGCTATCTCGCTGAAGGAAAGGCCTTTTTTGAGGAGGTTCCGCATGAGCTCTTCGGAATTCTCTATGAGACCGCTCGTTACTATGCAGAACGGCCCGAACTTCGAACTAAGGTACATCGGCTGTTCATTGCTGTCGCTGATGACGCCTATGCCCTTGTTGCCTTTCATGCGCTTTGAGTCTTCATAAAACTTGGATTTGAACTGGCTGTTGTTTATATTGTGTATCTGTCTCTGGAAACCATCGCCAAGCACGGCGATGCCGCCGTACTCGGTCCCCAGATGCGAATGGTAGTCCGTCCCGTAGAGAAGAGCTTCGGAACAATCACCCCTGGAAACGACGCCGAAAATACCGCTCATATTATGCCTCCGTGTATGTTCTTCGTGAAATGGCCGAATGGCAGGTGATTATTTTAACACAAGAGCGAAAGAGATACAACGGCCGTATCAGCCCTTCCGCTTTTTCCGTCTTCGGCCACGAGCGGCTATCCCCAATCCTTCGCGGTATTTAGCCACGGTCCTGCGGGCTATGTTTATCCCGTCCTTTTCCAACCGCCCGGCTATATCCGCATCGCTTAACGGCGTTCGCTTGTCTTCATCGGCGATCATTTCGCCGATCTTCTTCTTCACAAGATCGGCCGAAAGATCTTCTCCCTTCTCCCCGGCCAATGCCGTGCTGAAAAAACGCTTGAGCGGCAGGAGCCCGTATTCCGTTTGGACATATTTTTTCGCGACCGCCCTGCTCACTGTCGATTTGCTTACACCCAGGTCCTCGGCGATCTCTTCCATTTTAAGCGGTTTGACGCTGCCCCACGGATCATCAAGAAAATCCTTCTGCACATTCACTATGTATTCCGCGACCTTCTTTATCGTATCCCGTCTTTGCAGGATCGCCTCTATCACCCACTGGGCCCTGGTCTTCCTCTCTTCCAGAAAACCCTTTACATCATCATCCGCGTTCTTGCCCTTCAGAAGTTTTAAGTAATAAGAGCTCAGGCGCAGTTTCGGCAGGAACCGTTCGTTCAGGCTGACGCTGAACCTGTCGTCTTTCCTTTCGATAATT
Source organism: uncultured Planctomycetia bacterium (assembly GCA_964565425.1). GTDB lineage: Bacteria > Omnitrophota > Gorgyraeia > Tantalellales > Tantalellaceae > CAZMEZ01. Next base: position 36,626 of record CAZMEZ010000004.1, on the reverse strand, counting down.
ATATCCGGAACGGCCCAAACGCTTTCTCCGGGCGCGAACATCCTTCCCGGTTTGGGTTCCAGCGAATTTATCAGTTGTCTGGCCTTCACGACATCTTCCTGTTTTACGCGAAGCTTTTTTGCGAGACTCGCATCGTCCCCTTTTTCAAGGTCCTTAAGGCATGTTTCCACTATCCGGTAACCGAGGGTATCTTCCTTGCCCTGTGATCTCAGCTGCGCGAGAAGGCATTCCCTAAGGTCCCTGGCCCCTACCCCTGCCGGGTGGAGCCCCTGGATCAGGAACAAAATTTCCTCCACCTTTTCGAGCGGAACATAGAACTTCTCGGCGATCCGTCGGGTATCGGACCTGAGATATCCGTTACGGTCAAGATCCCCTATAATCTCTTCCCCTATCCCGTGATCTATTTCTTCGGTGGACATGTCCAGCTGCCACAAGAGGTGATCTTCGAGGGTCTCTTCTTTGGTTATCTGCGCTTCCCTGTACCTGCGCTTCTCTTCTCTTTCTTCGTCGTAAACACCCGACCTTCTCGTTATGAAGTCGTATTCTTTGGCGCTTTCGATATCCTCCACGTTCTCCCTGTCCCGCTCCCCTTCGTCTCCTTCGAGCATGGGATTTTCCGTCAGTTCCCGCGCGAGGTACTCTCTCAGCTCAAGAAGGGGCAGCTGAAGTATATGCACCGTTATCCGGGCCTGCTGGGACAGATACTGGACCTGCCTCATGCTTCTTTCCATACCGTAATCCGCCGGCATAAGATCGGCTCCTTTTGCAAAGGTTCCGGACCGGAAATTTCTCCCGTCCTGGAATCATTATGTCAAAATCCGTTTCGGGCCGTCAATACAAAAAAGCCGGACACTGCCATGCCCGGCTTTTTTACTGCCGATGGACTTTCCGTGTTCTTTTATTCTCGGGCCATCATTCCCAGTTTTATCCCTTCCCCGTCCGTCAGGATAGCGCTTTCCCATTCCGGGTAATACCTTTCTATCGCTTTTTTAATATCCGTTTCACCGGTGCGGTACAATTTCCGGTTCGAAATATAGCTGAAACTTCCGTCTGTTTCTCTCCATATGCATATCACGTGCCCCGCGTCCGTTCCCTTGAACTTTACGATCAGTATTTCGTTGGACACGCCGATATGGTCAAGAACATATGAAGCGAGAGTGGCAAAATCCTCGCAGTCGCCTGATCCTGCCTCCATGGTCTCTTCAGGGGTTTGCCACCTGTCGGGAAAAGTCAGGCAATACCTGAAATCTTTTTCCATCCATTCGGCGAGTTCATTCGGCGTTGTGACTGCATAAGGCGCGGAACCGATGCCCTGTGAGTGGATATCGTCGGCCGTTACGTTCAACATGACCATCGCGATCACCGTGAATATTAATATTTTGTAAACCGTTATCTTCATCTTGTCACCTCTTTCCTTTTAAAGACCGTTCCATTGCTTCAACTTATATAAAGTTGCAACAACCGTGCCAAAGTGAAGATACCGGCCTAAAACTCACGCATTATTAATTGTTATAAATGGTTTAAACTAAATGGATTAAATCGTGAATTCCGTAACGGAAGAGATCTTTTGAAGGTAAATTCGACGAAAAATGTCTGATAAAGTGCTATGTGCGCATTTCGGACACAATGAATCACTATGCATTCGTAAGTGCTTTATTTAAAACATATTACGAAATACAGCTATATGGCGGGTATTGTATGATTTTCGTACAGTTTTGGGAGGATTGGATGGCCTGAGCAGGGAGGGCGTGAATGGTAAATAGTTGGGGTCGCCCTCTTCTGTCATTGCGAGGAGCGAAGCGACGCGGCAATCTGTCATAACCAATAACTATTAATCAATAATTACGTTCGCAATACGCATCACGCAATACGCACGACGCAATACGAATACACTCAAGACCTACGACTCACGCCTATCTTATCCCCAGCTTCTTCATCTTACCGTAAAGCGTGGATCGGGAAATGCCGAGTTCTTTGGCGGCCTTGAGCATGTTGTTACCGCATTCAGCAAGCACCCTGCTTATCAGGAATTTCTCGTTCTCCTTAAGGGAATTACTGCTCGCCGGGGCACCTGTCGGCTGCTTGTATATTTTCGGCGGAAGGTCCTCTTCCTGGATAATGTTCCCACGGGCTACGACAACCGCCCTCTCCATGGCGTTCTCGAGCTCGCGTATGTTGCCCGGCCAGTCATGATCCATAAGCAGCCTGAACGCGTCGTCGGAAATGTTCTCTATCTTTTTCGCGTTCTTTACCGCGAACTGGTCAACGAAACACCTGGCAAGCGACGGTATATCCACCTTTCGTTCACGAAGCGGCGGCATGTATACGGGTATAACGCTGAGACGGTAGAACAGGTCTTCCCGGAACTTGCCTTCCTGCATGAGCCTGTCCAGGTCTTTGTTCGTCGCGGCTATTACGCGTACGTCGACCTTTATGGTCTCTTCGCCCCCGACCCTTTCAAAGGTCATCTCCTGGAGTACCCTGAGCAGCTTAAGTTGCGCCGCCGCGGAGATATCGCCTATCTCGTCCAGGAATATCGTCCCGCCATCCGCCTGTTCGAACCTCCCGATCTTCTGGCGTATGGCCCCCGTGAACGACCCTTTCTCGTGCCCGAAGAGCTCGCTTTCCAGCAGACTCTCGGCAAGCGCCGTGCAGTCGGCTACGACAAAAGGCTTGTCCTTGCGCGGCGAATTAGAGTGAATGGCCCTCGCGAGCAGTTCTTTTCCCGTTCCGCTTTCTCCCTGTATGAGGACCGTCGAATCGGTATTCACGAGGTTCGGGATCTGGTCGTAGATCTTGCGTATCTTCTCGCTTTTACCTATCAGGCGCCCCATGCTGTATCTCAAACCAAGCTCTTCCCTGAGCGCAAGGTTCTCCTCCCGGAGCTTCTTGTAATTTACGAGCCCCCTGACAAGGGCGTGTATCTTCTCGGGCTGGAAAGGTTTTAAAAGATAGTCGTACGCGCCGTGCTTGATCGCCTCGACGCCCGTCTCTATGGAGCCGAAGCCCGTCACTATTACGACGGGAACTTCGTTATCGACGGCTTTTATCTTCTTCATCAGTTCTATGCCGTCCGTATCGGGCAGCTTATAATCGAGTATAGCGAGGGCGAGCTCCTTCTTCTTTATGATATTATTCGCTTCCGCGCCGGTGAAAGCGCAGACCACCTTCTCTTCGACCATCGGGGACACGATCTTCTCGAGAAGACCGCAAACCGTCTCGTCATCGTCGACCAGTAGCACTATTTTTTCTTTTTCCATGTTGCGCTCCGTGTTTTTTTCGTTCACGGTTCAAGCTAGTCGTCCGTCGTTCGGGGTTCGAATATCGCATTACGCTTTGTAATTAGTGTCCGAATTTCGAACGACGAACGACGGAACCGTCACGCGTCACCTCACTACCTTCAATCTCGGATTCGGATTATACTTCCTCCCTATCTTCGCGAGCGGCTTCCCGTGGACCTTGACCACGTCGGCGGTGAAATCTATCTTTTCGCGCATGAGGGCCGACCCCACGCCCACCGCGTCAAAGGGAACCTTGAGTCTTATGAACCTTTTTATCTTTTCTTCGTTAAAACCGCTGGAGATTATTATCTTCACTTTCTTATAACCGTGTTCATCAAGGGCCTTTCTGGCCCGGAAAACCAGTTCGGGACACACGCCGTACGAATCTTTTCCTTTGCCTTTGACCGACACGTCCCGGACGTCTTCGGCCGTGTCGAACCGGACCGCCCACAACCTGTCGCCGAGAGCTTCGGCGACCTCCAGCGATGTCCCCACGCAATCGTTCTCGAAATCCACGAGCACTATCCTCTGTATGTCCTTCGGCATATACTTGTCGAAAGCGACCGCGGCCTTTACCGTGTCGCCGCCGTAAGCCGCGATGAGCCCGTGAGGCACGGTCCCCAGCCCCTTTTCCCCCCACCAGAGGCCCTGCGCGTCCGTGGACACCCCCAGGGCGCCCGATATGAAAGCGGCATACCCGTCAGTCGTCTGCACCCTGTAGTGATCGAACCTGGCGGGGAAGAACAGGACTTTTTTCCCTTTTGCCGCCTTAACCACTTTTCTGACAGCGGTCGCGACCGCGGTCGGTCTGGCTATTACTCCCAGGTAAACCGTTTCGAGATGCGCGAAAGTGCCGTAGTCGCCCTCTATCGTCATGACCGTATCGCCGGCCTTTACCTTGTCGCCGTCGTACAGCGCCTTTATGACGAGCTCTTTCGGCCTGCCGGCGCAAAGCTTAAGTACGGCTATGGCCTCGTCAAGGCCGCATACCACGGCATCCTTCCTGCAGAAAACCTGCATGAGTGCCCGGGCGTGATTATTATCCTTTTCCAGTATCTTTTTTGTCCGGACGAAATATTTGTCGCTGTACCACCCGCTCTTTATCTTCCTGACGGGTATATCAAAGACCGAGGGCTTCAGTCTCTTCCCGTATTGCCATTTTGTCATGCGGTTCCTTTAGTTGCAAGTCACAAGAAAAGTCCCCAGTCCCCAGTTGCCAGTCCCCAGTACGTATCACGTATTACATATCACTTATCACTAGCGCCTCGCGCCCAGCGCCTTGCCCATCACTCATCACCCATCACTCAACAATCGCCCCGTACACCTTCTCCATGCGCGCGAGAGCGAACTCATGGGCTTTTTTGTCAAAATCGGCTACGCCTTCGCGATACACGACCGTCTTATATCCCCTTACCCTCAACTCGCTCACCACTTCCATGATGCAGATCGACGTGCATACGCCCACTACGCCGACCTCTTCGGGCTTTATTTCTTCAAGGGCACTTTCCAGCCCGGTCCCGTAAAAAGGTTTTACCGTGGTCTTCTCGATGACCACATCCGATGCCCCCGGCTTCAGGGCCTCAATGACCTGCGCCCCTTTCGTCCCTTTCACGGCGTGGCCGGCGAACATACGGAATTCCTTATCGTCCGGGGCGTGCGCGTCGCACACATAGATGACCTTATCTCCGGAACGCCGGTATTCTTCTATCTTTTTGCCGATAAAAGGGACCATCTCCCTGCTCTCTTCGCCGCAATACAACGGTCCCTTCTCATCGATAAAATCATTGAGCATGTCCATCACGATAAGCGCCTTCATCGCCATCCCCCATTCAATTGTGCATATGCGCGCGCTTCCGTCGCGTCAGCCTTACCTTGAACATGTTGTAAAGTATCAACGAGGCCAGGACAACGGAAGAAGCTATGCCGATCCAGTCCGGCATGAACTCCTGGTGTTCCATGATATGCTTCAACCCTTCCTTATTGAAGATATTCCAGGTCATGTCAAGCAGGCCGCCCAGCACCAGGCTCGAGATCACTATCGATGAAAGATACAGCGCTAGGGCCCTCTTCCCCATCTGCTTTGAAACGACCGTCATCCCCACGGCGTTAGTCGCGGGGCCCGCGAGGAGAAAAACGAACGCCGCTCCGGGGTTCATGCCTTTCAGCATGAGCGCCACCGCGATCGGTATGGATCCGCTGGCGCACACGTACATCGGGATGCCGACTATGAGCATCACGACCATGGCCTTCCATCCCGTCCCGAGATAAGTATGTATGAACTCTTCCGGGAGAAAATAGGATATCAGCCCCCCTATCAACACGCCCATGATGATCCAGCTTCCCGAATCCTCGAGGAGTTCGCCGAAAGCGTAACCGAACATGCCTTTTATCCTGTGGGCGGCGGTATGATGGTGCGGCGCCGATTCACCGCAAAATTTGCATTTTTTCTCTTCCTCCCGCCCCTCGGCGGGATCCTCGTCCAGGAACAGGTTGGCCAGTATTCCCGAAAAGACACCGGCGACAAATGAAGCAATGACCCTGTACACCGTAAAAAAACCGCCCAGCAGTGAATACGTCGCGAATATCGAATCCACTCCGGTCGTTGGCGTGGATATGAGGAATGAAAGGATGGCCCCCTTGCTCGCCCCCTGTTTCCTGAGGGATACGGCTGCCGGCAATACGCCGCAGGAACAGAGCGGCAGCGGGATACCGAAAAGGGAAGCTTTGATCACGGACAAAAAGGAACGGCTGCCGAGATGCCGGCCGACGGTTTCCGTGTTTATAAAAGCGTGAAGTATCCCGGCAAAAAGATAACCGAACAAGAGGTACGGGGACATCTTGTTCAGGAGGAAATACGCTTCTTTTATGATACCCGTTATTAGGTCCATGCTCCTTTTCGGGTTTTTAAAAAATAAGCGTTTTTGTCGTTACGCGGCGGGCGCCAGGGTTTTCCCGAGCTCTGAAGCCTTTTCGAGACACTCGGCGCGCTTAAGCACCGACCCTTTTTTATCGCACCCGGGGCAGAAAAGTTCTTCTCCGTATTCGATGTTCACGGTAGCGAAAAAATGCCGGATTATGGCCTTCGCGTTCTGGAAAAAATCATCCCGGTCCGTCGCTTCCACGCATATGAAGGCGCCCTTCTTTCTTGCCGGGAATATGTCTTTTTTCAGGATGTTCTTCGCGAGCCAGACGCACTGAAAACGGTCGATCATCATTTTGGCTTGCGTTGAAAGACTCCCGAAGAACACCGGTGAAGCCATTATCACGGCATCGGCTCCCTGGATCTTTTTGATCAGGAGATTCAGATCGTCTTCCACCACGGAAAGCCCTTCACTGTTAACTTCCTCATACTCCCGGTCGCGTATGGGCGATATATCAAGATCGCTTATTGTAACCTTTTCGGTCTCGGCGCCGGACGCGGCCGCTCCTTCAAGAGCCTTGTCCAGAAGCGTCTCCGTATTACCGTTCTTTCTCGGACTTCCGCAAATTCCCAGTATTTTCATGAGTTATTCTAATTTACGTCGTTCGTCGTTCGGGATCCGAATGCCGTGTTACACTCTGCGATAAGTGCCAACTGTACCGAAATTCGAACGACGGACGACGGACGACAAAAGCGTCACACAACATCGCGCTATATCACCGTCCCCGAAGGGATAACCTCTCCCTTGGGGATTATTACGATACCATCCCTTATGAAATAGTTCGGTCCGTCGTAGTTTTCCCTGTTCTCGGTGTTTATTATCCTGACGTTATCGCCTATCCTGACGTTCTTGTCCAGTATGGCCTTTCTTATGAGGCAGTCTTTCCCCGCTCCGAGCGGGGGCAATCCTTTGGACGCCCTTTCGTCTATCTCCTCTACCGTCTCGTAATAATCAGATCCCATCGCTATGGTATCCTCTATGGTGGAACTGCTGTTCACTCGGAACCTCAAGCCTATTATGGAATGTAATATCTTCGCTGAAAGTATAATGGCGCCCTCCGCCACTATACTCCTCTCTATGCAGCTATCCTCGAATTTCGCGGGACAAAGGTATCTCGGCCTGGTGAATATAAGCCACCTCTCGTCGAACATGTCGAGCGGGGGTATGGCCTTCGTGAGCGAGAGGTTCTCTTCGTAGAAAGACTTGATCGTGCCTATGTCGCGCCAGTATCCCTCAAAAAGGAACGCGGACGTCGATTTGGTCTTTATCGCTTCCGGGATTATCTCTTTTCCGAAATCGACCTTCTTGTCTTTCTCGAGAAGCTCCACAAGCGTGGTCTTGTTGAAAAGATATATGCCCATGGAACCGAGATAATAGTTTTTTCCGTCCTTTCTGATCTCCAGGTCCTTTATGGGCTCCAGATCTTTGGGCTTTTCCATGAACCTGTTTATACGATTGTTCTCTCCTATCCCCATTATCCCGAAGTGGGAGACATCATCGGCTGAAACGGGATTGCAGGCCACCGTGACCTCGGCTTCTTTCTGAATATGATAATAGAACATCTCCCTCAGGTCCATTTTGTACAACTGGTCCCCCGAGAGAACCAGGATGTATTTTATGGCCGGATCGTTGAAGTGTTTAAGACACCTTCTCACGGCGTCGGCGGTCCCCTGGAACCATTCCGTGTCCTCCATCGACTGTTCTGCGGCGATTATTTCGATGAACCCCCTCGAAAAGGGATCCATCTTGTAGGTCCTGTTCACATGCTTGTTCAGGGATTCAGACAGAAATTGGGTGAGAATATATATCCGGTTGAACCCGGAATTAAGGCAATTACTTACGGGTATGTCTATAAGGCGGTATTTCCCGAAGAGAGGCGCCGCGGGCTTGCATCTCTCCTTCGTCAGGGGGTAGAGTCTGGAGCCTCTTCCTCCCCCGAGGATAACGCACAACACTTCTTTGGACGGCATTGCCATAACATGCGTCCTTTCCGGTTAAAAAACAGACAGGGCAGAAGCCCGCGGGGCCTCTGCCCGAGTCTCTTCAAACAGCTACTTTACGGGATCTTGTCAGACTTTGTAGGTCTTGCTGACCATCTTTTCGGCTTCGTACCAGTCCGTCTGATCGTTACCGTGAGAATAGCCCCTTTTTTCGAATATCTCGTAAGCCTTCTGGGCTATCAGGGTGTTCCACTCCTCCCAGCTGACCTTCTTTCTCCTCGAGGTCGATTTCTTGGCCTTGGAGGAAGATTTTGTCATGCTCGTGGCGGCTTTCTTGCAGGTGCCCTTGCTGGAACCGGCGGAAGACCTGTTCGCAAGTCTTTTCGCTATCTTCTTTATCATTTTCCCCTTCCTTTCATATCTGTTTTTTTACCCAGCGTACACGCTGTAATCGATGTTCCTGAAAACACTGTCCTTGCTCTCCGCATCGGTAAGCAGTCCCATGTCTATCTTACCGTTCCTGAGCTGTTCGTGCAGGGCAAGGAACCTTCCTACGTGGTTCACCGTCCTCTTGACGGCGTACTCGGTGAACGTGCCCGTCTTCATTATGAACGCCCAGTCACTCGATTGCGCCAGAAGCAGTTCTCTTGCCATCTGTTTCAGCACCTTGTCCTCTAGTTCCGTGGGCGCGTTATAATCCCTGACAGCGGCTGTCATGAGTTCCGCTATCTTATGAAGATGCTTGTATATCCAGTCGTTACACCCGTCCAGCCATACCTCGCCGTAACCTTTGTAGCCCCAGCTTGACATCGCGGGCGTTACGACCTGGTACCTGTCGTATATCTTCAGGTATTCGCCCGGGGTTATGGTCTTGACGGTGTCCTGGTCATAATGCATCTTCCTGAAAAGGTATTCAAGCCATTCGGGACCTTCGAACCACCAGTGCCCGAAAAGCTCGGCGTCATAAGGCGAAACTATTATGGGCAACCTGTCCATTATTCCCCCGAGATGCTCGACCTGCTTTTCCCTGTTGAACATGAAATTGCCGGCATGGTCGGCAGCCGTCCTGAGAGCGGCGTCCCTGTCGTAAACATCCTTGTGATCGGTATCGCCGGTTATCCTGTGATACTTTATCCCGACGTTCACCCGCGTCCCGCAGCCGTTTATGAAGGGCTTTACGTAATCATATTCAAGATCGAACCCTATATCACGGTAATATTCGCGGTAATTATAATCCCCCGGGTATCCTTCTTTCGAACTCCATACCGCCTTGGAACTTTCCATATCCCTTCCGAAAACGGCTACACCCGACTTGCAAAGGCAGGGGCTGTGGACGCCGTATTTGGGCCTGGGGGTCGCGAAGAGGACCCCGTGGGTCTCGACGAAGAAATACCTTATGCCGAACTCGGCCAGGATATCGTCATGTCCCGGATGATACGCGCATTCGGGAAGCCATATCCCCTTCGGCACGGTACCGAACGTTTCCTTATAAACATCTACGGCGGTCTTGACCTGGGCCCGTATCGCGGGTTTGTAGAGGTCCATGAACGGGAGATATCCATGGGTAGCGCAGCACGTTATTACTTCTACCTTTCCGAGGTCCTGGAACTTCTTGAACGCGGAAACAAGATCATACCCGTATTTTTCCGTAAAGACCTGCCTTGCGTCCCTGAACCGCTGGCTGTACATGACGGCCAACCGGTGGAGCCTTTCATCGCCTCGCGTTCTCTCGACCTCCATATCGGCCAGCTTGATCATCTTTTCCAGATGATTGAGATACCTCTGCACGAGAAGCTCGTCCTTCATCATGCATATCAGAGTGGGGCTGAGCGATACGGTTATGCGGAAATCTACGCCGTCATTGACCAGCCTATCGAAGGCGTTGATGAGCGGGATGTAAGTGTCGGTGATGGCCTCGAACAGCCAGTTTTCCTCGAGAAAGGTCTCGTGTTCGGGATGCCTGATGAAAGGCAGGTGTGCGTGCAGTACCAGCGCTAAATAGCCTTTTGCCATAACTACTTCTTCTTCCTGCCCATAAAAAAGCTAGCGCTGCCAAACTGCCCGGAGCTTACGCCGCCGGAGAACAACCATTTACGCAGGTAACGTTCTATGAGCTCTTTTATGCCGAGCGAACTCTTGCCTACGCCTTTAGAGACCTGGAACATCTTGTGATAAAGGTCTTCGGGGCACATCCATTCTTCGTCGATGATGTCGGATATGCGGTTGGAAGGCGTCCTGACAACGTTCGTCCTGACAAGACGGAAAAACTCCCCATTAGTGCACAATATGCCGATGTCGGCGACCCACTCCCTCGCGGGTTTACCGTGAACGTACCAGCTGTCGGCGAAATCCATGAGCTCGAAGTCGTGCGCTATATTCGAACAGCTGTCATGGTCGATACCGGTAACGTCATAAACTCGCAGCAGACTTTTTGAAACCGTAAGCCCCCTGCTTTTTATCTCTTCCCTTACCCTGTCTTCGGCCTCTTTTTTGATCTCCCAGTAAGCGAAGATGGTCCAGGGATCCCTTACCATGAGGACCGCCTTACTGTCGCCGTATCCCTGAGGTATCGAAAATGTCGCGTCCTTCACCAAAAAAGTCTTGCTTGAAGCCGGCCCCGCGTCCCGTCCATGCGGCGAAGAACCCGCTTGCGAAAAAGAGTTTTCCATCCCCACTCCCGGTTATGATAACTTTTACTCGTGTATATCTTATGGGTTATTATCGTTTACCCGCAAATAGAATTTTAACGCCGCGCATTCGCTTATGTCAACTGAAATCTTTTTATATAAACCAGTTATCGGCCTCCCCGCCCAGGCTTTCTTTTTAGTCTCTATTACAAAGCCGGCCCCGCAGGGTACCTCGTAACGGTCTAGCCCAGATCAAGATCAAAACGGAGACCGATCTTCTTCTCCTCCCCCGGCCCCAGCCTGAAACAGAACACGGGTACTATGGCCGAGCTTTGATAATTCAGCTCATAGGCCTTTTCGGACTGGGATACGGTCTTGACCGGAAAATGCCAGAGGATGCAATCATCGCTGAAGCTCATCTGCCAGGAAAAGAACCCCTTACCGTCCTTTATCCGAATCCCGCCTGTCCTCTTTTCTTCGACCAGGTCACTCAGGTGGCCGAGAACGGTCTTCTCCCCCGCGACAAGGGTGTACTGGTCGGAATCGCAGTCCGGCATAGTAACGTTGAATTCCGGAGCGAAAAGGAGTTCAACGGAACCGCTCTCCCTGTTGGCGATAAGATAATCGACGCTGAAATAAGAACCTTTTTTGGGCAGGGTGATCTCTTTCTCGATATAGATGCGGGACGAATCGACCCTGCCTTCTCTCTTCATGTTAACGGATACGCCTTTATTCTTTTTATTGATCTCGAACCCGTATTTCGCGTTCACGAAATCGCCGGCTTCCCGGTAAGAACACCCGGAAAAAGACCTGATGTCCGTCCCGCGTCCGAGGAAATGGTCAATAAGGCCGTACCTCCCGTACCGGTCATAACTGAGGTGTTCTTTCAGCGCGGGATCGGCCGCCTGAGCGTTATCGTGTATGGTCTGCACGTTCCCGGACGAAGCCGCCTCCCGCTGCCTGGCTATCTTTTCGAGTACCTTCCTGTGGTAAGCTTCCTTCCGGCGCGCCAGCGAGTTGACCAGGTTCTGGCATGCCGTTCTCGAATCGGCCTCTTTTATCGTCCCTCCGTCCGCCGGGTCGATATAAAGCGCCGTTTCCCTGTTCTCAAGCACTACGTCCTCGTGTCCATCGGCATCGATATCCAGGACCGTCGCCTCGCAGAACTGCTTTTCCCCGTAACGTATCCTGTCCATCTCTTTCTCGCTCTTTATCAGATGGTAATATATGGCTCTCCTCAGGTGAAAAAGATACAACCCCCCGAAAACACCGTGCCAGTAGGCGCAATTGCACTGTCCCCTTAAAAGGTCTCTCCGTGCCTCCGCCAGGTCCTTGCCCTTACCGTGCCTTGAGCCCCGGAGATCCTCCAGCTTACGGCTCACGTAGATCATCTTCTTGTTCATGTGATTTGACTCGGGATACTTCGCGAAAAAGTTCCTCCAGAACCCGCCTCTTATGAAGGGTTTATAAAAATCTTCCTTTCCCGAGCTCTTTATATCCTTCATCACGTCTTCCAGCCACTGCTGTGTTCCGGCGGGAAGCGCCCACTCCAGCATCTCCTCGTAAGAACACGTGGGAAGGTAAACCCGGCCCAGGGGAGCCTTCTTTTCGAGACATTCCGAGAGGGTAACGGTATTTATCCATTCGGAGTTCCGGGCGATCTCGTCGAAGAACTTCTCCAGCCATTTTTCTTCGTAAACCCATTTGTGCGTTCCCGGCCATTCGCCGAATTTCTCGCCGTCGTCACCGTAGATAAAGGTCACTTCGCCGTTGCGTTCCAGCACGCTGCGCATGTAACCGATGCTCTCCGAGGGCATTTTGAACGGGATATTGTACCTGAGGACCTTATCGGACGGAAAAACCGCTACCGTCTTTCCCGCGTCCTCCGTCATGTAATAACCGTATGTCCTGTCCTTGGGGATGCCGGAGTAAAGAAAATGCGTGTCATCGAGGATCACGTATTTTATCCCGGTTTCATGGAATACCGAAGGAAGGCCCGGTTCCCATACCCTTTCGGCCACCCATGCGCCTTTAGGTTCCTGGGAGAAATTCGCCCTCACGTAGTCCCGCAGCATCTTTATCTGCGACACCCTGTCCCTGTACGGGATCGACGGGAGTATCGGTTCGTAAAAACCGCCCGCCATCATTTCGACCTGTCCGCTCTCCGCCATCGAACGGATCTTTTCGATCATTTCCGGCCTCTTATTCCCGGCCCACTCGAGGAGGCAGCCGCTGAAATGGAAGGTCATCTTTATGGACGGATATCTCTCGAGGGTCTCCAGGAAAGGCATATAGCACTTGTCACACGCCCTTTCCATGACGTGATCGAAATTCCCCACCGGCTGGTGGAAATGTATTGCCATCGCGAAGTCGGCCTTCATGGTTCTCCTTCTTTCAGACTACAGACTACAGACATCAGACTACAGACATCAGAAAGTTACCGGCAACCAGTTGCCAGAAACCAGGTAAAATGTCAAAAATCAAAGAGTAGATTTCAAATATATAAATTAAAATTCAAAGTTTTTATTTTTGCACTTTGATATGAATCTTTGACATTTGATTTTTGATATTTGACACTTTAACACATATCACTTATCACTAGCGCCTCGCGTCCGGCGCCCTGCGCTAAGCACTTCTTTACATCCTTACTTCTCTACCTCTTTACTTCTCCATCTGATAGCTGAAGGCTGAAAGCTACGTCATCAACTGCCTGTATAGCGCCAGGTACCGCTCCGCCGAATGTCTCCAGGAAAAATCGCACGACATCGCCTGCAGCATCAGCTTTTTCCACAAGACCTTGTCCCCGTACACTTCAACAGCCCTCTTTACGGCCCCGATGAAAGCCTCTTCCGTCGCGGCCCCGAACTTGAAACCGTTGCCCTTGTCCCTATCCTCGTCGAAATCGGCGATGACATCATCCAGGCCCCCGGTCGCCCTGACTATCGGTATCGTCCCGTATTTTATGCTGTATATCTGGTTAAGCCCGCAGGGTTCATACCTGGAAGGCATGAGGAACATGTCGCACCCGGCCTCTATCTTGTGAGCGAGCTCGTCATTGAACCCGTTGCACACAAAGACGCGCCCGGGATATTTCCTTGAAAACTCCCGGAATAACCCGTTGTAATGCTCTTCTCCTTTACCCAGTATCACGACACCGGCACCCAGCGCGACGATCTTATCGATGACGCCCGCCAGGAGATCTACGCCCTTCTGATGGGCAAAACGTCCAACGCTGCCCAGGAGGGGCGCGTCCGGAGAGACGGAGAGTTTCGCGTATTCCAGGATATCTTTTTTGCACTGCGTTTTTTTATCGAGCGTCCCCGTGTCGTAGTTGGTTTTTATGAAACTGTCGTTCTTCGGGCTCCATACCGAATAATCCGCGCCGTTAGGGATACCGTAAAGGACTTCCTTGCGCATGCGCAGGAGCCCGTCCAGACCGCACCCGTAATCGGATGTCATTATTTCTTCGGCATAACGGCGGCTCACGGTACTCACGGCGTCGGAGTAAAGGATCCCCGATTTCATGAAACTCAGTTTCCCGTAGAATTCCAGGTCGTTCATGTTGAAAAAAGCTTCCGGGATGCCTGCCCTGCGCATTATCTTCCTGCTGAAAACGCCCTGATACGCCATGTTATGGATCGTGAACAGGGTCTTGACGGCCCTGTAAAATTCGTCATCCTGAAGCCTGAATTTCAGGTAAAAAGGCACGAGCGCGGATTGCCAGTCATTGCAATGCAGTATGTCGGGAGTGAAATCCATGGCCTTGATCGCCCCCAGGACAGCTCTCGCAAAGAACGCGAACCTTAAGCCATTGTCGGGATAGTCTCCCCTGGATGTGCCGTACAACCCCTCCCTGGCAAAATACCTGTCCTGCTTGATGAAATAGGTCGTTACCCCTCCGGACCTGTTCGAATAAAGATCGAAAGACGGCATGCCGTCTTTCGCCGCGCATCTCACGCCCCCGGCCTCTTTCATCAGCTGGGACCCGCCTTCGGCAACGCATTTATGAAGCGGCATGATCACCCTCACGTCGCAGCCGAGGGAAACGAGCTCTTTAGGAAGGCTCCCGGCCACGTCGGCAAGCCCCCCCGTCTTGGCGAAGGGTATCGCTTCCGGGGACACCATAAGAACGCGGGGAAAACGCCCCATTGTCGAAGGCGTCGCCTCGGGCAGTCTTTGCGCCGTAAGACCGACATGTATGGGTTTATCAAGGTAATGCGGAACGTTCCTTCTCATCAGGCGGTATATGTTGGAAAGATGCATCCGGTAAAGTTCATCGAACACGAAATTGAGTTCGCTGCCGAAATCATCATACCACCAGAACCAGTCGCTGCCCTCGGCGATATAAAGTTCTTCGAGGACTTCCTTGCTCGGCCGTCCGGACTTCACCACTTCGCGCCTGGCGCTCTCCAGATACGTCCATGCCTTGTTCTTTTGAGGCGATCCTATCCATTTACTGAAGTTGCGGTCGATCCATGAACCGCTGTAAAGCTTGTCGATCTTTTTTCTTTCACCGTGCGAAGCGAGATATCCCCCTGCCGTGACAAGTTCGACCTCTTTACTGCGGGAAAATTTCCCGTACACGTATGAGAGAAAGGTCTTTCCGCCATCGGGAAAATACGGCCATGGGTTCTCCCCGTCAAGGATCACCGATACCAGGTGTTCCCCTTCCTTGAGGGACATGGCCTTGCGTATGCCGTTTATGTCCTTCAGGAAATACTTGAAGGCCTTCTTCTGGGGTATGTTGGCATAATTGAAACTTATCGCGTTGGAAAGATTTATGTCCCGGAACACCATGTCGATCTCTTCGTCGTTCTCCCTCGCGGTGAAAGCCTTGTAGATCAGGTCTTCCCTGGGGATATCTTTACCCCTGAAGGATTCCAAAAGTATACCCTCATCTGTGGCCATCCACTTTATCCCCTCATCCGCGAGTATCGGTATTATTTCCTGGCTGACGCTGCCTTCCGAGGGCCACATTCCTACGGGTTTTCTGCCGAAAACCTTTTCATACAGCTCGACGGCCTTCCTTACCTGCACCCTTGCGTCTTCGTGAAAATCAAAACCATGGGCGGACGAACCCTTGCAAAGAAGCGGCATGATCGGGTGGTAGAACGGCGTGGTCGATATCTCTATCTTCCCCTCATCCTGAAGGCGCTTGTAGGTCGGGATTATGGAAGAGACTACTTCCTTCTGTTTCCGGAGAAGCTCCTGTTTGTCCTTTTCCGTATACCCTTTCCCTTTGTCCAAAAGCCCTTTCACGACGGGATCCTTGCCCTTCAGGCTGAACCCGCACCAGGCAAGATTAAAAAGCACCTGGAGGTCCCGCAGGTCCGATTCGCTGAATTCCGGGATCCTTTTGCTGATATCGCCTTCCCGGACGGAATCCCCCCTCTTGTAGAAAAGCTCCCTGTATCTTTCAATCGGAAAGATGGCTTTCTGGAGATCGCATGAAAAGAAGTTCTTGAGCAGAAAACCCTTATCGGCGTCATCGAGAGAGGCGGCGTTCTTTTCGGTGAGATGGAGATACACGTCATCGACGGGATGATTTTCCGATATGTCCAGAAGCTGCCATATAAGCGAAGGCGTTAGATTGAAAGTCGCCTTCGCGCCGGGAAAATCTTCGAGGACGGAGGCCATGTCCAGGTACGAGAAAGTGGAATGCAGCCTGACCCAGGGCAGGTGGTACTTGCCCGTTACAAGGTCCTTGTACATCGGCTGGTGCATGTGCCACAGAAAAGCCACGGAAAGCTTCTTTTTCATGATGAGATATATTACTTATTGCGGCCGGCAATAGTCAAGATAATAATAAGAGCAGGTGCTAGGTTTCAGGTTTTAGGTTGGCATTCAAACAACCCATAACCTGACACCTAGCACCTGGGACCTGGACGCTAGTACGCTACCGCTTCCCTTGCCGCCCGCTTCCGGCCGGTGATCCACCTGAATATCCGCCGGAACAGGTTACCGTACTTCTCATCGTAAAGCGCGAGGCCCTCTTTCCTCAGTGTGGCGATGTCATCCCACAAGGCATCGGATCTAAGAAGAGAAACTATTATCCGCGGTCTGGCCGAAGGGTCGACGCCCACGAAAGTGCGTCTGGCTTCCCGGGTATATCCGGTCTTACCCCATAACGCTTCGGGTTCGGAATACAAAGATTTATTGTGTGTTTTAAGGCGGATGGCCCTTCCGTCACTGCCGCGGATGGTCGTTTCCTTCTTTGACATCATTTCGAGAAGAAATCTGTAACGCATCGCGTATTGCATCATCTTTGCCAGGTCGTCCGAAGTGGTGTATTGCGAATCCTTTTTCCCCGCGGGGAGGCCCGAAGCTTTCGCGAAATACGTATCTTTCATGCCAAGCTCCGCCGCTTTCGCGTTCATAAGCCCGGCAAACTTTTTTTCGTCGCCCGCCACGGCTTCGGCTATAACTACCGCGGCATCGTTAGCCGATTTTATCAGAAGGGCCTCCATGAGATCTTCCAGTTTGTACGCCACCCCTCCCCTCAATCCGGCCACGGTAGGCTCCACCTTGACCGCGCCCTCCCGGGGGATAACCTCTTCAAAAAGAAGCAGATGTTCAACGGCGACAATGGCCGTCATTACCTTAGCCGTTGAAGCGGGCGGGAACCTGCCGTCCGGGTTTTTCTTGAAAAGTATATCGCCGTCCCTCGCGTCCATGATAACGGCGGACCTGGCGTTAACGGCGATATCGACAGGCGCGCTTTGCCTCGCGCACCCGGAGAGTAGCAGCGCGGCAATGATGGCGTATAGCGTGTGTTTGACGTATTGTTTCATAAGACAGCATTGTAGGGAACAGGCATGCCTGTTCCCTCCCTGAACCTCCGCATCCTCCCTCTCGACGGATTGAAATATCCCTTCATCAGACGCGGGAACTTTTTATGGACCGTTTTAATAAGCGTGTCCATGCCTATCATATCCTTGCGGCGGACGTTCTCCCCAAGTTCTTCGAAATACGCCCTGGGGTCGTAATTCAGGTTGCGCCATTGTATCATGTCAACACCGGTCTTTTCAATAAAACGCAGAAAAGCCTCCGCTTCGCCCCGGGAATCGTTGAATCCCGGCATCACCAGATAGTTGATGGACACGAAACCGCCCGTTTTTTTCGCGTACCGCATGGAAGCCCGTACGTCCCCGAAGGCATAATCCCCGGGTTTGTAATACGCTTCATAGTATCTCTTTCTCGCGCTGTTAATGCTTACCCTGATGGAATCCAGTCCGCCGTCGAAAAGGCGCTTTATCGCCCGCGGACGGCTCGCGTTAGTGTTAAGGTTTATGATCCCCTTAGAGGTGGTTTTCCTTATCAGCTTGACGGCCTTCTCGATGGTCTCGCTTACCAGGAGGGGTTCCCCTTCGCACCCTTGCCCGAAACTCACCACGGGATCCCTTACTTCTTTGATATGGGCTACCGCTACCTCTGCTATCTCTTCAGGCGAAGGAACGAACGTTATCCGCGGCTGGGTCACCGGGCATCCCCCTTCCGGCTGATAGGATATGCATCCGGCGCATCTCGCGTTACAGGACGGCGATGTCGGAAGCGGCGCCTCGTACCTTTTCAGAAAAAAGTTCTTGGCGGCCGGGCATCCGTAACAAAGCGCGCATCTCTCAAGATGACGGACGAGACGGTTTCGCGGGAACGACTTCCTGAACGCCCTGACATTCCTCTCGAGGAGGCGCATGTCCATCCCCGAAAGTTCCTGTCTCTTCTCCCTGTCGACCCTCACCGCGGCCGCGTAAAGATCGCCCTTGAAATAGGCAACGGCGGTGTAGCTGAAAAGAGGCAGAAGGCCTGCCTTTTTGCGGTTGCGGTAAGCGGCGCTGTAAAGCGACGTGTATCCGGGAGCTACAAAGGCGGCTACGGGAAAAGGCGGCTCTCTGTCGCTTTTCAGCGGATCGGCATCCACTTCGACAAAGCCGCCCGCGGAAGGATCATATCCCACGGGGCTTCTCTCGGGAAGAACGAATAGTTCGCTGTCGGGATGAAGTTTTACGAGATCCTCTTCCCTGATGCGGAAATACTCGTTCCCTTTCATGCCGGCCGCCCCGAGATGCGGCACGTCGTAGACCTTATTATCCTTATCGGCTATCAGTAATTTCGGAAATTCTTTAGGCATGGTTGTTCTGTAGGGAACAGACATGTCTGTTCCCTACGTTATCTCTATCCCCACCGGGCAATGATCGCTCCCCATGACTTCCTGCATTATGAAAGCGTTTTTTACCCTCGGCAGGAATTTGCTGTTCACGAAAAAATAATCTATCCTCCACCCCGTATTTCTCTCCCTGGAACGTGTTTTGTAATCCCACCAGGTATATTGCCCCGGCCCGGGATTGAAATGGCGGAACGTGTCCACGTAACCGCGAGAGACGAGTTTGTCTATCCACTCCCTCTCTTCGGGCAGGAACCCGCTGAACATGGCGTTCTCTCTGGGACGCGCCAGGTCTATTTCTTTGTGCGCGGTATTCACGTCGCCGCACACTATGATATTCCCGGCCTTCATCCCGTTCAGATATTTCAAGAACTTCCCGTAAAAATCAAGTTTATACGCTAGCCTGTCCGGCCCCATGCTTCCGTTCGGGAAATAAACGTTAACCAGCACGAAATCCTTGTAATCCAGCATGAGGACCCTGCCTTCGGTATCAAAAGACGCCGGCGGGAAATCATTTTTGACCGAAACGGGTTCTGCTTTCGAGAATACCGCTACGCCCGCATACCCTTTTCTTCCGGGATTGTTCCAGTAGGCGTGGTAGCCTTTGGGGGATCTGATCGCGCCGTCCAGCTGCTCCGGGCGGGCCTTGGTCTCCTGGACACAGAGGATATCGGGGGATTCCCTGGAAAGCCATTCTAAAAATCCTTTATCGGCGATCGACCTTATTCCGTTAACGTTCCAGGATAGTATGCGCATGAGTAAGACAAGTCCAGGTTCCAGGTGTCAGGTTTCAGGTTCTAGGTTGTTTAAACACCACAAAAACCTAGAACCTGGCACCTAAAATCTATAACCTGCTTTTAACGGCCCGCCTCACTTCCCCCACGTATTCCCCCATCAGCTTCCCTATCGACGCGAAATCTTTCGCCTCCAGCCATTCTTTCCTGAATACGCTTGAGCCGAAAGCTACGGCATCGGCGCCATTTGAAAAATATTCGCTTATATTCTCCGGACGAACGCCGCCTACTGCCATGATCTTGATCTTATCGAACGGGCCTTTGAGCTCTTTTATATACCTCGGACCGAACATGCCCGAAGGGAATAACTTGACCATGCAAGCGCCGGCTCCCCAGGCGTCAAACACCTCTTTCGGGGTGAACGCCCCCGGGAAAAAAGGTATCTTTTCCCGCACGCAGGAATCCGCCACATCCGCCACGATAGACGGCGTCACGATGAACGAAGCGCCTGCCTTGACGGCCCCGTCAAGGTCTTTGACGGAAAGGACCGTTCCCGCTCCGACATCGATACGGCCACCGGAAACGTCGACGGCTCCGGAAATAAGACCGGGTGCGCCGGAGGTGTTCATCGTGATCTCTATGGCCCGGAGTCCCGCTCTCACCGCCGCTTCGACCAGCGGCTCGATATCGTCGGGGGCGGCGCCCCTTATTATTCCTAAAAGAGGCAGTTCCTCGAAAAGTTCAATGTCCACGGTCATTCGACCTCTGTGGCGGACAGACTCTCGAAAAACCCTATGTAATCGTCTTTCTTGTCGCTTCCCCTCAAGGTCATGGCCGCCCGCGGGTGTTCGTTGAACATCCCCGTAATGGCGTAAGGTATGATGTACCCCCACTCTATCCGTTCTCTCAGGGGAAGAAATTCTTTTGTTATGACTTCCAGGATCGGCCTCAGGTCGAACTTGGGGTTCTTGAGAAAACCTATAAGCAGCTCAAGCGGACAGTTGCCCGCGGCCCTTCCTATGCCGTAGATCGTGCCGTCGACAAAATTCGCGCCGTCTATTATGGCCTGTATGGTATTGGCGTATCCCAGTTGCTGGTTATTGTGCGCGTGCATACCCACTTCCTTGGTCTTTAGGAATTTCTTGTACTTGTTGACGAGATACGTTACGTTCTCCGAATAAAGCGCCCCGAAACTGTCGACCACGTAAACGGCCTTCACCTTGGTCTCCTCCTCTATCTGGGCGAGCGCTTCATCAAGTTCGTTGTCGAGGGCCCTGGAAATCGCCATTATGTTTATCGTAGTTTCATACCCTTTGCCGATAGCCTCTTGCGCCAGATCTATCGCCTTATCCACGTCCTTTACATAAGTGGCTACGCGTATCATGTCTATTACGCTGTCCTTGCACGGCAGGATGTCGTCCTTCTCGACGCGACCGACATCCACCATCACGGAAAGTTTCGTATTGGACTCTATGCCCTCCATAGCCCTTTTGATGTCGTCCTCTTCGCAAAACTTCCATTTCCCGAATTCGTCCGGAGACATTATACTCTTGGAGCACCTGTAGCCTATTTCCATATAATCCACGCCCGAAGCCGAAATGGCCCTATAGACCTCGCGGACGAACTTATCGTCAAAATAATGCGCGTTTATGAGGCCGCCGTCCCTTACCGTGCAGTCGACCACTTTTATTTCTTCTCTGTACATTGCACCGCTCCTTTTATGTTGTGTTAGGTGTCAAAACAGCAAAAGATATGATATACGAAAAAGTGTTTGGGGTAAAGAAAAAAGCAGGTTCCAGGTTCTAGGTTTCAGGTTCCAGGTTGTTTAAACACCGGAAAACCTGGAACCTAGCACCTGCACCTGAAACCTGCTCTTCACCTGTGCCTCGCCTTTTTTCTGGCATCATTGACTTTCACGTGAAGGCTCCGGTAATATCTCCGGCACTCTGCTATATAGCGGCTTACATCATCGCCGGATCTATCCCCCAATTCCTTATAGATGAACTCCGCTTTCAACACGTAGTCTTCCGCGTGTTCGTACATTTTCTGCGCCAGGCCGGGTTTTGCCCTGAACGCCCTGTCGCCTCTTTTTTCGTAGTCCATCGCTTTTTCGAAACTTGTCCTGGCGGATTCAAACCGGGGGCCGGCCGGAAGATCATAGTTTTCCGCAAGACATGTTCCTGAGCACATGATCGCCAGTACTACCCAAATTGTGAAAATTCTCATAACACCTTCCCGCGTTAGTTGCATATTCGTCGTCCGTCGTTTGGGGTTCGAATATCGTATCATACTTTGCGATCGGTAGTCGTCAACCCCGAAATCCGAACGACGAGCGACGAACGACAAAATCCGTCACTCCTCACCCTTTCACGAACTCCACCAACGCCTCTATGTGCTTCGTCCTCGGGAACATGTCGAACGGCACCACCCTGCCCAATTCCCAGGGGCTATCCTCCGTTATTATTTTTATGTCCCTGGCGAGGCGCGCGGGATCGCAGGAAATATAGTATATGCCGCTTATGTATCCGCTCGCCTTCAGCCTGTTCAGGAAATCTCCGCTCACGCCCCTTCTCGGCGGATCCAGGAGGATCACGTTCTCCCCGGATCTAAGGCGACCGAAGATATCGAAGAAATCCTTTTCCGCGTCCGCCCGGTAAAATTTTACATTACCCGGGGCCGTTCTTTTTGCGGTGGTCTTCGCGCAATCTATGGCGACCCTGTCCGTGTCTATCCCTATACGCATCCCGAAATCCTGCCTGAGCATGAAACCGAAAAAACCCACGCCGCAGTACGCGTCAAAGAAGGTCGTAGCGGGGCCTGCCGGTCCTATCCATTCCTCGAGTGTTTCGGCCATCCTTTCCGCTATGTGCCTGTTGCACTGGGAAAAAGTCTTCGGGGAAAGCATTATCTCCGTATCCCCGAAACGGTCCGGAAAGAACCTTTCGCCCTGACGGTGTGAAGCCCAGACCTTACCCTGATAGTCGGACTTAAGGGTTATCCTGTCCTTGCCTGCACCGGGAGACAATCCCCCGAGTTCGGCGTTTATCGATACTGCCGCTATGGGGCATTCTTCTATCCTTATCCTGGTCTTCCCGTCGATCGCATAGAATCCGTAACCTTCATCCGTTCTGTGGAGCGTAAGACTGGTGCGGTAATTATAAGGCCGCGGCGAAGGGACGATCTCCCCGCTCATGAAATCCTTTTTGCCCGCTATCCTCCTTACCAGCTCGGTGATCTGTTCCTTTTTGTAAAAAAGCTCTTTTTCGTAGGACACGTGCTGCAGCTGACATCCGCCGCACTTCCCGTAATATCCGCAAACGGGCTCTACCCTGTCCTCCGCGGGGCTGAGTATCTCAACGACCCTGCCCTGTATATACCTGGAAGTGTCTTTCCCGATCTCAAATATCACTTTTTCTCCGGGCAAGGCGCCTTCCACGAAACAGACCTTCCCGTCAACCTTTCCGACTCCGCTTCCCCCGAAAGCCAGAGAATATATGTCCGTCTGTAGCTTTTTTTTCATAGGATCGCCTTTAAAAAAGAATGGATGATAGAAGGAACTTCTTTCAACGGCACGGGAAACGCCCGTCCTACGAGGCCAGCATCTTGCATATCAGTTCATGGAGTTCCGTGAGACGGATCGGTTTGAAAAGGAGATGATCGAATTCCCAGTCGTCGAACTTATCCTGCTTGCCCAGCCCCACCGACCCCGTAAGCACGATGACCGGGATGTCGACCCCCATATCCTTGAGGCCTTTCCGAAAAGCGGAGCCGCCCATCTCAGGCATCTTTTCGTCAAGCAGTATGAGGTCTACTTTCATGCCCCCGCGCAACTTGCCGAGGCCTTCGCGGCCGTTATAAGCCTTCTCCACCTTAAAACCGTGGGAAACCAGGAATTCCTCGAGTATACCCACTATCTCTATCTCGTCGTCTACCACCAGGATGGTGCGCATATATCCTTCTCCCTCCCCGGAGCGTCCTAATCGACCATGGACGGTTCGATCGGCAGCAATATCGTAGCTATCGTGCCTTTCCCGACCTTGCTTTTGTACTTCAGCAAACCGCCGTGTTCCTCTATTATCGTGTGGCAGACGGCAAGCCCCAGGCCGGTACCCTGTTGTTTCGTGGTAAAGAACGGTTCGAAAATGCGCGAGAGCACTTTCGGTTCCATGCCTTCGCCGTTATCCTCGATCTCCATCTTGAAATAACTCTTCTCCCTGGACGCCCTGAGCTTTATCACGCCGCCGTCCGGCATCGCGTCGGCCGAATTACGCATGATGTTCATGAACACCTGCTGCAGCTGTTTCTCATTAGCCAGGACCATCGGCAGATCGTCCTCGGTGTCTTTTTCCAGGATTATATTGGACATGTAAAAATGATGCTGCATAAGATTGGTTATCAGGTCGATTATCTTGTACATGTCCACGGACGTTTTCTCGACCTTCCCTATCCTCGAGTACCTTAGAAGACGGTGAATGATATCCTTCGCCAGGAAGCACTGGTCCATTATCACGTTGAGCGTGTCCTTCATTTTTTCATTCTCAACGCCTTCAAGCAGCGCAAGTTCGGCCCGGCCCGAAATGATCATGAGTGGGTTATTCACCTCATGCGCCATATCCGACAGGAGACGACCGAGCTGCGCCAGCCTTTGCGCTTCTTCCGCGCGCTTGCGCTCGGTTATGTCCTGGACCTGCACCATGTACGCTATCACCTTATTATCCCTGAAAAGCGGAGAGATCGTATAAAGAAGGTGCGCCAGGCCTTCCCTCTCCGTCCTGGGGGCGGCCCTGTCAAAATCAATATCCACTTCATGCTGGACGACATGCCCTTTCCTGATGCTCTCCAGATCCTCCGGAGTCAGGTCGAAATCCGTAAAAATGTTCTCATGGGTAATGTCGTTAAATGCCACGAGGCCGAATATCCTGAGATACGTCTTATTCACCACGAGGATCTCGCCTTTCGTGTCGTGGATACCGATGCCTATGGGCGATTGTTCGAAGAGGTCCCTGAAACGCCGTATGGCCTCGACAAGCGCGTCCTCGGTCTTTATTATCTCCTGCTCCTTGGAGATAAGCGATTTAAGGAGAGTATCCGTTTCCTTCAGCAGCCATTCGGTCCTTTCCCGCGCCCTGGCTTCGCCTGTACCGGCTTCTTTGGAAACTTTCTTCCGCCCCTTGCTCTTTCCCCGCGAACCTGTGCCTTTTTTCTTCTTCATTATCCGCTCCGTTGACGGTGATCCTTCCAGCCTTTGATATCGCTCCACTGAAAACAAAAACAGGGAAACCCGTCTTTTTACGCAAGCAGACTTCCCTGTTCTAAATCCGTTTCATTTTTACTGGCTCTTGTATCCCTCTTTCAGGCCTTCTTTGTACCCGGCGGAATAACCGGCCTTGTACCCCTGGCTGTACCCGGCTTCATATCCGTCCGAATATCCGGACTGCGGAGCCGGACCGTACTGCGGTTGGCTGTACTGCTGCGGAGGCGGCGCCTGCTGCTGTTGCTGCTGATCCCCGCTCATGGAATCAAGAAGCGCTCCTCCGATCACGTTTACGCCGGCTCCGGCGAGCGCGCCCTTCCACACATCCCTGCCCTTGGCACCCGAGGCCGCGCCGCCTACCGCGCCCGCGCCCGCGCCGAGAAGCCCCTGTTTCAAGAGGTCGGAAGACGATCTGGACCCCGCGAAACATTGTTCCAGCGGAGCGAATATGACGGCAACGACCATTACCAGGCATACCAGAGAAACGGCCTTCATAAATATCCCTCCTTAAATATCAAGTGATATTATATTCTTAAAATACTCCATAATATTAGCATATTGTCGGGAATGGGACAACTGTTTAGTGACGGGGGTTCCAGGTTCCAGGTTCTTGTGGTGTTCAAACAACCTAGAACCTGACACCTGGCACCTAAAACCTGAATTTGCCTGATTTATCGGGCAGTCTGCATTACGCTGCCGATTCGAGCGCCTGCATCATGGCCCTGTAGATCTGGTATTCCTTCTGCAGCGCTTCCGAGACGCGGGTTATGGGCGGCAGGACTATGAGGAGTTCGTCGGCAAGATCTTTTCCGGAGGACCTGGCCTCCATGAGCCTGGAGAGAGCCTGCATGACCGAATAAACGCTTCCTTTCCGGTCATTCTCGAAGATGACCGCCGGGACCTTTAGTTCTATGAGCTCCTTTTTCAGCGTTTCCTTGTCCTCCCCGTTCCTGAGCGGTCCCCGGACAAGACCCAGTATCCGGTCGCTATTCGGGAATATCCCCGACTTCCTGTTCGTCAAGTAACGCAGCAGCATTTCCGTCTGGGACTGATCTATTGTATAGTAATCCTTACCGTAATGGCTCTTTATATCCTCTTCCGTTACCACCATAACATTTGCTTTGGCATCGGCGTCCATTATCATCTTTCGGACTATATCGGCCTTCCTTTGGTCCCTGGCATACAGGACGACCGTGCCTATGGCGCCGTCTTTACTGCCGGCGATCTCGGCGAGCTTATTCAGGTCGAATACCGCCGAACAGTCCATGATATCGTCCGCGTATATTATAACGCCTTTCTTGTCCGCTTCCGTCTTGCCGGATCCCATGAAAGGATCGGTCTTTACACTCATGGCTGACGCGAGCCTTCCGGCTATCTTACTGATCGTCTGGAGGAAAATGCTCAGCTCGAAAACGGGCTTCGGCGTCTCCCCTTCCTGTTCCGCCGCGATAGGCATGCGCCGGTAATGGGCCGCGACATCAAGGACCCCGTCTTGTTTCTTTTTGTCCGGTATCAATTCATCTTCATCAGAGACCTTGAACTGCTCGTTCGCCATAAGATGCGCCCTCAATACGAATTCACCGTAATCTTCCGCGTTCTCAAGAGAATATACGGCCCGGCTACGCGTCTTCTCGTCCGGGATGGTATCCCAGGACATGTAACCTTGCCTTCTCGCGGCTTCCTGCAGATGTATAAAAAGTTCCATCCTTTCATGATTGATAAGCGTATCGCGGTCGATATATCCCCTGGCTATGTAAATGCTTGGAACGTTAACATCCGGCCGCCTCTTCGTGAACCTGCCCGCGTGTCCGGCTATGTTCCTGAGCTTCTCGAGGTCTTCCGAATATATTTTCGCGATAGCCATTCCCGGCACGTCGTCCGCCTCGCACAATTCCTCGAACTTCGCCTTTAATCTTTGTTCCTTCATCGTAAGCTTGGTATAGATATCGTAAAATGTCCGGCACGTGTCGGTCCCGAGGAACACCTCCCTGATACCGTTCGTTTCGACCTGGGAGAAAAGATAATCCTCGAAGGCGCATTCTATAAGAGCGTCAACTAATCGTTCGTCGGGAGCGTCGAGTATGCTGCTGCCTATGCCGTCCTTCTTCTTTTCGCTTCTGCCGGCGCCTTTATCCTCTTCTTCGGCGGGTTTTTCTTCCCCTGGAGCTTCTTTTCTCTTGTCCTCGATGAACCCTTCCAGTATCGCCTTTTCTTTCCTGGCGCGTTCAAGCTGTTTTTCCATGCTCGCGCGTTTTCCGCGGTCCCGTTCCAGACCGACCTGTCCCGTAAGCGTCTGTATCTCTTTATTGACCTGGATGAGCTTTACTTTCGCGTCCTGCGCGGTCTTGAGCCCCTTGAGCACCTGTTCCCTTAAAGCGGCTTCTTCGGCCTGCCGTTTGGCCGCTTCTTCGGCTTTCCTCTTTTCTTCGGCCGCTTTTCTGGCCTCCTCTTCGGCCTTGCGTTTGGCCTCTTCGGCCTGTTCCTGGTGTCTTGAGCTTTCCTTGCGCAACAGTTTTTTCAGTTCTTCCACATACGGCAGCGGCACGGGTATCTTGCCGGCGACAAGCTCGGTCCAGGTATCGATCAGGTCCGCGAGGTTAATCTCCGCCCCTGTCCTGGAACGGGCGAGGATAAGCAGCAGTTTAAGCTTATTGGCTTCGGCTTCCGCGGCGGTTTTTTTGTACGCTTCCGCGGCCTTCTCAGTTTCGCCCTGAAGAGCAAGTAATTCTCCCTTTATAAACTCTGCCCACGCCAGGACCTCTTTCTGCTTCGCGTATTCCCTGGCTATCCTGTCAAGATATGCCTGCGCGTAATCGCATGCGCCTTTAATGGACGCGTCCTTGCCCTCCGCCTTGTATCCGGCGGCCTGCTGCCTGTAAGCTACCGCGCTCAGGAGGAGCGCCGTAGCGGCCTCCCTTTCCCTCTGGGCCTTCACGCCGGCGGCTATACCTTCTTCGGCTGCCTGTTTTGCCCATTGATCATGGTAGTAACCGAAATACTTGACGGCGTTCCTGTGATCCCCTTTGAGCGTGTAAAGATAACCGTAATAAAGATTCCTGCCGTTCTC
This sequence comes from uncultured Planctomycetia bacterium, assembly GCA_964565425.1. Classification (GTDB taxonomy): domain Bacteria; phylum Omnitrophota; class Gorgyraeia; order Tantalellales; family Tantalellaceae; genus CAZMEZ01. Next base: position 8,641 of record CAZMEZ010000004.1, on the reverse strand, counting down.
GGATTCCAGGAGTTTTACGTGCTCCTCTACCTTGGCCAGGTAGGTCTTTCGCGTGTCGTCGTTTCCGGCGTTAACGGCGCCTTCGAGCAGAACCCCTATAAGAGATACCCTCAGTGCCTCCATCCTTTCCTTTGAATCCTTGTATGCCTGCATCTCCATGAGCTGCTGCGCGTAGCGTTCAGCTTCGGCATAGGAGCCTTTCATCTGGTGCAGTTTCATGACAGCGAGCTGTGCCCTCACCAGTTCTTCCTGGTACGGAAGCTTCGCCTCCTCGGTCTCCTGGAACCCGATCAGGCGGCTCAGTATCGCGATCCTGTCTTTTTCCAGCCGGAGCGCCTCGTCTATCTGTCCGTTATCCGTCATTATTTTGGATATCTCGTCTATCCCGAGGGTGTATTTTTTAAGCGTGGAATTGTCTATCGCCCACCAGAAAAGCTTGCGGTCTATGGTGTCGTACGCCGTTCTGGCGTCGAACTTCTGCGCCGCGGCTCTTGCGTCCTCAAGAACGCCCGCGAGCGTGCCCCTTCTCTTTGCGAGTTCCGCTTCCGCCCTTCTCAGGTTCTCTTCCGACTCTTTTATCCTCCGGTTAAGTTCCTCCTCCTTCTCTTTCAGCTTGAGTTCCTGTTCGTTAAGCTGTTTGACCCTCTCTTCCATCTCCTTGAGTTTTTCCTCGAGCTCGAGGGCCCTTTTCGCCTTCTCGCTGAGGGCCTGCACCTGCTCCGAAAGCGACTTTTTCTGTTCTTCTACGGTGCCTCTTTCTTTCTTCAATACCTCCAGGCTTTCGTTTATCTTCCTTCTTTCCTCTTCGAGCTGGCGCATCTTCTCCTGCGCGTCTTTTACGGCCCGTTCCGCTTCGTTCTTCGCCTCTAACGCCTGCTTCGTCTCCCGCAAAGCGATCGCTCTCTCGCTTATGGCGTCATGGTAGAGCTTGTAAACGCCTATGAGCAGCGCTACAAGCGTAGTGACCACCAAACCCGCGAAAAACACGAATAACATGACATGGGTCTGGAACCATCCGGCGGCCCTTACAAGGTACCCTTTCTGCCTTTTTTCTCCCCGGGGGCGGTAAATCATGTTCTCGTTGTCTCCAGTCAGGTATTTTTCTATCTCTGCCGCCACTTGATTCGCCGTCGGACGCTCGGATTTATTGCGTTTGAGCATTTGGTGCACGATGGCTTCGATAAAACCGTCGGTTTGGGGCAGCCTCCTGATAACAACGCCGCGTATCTTGTCTCTCTCCGTGTCAGTAAGCCAGGATATATTGCGAAGCCTTTGCACAAAACTGGCTTCATCCTTGACTACGTCTTCCCGCCACAAAAGCGTTTTATCTTTCCCTATCGTATTCAGATCAAAAAGACGCCTGTCACTTTTTGCTTCCCTCACAAGTTTTGCGACAAGATCCTCTTTTATCGCGTCCAACTGCCGAACATTCACCCTGCGGTCTTCTTCTCTTTTCCTTTTCAAAACGGCATTTTCTCTCTCGATCTTCGCACAAAGCCAGGAAATAGGGTCATCTGAAAAATGGCTTTGGATAACCTCCATGCCCTCACTAAGCCCCTCTCCCCTGGGATGCCTGTGCGTCAAAAGCCGGTAGAATATTACACCCATCGCGTAGACGTCTGTCTTGCTGCCCGGCTTATTATTCTCGCTGGGAGCTGCCTGTTCCGGAGCCATATAATAGGGGGTCCCGGGGACCTTATCTTTCCCGGTAACATCCGTCCTGTCCTCAATGACCTTGAAATCGTCGGTCTCTTTCCTGTCACCCATTTCGCCGGGAACCGTCTGCCCCAGATCTATTATCATTATCTTTATTACGAACGTATCGAACCCCGAACTTTTTAACAGTTTTGCGGGATCGAGTTTCTCGTCATCTTTGACCTCTATCGCCAAGGAACCGTCTTCATTGACCGGTATCATGATATTGGAAGGCTTTATATCCCTGTGAATGAACTTGGCGACGTGGAATCTGGCCAGGGTCTTGGCCAAGGCGTACATGAGAACAAGCTTATCGCGCAAACTGAGCTGTATCTCTCCCCTTCTGTCCTTATCGATTATCTCCTGAAGGGTCAATCCCCTGACAAGGCTCATCACGAAGAACTGGGATCCCGCGTAAACGCCTTTTCCTTCCACATAGGGGACCTGCGCGCCCGCTCCGCGGAGATCCATCATGCTCTTAAGTTCCCTGTCAAAGCTCCTAAGGGCCCTGTCTTTATCGGCAAGAGGCATGTGCTGTGTCGGCTTCATGATCTTTATTGCCTTTTCCTGCCCCAGCTCACGGTCGAATACGCGGTACACCTCGCCGAATCCGCCTTCCCCTAATTTTTCCATAACACGATACCGATTGCTGATAACGACCCCTGAGGTCAGAGGATGCCCGAACTGCGCGTCCTCTATCCTCTTGCACAAAAGCTCATAATGCCTGTCCAGGTTCTGGGACTGGAATTCGAAGGCCTTGCGCATCCTTTCGGCCCGCGATTTCCGGGTTTCCAGGGCCTGCACGGCTTTTAGTTTCCGTTCCATGTTGGGTTCCAACGCCTGCAGCGAACCGTCTACCCGGCCTTCGTCCTTCGTGACTCCTTCGAGGATCTTCTGCCAGGCCTCATTTTCTTCGCTTTCGGCCGCAGTGATTTCCGCGAGGCTTCTCTGCCAGGCCTCATACTCCATGGCTTCGTCCTTTGTGACTTCTTCGTGGCGTCCCTTCCAGGTTTCGAGTTGTGCTTTATATTTCCGCAAGTTTTCGCCGTACGTTTGCGTTTCCTCGGCCAGGACAACATCACCCGCTTCACGCCTTTTTTGATAATCCTGCAGATACTGGTGGACCTCTAACAGATTTTGCTGTTCCTGTTCAAGCTCAGCCCTTCTCTGCGCGATACTTTCCAAATCCTGCTTATGTTTAGTCTCAAGCTTAGCCTTTCTCCGCGCGATACTTTCCTGCTCTCGCCTGTGTTTAGCCTCGGATTCAGCCTTTCTTTTTGCAATACTTTGCTTTTCCTCCCTGAAAGCGGCCAATTTGGCGTCATCATCACTTAAAGACGCCTTTATCTCCGCCAATTTTCTTTCGTCATCCGCGGAAAGCTCCGTAAGGGTGATCTTGCTCTTTTCTTCAAGAGCTTCCTGTTTTTCCCTGACGATGCGGTCAAGCTGGTCCACGAGTTCCTCTATGTACTGATGCTCATAAATGGGAAAGGCTTCGGAAAATTCCTTGTTTTCATCGACAAGATTGGAACCGGTTACCTGTATATCCTCGCGGTAGAGTTTGATAAAGAGGCGCTGGAGTTCCTTCCTCCAGGCTATTTCCTTTTTGGAACGCTGGGCGCCCTGAAGCCCGCGGAACGCCTTCTTCACCGTATCCAGACCGACGATATTCAATTTTATCCCCCTTACCGGAGGCAGGTATTCCGCCTCTTCGGGGTTCTGTGGCTTGAATTCATCGAGCACCTCGGCCATTTCCTTGCTTAACGGCCCGTAAGTGAAATCCTCCAGCTTATGTTCTCCGTCCACGAGGATCGTGATCTCTATCTGGTGGGCATAATCCTTTTTTGTGTCAATGGTGTCGAAATATCCCGAAGGCGATCCGAAAAACACGCGGAAATTCCTTGAACCGTTCGTGAGTTTTAATACCTCGGGATTGTTTACCAGGTGCATGGCGCTTCTTGCCGCGGCGCCTACTCTTTGCCTGAATGTTCTTTCGTCCGGGAACCTTTTGATGTGTATGTAATTCGTTGTTTTCGCTACGGCGCCCTTAGTGGTATCCTTTGCCGGTTTAGTTTCCGACACGGTCGATTTGGAACGGCCCATGAGATCCCGGTAGCCCCAATTATTGTACAGGGTGATTATATTTATTATCGAATCGACCTCGAGACTCCGTGTAATTGGTTTGCTCTGCGGTTTGATGGCCTCGGCCACTTCGGGCTTCACCACTTCGCCGAGCCCTGCAGCCCGGCCTATTCCGCCGCTCGTAGTGTCGGTATGAAGAATGATCTCTTCATCCCCATCCTCTTCGAATCCGGGATCGGCCTGGCCGCCGGAAGACGCCCCGATTATATCCCCGGGATCCGAAGCGTAAGGGTCTTCCCATCCCGTGGCCCGGTGTTTTTGCGAGATCTGCTTTTTCAGCGCGACGAGTACGGTCGCGAAGGTTTCCTGCGCCTTGGAGGAAAGGTCTTTTATCTTGGCTTCGGCCTCTTCGATCCATCTTTCGGCGTATTCCCTCGTGGCGGAATCCATGACCTCTATCCCGTTAAGACTGTCCCTCAGGATCGTCAGCCGGTGTAAGATGTCCTTGCTCCTGAGGCTTTGGTCCTTCTGACCGGCCAGCGACACTTCCAATCCGCCATTCAACGACCTTGCGTACCCGAGAGACGCCCTCGCGTATAGTATGTTCAGGAAGAACCCGCGGTCTTTCTCGCTTGAAAGCTGTTTGAGCGAGCGCGATATGGATTCGAATATCCCCGAAAATATCCCGCCGCCAGAGGTATGGGCGGCATAAGGGTCTTTCACGAGTCCGGCATGCCGGCCCGAGCGGAATTCCCGCACGGACTGCATGACCGCCTTGAAATACTCCTCCGCGTCCCCTGCGCCCTGATCAAGCATCCCGGAAGCAATTATCGCGGCCTCTTTTTCGACGCCTTTCCGGTGGAATTCCCTGTCAAGGTTCTGGGCGTATCCGCGGCCCGATCCTTCGCAATTATCCCTTATCCATTTCCTTATCCCGTTGGCCCATTTTTCGTTGTAAATACCGCTCACCACGCCGAGATCATCTATCTTCCTCTCCGCTATCAATTCGCCGGCTTTTTGCCGCCAGCTGTCGATCTCGGAGACCTCGTGGGCTATCCTTGCAGCCAGATGTCCTATGCCCATGGCCTTAAGCCTGTCGTATTCTTTTTTAGTTATGTGTATGCTGCCGGTCCTGATGCCGTAATGCGTGGTTATCCCCTTGGTGAAATCGGTTTTACCCGTGTCGTAAATGTAAACCTTGTAACCATTCGCGAGTATGCTTTCCCCTATACTGCTGCCGTCGGGATTATTATAAAGGAATCTCAATATCGCGGGCATCTCCCCGCATAATTCGCATCCCTTGCCGGGCCTGCCGTCTTTCCAGAAATCCCTTATCACGTCATTTATGCCGCGTTCCCCCTTTTCCTTCCATTTGCCCCAGTGCTTGAGCAGTCTGCCGAAAAATCCTTTTAAAGGGGTCCGGAATTCTTTCCCGGCCTCGTGGGCGGCTATGTTGCTCTCGGCGGCTCCCGTAATATCGTCCTGGCCTGGTATTCCTTCTGCCGGTCCGGTTTCGTCATCGGAGAGGTGACTGAACGGCGAACGGATCTCGACGATCATATTGGCGATCTGGATACGATTCTCGGCAGGAGGTATTCTGCCCTTTACATGTTCGGGTATCAAGCCGAAGGTCAATATCGAGACCCCTTTCGTCCCTCTATAACCGACACGCACCTTATCGCCGGAAATGGTAGTGTTATCGAAGTCTATCCTTCCCGCTATTTCGGGGGTTATTGTTTCGGCGGATCTTATGAAATCCGGGAGTTTATCGGATTTGACGCCGGTCCGCAATGCCTGCCCGGTTATATCGGCGAGGAACATCAGGCTCTGCATCTCTATGCCGCGTTTCTGCAGATAAAGTTCGGGCGCAAGCGTATCCGTGTCCATCCGCGCGTTCCGCGTGAAAATATCCGGATTCGCGGAGGAGATACACTGCGTCGTAAATGCGATCAGGACCGCAAAAGCTATTGCTTTCAATACTCTTAACTTAAACATGATATGAACATTATAGCAAAGAAAAGTTATTTGTCAAATCGTTATATCTTACTATTTTATAACTTAACTAATAATATGTAAGTCTTTTAATTTAAATGATTTGCGTAATTTGAAGTTTTTTATGATGTGACAGAACTTCCCTGGCAGGTATTTCTGGAATTGAATTCCTTCTCGATCTGGCCAATAACGGCAAGCTTATTATTGATCCACTCCGGGGCTATCAGATATTCCTTTTTCGCGTCCGAAACCAGACGCAATATCACACAATCTTTTTTTAGATTTTCAAGGAAATCACAGGCGATATTCACATATTCGTTCCGCCCCAGAACCCGCATCTCTCCCCTGGCATACATCTTCTCCATGGGAGTCCCTTTCAGGACGTGCAGGACATGCAGCTTGACGCCGGAGACGGGAAGCCGCGAAAGTTCTTTCGCCGTCCTTATCATATCTTCCCGCGATTCGCCCGGAAGCCCCAGAATGACATGCGCTCCCGCCTTTATACCTCTTCCGGCGGTCTTTATTATGGCTTCCTTCGATGTCGCGAAAGTATGGCCGCGGCCGATCTTTTCCAGGCTCCCGTCATGGACCGTCTGGACGCCGTATTCGACCCAGACTTCGTAATCCCGCGCGTAGCTTTGGATAAGGTCGAGTTTTTCGTCATCGACGCAATCGGGCCTGGTCGATATGGAAATGGAAACTATATCCGGATAATTTTTTATAACGTCATACGCTTCTTTGAGGCGCGCGGGTTCCGCGTAAGTATTTGTCGCGTTCTGGAAGTAAGCGATGAATTTTTCGGCGCCTTTTCCCCTGGCGCGGCCGATGGACTCCTCGATCTGCTCCTTGAGCGGTTTATTCTCCCCGGCGTAACGGCTGAACCCCAGTTCGTTGCAGAAAATGCAGCCGCCTCCCCCTTCCTCGTCCTTATTAGGGCAGGAAAACCCGGCGTCAAGGCTCAGTCTCCAGACCTTCGCGTGAAAACGTTCCTTCAGGTATGTGTTGTATGAGCAGTAGTGCATATCGTAAATCGTCGTTCGCCGTTCGAATTTCGTAGTTGCCCGATTTATCGGGCACTTTAACCTTTAACCTTTAACCTTTAACCTTATCATAAGTATCGTCACCGCAGCGGGAGTTACCCCCGATATCCTGGACGCCTGGCCCAGGGAGACCGGACGGGAGCGCGTCAGCTTCTCCTTTATTTCGTTAGAGATCCCCGGCACGGCGCCGTAATCGAACTCCCGCGGTATACGTATCTTTTCAAGGTCGTCGAACTTCTTTATCCTGGCCAGTTCACGCTCGATATAACCCTTGTACTTGATATCGACCTCAAGCTGCACTTTGCCGTAATAAGCAAGGTCCTTCGCGCCTTTACCAAGGGCTCGCACCTCGTCATATGTTATGCCGGGCCTTTTGAGGAATTGTTCCATTGTTCCCCGAAAGGGCATCGGGGCTTCACCTTTCTCCAAAAGCACCGGATTGGCCTCTTCCGGCGATATCATCGTATCCCCCAGCCATCTTTTTACCTCTTCGGTCTCGTTGCGCTTCCGGAGAACGGCCTCCAAAACCCCTTTATCCACGAGCCCCAGTTCGGCTCCTATGCCCGAGAGGCGGTCACGGGCATTGTCCTCGCGCACGAGTATCCTGTACTCGACCCTTGAGGTGAACATCCTGTACGGCTCACTGGTCCCCCTGGTCACGAGATCATCTATTAATACTCCTATATATGCGCTTGACCTTTCCAGCGCCACCGGTTCCTCGCTCCGGACTTTACGCGCCGCGTTTATCCCGGCCATGAGGCCCAGGCCCCCTGCTTCCTCGTATCCGGTCGTCCCGTTTATCTGCCCGGCGAGAAAAAGGCCTTTTACAAGTTTGGTCTCGAGCGTGGGATAAAGCTGCGTCGGGTCGACGTAATCGTACTCGATACCGTAAGCGGGCCTGTTCATCTTCACGTTCTCGAGCCCCTTTATGCTGCGTATCATGTCCTCCTGCACGTCCACGGGCAGGCTTGTCGATATACCGTTCGGGTAATATTCGTCGGTATCCAGGCCCTCGGGCTCAAGGAACACGACATGCGAATCCCTCCGGGGGAACTTCACGACCTTATCCTCTATGGAAGGACAATACCGCACACCGGTGGACCTTATCTTTCCCGAATAGAGCGGAGACCTGTCCAGCCCCCCGCGTATTATCCCGTGGGTCTTCTCGTTGGTCCTGGTCAGGTAGCAGGCCCTCTGGGGATTGGTTATCCTTTCCGTCGAGAAGGAAAAAGGTATAATAAGCCGGTCGCCGTCCTGCTTTTCAAGAACGGAAAGATCTATGGTCCTTCCGTCTATCCTCGCGGGCGTCCCCGTCTTGAGCGATCCCACTCTGAAACCCATCGCCTTAAGGTTCTCGGAAAGCCCAAGCGAGGCATTTTCCCCCAGGCGCCCCCCGGAAGAATGCTCAAGGCCGATATGGATCGTCCCGTTCATGAACGTGCCCGTGGTAAGTATCACGTTGGGCGCCCTGAAGACCTTGCCGCTTGCCGTCCGCACGCCCTCGCACGCGCCGTTCGCCGTAATGACCTCTTTGACCTCGTCCTCGACCGTTTCGAGGCCTTCTTGCGAAAGCACCACGCGCTTCATGTACTCGTTGTACATCTTCCGGTCTATCTGCATCCTTGAGGATCTTGCGGCATACCCTTTGGAGGAATTGAGCATGCGGTACTGTATACAGCTCGCGTCGGCCGCCTTGGCCATCTCGCCTCCCAGGGCGTCTATCTCCTTGACGAGCTGCCCCTTGCCGACCCCGCCGATGGACGGGTTGCAGGAGGTGTAGCCAATGGCATCGATCTTCATCGTGATCAGAAGCGTGGGCACCCCCATCCGCG
>CAZMEZ010000003.1:93173-96765 GCA_964565425.1 uncultured Planctomycetia bacterium | reverse complement strand
ACGACGAGTAACGAGGCTAAAGGCGAAAGGCTAAAGGGACGTACAAAGCAAGTAATACATAATACGCGATAGGTGATGAGTAGCGGAAATGAAGTTTGTATCTGGTATCTGGGTGACCGTAATCCTCTTAGCTGTCAGCTTTCAGCGCCCGATAAATCGGGCAACTACGGTTCACGACCTTGTAACTTGAAACTTGTAACTTTGCCGGCTAACTGGCTTACTGGCTCACTGGCTCACTCTCACTCCTGATCTTCCTGAGGAGCTCCATCGCCGGTTCAAAGCCCGGATCCGCCATAACCGCCTTCCTGAGCCAGGCCTTTGCCTCTTCCTTCCGGCCATCCATGTAAAAAACGTATCCAAGCCCGTATAACGGCCGGGGGTTCTCCGGATAAAGACCGGCAGCCTCAAGATATAAGAAAGCTCCTTCCCTGATCCTGCCTGATCGAATAAGGCTCGCTCCAAGATTCATTAGCGTTTCTAAACTGTACGGATAATATCGTTTCGCCTTCTCCGCGACCTGTAAGGCTTTGGCATGTTCGCCCGTTTTTGAATACGCCATGTACTGGAACAGAAGGGTCTCGGGATGTCTTGGGTTCGCTTGAGCGGCGCGTTCCAGGTATCCCAACCCCTCTTCCCCGCGGTCATCCGCGAGGACCGCCATGGCCAATCCCAGATAAGCGCAATCATATCCTGGCTGGAGTTCCAGCGATCTCCTGAACGATCTCTCCGCTTCGGCGATATTCCCGGAGGCGAGGTTCAACCGGCCCTTCAGATACCAAGCCTGCGCGTTATCGGGATGGTATAACGAGATATCCTCCGCGATATCCACGGCCCTTGCCCCTTTGCCGCATTTCAGCATAGATACGGCCTTATAGTGGGCCGCTACCGCGTCTTCTTGCGAAAAATCCAGCACCCTGTCGCTAAGGGAGACGTCATCAGCCCAGTACCGGTTCAACGCTATAGTGCTCCCGGAATAAAACACTATCCCCATGTACACCACTAAAAGGACCGCGGCTTTCACGGCACGCCTGCCCGTCGTGTAAACATGGACAAGGGCCGTTGATACGAACAGGAAAAGACCGAAACCCGCCAGGTACATCCAATGTTCCGCGAATACGCGGAAAGAGCCCGTTACGAAAAGGAACGGCAGGAGCGCTATTACGAAAAAACCCGCTCCAAAGAGAAGCGCACGTCTTCGTTCTCTGAGAAAAATAACGGCCGCAAGGGCCAAACCCAGGGATATCAGTCCGGTCAGCATGTTCTCTCCCGCCGCCGCCGCGAGATGTCTCATGCGCAAACCGTGAGGAAACACTCCCATGGCGAGAAACTCGCCCAGGGTCCTAATCCACCGGGCTCCCCTCTCGGCCATTCCTGTTCCCCACGGGGACAGGAACCCGTAACCGCCTCCGGTAACATGCCTGTGCAGCAAAACGTAAAGGCCGGCCACGGCAAACGCGGGCAGATGATCTGCTATCTTTATCCTCTGCCCCCTTCTCAGGACGTAAAGATCCATGAAAAGGCAAAGAAAGGGGAAAACAAGAGCCGCTTCCTTGCTCAGGAGCGCAGCGCATAGAAAAACGATCCCCGCCGCGAGAAAAGGATATTCTTTCCTCTCCCTGAACCGTATGAAGGACAGCAGGAAAAGGCCGCCGAAGAGAAAGAACAGAAGATCCGTCCTTCCCGAAACATACGCTACGGCCGCCGTCTGCGCCGGGTGTACGGCAAAAATGATCGAGGTCAGGAAGGCCACGGACCTTTCACCGCTTATCTTATATGCCAGGAAAAGCACCACCACGCTGTTCAGAAAGTGCAGGAAGATATTCACCAGATGGAATACGAAGGGATCCATGCCGCCCAAACGGTAATCCACGGCGTAACTCAGTATCTGCAAAGGCCTGTAATACAGCGTGTATGTGAAACTTGAGTTCACTATGTCCTGCCGGAAGACCTGAAACGACCAGAGAGGAGCCCGGAGCAGGGAGTTTTTAAGGACTATGAACTCGTCATCCCACACGAATCCCGCGTTCAATACCGAGGAATAACACGCGAGAATGACCGTGAAAAGCACCAGGATAATGAGCAGATCACCGTATTTCTGCATACACATGAAGTAACTTTCGGGTTACATTCTGGTTCAAACATTATTAACTGCAGGAGGCTCCGGCTCCCCGCGCCTTAACCGGACAATTCATGCCCTTCTATCGTGCAAGCAGGCCAAGTATCTATACGGTTTATCGAATATGTCCCGCTTTTAGGGCAAACCGGTGTTTTCCTGAGATAGTCCGGGATAAGCTGGTCCCACGTTGGGGTATCCGCCTGGTTGCCTCCTTCCCACACGGCCCATACGTCTTTTGCTTCGTCGATACGCTTTAGATTGGCTATACAGATATTCGTCGCGGCTGAGGATCGTGCCTTGATGAACTGAGGGAAGGCCACTGCCGTTATGATCCCTATGATCGCAATGACGATCATTATCTCAACAAGCGTAAACCCTCGCTTTCCTGTTATTTTACTTCTTATTCCCATGGTTATACCTGCCAAACACCTTATGCTCTCGACGAGTATGTCAAGTATACACTCTTATTAACAAGAAAAACAAACACATAGCGAAAAAACTGCCTTTTTTCGTTATCCTTAACATGAATATTACAGGGCGGGAAAATGAAACAGGAAACCCTGCAGCATTGGGCTTTTGATCAGCACTGCGTGCCCTAATAAGAGAAAGGGGCAACCAAAAATGCGTTGCCCCTTTTCCCCTCCACGCTTATCTTATTACGCGCCGGTCGGCAATACGTGACCTGTTTCGGTACACGTCGGATTAGTCGACACGTTGCCTATCGTATACGTTCCCCCAGCCGGACATGAAGGTGTGGTCTTTATGTAATCGCTCACAAGATTAGCCCACGTAGGAGTGGACGTGCTGCCAGCATTGCTATCAAGGGCCCAGAGTGTCTTCGCACCCTCGATCTGCTTTAAGTTGGCTATACACGCGTTCTTCTGAGCGTTCTCGCGCGCCTTCACGAAGTTGGGGATGGCTACCGCTGCCAATAATCCTATAATTGCAACGACGATCATAATTTCAACAAGCGTAAAACCACGTTTCCCAATTAATCGTCTCATCGTTCTCACCTCCTTTCAAAGAGCAGATTTGGAATGGAACGAAACCATTCCTATTTTAGAGTATACCTTTACATTTTTTAAAATGCAAACCCCCGCAACAATTTAGAATACAATAGCCAGATATGACGTTTTTCATGGATAAAGGGCGAGATCTTGATCTTGATTGTCCTTACAATCAATTATAAGTATACACCGATTCATTTAACGTTCGGTTAACTGCAGGTTAAAAATGCGTTATTCTTTAGGAACTCCAAATGGCAGGAATATCTTTCCCTTCTCTCGTCATGCAAGCAATCCTTTATGGCTCCTCGCCTTCGCTCGGAGCGATCCCGGCTGTTCTGCTTCGCAGAACATAACGCCGGGATAAATTCGGCCATATGACTTACGCTCCCTTTGGTCGCGTACAACCGATTCTTCATGGCTCCTCGCCTTCGCTCGGAGCGATCCCGGCTGTTCTGCTTCGCAGAACATA
>CAZMEZ010000003.1:0-93073 GCA_964565425.1 uncultured Planctomycetia bacterium | reverse complement strand
AACATAACGCCGGGATAAATTCGGCCATATGACTTACGCTCCCTTTGGTCGCGTAAGTCATGGCCTCATTTACATATTAACTATCTGCGAGATCTTGAATATCGGGAGGAACATACACAGAACTATACCGCCTATCACGATCCCCAGAAAGGCGATGATGAGGGGTTCGAGAAGGCTTGTCAATCCGTCCACGGAAGTATCTACCTGTTCATCGAACGTATCAGCTATCTTTGTGAGCATCTTTTCAAGCTCGCCGCTTTTCTCGCCGACAGCTATCATTCTGGTGACCATCGGGGGAAAGATACCGCTTCTCTCCATCGGCGGAGCTATATTCTCCCCTTCGCGCACGCTGTCCCTTACATTGTCCACAGCTTTTTTAACGACAATATTCCCCGATGTTTCCCCTACTATGTCAAGGGCGCCAAGGATAGGCACGCCGCTCTTCAGGAGAGTGCTCAGCGTCCTTGTAAATTTGCTTATCGCCACCTTCCTGAACAAAGGCCCGATTATCGGCATCTTGAGCTTCAGAGTATCGATCATACTCATTCCGGCCGCGGTACCCAAATACCACTTTATCGTTACAACGGCGCCGGCCACCATTATCGTAAAAAGCAGCATCTTGCTGCGTATAAAATCGCTGAGGTTTATGAGGAACTGGGTCGGGCCGGGAAGTTCCGCTCCGAATCCAGCGAAGATATCCTTGAAAACGGGTATTACCTTCAGTATCATGACGAGGGTAATAACGGTGGCCATCAGGATGATCACGGTCGGATAGATCAGCGCCGACTTCATCTTCTTCTGAAGGGCATTGGACTTTTCCATGTAGGTAGCGACCCGGTCAAGCACCACGTCAAGCATACCGCTCGTCTCGCCGGCCCTGACCATGCTCACCAAGAGGCCTGAAAAGACCCTGGGGTTCTTCTTTAAGGCGTCGGAAAGGCTGAGCCCCGTATTTACCGAATCCCTTACGCTGTTGAGGGTCGTTTTGAACCCCTCGTTCTGCGTCTGTTCTCCGAGGATATCGAGCGCGGTGACCACGGGTATGCCTGATTCTATCAGCGTCGCCATCTGGCGGCCAAAACCCGCGAGTTCATCCGGCGTAACGCTTACACGCCTTCCCGGGAAGCCGAGAGAAAATAACGCCCCCCTTTTCCTGGTGACCTCGAGCTTGAGGATGAGAAAATCCCTTTTTCTCAACACCTCGAGGGCCTGTTTTTTGTCAGGCGCCTCGACCTCACCCTTTATGGTGTGGCCTTCCTTGTCTTTCGCTACATAGGCGAATTGTGCCATATTTCAGCGGTCGGCGGCCGGCGTACAGCGGTCAGGCTGTACGCCCCGCGCCGGTCCTTTCCGTATAATCCTTGTCATGAAAATATGATCATGTAACGCGCAATACTTCTTCCAGGGTGGTATCGCCCCTTATGAACTTTATCATGGCATTGCCGCGAAGGTCCTTTACGCCCTTCGACCTGAGGTATTCCTTGATCTCTTCTTCCGATTTTTTCTTGTGTATCATGTCCTTTAACTGGTCGTCCACCAGAACGGTCTCAAGCGTCCCCATGCGCCCGAGATATCCGGTATGGTTGCATTTATCGCACCCTTTACCCGTGTAGAATATCTTAACATCACGGGCCTCCGGGTATTTATCTCTGATGTCCTCTATAACCTTATGCGGTATGTCCGCTTTTACCTTGCAATGCGTGCATATCCTTCTCATGAGCCTCTGAGCGCACGTCATCAAGAGGCTCGACGATATCAGGAAAGGCTCTATCCCCATGTTCTCCAGGCGCGTAATGGCCCCGACAGCGTCATTTGTATGGAGCGTGCTGAAGACCATCTGGCCCGTAAGAGAAGCTTTTATCGCTATATCGGCCGTTTCAAAATCCCTGATCTCCCCCACCATTATGACGTCGGGGCTCTGCCTGAGCATGGCCTTCAGTCCGTTGGCAAAATCCAGGCCGATCTCCGCGTGCGTAGCGACCTGCGTGAGCCCCTGGACCTGATATTCGACGGGGTCTTCGATCGTGACTATGTTCCTTTCGGGCGAATTCAGTTCATTGAGGACGGAATACAGCGTCGTGGACTTGCCGCTTCCGGTCGGACCCGTCACAAGGATTATACCGAATGGCCTTGAAAGAGCCTCCTTGAAATCGGAGAGAGGCCCGGGCAGGAACCCCAGCGTCTCGAGCCCTATCGAAAGATTGCTTTTATCGAGGGCGCGCAAGACTATCTTGTTGCCGTGGGAGATCGGGAGGACCGAAACGCGGAAATCTATCTCCTTCTTCTCAAGCTGTATCCTGAACCTGCCGTCCTGCGGCACCCTGTTCTCGGTTATATCGAGTCTCGACATTATCTTGAGACGCGCGATCACGGCGTTCTGGTTCTTCTTCGGAAGGTCGAAAGCGTCGTGCAGGACGCCGTCGACACGGTACCTGACGCGCAGGTTTTTTTCGGCAGGTTCAATATGGATATCACTCGCCCTCTTTTTGATGGCTTCGCTGATTATAAGGCTGACTATCTTGACTATCGGGGCAGCCTCACTCTTCTTGGCTATCTCCTGCACGTCGAAACTCTCGACGCCCACTACCTCGACATCAGAAGCGGCTTCTTCTTCGGTCTTCTCTATTATAGCCGTGAAGTCCTCTTCTCCTCCCCCGTAGTAGTTCTTTATCGCGTTCTGCAGGTCCTTTTTCTTGGCGAGAACGACCTCCACATCACATTTCGTAATGACCCGTATATCGTCCAGGGCGAGCACGTCGGTCGGGTCCGATATCGCTATGGTGAGCTGTTTGCCTATATGGGATATCGGCGCGAAGATATGCCTCTTTATGACCTTTTCGGGGATGAGGCTCATCGCGTCTTTATCCAGCGTTACGCGGGACATATCGATCGGCGCGATCCCCAGTGCCCGGCTGAGCAGCACGAGAAGCTGGTCCTCCGCGATAAGTTCCCCGTCGATAAGCCGCTTGATAATGTCCCCTTCGCCCCCCGAACGGCTTTCCTTGATAAAAGTCTCGAGGCGTTTTTTATCGACAAGCTCGCTCTCCCTGAGCGCGTTTATGATCTTTTCCTGCATCGACATCGCCGCTTCAGCTGCCATATACGTTCCTCTCGCGCGCGCCTAGATGGTGACGCGCAAAACCTCCTCAAGCGAGGTGACGCCCTCCACTACATTCTCTATCCCGTTCTCTCTAAGGGTTACCATGCCTTCATCCCGCGCGGCTTTCTCAATATGGAAATCCTCGGCCTTTTTGAAAAGCAGCTCCTTTATCGCGGGTGTCATCCTAAGACACTCTATAATGCCCACCCTGCCCTGATAACCCGTGTTCGAACACCACTTGCATCCCTTCGGGCGGTATATCTTTTCCGCGGGTTTTCCGTTCCCGTCGCGCAATCCGTATTTTTCGATCAGGTCCTTTGAGGGCTTAAATCCTTCTCTGCACTCCGGACATAGTTTCCTGAGCAGCCTCTGGGCGGCTATCAACTCCACCGAAGCCGCTATAAGGAACGGCTCCACCCCCATGTTGACCATCCTCACGACGGAACCGGCGGCCGTATTGGTATGCAGCGTGCTCAGGACAAGATGCCCGGTCAACGCCGATTTTATCGCCGTGTCGATCGTTTCGAAGTCCCTGATCTCACCCACCATTATCACATCGGGATCCTGTCTCAGTATCGAACGGAGACATCCGGCAAAGGTAAGCCCAATCTCCTCGTTTATGGAAACCTGGTTGATCCCGGCAAGTTCGTATTCAACCGGGTCCTCTACGGTTACAAGGTTCTTTTCCGGGGAGTCCACGTTCTTCAGTATGGAGTACAGCGTTGTCGTCTTGCCGCAACCCGTCGGGCCACAGACCAGGATCATGCCGTGCGGCCGCTCGCTCGCTACGCGTATCCTTTCTTTTTCGCGATCCTTGAATCCCAGCCTGTCCAGGTCTATCATGGCCTGTTCTTTGTCCAGTATCCTGAGCGCCGCCTTTTCGCCCATGCTCGAAGGCATGACGGAAACCCTGAAATCCACCCTCCTGTCCTCGATCCGGAGCGTGAAACGCCCGTCCTGCGGCAGCCTTCTTTCGGCGATGTTCAGGTTGGACATTACTTTTATGCGTGAAACAAGCGCGGTATGGAACTTCTTCGGCGCCGTATGCGCTTCCTGCAGTATGCCGTCAATACGATACCTTACGCGGCTGAAATTCTCCATGGGCTCTATCAGAACGTCACTGGCCCTGTCCTTTATCGCCTGGGACAATATCAGGTTCGTGAGTTTTATGACGGGCGCGTCCTCTGTGATCCTCAGGATCTCCCCCGACGATATCTCATCATGTTCCTCGGCCACCATTTCCATTTTGGCGGTCTCAATATCATCCATTATGCTGCTTATCTCTTCATCCGCGGATTTCTCGTAATACTTGTTCAGGGCCTCATCCATTTCATTTTCATCGGCGATAACGGTGCTGATGTCCATGCTGGTCACCGCCTTAAGGTCGTCAAGGGCGAATATGTTAAGCGGATCGACCATCGCGACCGTAAGCCGTTTCCCGACCCTGGAGATGGGGAGTATCTTGTAGGACACGGATATCCTCCTGGGTATAAGCGTAAGCGTTTCTTCGTCTATACGCATGCGCGAAAGTTTTATCAGGGGGAAACCGAGACCTTCGCTCACGGCCGTGAGGAGGTTCTCCCTGGAAACGACTTTCATCTTGACGAGTATGTCGCTCAGGTTACCGCCATGCTCCTCGGCCTGCTTCCTGGCCCTGTTAAGGTCTTCCGGGGTAACGATCCCCTTTTCGATAAGAAGATCGAATATCTTTTTCGTAAGTGAAAGGGTCATTGGCTGCCTCAGGCGTCCTCTTTCTTGTATAACCTGTTTATGGCGTCGTGTATGGAAGTCACCGTGCTTATGAACACTTGCACCTTTTTTTTGGTTATCATCTCGATGTCTTCTAATGCGTTCTCGTTAAGCGGGTTAGACATGGCTACCGTGAGCATGTCACCCACGATATCTATCGGGACCAGGCTGTATTGTCTCGCCACGTTCTCGGGTATTATGGCGGCGCTTTTCTCATCGAATTCATAGAACTCCAGCGGCAGGTACGGAAACCCGTACTGCTCAGTAAGGGCCTGCACTATGGCGCGTTCGTTGACGTACCCCAGCTTCACGAGTATCTCCCCCAGGAGCCCGCCTTCGCCTTTCTGGAAATCCAGAGCGCGCTGCAGCTGCTCTTGCCCCAGAACGCCGCTGCGAACGAGTATCTCTCCCAGTTTATCGCCTAAACGCCTTTCTGCCACCATAAACTCCTCTTAATATCAGTGCTGTTCCCCTATCAGTTTTATCAATCCTTCGGCGTCCGATGACTTCGCGAGCGCGTCGTCATAACTTATCTTGCCTTCGGCGTAGAGCTCCGACAGCGCCTGTTCCATGGTCCTCATCCCCGTCTTCTGCGATGTCTGGATTATCGAAGTGATCTGGTGCTCCTTCGCTTCCCTTATCATGGCCCTTACCGCCGGCGTGGCTACGAGGACCTCCGTGGCCAGGACCATGCCTCCTCCCTGCTTACGGGGCAACAGCTGCTGCGCTATTATGCCCAGGAGCACGAAGGAAAGCTGCGACCTGATCTGCGGTTGCTGGTGGGAAGGGAAAACGTCGATTATACGGTTTATCGTCTGGACGCTGTCCGACGTGTGCAGCGTCGCCAGCACCAGATGCCCGGTATCCGCGATTATCATCGCCTGCTGTATCGTATCGAGATCACGCATCTCGCCTATCAGTATGACGTCGGGGTCCTGCCTGAGAACGTGCCTCAGGGCGTTGCCGAAGGAATAAGTGTCTTCCGAAAGCTGCCTCTGGTCGACAAGCGCTTTCTTGTTCGCATGAACGAACTCGATGGGGTCCTCCACCGTGACGATATGACATTTTCTATTGGAGTTTATTTCATCGACCATGGCCGCGAGAGTCGTCGATTTGCCGCTCCCGGTCGCCCCCGTAACGAGGACCAGCCCCTTTTCCGCCCCGCAGAACTTGCGTACCAGCTTAGCGGGAAGGCCGCATTCTTCCAGCGACATTATCTCGAACGGTATTATCCTTATCGCACAGCCAACATAGCCTCTCTGGTAAAAGGCATTGCCCCTGTACCTCGCGACACCTTCTATCTGGAAAGAGAAATCCAGCTCCTTCTCCCTCTCGAACCTTTTGATCTGTTCATCGCTCAGGAGATCATATACGGCTTCCTTTGCCTGCCGGGGACTCAATGTCTCGCCCGTGGCGTTGACCAGATCCCCGTCTATTCTATATTCGATAGGGGCCGCGGCGTTGACGTGAAGATCGGACGCCCGCTTATCGACCATGCCCACTAAAAGTTTTTTCATATCTTCCCGCATCCCGCCGTCTCCCTTGCCCGCTTTTTTGCGCGGCCTATTCGCCTTTTACCCTGTTCCTGCCTTCTTCCTTTGCCCTCTCGACATTATGATAAGCTTTCGCGATTATTTCTTTCGCGTTCGTCCCGTCTATGGGGTTCTCGCCGACACCTATGCTCACGGTGATCCTGTCGTACGGATCCGCCGATATCTCCAGGGACTCGACACGCTTGCGTATCTCCTCCGCTATCTCGATGCTCTCCCTCTTGTTCTTTTCGGGAAGCAGCACGCCGAATTCGTCATAGTCGAACCTGGCTCCCTTGCCTACCGGTGACATGACCCCGCTCAGGAGATGCGCGACCATCTTAAGTACCTGTTTGGACTTCGGCAGCCCGTAACGGTCGGAATACTGCTCGAAATTATCAAGCGTAATGACCAGAAGCGAACACGGCCTCTGATAAAATACGGCCCTGTTTATCTCATCCTGAAGACGCTCCTCCAAATATCCCCTGGAATAAAGCCCGGTGAGCGAGTCTACCACCTCCAGGCTCTTTACGCGTTCAAACACGCGTGTGCTGTGATACCCGAGTATGAGCTCTTTTTCAAAGGCCCTGACTATGCCTATGATATCCTCTCCGAACTCGAATCCCTTATTAAAGTTTCCGAGAGCGATCACGCCCACTATCTTCTGCTCGAGCTTCATGGGGTAAAAGATCACGTTATCGATCATGAGCGCCTTCTTCAATTCGATCAACCAGGCCTTCTCCGGCGGCCGGGCGTCCATCAAAACGTATTCCCGCCTGGAAAACATCTTTTCCAGGGAAGCGATCTTGTTCTCTATCTCATTCGCGGGCACCTCTTTCCCCGTATTGTTGTTTATGACCTTAAGCATGTAGTTGCCGGGTTTTTGCCTGAGATAAATGGCACAGAAAGAACTGTCGAGCTCGTCCGCTATCTTTTCGACGGCGAACTTCGCCACATCGTCGAACCCCGAGCCCGCGCTTATCAGGTCTCCCAGCTGCATGAGGTTCGTCAGCGTTATGACCTTCTTGTGTATCTGGATATTAAGGGCCGCCGTTTTCTTGCTGTAATCCTGGAGTTCCCCTATATAACTCCGTATCTTGCTTGTCATGGTATTGACGGCGGAAGCTATGTCGCCGAGCTCATCATCCCGGTCCAAAGCGACCTTCGACCCGAAACGTCCTTCCGCTATGAGCTTTGTCTCCAGGGCGAGATCTATAACGGGATTGATGATCTGCCTTATGAGCAGATATCCCAACCACGACAGCCACAGCGTTATGAGGACCACCACGGTCACCTCCAGCAGGTTATCGATGTTGGGAAAGATATAGATGTTCACAAAATACACGATGACAAGCAGCGGTATTATGGACATCAGGGAAAAGGCTATCATAAGTTTATACCTGAGACTTTTCCGCTCCATCGAAAGACTCTTCAAGAAAACCATGGAAACCTCCCTTATAATATGGAGTTAACAGACCGTTTTTTAGCTACGATGATCTATGCCCGCAACACGATACGAACACATATTTTAGCGTCTAAAAAGACAAGCTTTTAACTTTTATAATAATACACGATATAAGTTATAAAGTCAAAGCTGGTTGCGTGCCCGACAAGGAAGGGGTTTTAAAGAGATGCCGGGATCTATTCTCTCCAAAACCCGCTGCGTTCCAGCTCTCTGACCAGGTCTTCTCCTCCGGAAGAGACCCGTATGTGATCCCACGGTAACTTGTCATCCGGGGAAAACGCTTTTGTAGCGAAGGACCCCATGTCTATGCCGGAATCGCCGAAGGCCTTTTCCCATTTCGGGAAGTCGAAGAATTCGTTCCAGCCATCCATCTTCGCGCCCTCTTCCCACGCCCTGAAGATAATAGCGCCGGTGCGGCGTCCCCCTTTCGCAAGGCATGCCTCGAGTATGGACTGGTCTATATCGTGAAAATCGATCGTCACCTTTTTAGGGGCCCTTGAAACGAGAAGGTTCCTCACCCTCGTCAAATACTCGCGGCTACGCATGCCCAGCCACTGGAACGGCGTATGCGGCCGGGGAACAAAAGGATTCACGCTTACCCTGATCTCAGCCGACCCTTTCGAAACTTCCTTCCTGAGACGCGACAATTCGCCTGCCAGCGCTATAATTTTCCCGGCCTCTTCCTCGGCCTCGTCCGGGAACCCCACCATGAAATAAAGCTTTATCCTGTTCCATCCATGCCTGTAGGCCATTAGCGCCGATTTACAAAGTATGCCCTCATCGATATCCTTCCTTATGGCCTTTCTTATGCTTGCGCTGGCGGTCTCGGGAGCAAAGGTCAGCCCGGCCTTTCTTATGGTCGCTATCATCCCCGGCATCTCGTAGAAAGCCTCATCGACCCTTAGCGAAGGGATCGATATCCCCACGCCTTTATCGCGAAAATCCCGGTTAAGCGTCGTTACAAGCTCCGAGAGATACGGATAATTCACGCTCGAAAGGGATAAAAGCGCCATCCTCTCGTATCCGGTATTCTTGTATGTTTCACGGCATATTTCTCTGACGCGCTCGACGCTCCTGAGACGCAAGGGCCTGTTGACCGAGCTCGCCTGGCAAAACCTGCACATATTGGGGCATCCCCGCATTATCTCCACGCTTATCCTGTCATGAACTATTCTTATGTACGGCACTATCTGTTTTGCCGGATAATATGCGTTCTCGAGATCTTTTACCAGGGCCCTGTTCACGGATACCGGAACACCGCTTTCGGCGGACCGCAGACCGCGGAACCGTTCCCCCTCGTACTCGGCTTCGTGCAGGGACGGCACGTAAATACCGTCAAGCCCGGAAAGCCCGCGCAGCATTTCTTTCCTCGTGGACCTCTTCGCTTTGAGATCACGGTATCTATCTATGAAACGCGGGAGCGCTTCTTCTCCGTCACCCACAAGAAAAACATCTATGAAATCGCTCATCGGTTCCGGGTTATAACAGCATGCCCCCCCGGCTATGACCAGCGGTTCCCCTTCCCTTCTCTCTTCGGACCTTACCGTTATGCCGCCAAGGTCGAGCATGTTAAGCACGTTCGTGTATGTCAGCTCGTAAACGAGAGAGAACCCCACGATATCGAACCCGGAAAGATCCCTTCTCGTCTCAAGGCTGAAAAGTTTGCGTCCGCCGGCGCGAAGCTCCTGCTCCATGTCGGCCCAGGGGGCGAACACCCTTTCGCACACCACACCGTCCCGTTCATTGAGAAGATGATAGAGTATGCGAAGCCCCAGATAGCTCATCCCTACCTCATAGGTGTCGGGATAGGCCAGAACGGCCGAGGTCATGCCCTCCGTCCATTCCTTGCGGACGGAGTTCAGCTCTCCCCCGATATACCGCCCGGGCCTCTGCACCCTGCTCAATATGTCTTTAAGCTGCTCATCCATAACAAACTCGCCGTTTCCCTTGCGCATGCAAAATTTTGGGTATCGAATGCCCAAAATTTTGCCTTCCAGTTGACCCATTTCCCTGGTGCCGGACTTGTCCCGACAAAAGGTTTGGGGCATGGGTTCCGCGCGCAGTTTTTGACCGAGCGAAGCGAGGTCAAACTGTTTGAGCACGGAACCCATGCCCCAAACCTTACCCTATAATCCCGCCCTCCTGCTGATACTCAAAAGCAGCCCTATACAAATAAACGCTGTAACCGTGCTCGACCCGCCATAGCTGATGAATGGAAGCGGAAGGCCCACAACGGGCATCATCCCTATGGTCATAGATATGTTCACGAACACCTGGAAAGCCAGAAGAGTTACGATCCCCGCCGCTATGGCCCTGCCGTAAACATCGTCCGCGTTCGCCATTATCCTTATGCCCCTGGCTATCATGATAAGGTAAAGCGCCACCAGCACCAGGGCTCCCATAAAGCCCCATTCTTCACCTATCACCGAAAAGATGAAATCGGTATGTTTTTCAGGCAGAAATTTAAGATGGCTTTGCGTGCCGTGCAACCAGCCCTTGCCGAAAAGTCCGCCCGATCCTATGGCGATCCTCGACTGTATTATCGTGTATCCCGCGCCCAGGGGGTCGATATCGGGATTTATGAAAACGAGCAGTCTTTCTTTTTGGTAATCCTTGAGCAATCCCCAGAACAAAGGCATACTCAACAGCCCCAAAACCATGCTGCCGATTATGTATCTCAGGTTTTCGCCGCAAATGAAAAGCATTGAAAAAAGTATGGGAACGAGCACGAACGCCGTGCCGAGATCCGGCTGCAGGAATATAAGTAAAGCGGCCGGCAAAATAAGTATAACAGCGCCGGCAAAGTTGCCCAGACTCCCGGTTTTCTCGCGCCTCTCTCCCAGGAAAGTCGCCAGCGCTATGATCACGGTGATCTTCACGAACTCAGAGGGTTGTATCGATACGGGTCCCAGGTCGATCCATCTTCTAGCCCCGAACCGTTCGCCGCCGAACATGAGAAGGAACACGAGAGCCGCGAGATTCAGGCCGTATACCAGATAAGAAAAATCCATCGCCCTGAGATAATCCATGTCGGCCAGCATAATAGCGGTGATTAGTCCGACTATCATCCATACTCCCTGCTTTATCACGTACGCGTTCAACTCCCCGCCCGCACTCTGCCAATCCCGGGTCGCGCTATAAACGAAAATGATCCCGAAAAAAGATATAAGCAGCGTGACCAGGAATAAAACCCTGTCAGTCCTGCCTCTGCCGGAAGTTAACATGATATCCGTCTTCCCTTTTTATCCCAGAAGTCCCATTTCATGAGCTTTTTTGAAGATCTTTCCCGCGGTACCCGCCGCGTAATAGCCGCCCTTGCCGCCGTATTCATCAAATACCACTACCGTAAGCCTGGCGTCCTCGTACGGCGCAAACCCCCCGAACCACCCGTGGCTCATGCCCCTGGACGTCTGAGCCGTTCCCGTCTTGCCCGCAACTACCACTTCATCCAATCTCGCTTTCCTTCCCGTACCGTCGCTATCGTTCACGACCTTTTTCATCCCCTCCCTGACCACCTCCAGGGATTCTTCCGAGACATCCACCCTCTCCCGCTGGGGGGCGTTAAGGGACACGCCTTCAACTTTACCCGCCACGTAAGGTCTTACGAGATACCCCCCGCTGGCAAATACACTCACCATGCGGGCGACCTGCAGCGGGGAACACAAAATATAACCCTGCCCTACGGAATAGTTCAGCGTCTCGCCTTTGTACCAGGATTCCTTGAGGTATTTCTTTTTCCATTCGCGTGTCGGCAAAAGCCCCCGGTTCTCCCCGGGAAGATCTATGCCGGTTCGTTCTCCGATACCGAACACTTCCCCGTATTCGGCGATATTATCCACCCCCAGAAGTCCCCCGAGTCTCCAAAAATACACATTGCAGGAATTCTTTATACCTTCCGCGAGATCCTGGAGGCCGTGACCATCCTTTTTCCAGCAATGAAAGGTCCTTCTTCCCAGGCTCAGACTGCCGTCGCAGCCGAACATGGTATGGGGAGTTATCGTCCTGGTCTCGAGCCCCGCGGTGGCGACCACCAGCTTGAATACCGACCCCGGCGGATACGCTCCCGTAATGGCCCTGTTCAAAAGCGGATACCGTTCATCCTTAAGGATCGCGGCTATCTCGGATCTCTTTTTTCTGTCTATGAATATCTCAGGATCATATCCCGGTGAAGAAGCCATGGCCAGAACTTCGCCGCTTCGCGGGTCCATGACAACGATGGCGCCCTTTTTTCCTTCCAGAAGACTATCGCAATATCGCTGCAGTTCCAGGTCGATGTTAAGATAGAGGTCCTTCCCGGGCAACGGTTCGCGAAAACCCAGGACCTTTACCTCCCTTCCCCTGTGATCGACCTCAACCTGTTTACCGCCGTGCTTTCCCCTGAGGTAATCGTCATAGTATTTTTCAACGCCGTCTCTTCCGACCAGGTCGTCCACCCTGTACCCGTAATGCTTGAGTCTCTCGAATTCCGAACGGTTTATCAGCCCCAGGTATCCCACAAGATTGGACGCTGTCCCGTCGTAAAGATACTCCCGCCTCGCTGACACTTCTATCAAGAGCCCCGGATTGTCCATCGCCAGCTCCTCCAGCTGGATGGCATTCTCGGTCCCGATATCAGTAAGGATAACCGTCGGAGAATAAGGCCTGTAACGGCAGCCTTTAATGTATTCGACTATCTTATCTTTCGGGACGGCAAGGACCGAGCTAAGTATCCCGGAAAGAGAATCTACCTCCTTGACCTGGCTGTAGATCACGGAAACATCGAAGCTCAGGACATCCTTTACCATGGCGTTCCCGTTCCTGTCGAGTATCGTCCCTCTCGGCGCCATCAGGGGAACTACCTTCAGCCTGTTCTCCTCCGACATGACCTTGTATTCCTGGTGCATGCATATCTGGATAAAGGCCAGCCCGGCCAGCAGGATCGCCAGAAAAACGGTTAAGATCGATGCGTATACCCGTGTTCTCATTTTTCGTCGTTCGTCGCTCGTCGTTCGTCGTTCGAATACCGTAAACCGCTAACCGTATACCACGAACCGCGCACCTATACCTCGTCCTCCACATGCAATATCCTTTTAAGAAAAGCAAAAAGCAAGGGGGCGGCGATCAGCGTCCCGGCGAATACTCCCCTGCTGTTGAATATAACAGCGGGAAGGCTGACATCATTCCCCCACACGGAGTTCATGTAGAGTGCGTGGGCATTTACGACCGCGAGTAACGCCAGCAGGACGACAAAGACCTGCGCAGCCGCGTTCTGACGGTAAAATAACCGTGGCATAACGGACGAGACCAGGCCGACCACCGGAAATAAGAACAGGTCCAGGACAAAGGTGTTAACAGAAAAACATCCCCTGAGAAATCCCGCCGCAAGACCCATGAGCCCGCCTTCAGCGCTTCCGCGGAACATGCCCGTAAAGATCACGATCAGAAGGACCAGGTCGGGGAACCAATTCACCCTTCCCATGAAAGAAACCTGCAGGAAGAAAAAAGCGAACAGAAGAATATAGAGGATCGCGCGTTGTTTCATGAGGGACCTTATTTGAAATCACAAATCACAAATCACAAATTACGAACAAATCACAAATTACAAACATGTGTGGGGTGCGGGCGCTGATCGCCGGATCCGTTTATTGTGATTTGTCCGCACTGCGGAACCCGATATCTTGTTTCGCGCTCTTTTACTTAATGCAAAGCACTTCTTCCTGAGTGAACGAATCCGCCGAAGGTTTTATGGTCGCATACTTATATAATCCGGTCTTGCTCCGATCCACGGAAACCACTTCACCGATAACTATTCCTTTCGGGAATATACGGCTGAATCCGGATGTTATGACCGTTTCTCCCGCTTTAACTTCGGCGTCCACGGGAATATAAAGCATCTTCACGGTACCCTTCCCTTCTCCCACAACGATACCGTTGATGCGAGAATCTCTGAGCATGCCGCCCGTCTTGAACCCCGGATGGGTTATGAGCATCACCAGACTCGTGCTCTTATGTGGATCGACGACCTTCCCCAACAACCCTTTCGATGAACATACCGCCATGTCCTTCTTCAACCCGTCATCGACCCCTTTGTCTATCACGAAAGAGCCGGCCCAGTCGTTGGGATCTCTCGCTATGACCTCGGCCGAAATGGTATCGACCCCTACTGACCTTTTAAAGTGCAGGAGATCGCGAAGACGCTGATTCTCCCCCTTCAATTCCCCGAACCTTTGCATCTCAAGCGAGAGTTCTCCCCCGCGCTTTTTGAGGGATTCATTCTCGTTAAGGAGTTCTCTCTTCGAACGGAAATGGTCGCCGATGCCGTTCGACACTTTCACGGGGACCAGCAGGATATTGGAAGAAAGGCGTTTTACGCCCGCGGAAAACGATGGTAAGAATAAAAGAAGAAACGCCGCGATAAGGATGGATAGCAGCGATATCCAGGTCTTTTGGTTTTTGAAAAACGTAAGCACATCGAGACTTATTTATGGAGTTTCGGAGCCACCGTGAGCCGCTTGAGATACCTCATCTCGCTCAGCACTTTTCCCGTACCCAGAGCTACGGCCGTCAGCGGGTCATCCGCCAGATGGACCGGAAGACTCGTCTCTTCGGAGATAAGTTTATCCAAGCCCCTCAAGAGAGCTCCTCCGCCCGCCAGTATCAGACCCTTCTCTATGAGGTCGGCGGAAAGCTCCGGGGGGGTCCTTTCAAGCGTGATCCTCACGGCTTCGACTATTTGCGCGATAGGTTCTGAAAGAGCCTCGCGTATCTCTTCGCTCGTTATGGTTATCATTTTCGGAAGACCGGCCACGAGATCGCGCCCTCTCACATCCATCGTCATCTCTTCTTCCATGGGGTAGCCGGAACCGATCCTTATCTTGATCTCTTCGGCGGTCCTTTCGCCGATCATGAGATTATAGGTCCTCTTGAGATAGTTTATTATCGCCTCGTCCATTTCATCCCCACCGATCCTGATGGACTTGGAAAATACGACCCCTGCCAGCGAGATAACGGCCATCTCTGTCGTGCCTCCGCCTATGTCTATTATCATGTTCCCCGACGGCTCCTGTATGGGCAAGCCGACACCTATCGAAGCGGCTACCGGTTCCTCGATCATATACACTTCCCGCGCTCCGGCGTGAAGGGCGGAATCCTTTACCGCGCGTTTTTCCACTTCGGTTATGCCGGAAGGAACGGCTATCACGATCCGGGGCCGGACAAGCCTGCGGGAGTTGTGCACCTTTTTGATGAAATATCTTAGCATGGCTTCGGTTATCTCAAAGTCGGCTATAACACCATCCCTCATGGGCCTTATAGCCACGATGTTGCCCGGGGTCCTTCCGAGCATCCGCTTGGCCTCTTCCCCTACGGCAAGAACATTGGATGTCCCGGCCTCGATAGCTACAACGGACGGCTCACAAAGTACTATGCCCTCATTCTTGAGATAGACAAGAGTGGAGGCGGTCCCGAGATCTATCCCCATGTCACTGGAGAATAGGCCTACGACATTATCGAAGAATCTTTGCAGGTAATGTTGCATAATATATTTCTACCCCCTGTAATACATTTGCTGATAACGGGTTATGAGCCAACTTTTTATGGTTTGTAAAAATACTACCAGATAACTTATGCAAAGTCAAATTTTTTTATGTGTTATATAATCTGGATGGCGGGGCTTACAGGGAGAGACCGCGCAGGTTTTGAGTATATACTAAAAATGTCGCAAGACCGCCGTTCGAAACGGTTTACTTCGATATTTTCCCCATATCTCGCAAAAAAGCGGGGTAGGATGTTTCCGCGCAACTTGTATCCCGGACAAGACACGTTCCGTCGGACACCAGCGCGGCTATCGCCATGCTCATGGCGATTCGGTGGTCACCGTAGCTATTCACTTCCGAGGCGCTCAAGGCAGCGGCCGTTCCCTTGATCTTAAGACTGTCGCCTTCTTCCCCCGTTTTCACACCCATCAGGGAAAGGTTGTCTTTAACGGCCTTTACACGGTCCGTCTCTTTGACCTTAAGCTCTTTTATGCCCCTCATGACCGTCTCCCCTTCGGCTACGGACGCGGCTACCGCGAGGACCGGGATCTCGTCTATCAAAAGAGGGATCTCTTTTTCTTCCACGACCGTGCCCCTGAGATCGGAATACCTGACCTCTATGTCTCCTTTGGGCTCGACACCGTTGCAGCGGTCAAGAATGTTTATTTTCGCCCCCATCCTCTTAAGTACGTCGATCATTCCCGTCCGCGTCGGGTTCAGCCCGACGTTGCGCAAAACCAGCTTAGACCCTTTTACTACCAGGGCTGCGACAATAAAGAACGCGGCACTGGAAATATCACCGGGAACTACGATGTCCCTGGGAACAAGTTCCTTCAGCCCACTGATCTCCGTGCCAAGACCCCCTTTTTTGATATCCGCCGAGAAGAGTTCAAGCATACGTTCGGTATGGTCCCTCGACTGAAATGGCTCGGTGACCTTTGTCGTACCGTCGGCGTAAAGACCGGCTGCCAGCACACACGACTTCACCTGGGCACTGGCCATGGGCAGGACACAATCGATAGCCTTTAGAGAGCCTCTTGCTCCCGTTATTTTTAACGGGGCGTGGTCCCCTCCATTAATGGATTCTACGCTTGCCCCCATCATCCTGAGCGGATCCATGATACGCCGCATCGGACGCTTTGAAAGGGACTCATCGCCGGTAAGAACCGCCGTAAAATCCTGTCCGGCGAGTATCCCGGATATAATACGCATCGTCGTCCCGGAATTCCCGAGATAAAGCTCGGACTGCGGCTCGCGTAAACCCTTAAGGCCTCTTCCCTTTACCGCCAGGCCCTTACCTTCTTTCGCTATTTCCACTCCCATTGCCCGAAAGGCGTTGAGTGTACTCACGCAGTCCTCGCCGAAAAGAAAATTCGCTATGCTGCATTCCCCGGTGGATATGGAAGCGAACATCACGGCCCTGTGCGAAATACTCTTGTCGGGCGGCACTTCCAATACGCCCCTGAGTCCCGAATCGGCTTTGCTTATCTTCCAGTCCATGTTTTTCCCTGTGTTATGTGTCACGTGTAATGTGTAATGTGTCGGCACCCTTCATGACACATGACACTTTACACATAACACGACATCCTATTTCTTGCCCTTCTCCGCTTCCGCTAAGAACTTCCGCATATCCTCCGGCAGGGGCGCGCGGAATTCCATGTACTTGCCGGAATCCGGATGCGTAAAACCTATCATCTCGGCGTGCAGCGCCTGGCGGCCAAACCTGGCATCCCTGCCGTATACACTGTCGCCCAGGACCGGATAACCGATGTGATCCAGATGCACCCTTATCTGATGCATCCTGCCCGTTTCCGGATAGACCTCGAGATGCGTAAAGTTCCCGTATCTCTTTATTACATGATAGACGGTCCTGGCTTCTCTGGCGCCCTCCGTGTTCACGGCCATTTTTTGTCTGTTCGCGGGGTGTCTGCCTACAGGGGCGTCTATAACACCATTATCCATTTCAACGCGTCCTTTGACAAGAGCAACGTATTTTTTCTTCACCTTCCTGTTCTGGAACTGCTTGCCAAGCGACCGCATGGCCCTGCTGTTCTTGGCGACAACGATAATGCCGGAGGTATCCTTATCAAGGCGGTGCACGACCCCCGGACGCGTCTCATCGTCGCTGTCCGCGAGCTTGCCGCAATGGAAAAGAAGCGCGTTAACAAGGGTTCCGCTCCAGTTGCCCGCGGCCGGATGGACCACCATGCCCGCGGGCTTGTTAATGACCGCGATGTGTTCGTCCTCGTAAACTACGTCCAGAGGCATGTCTTCCGGTTTCAATGCTTCGTCCCTGGGGAGCGGCGCCAGAGAAAGAACAACCTCGTCGCCGGCCCTGGCGATATACCTGGGCTTTTCCTTCTTCCCGTTAACGAGAAGAAACCCCCGGTCTATAAGGAATCTCACGTATGTCCGGGAGTAATCTTCCCCGAGCTTATCCGCGACACACTTGTCTATTCTGGCGCCGGCCTCTTCCGGATCTATCTTGAGCTTGATCTCCTCCATAGCGGATCACCTTTTTGCGGTTTCGCCCATTCCCTTGAGGACCGCCAGCGTCAGGAAAATGATAACGCCGGAGGCGAACGTGAATGCGCTGATGACCTGTGAAAGCGTTAACCCGCCCCCGAAAGCGGTCAAGTCGTCCCCGCGAAAATAATCGGCGAAAAATCTGAAGAACGAATACAGGACAAGATAAATGGAGAACAGGGCTCCGTCAAAAGGGCGCTTCTCTCTCAGAGATATCAGGGTAATAAAGACGAGAACGAGAAAAAGGCTGGAATACACCTGGATCGGCACCCTCATAAAGGATTCACCGGGGAATGTGACCCCTATCCCGTTTTCCGTCACCGTGCCATAACAGCACCCGTTCAAGAAACACCCTATCCGTCCCACCGCCTGTCCGAGCGCCGCGTAAGGCGCGATGAGATCGCTGGTCCTCCAGAATGGCATCCCCTTGACCAGGGCAACTATGGCACCGCTCAGGACCGCGCCTGCCAGGGCTCCCTGTATGGCCAGCCCGCCCTCGTAAATAGCGAAGATCCTCAAGGGATTTTCCAGATAGTACCTGTAATTTATGAAAACGAACAAAAGGCGCCCGCCGGCGATACCGCCCGCCAAAACCGCTATAAGGCAGTCAAAAACATCATCCCTCGAAAGATTGAACTTGCCGGAATCCCTGAGAATAAGAACGGTAGACAAAAGAAAACCGATGGCGACCATCAAGCCGTAGGAATACAACGTAAAGGGCCCTATCTGCCCGATTATTCTATGCATTACGCCTCCTGATCCCCATGAAGATGGACCAGCCCAGCATCACGGCGCCTATCGTGATGAAGCTATCCGCGACATTAAAGACCGGCCACACCCTCAGGTCGATGAAATCCACAACGCATCCCAATCGGATCCTGTCCGCAAGGTTGCCCAGCGTCCCCGCCATTATAAAGCAGAGAGCGGCTTTTTCTCCCGGTTTAAGGACGTGCCGTTTTTTGAGAAACATGTAGTTTATGATCGCCACCGCCAGAACGGAAACGGCAACGAAAAGATATGGCCAGGCTTTGAGCATGCCGAAAGCGGCTCCGGTGTTGTACACTAAAGTGATGTGGAACAGATCATCGATGACGGGGATGCTGCTGCCCTGCTGGAACATCGTTCTTACGAAATGTTTCGATACCTGGTCCAGCAGGAACACAAGAGCGGAAACGGAGTAGATAAGAACTATCTCCCCCCGGATCTTTCTTTCTTTTCCTGGCATTTGATACAGAGTTCCGCCTGCGGCATGACTTTAAGGCGCTGTTTTGAGATGGCGCGACCGCAGCTGGAACACTTCCCATACGTTCCTTCATCTATACGTCTTATGGCTTCATCGAGGGCGAACAACCTCTCCCTTTCGCCTTCCGACAGCTCCAGCGAAAATTCGCGGTCGTAGAGGTCCGTGGCCATGTCAGCCATATGGAAAGTATAACCTGAAAGATCGCCGGAAGCGTCCTTAAGTGACTTCTTAACCGAATCGCCCTGGAGGCTTATTATGTCCTCGAGTATCTTGGCTTTTTCCTTTACCAGTTGTTTTCTTATGGATTCCAAGTCCTTTTTTACAAAAGACTTTTTACCCGTTGTCTTCTTTTTTACCATTATTGCTCCTTTCCGAGGTTATATTATAACATCGTTCGCAAAGATCGGGGGAATCTTTCCGCTCACCCACGGTCTCGCTGTAATTCCAGCATCTCTGGCACTTGGCGCCGCTTGCGCGGGTCACGGCCACCTTGACCGGAAAGCCCGGTATCTCTTCCGCGTCCTTAACGGGTTCCCCCGATGCCGTGGCCTTTGATATCTTGAAAAGCGCCGGCAAGAGTTCGATGTTCTCGTTTATGAAATCCAGCAGGTCAACGTTATCGGAACACAGGGTCACGGCTGCCTCGAGGGAGCTGCCTATAACCCCCTCTTCCCGCCTCCTCTCGAGGACCTTCATTACCCCGTCCCGCATCCCGAGTATCTTCTTCCATTTCGCATCCAGGGCGGGATCCCCCCACCCTCGCATCTCTTTATCGGCATCGGGCCAGTTCGACATGTGGACACTGTCCTCTTTACCGTCGAATTCCATGTATCCCCATACTTCTTCGGCGGTAAATGAAAGTATCGGCGCCACCATGCGGACAAGCGCGTGCAGCATCCTGAACATGACGGTCTGCGCCGACCTCCTGGCGGGATCGCCCGGAGAGAGTATATACAACAAGTCTTTCATGACGTCAAGATAAAAAGCGCTGACCTCGTACACGCAGAAATTATATACCGCCCTGTAGACCTTGTGGAACTCCCAGTTATCGTAATATCCGGTGACATCTCTGACCAGGCCGTGCAGCGCGGAAAGCATCCACCTGTCCGTTTCGGACATTGCCGCGGGATCGACCGCGTCGCCCGCCGGATCAAAATCGTAAAGATTGCTGAGAAAAAAACGGAAAGTATTGCGTATCTTCCTGTAGCCGTCGGCCAGGCGCTCCAGTATTTCCGTCGAAAGTTTTATGTCCCCGACGTAATCGCTTGATGCCACCCATAACCTTAGTATGTCGGCGCCATACTTTTTCATCACATCCTCGGGGCTTATTACGTTGCCCACGGACTTCGACATCTTTTTGCCCTCGCCGTCCACCACGAACCCGTGAGTAAGAACCTTTCGGTAAGGAGATTCCCCTTTTATGGCCATCGCGGTTATCAGCGCCGCCTGAAACCACCCCCTGTGCTGGTCGGACCCCTCGAGATACAGATCCGCCGGGAATCCAAGCTCCTCCCTCGCTTCGAGAACGGCCTTATGACTTACCCCGGAGTCGAACCACACATCGAGTATGTCGCTCTCCTTCCGAAATTCCTTCTTACCGCATTTGCAGGAAAGGTCGGAGCCCATAAGGTCCTCGGCGCTTTTTTCGAACCAGACATCGGAGCCTTCCCGCCTGGTCAGTTCCGCGATTTTCTTTATTGTTTCCGCGCTCGTAACGGATTCGCCGCATGACGCGCACCTGAAAGAGGGTATGGGAACCCCCCAGTACCTCTGACGCGAAAGGCACCAATCGGGACGCATCTTCACCATCGCCCCTATGCGTTCCATTCCCATTGCCGGGATCCATTCGACTTCGTTCGCGATCGTCCCGGTCATTTTTTCCCGCAGCCCGTCATGATCTATATCCATGAACCATTGTTCCGTCGCGCGAAATATGATCGGCTGCCTGCAGCGCCAGCAATGCGGATACGAATGAGTGACCTCCCCCGCCCATATGAGTGTCCCATCCGCGCGCATTTTGCCGATTATCTCCTTATTTGCCTTCATGACATCAAGACCGGCGAACTCGCCTGCTTCTTTGGTGAACCTGCCTCTGTCATCGACCGGCATTATAACGGGCAGGTTGAATTTCTTGCCCGTTACGTAATCTTCCTGTCCGTGCCCCGGCGCGGTATGGACACACCCCGTTCCGTCCTCTTTTGTAACATATTCGGCCGGGACCAGCACCGATTCGCGGTCGATGAAGGGATGCCTTACCGCCTTGTGCTCATCTATCATTTCTTCGCCGGTCTTCCTGCCCTGTATCTCATAGCCCTCGACACCGGATTCTTTCATCACGGCTCCAACCCTGTCCTCGTCCATTATCCAGATCTCGCCGCCTGTTTTTACCTGCGCGTAATTAAACGAAGGATGAAGCGCCACGGCCGCATTCGCCAGAAGTGTCCATGGCGTAGTGGTCCATATCACGAAAAATGCCGGTTTATCGTCTATCTTTTGCCCGGACCTGAACTTTACGTATATCGAGGGGGACGTCCTTTCTTCGTATTCCACCTCGGCTTCCGCCAGGGCGGTCTCGCAATCCTTACACCAGTTGACCGGCTTCAGGTCCTTGTATATATAACCCTTCTTGTAAAGATCGGCAAGTGCGGAAAGTATATCGGCTTCGTAATCCCTGGCAAGCGTCAGATAAGGCTTCTCCCAGTCACCGAAAATACCCAGCCGCTGGAACTCCGCCGCCTGTATGCCCACGAACTTCATGGCATAATCGTACGCCTTCTTGCGGAACTTGACCTGATCGATATCGTGCTTCGATATTTCCAGCTCCTTGAAAAGCTGATGCTCGACCGGAAGGCCGTGGCAGTCCCATCCCGGTATGAACGGGGACCTGAAACCTTTCATGGTAAAGTACTTGACGCAGATGTCCTTGAGCATTTTGTTAAGGACATGGCCCATGTGTATGTGACCGTTGGCATATGGAGGCCCGTCATGCAGTATGAAGGTTTTGTCGGCGTCTTTGCGCCCGTCCATTATTTTCCCGTAGATGTCTTCCTGCTGCCATCTTTTGAGGACCTCGGGTTCCTTCCGGGGAAGACTGGCCTTCATGGGGAAAGCGGTCTTCGGCAGGTTCAAAGTATCCTTATAATTTTTAGTCTTCTCTTTACTCATATCATTCCCGTTCTGCGAACTGCGAACTGCGAACGACTAACGACGAACGCCGATCAAATAAACCCCTCTATTATCGGCTTTAATCTCTCAAGCGTCTCCTTCGGAACGGCTTCCCTCCTGGTAACGATAGCGTTGCGAAGCGCTTCGCCGCAACCACATGACCTTTTCTCCGGAAGGCTCTTTATCGTATTCACCAGCATCTTTTTGGCCATATCGGCATTTTTGTTGAGATTCTCCAGGACAACATCGACCGATACCGTCTCGACTTCCGGGCTTAGATGCCAGCAATCGTAATCCGTTATCATAGCGATCGTGGAATAGCAAATACCGGCTTCCCTTGAAAGGCGCGCTTCCTGTATGTTTGTCATTCCTATCACATCGGCGCCCCAGCTCTTGTAAAGATATGACTCGGCCTTCGTGGAAAAAGCGGGGCCTTCCATGTTGATATACGTCCCTCCGTCGTGTATCTTGATATCAAGCGCGCGGTTGCTTTTATAGATAATATCCTTCATCTCGGAACATACCGGCTGAGCGAAAGCCACGTGCGCCACGAAACCATCGCCGAAAAAGGTCGTGGACCGGCCCTGGTTGGTCCTGTCTATGAACTGGTCCACAAGGAGCACATCCAGCGGCTTTACTTCTTCCTTAAGACTGCCGACGGCCGAAATGGATATTATCCTGTCGACACCCATAAGTTTCATGGCGAATATGTTCGCCCTGTAGTTTATTTCCGTGGGGAGCAGGCTATGGGTCCTCTGGTGCCTGGGGAGAAACGCTACTTCTTTTCCCGCCAATTTCCCGATGACCAGTTCGTCCGAAGGCTCGCCGAAAGGCGTAGAGACCTCCTTTGTCTCCGTAACATCCAGCCCCTCGATTTGATAAAGAGCGCTTCCGCCTATTATGCCTATCCTTCCCATGATTTTGTCCTTTTGTTATCCGTGCTTAAGGCACAAGTTCGTCGTCCGTAGTTCGGGGTTCGAATATCGCGTTGTGCTTTGTAATGAGTGCCGGTAGTGCCGAATTTCGAACGACGATCGACGAACAACGGAAGTATCACCTATCACTTATCGCTTCCCCCGCGTCCCGGATACCTCTACCACCTTGTTCCTGCCCGTCTCTCCCGCGATTATCTTCACCTCGCTCTTTTTTACCTTATATGCCTTTGCTATAAGCTCTATCAGGGCCTTATTGGCCTTGCCCTTATCCGGCGGGGCCTTCACGTAAGCCTTCAACTTCCCGTCCTTTTCAACGAACTGCTCTCTCGAAGATTTGGGAAAGACCTTGATCTCTATTCTCATATAAAAAAGTGACGGGTGACGGGTGACGCGTGACATGTCTTGGGCGTTACCCGTTCACCACTTTTATCCCAGACGATAAGCTATCTGATAAAGTATGTTCACCATCAAATTACGCAGGACACTCAAGAGGATAAACGCGATTATCGGCGAAAAATCTATCCCGCCCGCCTGCAGTGGCAACCTGCGGAACGGCGCCAGTATCGGCTCCGTCACCCTGTAAATGATCTGCACTATCTCGTTATATGGATCGGGGTTGACCCAGGAAAGAATTATCCGGATGACAAGAAGAAAGAACACGACATTGAACACAAGCGAAACGAGCAAAGCGAGACTTCGCAAAAATTCGGCGAAAATGAACATGATCACCCCTTCGACAGTTCCCCTGAACGTTCTCTGGCCTTTTTGATGGCCGTCTTGATTATCCCCTTAAGATCGTCTTCCTTGAAAACCCCGAGCGCCGCTTCCGTGGTACCGCCCCTTGACGCTACTTTCTCGATAAGCTTTTCCGGATTCTCGTCCGCCCCGCGCAAAAGGCATGACGCGCCGTAAAGTGTCTGCTTTACCAGCATCTCCGCCTTTCGCTCATCGATCCCCATCTCAACGGCGGCTTCGATCATGGATCCGGCCAGGTAGAACAGATAGGCCGGACCGCTTCCCGAAAGGGCCGTTACGGCATCCATGAATTTTTCCTCTATTTCAACGACACTGCCGATGCCGGTGAAAATGTTTTTCACCTCTTCCATTCTCTTTACCAGGTCATTACGCGCTATGCACGTGACCCCTTCGGAAACAACGGCCGCCATGTTGGGCATTGCCCTTACCACGGGGACTTTCCCCAGCCTTCCGGTAATGACCTCTATGCTTACCCCTGCCATG
Source organism: uncultured Planctomycetia bacterium (assembly GCA_964565425.1). Taxonomy (GTDB): domain Bacteria; phylum Omnitrophota; class Gorgyraeia; order Tantalellales; family Tantalellaceae; genus CAZMEZ01. Next base: position 68,608 of record CAZMEZ010000003.1, on the reverse strand, counting down.
ACGGAAACTACCGTCTGATCTGCGATGTCGGAAGCTATCTCCCGAAAAAGCGCCTCCGAATCCTGCGGTTTAACGGCTATTATGAGAAGATCCGAGCCCCTCACCATACGGGAGAGCTCCCCAAGGGCGCAGCCGGTCTTTCCCGCCAGTGTCTCAGACTTTTGTATATCTTTGTCGTATAAGAAGATAGAATCGCCGCCGAGAACCTTCTTCTCGACCATTCCCCTGACTATGGCGCTTCCCATGTTACCGCACCCTATTATGCCTACGGTGAAGTTACCCATAATGATCCCTTTTTAGGTTCAAGGTTCTAGGTTTCAGGTTCTAGGTCTCAACTGTGCGAATAACGCCCAAAACCTAGAACCTAACACCTAAAACCTGTCATTGTAATGGTTAAAATTATCATAATTTAGCTGGTATGTCAATGGAAGTGTGACAGGCTGGGGGTGGTATGATACGTGAATCGTGAATCGTAAGTCGTGAGTCGTTATCAAACCACGATTTACGATTCACAACTCACAATTCACGGTTTTATGTCTAGAAGTACCGATCCATAAAACTCAGAACGCGATGGAAACCCCTCTTCAGGACGTTCCCGGACCGCATCCGTCCTTTATTCTCTTCCTGAAGGTAGTCAAGTATACCAAGGCTCCCTATGTACCCTATCCTTTCGGGAGGAAGGTCTTCAAAAGGCCGGGCTATACAGGTCCCCGCCCTTACCGGAACAGGAAAGGACCTCTCGAGCGACTCAACAAGGTCGTGCGTAAGTCCTCCTTCGCCTATCACGACCATGGAACGCACGTTGTTCCACCCCTGGAGGGATATAACGCGGGAAGCCAGTTTTTCCAGGTTGTCCATGTTGACCGAACCGCTTCCTTCAACGAGGTCGGCAGTCCCGACGGGAAAGACCTTGCACCATGCTAAATGTCCGCGACAAAAGATCATGCCTTCCGTCAGGTCCCTGTTTATGTCCAAGAGGCATGTATTGATCTTCTTGTCGTCATCGGTCAGGACCCGGCAAGAAGACGCAAGTCCCGAAAAAATGAAACCCTCGGGAAAATATCCCGCTTGCGAAATACACTTTGCCATATTGTTCAAAGCGGAGGAATTTATGGTCAATATGTTGACCTCCGCTTCCAGCTTCACGCCTTCGAGGTTAAGCGGATTCCTTATCTCTTTCTCCCCGTCCACGGAAAATCGCTGGACTATACTGTGCAGGGGCTCCTTGTCGATCGGGGTCTTTATTATCGAAGCCGCCCCCAGGCACTTTTTTATATCCGTTTCGGTTACCTCCCTGCCGTACCTGGAAAGAAGAAGCACCCCGGAGGAAGGGGTGATGCCTACAGAGGTAGAGCTTACGCCGGCGTACAGTTCATGCACTTTTTTGCCGGTCTTTTCCTTAAGCTTGTCCATCACCCCGGCCACCGAATCGATCGCCAGGGCGGTATCCGTGACCAGACCTTTGCTGAACCCCCTGGAGGACGAGCGGCAAAAACCCTCGATCGAATAATCACCGTTTTTGTTCCATTTTGCGGCTACCGCCGTTATTTCACTGCTGCCCGCATCCAGAGCGGCAAAGTATCTGCTCATGTTTTCAGGTGTGTTATGTGTTAAGCGTCATGTGTTATGATCACGTGACACGACACATGACACGTGACACATAACACTTTACTTTATCACTTCGGAGCTATTATCGCGTCTTCGAAACGAAGATCGATGTACTTTATGTCTTTCATGTTTATATTCGAATCGTTCATGATGTTCTTCAGCTGGTATATTTTCCGCGCAAAATCTTCCTGCCCCATCTTGACCTCGGCCCCGTAGATGTTGACCACGATATTGTTCCTGTCGGAGATGTCAAGATACTCAATTTTTTCCATATACGGCCCCATCCGCTCGCGAAACGCGTCCAAAAGAAGCATGGCTGTTTCAAGTGCGCGGTTGTCTATCTTCTCGCCCCGGGAGGGGGCATTGAGGAAAAAGCTTATTCCCTTGATCTTTACCAGATCATCGGACCTCTCCCCGACAGCAAGAACGACCGCCTCGGAATCTATTATGATGCCGCCCCCGGAATCTATGACCGCTGCCGGCCTCCTCGAAACTATGTCTACTTCCAGCACACCGGGAAAATTCCTCCGCACCTCGACTTTCTTCAACTGCGGGTAATCATCCTGCACTATCGTCCGCACCTGCCTGGGGTCAACTGAGAATATATTGCGCCCGAGATATATGTTCTCCAGTTTCTTTTCTCCTTTGCGAAAGGAATAATCCCGGTCCTTGTTGACCGATATCTCCCTTATGGTAAAAAAATCGCTATTTAGAAAAAAATACCGCATCCCGTAAACAGCCCCTCCCAGCAAAGCAACGATTATCAGGATCCCGAGAACGGGTTTCCCCAAAAAAGACCTGCCGTATGACGGCGCGGTCCTCGCGGGTTTTTTCCCTTTTTTTCTGGAGCTTCTTTTTCTCGCCACCTGTCCCTCCTCAAAAAATAGAACACATCAACGTTCCCGTAAAACACTATTTTGTCTTTCTTTTCTCGAAAGCCACGAGAAGCATCTTAACACATAATCCCGGAAAGTCCAGCCCCGCGGCCTTTGCCGCCATCGGCAGGAGACTCCTCTCGGTAAGCCCGGGTATCGTGTTCACCTCCAGCACGAATATTTCATGGTTATCCGACAGCCTCATGTCCACCCTTGAAAAGCCTTTACACCCGAGCGCCTTATGCGCCTCCAGGGCCGTTTCCTGCGCGAACCGGCTATCGCTCTCGTCAAGCTTTGCGGGAACGACATACTCGGTGGAGTCCGATCGATATTTCGCGTCAAAATCGTATACACCTTCATGCGCCACTATTTCGACAACGGGTAAGGCTTTTTCGTCCAGTATGCCTACGGTTATTTCCCTCCCGGGAACGAACCTCTCCACTATCACCTCTTCCCCGAACATGAACGCATTATCTATCGCCTGATGGAGCTTCGTTTCCGAAGACACAACGGAGAGCCCGATACTCGACCCCTCGAATCTTGGTTTGACCACGCAAGGGAACCACACGTCAAGTTCCGATATATCCTCGCCCCGGTATACTACGATGTACTCGGGCACGTTAAGGCCGCGAGCGATAAACTGTTCTTTGGAGGCCATTTTATCCAGAGCGAGAGCCGAGGCATCCGGGCCGGAGCCCGTATAAGGTATGTTCCGTTTTTGGAGCATCCTCTGGACGGTTCCGTCTTCTCCGAACCTGCCGTGAAGAGCGATAAAGGCCGCGTCTATCCCGGACTTTTCGATAACGGAAGAAAAGTCTTTTTCGTTCACATCCAGGAATAAGGGATCCAGTCCGGCCTTCCGCAGGGCCTCAAAGACCGCTTTGCCGCTCTTGAGGCTGATCTCCCTTTCGCTGGATTCGCCCCCCGCGAGCACGCCGATCCTGAATTTACGCAATACTTCTATCAGCTTATCCATGTAACCTTATCTTTGATCCTCGCTCTTCGATCTTTGCTCTTTGCTCTTTGATCTTCGATCTTCGATCTTCGATCTCCGATCTTTGCTCTTTGCTTTTTGACCTTTAATCTTTTATTATCTCTATCTCCGGCTCCAGCGTTATCGAGAACTTCTCGAAGACCTTACGCTTTACCACATCTATCAGGGCTGTTACGTCTGAGGATCTCGCGCCGCCGTCGTTGATTATAAAATTCGCATGTTTCCCGGAAACCCTGGCCCCGCCAACGCGAGCGCCTTTCATCCCCGCTTTGTCGATCACCTCTCCAGCGGAGCAACCGTCGGGGGCATTTTTGAAAACGCATCCCAGGGTCTTCTTTTCAAGCGGCTGTTTCTTCATCTTTTCGATAAAATTGCTCCTTAGATCCCTTTTCAGGCCATCGATGTCGGCCTTTTCGAGCTCGAACATGGCCTCTATAACGGTCTTACCCCTCAGGGAAGAACCCCGGTAGGCGAAACTGATATTCTCTTTCTTTATCCAAATATCCCTGAAATTCTCGTCAACAATACGAACCCTCACGAGGCGATCGCTTATCCCCGAGAGGTACGAAGCATTGTTCACAACGGCCCCGCCGACACTGGCGGGTATCCCCACAAGCCCTTCAAGGCCGGCAAGCCCCTTCGCGCAGGATTCGTACACCAAACTACCGAGCGCGACCCCTGCGCCGGCGACCACCCTGTTGTCTTCAAAACGGATCCCCGAAAAAATACCTCCCCGCAATTTTATCAGCACCGCCGTCAGGTACCCGTCCGGGAAAAGCATGTTGCTGCAATTACCGACCACGATATGGCGATCCCCGTCTCTTTCAAGGATCTTCCTTGCGTTCAGAAATTTATCGACCGAAGGGATCTCCACCCATGCCAGCGCCTGCCCTCCGATGCGTATAGCGCTGCGCCCGGAAAGAGATTCCCCTAAAAAAAGGCGGCATCCGTCTTCCCGGCATATTTCCGCTAATTTATCGCGTGTCGCCTTTTCATCCATGCCCTTGTCTCTTTTCTATCATCTCGATAAGGGGCGCCGATATCTCCCGGATATCGCCCGCGCCCAGCACCAGCACCAGGTCCTTATCCCGCACGATCCTGGACACGAGATCGGGTATCTCTTCTTTCTTTACGAAATCGAGCATTTCGAACTTGCTGCGATCGATCCTGTCGTATATATCCCTTATCTTCACGCCCTCGACCGGCTTCTCGTCCGCGGAATACACATCCGTCAATATCAGCACATCGGAATCGTTAAAGCACCGGACAAAACCATCGGCAAGATCGTTCGTCCTCGAATAGCGGTGAGGCTGGAATATGGAGATCACCCTTCCTTCGCCGTAATTCTTAGCGGCGCGTATCACCGCCATGAGCTCTGTCGGGTGATGGGCATAATCCTCTACGACCTCAATATCGCCTATCCTCGCTATCCTGTCGAACCGTCTCCCTGCGCCATGGAACGTTTCCAAGGCAGAGGCAATATCTTTGAAATCTATCCCGAGTTCCAGGCACACGCTGATGGCCGCCAGGATATTCATCAGGTTATGACGCCCTATGAGCGGGCTCTTTACCCTGCCGTATATCCTGCCCCGCACGGCCAGATCGAACTCTATAGACTTTCTGCAGACATAGTTGGAGCAGGTAACCCTGAAATGTCCATCGATACCGAAATCCGATTTTCTGGCTTTCGTCCTGCCCGCCAGCGAGACGAGCGATCTGTCTTCACCATTGTAAAAAAAGATCCCGTCCGGAGAGATACGTGAGATGAACTCGCCGTAAGCTTCCAGCAGGCTCTCCATGGAACCGTAATATTCCATGTGTTCCCTCTCGATATTGGTAACGATACCATAGCTGCAACCCACGTTCCTGAAGAACCCGTCGCTTTCGTCAAGCTCGGCTATCATAACCCCGCTTTGGCCGTATTTGGCGTTACCGCCGATACTCTCGAGCTCGCCGCCTATGACAGAGGTGGGTGACTTGCCGCATTTTTCAGCTATGTGTGCGACAAGGCCGCTCGTCGTGGTCTTGCCGTGCGTGCCTGTAACAGAAACCGATACGCGGGATTCGTCTATCAAAATTTTCAGCAGCTCGCTCCTCGTTATAACCTTTATACCCAGTTCCCCGGCCCTCAACAGTTCCGGGTTATCGTCCTTTATGCAGGCCGTTCTTACCACGCAATCCGCTCCTGCGGGAACATTATCACCGCAGTGCCCACCGCATATGGTCGCCCCCTTTTTACTTAGACGTTCCGTAAGATAGTTCAGCCTGAGATCCGACCCCGACACTTCCTGCCCCCTGGAGAGCAATATGTCGGCCAAGCCGCTCATCCCGATACCGCCTATTCCTATAAAGTGTATCTTGTTCATCATCAAGCTGTAAGTTGTAAGTTTTAAGTTATAAGCTGTAAAGGCCCGCGTGTTGCCACGACTTATAAAGCTAATTTTATCACTTCTTCGGCCAGTTTTCTACCGGCCCCGGGCTCGCTTAATATCCCCGCGGCTTTTGACATGCGTCCGCGGACCTCGGCGTCGTTCAATATCCTCATGATCTCCAGAGCGAGAGAATCGGGCACAAGATCCTTTTCTTCACGGCATATCGCGGCTCCGGCTTTCGAAAAGAACTCGGCGTTAAACCTTTGGTTGTTCTTAATGCTGGGATACGGCACCAATATCATAGGCTTGGAGTAATACGCCAGCTCGAAAACAGCCGCCGCGCCTGCCCTGCTTATTGCGATATCGCTGGCGGCATACGCGTCGTCTATCCTTTCAAGGAAGGAAAACACCTTTCCGGGAATGCCGTTGGTCCTGTAAAACTCCCGCACCCGATCGAAGTCCTTCCTGCCGGTAAGGTGAATGAACTGGACCGCGCCCCCCATTTTCATGCTTATCCTTTTAGCGGCTTCCGAGGCCGTCCCGTTCAAAAAAGAAGACCCCTGGCTCCCTCCCATCACCAGGATGGTCTTCTTTTCCGGTGATATGCCTATGCGGTTCGCGCCCCCCCCCCTGTCATTCGAAAGGATTTCGGTCCTGAGCGGATTCCCTGAATAGACGACCTTGCCCTCCGCCCCGGGAAAATACTTCAAGGAATCCCTGAAACTCACCGCGATCCGGTCGGCCATCAGGCTTAACATCTTGTTAGCGCGACCGGGCACCAGGTTCTGTTCATGGATAAGTACCGGCACTCTAAAAGTTTTCGCGACAGCGACTATAGTCCCCGATGAATATCCCCCGAAACCCACAACGACATCCGGTTTCAGCTTTATCATCAGATACACTGAAGCCAACGCGTCGACAAAAAGATTCCAGACGAAAACCAGGTAACGTAAGGGATGGAACCTCAGGGGCATAGGATTCACGGAAAGAAAAAAACATCTGTGCCTTGCGCCTTTGAGCAGATTCCTGTCCAGCTTTCTTTTGCTGGAAATAAAAGTTATTTCGCGAATACCCGCTTTTTCGAGCTCCGCGGCCAGGGCAACCGACGGGAAGATATGCCCTCCCGAACCGCCTGCAGCTAGGATAACTTTTATATTCATAGTATTTTTATACCGTGATCCGTGAATAGTGATCCAACCAACGGGTCACGGTTTACGGATTACGGTTCACGGTCTCATCCTCAACTTCCCTCGACATATTGAACACCAGCCCCATCGCCGCCATGTGACAGACAAGCGAGGTCCCCCCATAACTTATGAACGGTAAAGGCAAACCCTTTGTGGGCAGCACCCCGGTGGAAACCCCTATATTAACAAGAACCTCGAAAGCTATCATGACGGTTATGCCGAAAACAAGGCGTGAGGCAAAAAGGTCCTTCACCTTGAAAGATATCCTGAGGGAAAACCATATAATGGCGGCAAAGAGCATAAGGACCGACGCCGCCCCAAGGAATCCCAGCTCTTCTCCAATTATCGAAAAAATAAAATCCGTATGCGATTCGGGCAGATAAAAAAGTTTCTGTTTTGACGCGCCCAGGCCCACGCCCAGGAGTCCGCCAGACCCCAGCGCTATGAAAGACTGGACCAGCTGGAATCCGGCCCCCCTGGCGTCTTTCCAGGGATCGGAGAACGTCAACAGGCGTTTCATCCGGTATGGCTCGCAGATCGCGGCAATGGCCAGGACGGGCAGTGTTCCTCCCGTAATAAGAGCCAGGTGAGAGATCCTGGAGCCGGATATGAACATCATCGCAAGTCCGATGAACAGCACGGCAACCGATGTCCCCATATCGGGTTCAACAAGAATAAGGCCGCTGACAAATCCGGTGACCACCAGCGGCGGCAGGAATCCTCGCCTGAAATCCTGGACCAGATACCTCTTGCGAGAGGTCAGATCCGCCAGGTAGATTATAAGACCAAGCTTCGCGATCTCGGAAGGCTGAAAACCCGCGCCGAAAAAACGCATCCACCTGCGCGCTCCGGCTACCTGTTTGCCTATGCCGGGCACCAGGACCGCCACGAGAATGACAACGGAAATGATCATTATTATCCTGGCGGAATCATTTATGCCTCTTATAGGCGCGGCCATGCATACCACGGCGGCGATCAGCCCCGCCGCCAGATAAGCGAGGTGTCTTTTTGCAAAATACAGACTGTCCCCGTAGTTCCCATGCGCGTAAACGCCGCTGGAAGAATATATCATGACGGTCCCCAGCATCAATAGCACGCACGTCACTATAAAAACGATCTTTGCGTCTTTGCTCATTTTTCGTCAGATGTAAGCTTTAAGCTATAAGTGCCCGATAGATCGGGCAAAGTCGTTGTTCGTCGCTCGTTTTTCGTTGTTCGTCAAGAAACACGTCAACCAGATACTAGATACAAGATACAGCTCCCGCGCCCCCTACACCACGTATCACATATTACGTATTACTTATCACTTAACCCGCTATGCCCTTTGCGCCATGCGCTATGCGAACACTCCTCGCCCAGCTCCACGCTGATGTCTGATGACTGACACCGCCTTGCGCCTACAGCCTCTCTACTTCTTCCCTGAACACCCTGCCCCGGTGCTTGTAATCCGTGAACATATCGAAACTTGAGCACATCGGAGAAAGAAGGACCGCTTCTCCTTCGCTTGCCTCCCGCATCGACATCTTCACCGCTTCAGACATGTCCCCGGCGGATACAACGGTTACGGCTCCGGAAAAAGCGCTCTTTATCTTTTCGCTCGCTTCGCCTATTACGACCATGGCCTTCACCTTCTCTTTTACCAGGTCGAATATTGCCTCATAGTCTCCGCCCTTATCTCTCCCGCCGGCTATTAAGACCACCTTTCTGTCGATCGACTCAAGCGCGCGTCTTGTCGCGTCAATGTTGGTCGCTTTTGAATCGTCAATGAATTCGACCCCGCCCAGTTCGGTCACCCTTTCGAACCTGTGACTCAGGCCCTTGAAGTTCGCAACGCCTTCATGCGCGTGCCGGTCTTCGACTCCCATGATCCTCGAAACAAGGATGGCGCACGCGACATTCTCCATGTTATGGACACCCCTGATCGGTATATCTTTTTCCTCTATCACTACCCTGCCCGCGCCTCCTATATCCATGATGACACGTCCGCCTTCAACGGATGCCTCCGAGCCCGGACCTCCGAAGAAGATCTTCTGTGCCCTTATCCGGCGCGCTATCGGATCGCCCTTGAGATCCGAATGCAGCACGGCCCAATCACTTTCGGACTGGTTGCCGAACATCCTGAACTTCTCGGCTTTGTACGTTTCAAAGTCGCCATGTCGCTCGTAATGATCCTCCGCGACGTTCAGAAGCACGCCGATATGCGGCCTGAACTCCTTCACGGTCTCCATCTGAAACGAACTCACCTCTACCACCGCAATACTGTCTTTCTTGAGGCGATTGACTTCCCCGCTCAAAGGGTTCCCTATATTGCCGCAAACCACGACATGTCTGCCGGAACGGGATATTATATTCCCGATAAGCTCCGTGGTGGTGCTTTTACCGTTCGTACCCGTAACTGCTATTATCGGGGCCTCACAGAACCTGTAAGCCAATTCCAGTTCCCCTATTATCTCTTTCCCCTCTTTCCGCGCGACCTTCAGCGGCAGAACCCCGGGGTCGATACCCGGACTCGTAACGACAAGATCGGCAGAGCCGCAAAATTCCTCGGTATGGCGCCCTATCTCGTATCGCGGGTGATAGCGCGACAACCTGCTGAGCCTTTCTCGAACTTCCTTGTTGTCGGAACTTTCGGTTATCCCGACAACCGCTCCCTTGCGGGCCGACAGTTCCGCAGCCGCGTATCCGCTCGCGCCAAGACCGACAACGAGGACTTTTTTGTCTTTGACGTTAAACATAGTGAACTGAATTTGGATACATGTTCGTGAACCGTAAACCGTCGTTCGTTGTCCGGGGTCCGGATTTCGTGTACACTTTATATTACTTAATCGATGGCCCGAGATTCGAACGACGATCGACGAAACCCACCCATCAATCCCCGGGCTTACCTCACCTTCAACGTGGTCATACTGAGGAGCGCGAGGATCGCCGCGATTATCCAAAAACGCACCGTGATCTTCGACTCGTACATCCCTTTGATCTGGAAATGATGATGTATGGGCGACATAAGAAAAAGGCGCTTTTTTCTTAACTTGAACGACGCTACCTGGAGTATCACCGAAAGCGCTTCGACCACGAGCACTCCCCCGGCCAGCAAAAGAAGTATTTCTTTCTTGATAAGCACGCTTACGATAGCGATCGCTCCACCCAGCGCCAAAGACCCGGTATCCCCCATGAAGATGGTGGCGGGATGGCTATTGAACCAAAGGAAACCGAGCGCGGCCCCGGTAAGCGCCGCGCAAAAAACGGTAAGTTCGCCCGAACCGGGAAGATAAAAAACCTGGAGATAGCGGCTTATCACCGCATTGCCCGTAACGTAGCTAATGACCGCGTATGTAAGCGTAATGAACACCACACAACCTATAGCCAGCCCGTCAAGACCATCGGTGAGATTTACGGCGTTACTTGTCCCCACTATCACGAGCAGCACAAAAAGCACATAAAAAACACCGAGGTTGACAACCGCGTTCTTTACGAACGGAAGATACAGGTCAGCCCCTATGGCTTTATTGTTTATCACGAAAAGGCCCACTATCAGAGCAAGCAGCACCTGTCCGCCAAGCTTTGTCATGGCCCGTATCCCCATGGCGCTCTTGGTCCGTATTTTGATAATGTCGTCCATGAAGCCGATCACGCCGAGCCATACCATACCGCCCAGCGCCAATAACACGTAGTCGTTATCCAGGCGGCACCATAAAAGCGACGAAACGAGAACCGCCACGATTATCAAAAGCCCCCCCATTGTAGGCGTTCCCTCTTTGTGCTTATGGATGTCATACAGGCTGTCGGCGTGCTTTTTCCACACGTACAGGCCGGCGTCCAGGCTCTTCAGCAACTTTACGATGAACGGCCCCAATATCAGACAGACAACGAACGACATCACGGCCGCCATGCTGGCCCTGAACGTTATGTAACGAAAAACGTTAAACCCGAACCAGTACTCCTTTAATGGGTACAAAAGATGGTAAAACACTTGAGCACTTCCTCCATTCTTGCTTCTCTTGAGCCTTTCAGCAACACCACTGTCCCGGGCCCGGCCATTTTCCGGACAATTTCCGCGGCATCCTCATGGGTATGGGCGCGCATCACTTTCGACGCAACCATGCCTGAATCAAGAGCCCCTTCGGCCATGTGCCATGCCCTATCGCCCAGTGTTATCAGGAAATCGATGCCCCTTTCCCGGATACTTCTGCCGATCATCCTGTGAAACTCGTCGGATCTTCCGCCGAGCTCCATCATGTCCCCGGCAACAACCCCCTTAACACAACTCCCGGAAACCGACTCGAGCACATCAAGAGCGCGCTCGAACGAATCCGGATTGGCGTTGTATGAATCATTTATGAACGTTATCTCTTCGACCTTGACCTTCTCCACCCGCATCGCGGGCGGGGAAACGGTCTTAAAGCTTACCCGTATCTCCTCCGGAGACATCCCGAAATATCCCGCTACCGCCGCCGATACCGCCGCGTTATGTACATTATGCTCCCCCTCCAGGGGAGTAAAATACCTTTCGCCGTTGAGGCTAAACTCATATCCGTTCTCCTTCCTGGAGATATGCGAGATAAGAAAATCCGATCCGCGCGAAATACCGTAAAATTTCCGGGTAACGCCCCTGACCGATGACCTTGACAACAAGCTGTCGTCCTTATTGAGAAAGACCATGCCCTCCTCGGGCAGGAATTCCAACAAACTGATCTTTTCCACGAAGACCCCCTTCCTGTCCTCGAACGCCTCCAGATGACCGTCTCCGATATTTGTTATTACGGCGATATTCGGTCCGGCTATACCGGCGAGTTTCGGTATCTCTCCCGGGTGGTTGGTCCCCAATTCAAGTACCGCCACTTCATGCGAGGGGTCAAGATCGAAAAGCGTAAGACTGAGGCCGATGATGTTGTTGTAAGATCTTCTGCTGCTCAGCACCTTGTAACGGGAAGCAAGCGCGTGCGAGAGCAGGTCTTTGACCGTTGTTTTACCATTCGTCCCCGTTATGCAAACAACGGGTATATCCACCCGCTTTCTTATCCAGGACGCTATAGCGCCCATCGCTTCCCGGGTATCGTCCACCGATATGACATGCGACGCTTTCCCCCGGATACTTTTTCCCGGATCCTTCCGCAAAAGCAAACCGGACGCGCCCTTTCTCAGGGCTTCCCCGATAAAATCATGCCCGTCGAAATGCCTTCCCTTTACGGCTATAAATATATCCCCCGGAGATATCGTTCTCGAATCTATCGAGAACCCGGTTACGGGGACGCCTTCCTTTCCTGAGACCAGTCTTCCTCCGGTTATCTTCGCGATATCTTTCGGTGTTATATGTACCATCTTACTTATATTTTGATCTGCAGCCTCAAGTTCCCGGCCTGCCGCTTGCATTAATATCCCATGTCCCTGAGTATTTCTCCGGCTACTTCCTTGTCGTCAAAATGAAGGACCTTGTCCCCGACTATCTGATAATCCTCGTGCCCTTTGCCGGCTATCACCACGATATCCCCGTCTTTAGCGGCTTTCAGGGCCTCTCTTATGGCTTCGCGTCTTTGTGGTATTATACTATAGTTGCTCTTATTAAGCACACCCTTTTCGATCTGTCGAAGTATGCTACCCGGATCCTCCGTCCTTGGGTTGTCGCTTGTCAATATCACCCTGTCGCATATATCGGCAGCTATCTTCCCCATGACCGGCCTTTTCGTCCTGTCCCTGTCGCCTCCGCAGCCGAAGACGCATATCAGGCGGTTCTTCGCTAGAAAACGCGTGCAGCGAAGAACGTTCTCCAGGGCATTGGGCGTATGCGCGTAATCCACGAACACACGGAAAGGTGCCGCTGATGCCACCGCGTCCAAACGTCCCGGCACGGGCCTGGCGGCCTCCAACCCCAGCTTGATCCCATCCAACCCGATCCCGTCGTTCAAAAGGGCCGCCGAAGCCGCCAGCATGTTGTAAATATTGTGCTCGCCTATGAACACTGTCCGGATATGAACGGAGCCCTCCCCGCTTACAACGAGATCGAACCCCGTTCCTTCGGAGGACAATTCTACGCCCTCCGCCCTCACATCGGCATCTTTCTCCTTTATCCCGAAAGTAACGACCCTGGAGAACTTCATGGTTTCCATGATCCCCGCGACCATAGGGTCGTCGGCGTTAAGCACCGGAGCGCCTCCGGGTTTAAGGTTATTGAATATCTTTGATTTATCGATCAGATAGGTCGCCATATCACCGTGATAATCGAGGTGTTCCGGGGTGATATTGGTAAAAACCGCGCTCTCGAGCATTATCCCCCATGTCCTTTTCTGGTCGAGGGCGTGGCTGGACATCTCTATGACCGCGGCCTTTTTGCCGTTTTTGACCATCTCCGCAAGCATGCGGTTCAAACTGATCGCGTCAGGGGTTGTCATTGTCGAGCGTACCAGGTCTTTTCCGGAGGTCTTGGCAAAAACGGTGCTGACCAGGCCGCTCGGCCTGCCGGCGTTATTCAGGATACCGTCTATCAAGAAAACCGTGGTCGTTTTACCGTTCGTGCCGGTCACGCCGTAAACCATGAGCGAACCCGAAGGATCATCGAATACCTTTTTCGCTATTTTTGCGATCGCTTCCCGGGTATCCGGCACCACCACGGTCCTTTCGACCTCGTCTCCCGCTAATCCATCCACCCGTCTCTGACACAAAACGTAAGACGCCCCCTTGCCGAACGCCTCCTTTATGTATCCATGTCCGTCCTGTTCAGCCCCTTTCACGGCCACGAAAACATCACCACGTCTTACCTGGCGGGAATCGGTCCTGACGTTTGCCCCGCTCAACAAGCCCTTTTCCATTAAACGATCAAGCGTTTCACTCATAAAAAGTTTCCGCTCTTTTGGCTTTTTTGCTATTGGATCCCAGATATTGCAGAGCCCTTTCCGTTATCTTTTTGAAAACAGGGCCGGCCACGGTCCCGCCGAAATGAACGGGATGGGGATCCCTGGCGGCCACTATAACACTTATAACGGGTCGCTCTCTCGGCGCGAAACCTACAAAGGTCGCGTAATATTTATCGTCATAATACCCGCCTCCCGGCTTCACCATCTGCGCGGTTCCGGTTTTACCGCATACTTCGTAAAGCTTCGATTCCGCGCGCTTTCCCGTCCCGTCCGTAACCACGCGGGCCATCGCCTCCTTCATCCTTTCGGATGTTTCCTTGTTCAGCACGCGGCGCTTCAGGCCTGGCCTGAATTCCTTGCATGTCTCCCCTTCCCAGGTGGTTATTCTGTCGACAACATGCGGTTTCATGAGATATCCGCCGTTCGCGATCACATTGACGGCGCATATCATCTGAAGCGGCGTTACGGCGACTCCTTGCCCTATGGGTATCGTGGAAATATCGCTGCGCGACCACTCGGTCGGCGGTCTTGTTATGCCGTTCACTTCCCCCGGAAGATCGATCCCCGTCTTCTCTCCGAAACCGAACATCTGCATGTAAGCGAACAGCCTTTCCTCCCCGAGCATCTGGGCCACCTTTACGACCCCTATATTACTGGACTTTGCGATAATATCGGCGAAGGGCAGGTTCCCGTACCTGTGAAAATCATGCAGAACCCTGCCTCCCACGCTATATTCACCTTTTTCGCAATCGAACATGTCTTCCAGCCCCACCACCCTTTCGTTCAGAGCGGCGCAGGCGGTTACTATCTTGAATACGCTCCCGGGCTCATACACGTTTGAGATCGACGTGTTCTTCATTACCTCTCTCGGCGCCTCCGAAAATGAATTGAGATCGTAATCCGGGTAGTTCGCCATAGCCAGGATCTCCCCCGTACCGGGGTCCATGACGATGATCGAAGCGCTCGCGGCGTTATGCCTTCTGGCCATTTCACGGATCTCTTCCTCAACTATGCACTGTATCACCCCGTCGATAGTGAGTACGATATTATATCCGTTCTGTGCCGGGATCGAATCTTTATCATTATAAAGAACCGTTCTTCGTTTCGCGTCCCTGACAAGATGCCTCCAGCCGAACTTGCCTTTCAGCTTCTCGTCATATTCGGTCTCTATCCCCTCAAGGCCGACGTTATCCACGCCCACAAAACCTATGACGTGTGCCGCCAGGTTGTCACTGGGATAGTTCCTTCTGCTTTCGGTCATGAAGAACACGCCCTCCAGGTCGGCTTTCTTGATCTTCCCGGCAGTGTCCGCGTCTATTTTGCGCTTTGCCCAGACGAAAGCCTTATCCTTGTTAAGCTTCTCCAGAAGACCGTCCCTGTCAATGCCGAGGATCCCGGCCAATGTGTCCGCGGTACGTTCTTTGTCCCTGACGCTCCTGGGGTCACAGTAAACGCTGGGGACGTCAAGGTTGATCGCAAGCGGCTCCATGTACCTGTCGTAAATAGTGCCTCTTCGGGGCTCTATCTTGAGCACCTTGTTATGCTGGCCCGACGCTATTGAGGAAAATCTCTCGTAATTCAGGACCTGGAGGTAGAAAAGCCGGTAGAAAAGGAGCACAAGGAGAATGATAAAAAAGAAAAACACCGAATACTGGCGCGCTCTTGACATTGTGCCTCTCAAAAGTTACACGCGTTATTTACGGGGTCTTGCTTCGGCGCTCACGGTAAAGAGATCTAGGATCCTGCCGACAAAACCACTGTTGGCACCGCCATCATCAAGATCGGCCTGGGCGATCTGGAAGCTTTCCGGACGTTTCACCCTGTGGTTGGCGAATTTCACTTGCTCTCCGTCCATCGAGGTAAGCAGATTTCTGGGAGATTCGAGCTTGGATAGATTATACGTCAACTTGGAATTCTGGTCAACGAGATACGAGAGGTGCTTCCTGCTTTTCTGAATGGCATATCCCGCCTTCACGATCTCGACCTTTTGGTGGACATAGCCGCCCGCCATTACCGTTATCAATATCCCCGTTAATATCCACCTGTACAATATCATTTTACCCTTTCTGCCACCCGAAGCTTTGCGCTTCTCGATCTCGGGTTCTTCCGCACTTCATCCCCGCCGGGGCGTATCGGCTTTTTATTTATTATCGCCAGGGTGCCTGCTCCCGCCTCTGCCCTGTAAATATTCTTTACGATCCTGTCCTCAAGAGAATGGAAAGAGATAACGCATATCCTGGCCCCCGGATTTAGATATGTTATCGTTTTCCTTATACCATTCTCTACCGACCCAAGCTCGTCGTTGACAAAGATCCTCAGCGCCTGGAACGTTCTGGCCGCCGGATGTATGCGCTGCCGGGTATATTTCCTGCCTACCGCCCTGTGTATAACATCAACAAGGTCGCCGGTGGTATCTATCCTTTTTCGCTTCCTCTCGGAGCAAATGGCTCTGGCCACAAGTTTGGCGTGTCTTTCCTCTCCGTAGTCCCTTATAATATCGGCTATCTCTTCTTCCCCGAAACCGTTCACGACATCCCTTGCCGAGATCTCCCCGCCGGCATCGAATCTCATATCCAAAGGGCCGTCCCGCAAAAAACTGAAACCCCTTTCGCCTTCGTCGATCTGAAAAGAGGATATCCCCAGGTCGAATAGCGCGCCGTCGATCCTTTCTTCCCCTGCCTTTTTCAATATCAGATCGATGGCGCGGAAATTATCATTGATCAGTTCTGTGTTCCCGGCATAGCTTTCGAGGGCCTTTCGCGCCCTCTCGACCGCTTCCGGGTCCCTGTCTACCCCGATCAACCTTCCTCCCGGAACTATCCGCCGGAGGATCTCGAACGAATGTCCTCCGCCACCCAAAGTCCCGTCGAGGATCACATCTCCCGCCTCAAGTTTAAGGTTCTCTATCACCTCGTTCAAAAGAACCGGAAGATGCAAGGGGATATCCTTTCCTCATTCAGCCGTCGCGCCTGAAAACCTTGTACAAGGCGTCGACTTGGCTTTTATAAAACGCGTGATAAGACGCTACGGCTCCTTCTCTGCTATTCCGGCGCGTTCCGGAAACCCTTTTTTGGGGGATCTCACGGTGTTTCCCGTATATCGAACCGCCGATCTCACATGCCTGCAGGTATTTCCTCATGGCGGACCTCCACCCTTTAAATTTGAATGCCGCGCCCGCTCCGGCGCGCTATACCCGCCATCACGTTCTTATTCACAATCCCTTACCGTAAAATAGGTCTTTTTTCCCAGACCCGTCGAAGAGACGGCATATTGCTTGACGCCGAGATGCGCGATCCCCTCAGGAAGGGCTCTTGCCTTCCTGATCCTTTCGACCATATTGATGCAATTTATGAACTCTACCTGTTTCTTGTTGAACTTCAGCGCGTATCTCCTATACATATTGACCCCCCGGTTTCAACCGTTATATGTCGGTTATAAGCCTTTCGGCTATCTCCTCATAATTTTCTTTCGAGGACCTGTAGAACTCTTCCCATTTGTCCTTGTCCCAGATCTCGATGCGACTGGAAACACCTATTATGATTATGTTCCTTTTCAGCTTAGCGTATTCCTTCAGATAATCGGGTATCAGTATCCTCCATTGCTTGTCGGGCGCTACCTCAACGGCACCGGCAAAGAACATGCGGCTGAACTTTCTTACTTCTCTTTTTGTGAACGACATCTCCTTGAACTTGGCTTCCTGCGTCTTCCATTCGCTCTCGGGGAACATGAAAAGACATTCGTCCAGTCCGCGGTTCAGATAAAACGCTTCGATCCCCTTGTCCGTGATGATCCCGCGGAAATCCGCCGGGATGATCAGGCGGTTCTTTTTATCGAGCCTATGTGAATATTCTCCGTAAAACACTCCACTTCCCTCCACTTCATTCCACTTGAATCAAAGTATACCCCACTCCACATATATTGTCAACGGTCAAATTCACTTTTTAAATAATTTTAGAAAGTCCACAGCATATACCCCCTGTTTTTAAAAAATATACCGGATATTGGGGGAAATTCAGAAGCGTGAAATGATTAGTCCAGCGATGAGTGATGAAGTATTGTGTTATGCGTCACGTGTTATGTGATGCAATCATAAAACATGACACAAAATCCGAACAAAGACCTTGTGTTTTAATCCTTGAGTCTGTCTGGAGTCTGATATTTGGAAGAACTACCAGTAGAGTTTTTCGAAGCGTTCGGAATAACGCTTGATCCATTCCTTGGAAGCGTCCTGGAGGGTCATTTCTTTCCCGGTCTGGAGCGACCTGAGGACGCGGTATTCCTCAATAAGATAGATCTGTTCGATGAGTTTTACCTTGAATGCGTCGGCATAATTGACAAAAGCGACACCCACTCTTAAAAGTCCGGAGCCCTCGTCTTTCTCGGTATGCACGACCTTCGCCTTTATCTTGAAAACCTTGTCATACAGCGGCATCTGGAGCTGTATGAACGCGCCGTTCTCCACTTTGGTTTTCGCGAGGAACATGAGTCCGCCCTCGCTCACGTCGACCGTTCTTGTCTTTTCGTATTGACCCCCCTCTTCGACCTTGAATTCAAGGGGATTCACGAGAAGGTGCCTGATGTATCGCCTTTTTTCTTTGGGGATCTCTCCAGTCATATCAGCATCGCCTGCCACGCGCGACCCGATCCTTCGGGTCGCCTATTTTCCGGGGAGGAACGATCTGATGTCCCGCGGGGATGTCAGATCATGTTACTATCTTTAAGCTCTTTTTCGAGTTTTTCGACGGCTTCCTTGAGCTTCGGGAAAAGTCTCACATTTATGTTTATCCCTTTTCCCGTGGGAACCTTTTCTTCGCCCTGAGGAGGCTGTGTCCATATCCGCATATCAATGACGTCATTGCCCTGATACTCGGATATGCGAACCTTTACATCCTGGTATTTGTTCTTCTCGAATACAAATACATCTTTTTCCATTAGCGCCTCCTTGTTTTTGCGCAAATGAACAAGAATATATTATTATTATTGTAATACCTCTGTAACAATAATATATCATTATCCCGTAAAAAGCAAAAACAATCTTAATATTAACTGGCGAGGGCGATCTTTTGAGAAAAAACGGCAGTCCCCGGTGAAAAACGTAAAAACCAATTTCCCCGGGACAGACTTAATCTACGGTTTTTTTCCGGAATATCTTAACGAAACAAAAAACGACAAGGGCGCCGATCAATGACCAGGATACCATCATGAAAAACCAGCCGTAAAAGCTCATGCCCTCCCCCTCTTCGCCCGCCTCTTCCTCCATGCTATCTTGACCATGACGGCCAGGGTCAGGAAGATCAGCCATAGCCCGACACGCGTGCCCATTATGTAATTCCTGTTGGCGTCGGGCACACCGTCCATCCGTATTATCGGCAGCCATTCCTGGAAGAACCAGGCACATAACACGATGATAAGAAAGAGCGGGGTCACGTACTTTATGATGTGCTTGTATATGCCCGGAATCCTGAGGTCGGCTCCGTGATGCACCTCTTCCCACGCCTTATTTATGCCGAATATCCACCCGAAAAGTATGACCTCTACGGTGGCGAAGAGCACAAGACAGAACGTGCCTCCCCAGAAATCAAGCTCATCGACAACGCCCCTGCCGAGAAAAAATATAGCGCAGTTGCAGAGAAGAAAAGTGATCGCCCCGAAGCTCAAAACGGCTTTTCGCCTGTCTATGTCGAATTCGTCTTCAAGAAAGGCGATCGCCGGCTGTGCCATGGAGACCGAGGAAGTAACTCCCGCAAGAAAAAGAAGGCCGAACCACAGGAAACCGAACACTTCCGGGAAAGGCATTTTCTGCAGTATGAGCGGCATTGTCACAAAACCCAGGTTGAAGGCCCCTGAACCGGCTATCGAGCTTATTGCCATCGGCCCGAAGAAGGCAAATGCCGCCGGTATTATTATGCTGCCACCAAGCAGCACTTCCGCCGATTCGTTCATGCTTACCGCCGTAAGCCCCGACAGGGCAACATCGTCACCTTTTTTCAGGTAACTGGCGTATGTCAATATAACTCCCATTCCCACGCTCAGGGTGAAGAATATCTGTCCCGTTGCCGCCAGCCATATCCTGGCGCTCTTGAGCTGCGACAGGTCGGGGTTCCACAGGTAGCCGAGACCATTAACAATGTTCCAGTCGGGCCTGGCCGCGTCCGGGCTTCCGAGCGTAAGCACGCGGATCGTGAGTATTATACCGAAAATAAAAAGAGTGGGCATGGCGAATTTGCAAAAACGCTCGATGCCGCCCTTTATTCCGTGTCCCAGCACTATCATATTTATGATGAAAGTTATCAGGAAGAACACATAAGCCGTGCCGATACTCGAAAAATACTGGTTTCTCTCCAGCCCCTGGAAACCCCTAAGGAACGCCTCCATCGATATCTGGTCCGTTATCCCGGCGTATTTCTGGACAAGCGCGAAAAAGCTATAAGCAAGAGTCCATGATTCTATGTACGTGTAGTAGATCATTATAACGAGGGGTCCGAATATGCCGATCACGCCGAAATACTTGATGAATCGGTTCTTCTCCCATAAACTGTGGAATACCCCGGGTGCGGTGGAATGCTCGAATCCGCCGCCGTAACGCCCGATAGCCCACTCGACAAGCATGAGAGGTATACCGACCAGAAGAAGCGCTATGAAATAGGGTATCATGAACGCACCGCCGCCGTTCCTGGCCGCCTGCACCGGAAAACGAAGGAAATTTCCCAGGCCTACCGCCGAACCGGCAACGGCCATTATGACGCCTATCCTTGAGCCCCATGAATCCCTTATTCTTTTAGCCATATCATAGCCATATTATCGATGCGTTTAATCCCGAATTTCAAGATCCGAATGACAAATCAATCTCAAATGGCAAATCCCAAACGATAAACGGGGATCTTTTACCCGTATTTTGGATTTGCGTTTTATTTTGACATTTGGGTCTTGTCATTTCAGCCTTACGAACAATCTTCCCCAGTTCTTGGAATCTTTCTCCACCCTGTCGTACAGTTCCCTGTGCCTCTCGAGGAATTTAAGGACGCGTTTTTTGAGCTGCCCCGAACCTTTACCCGGTATTATCTCGACCATCTTTACCTTCTTATCCCTGGCTTCCCGCAGAATATCGTTAAGGGCTTTTTCTATCTGGCCATGCTTGTTCCAAATATCGTGAAGGTCGAGCTTCAATTTCTTCATCAGTCCTCCGCCCCGTGACGGACCTTTCCGCGAAGGGCCTTTTTTTTGGACCGCTTCCTTTTTTCCACAAGCATCTTTTCCTTGCCTTTTCTGGACCTTCCGCGTTTTTGCCTGCGCAGCTTTTCCCTCCGGTGCTTTTCCGCGGCGGCCTTTTCACGCGCCATCTTCTCGATCTTTTCTATAAGTATTTTCCGGGCAATAAAACGGTTGGCCTTCTGTGAACGTTCCCTGGCGCACTTTACCTCAATGCCGCTGGGTATATGCTTCAGATAAACACAGGTGGATACCTTATTGACGTGTTGACCTCCACGGCCACCCGCTCTTATGAAGGTCTCCGCGAGGTCCCTTTCCCTCACCCCGTAAAGCCGCATCTTTTCCTTCAGGGCCTCTTCTTTTTTCGGGGTTATTCTGTAACCTGTCATATTTTTACCACTCATCAAACGGTATTTTAAAGCCCCCTTCGAGGATCTTTTGTGCGGACCCGATAAAAAAGAGAGCAACGGCAAGGACTCCCTCCCCGTTGCTCTCTGCGTCACAAAATACGGATTACAGCTTCAGAATAGAATCGGCGGTGCCGAAAGCGTTCCTTTCCAGCGCGGAATTTTCCGGGTCGTGCGTCCATTCTTCATCCACCAGGAACTTATAGCGATAGGTGCGTCCGCTGGGCAGCGTGAAGTGGGCCGACCAGTGGCCGTTCTCGAGCTTGCTCAGCCTGCTGCTGTCGGCCTTCTGCCAGCTGTTGAAATCACCCAGAACATACACGGATCCCGCATCCGGCGCATAGAGCGCGAACTCTTTTACGACCTCTTTTATCTCCCTGTTATTGGCTGCCAGGATATCGCTTGTCAGGTTATAAAAATCAAGGGCCACGGGGCTCTTCGGATCATACTCGAATATCGTCTTCCCCTCCCTGGCCGTTTCCCTGAGGCGTACACTCGCGCGTATCTTCGTCGGGAGAAGATACGGGCCGAGCTTTTTACCCGCATCGTTATCGAATTGCTTTGCGAATTTGGAACGCTTGTCATATATGTTGATCACGAAGAACACCGAAGGGGTCCTTGCGGTTTCCTTATTGAGCAGACCGGTCACCCTGTAAATACTGTTTATGCCGTTGAAGGAAAAATAACTCAGGTCCACCGGCACTATTATCATGTCAGCCGCATACATGGAATTGAGCGTAAGAAAACCGAAACTCGGCGGCGAGTCCACGATCACGTAGTCATATTCGGCGAAAAACGGGTCCTGCAGGGTCTTATGCAGTATGGCTGCTGCCCCGTTAACGCTGCCGAGGTTTATTTCAGCGGCGCTCAGCATCATGTTCGCCGGGATAAAAGACAGTCTTTCCCTGTCCGTTATGACTATCTCTTCCAGCGGAGCGTCAACATTGTCGAAACGGGCGCGGAAAATATCATAAGAAGTCTTCCTTTCAGAATGTTTTTTCAGGTAACCAAGAGCGAAAGTCGCGTGCGCCTGCGGGTCCAGGTCGATCAAGAGAGTCTTATTGCCCATCCGTGCGAGAGCGGCCGCCACATTAACTGCAAGCGTTGTCTTACCACAACCGCCTTTTTGATTAGCTACAGAGATTATTTTCATATCCCGCCCCCCATATATTTTGTGGTATTAAAGGTCGTATTGCCTTATATTTTGTGCTATTTGGCATAAAGTATAACATATTATTATTATGTTGTAAATAGGCGGTAATAAAAAATAAATATAATGTTCCCCCTTGCCGCCATATGTCAAAATGGTCATACCCTTGAGGGGGGGAGATATTTTTGGGGAAAATAAGATATTTCTAAAAAAATATTGATACAAACCCTCAAAAGTAGATTATTGTAGCCATTTTACAGCAAATGTGTTAGAATAATAAATATGAACAACCGGCAAATCCAGGACAAAATAGATCTGGAGCTTTCCAGGGCATATTTCGGAAACGTGGCGGAAAAGCCTGAAACCGGCGATAAGAAAGAACAGCCGGAGGAAAAGGCTAAAAAGAGCGCCAAACCCCAAGAGGGACAAAAGAAACCGGCGGGGAAAAAACCGGAAAAGCGCCCTTCCCGACCGGTAGGTCGCAAGGTTCTGCTTGCGGTTTCTGTCGTCTTGGTGGGCGCAATTCTGTCCGCGGGATATTTCCTGTCGCAAAAATACGCTATTTCTCTCGACCCGAAACCCGCAAAAAAAATATTTACATTACCCGCTGAAAATTTAGTTTCGGCGAAAAAGCCCGAGATCCGTGAAGCAAGGACACCCCAGAAGGAACCAGAAGTGCGGGAAAAGCTCTTTAATGACTGGAACAAGTACGATGTCCCGGTAGCCACCAACGCCGCGTCAGGAGGAAAACTGCTTTACGACTTTGAGACCAACGATAATGGCTGGGAAATACCCTCCTGGACTTACGATAAGGCCGACCACGTGGCCCGTACCATGGAACCCGTGGAAGGCGCCTCAAGTAACGGTTCGGGAAGCCTGGGGATCTACGCCGAATTTCCCGGTGACAAATGGTCCGCGGCTATTGTCGAGATACAGCATTTCCTGAACCTCACGGGCTATGACACGATCTCCGTGGATATTTATCTGCCCCCGGAAGCCCCGGTAGGGTTGCGGGCAAAGATCATATTGACCATCGGCGAAGATTGGCGCTGGACGGAAATGACGCGGACCGCGCGTATGAAACCCGGCGAATGGACCACGATATCCGCCGATATATCCGAGGGCGACAGCGCCACCTGGAGGAGAACCACGGTAAGCAAGGAATTCAAGGCGGACATCCGCAAAATAGCGGTAAGGGTGGAATCGAATAAACCTGCCTACTCGGGACCGATATATATAGATAACGTCAGGATCTACCCGAGTAAAGAATAGAGCCAAACGCTTGGCGCAGATAAAAAAAGACGGCCTGTACAGGCCGTCTTTTTTTATCCTGTCCGCTGACCGCTGAACGCTGTTTCAATATATACCGAGATCCTTGAGCCTCCGGTCGGATATGCCGAAGTGATGTGCAAGCTCGTGCTGGACGGTGTGGGTCACCAGACGCACTATTTCCTCTTCCGTATTACAGACCCTCTCGATGTTCTTCCTGAAGATCGATATCTTATCGGGCATCACGAGACCGTAATAATGGCTGCGGCGCAACAAGGGCACCCCTTGATATAGCCCCAGGACCATTCGTCTGTGTGAGACATCAACGGCCTTCGCCTGCTCCGGGGCGGGCTCGTCCTCGATCACGACATCTACATTTTCCAGGCTATCTTTGAATTTTCCGGGTAAATTTTCAAGCGCTCTTATCACCAGCTTCTCGAAATCTTTCGCGTTCATGCCCATCGCCGCCCGCTTGTCATCTCTCACCGTTCACTCCCGCTTACGACCCAAAAAGATCATCTTTGGCTTTATCCCGTTTTTCCGTATTCTTCCGCGGACGGGTCCAGTCCTCTTCGCTGGAGTCCCTTATGTAGTACTTCCTGTTCTTGATCCCTACGAAATGGCTCCATACCCTGCCTTCCTCCGCCTGGCTCTTCTGTATCTCCTTTATCGCGTTCGCCTGCGATACCAGCTCATCCGAGTGATATATGATCGTGGCTTCCAGAGTCTTGGGCAGCACCGGCGACTGCTGCTCGTATTCACCGTGGTGGCTGAGTATGATGTGTTCAAGACGGATACGGAGATCCTCGGGAAAGTCGGCGATACCGGCTATCTTCTCCATGAGCATCTTATGCCCTATCACGATATGCCCTACAAGCCCGCCTTCGACGGTATATTCAACCTTGACCGGGTCAAGCTCATATACCTTTCCGATATCGTGTATAAAAGCCCCGAACAGGGTCATGTCCCTGTCCGCCTCGGGATAGATAACGCACATCCTGTCCACGATATACATTACCTCGTACGTGTGCTCAAGAAGTCCGCCGATATACGCGTTATGCCACATCTTGCCCCCCAGGCCGTCCTTGAACCTCTCCATGAAACTTTCATCCCCGGCCAGACCGTCTTTCAGGGTCTTGAGCCACGGGTTCTTTATGCTGTTCAGATACCCCAGGGCATCGCTTAACAGCTTATCCCTGTTCTCCGCGACACGCACCATATCCTCGTACCTGTAAGAGCGATCGTCGGCTTTTTCGATGAAATCTATCTTGAGCTGCTTTTCTTCACGGTACTTATCGACGGTCCCCTTCACCCTCACAACATCGCCGGATTCCACCGCTTCATTGAACTTTTCGGCGTCGTCCCACAGGCGGGCTTCTATCTTTCCCGTCTTATCGGATAGACCGAGATGGAGATACGGCTTGTCGTATTTCGTCAGTTTCAGCTCCTTTTTCTCCAGCTTGAACGCCGAATCAACCAGCTCGTTGACCTTCAGCTCCTTTACGAATTTTTTATCCATGGCTATGGCTCCTTTTTATCGTATTATCGCAGTGCGTTGTGCGTTATTCGTTTATCGTTGTTCGTTAAACACAGATGATCGCAGATTACGTGATAGTAATGCGGGTTAAAATTCAACAATTCATATCAAAAAGCAAAAATAAGTATCTTGGATTTTGATCTATATATTTGAACTTTGCTTTTTGATTTTTGATATTTTACCTGGCGCGCTGGCGCTCTCTTTCGCCTTTAGCCTTGAACATCACCCCCAGCAAATAGAATCATACTGGCAGATCCTGCATCTCTCCCTATCGTCCCTCTCGGACAACTTGTCAAACTTCAGCCCCTGTATATCTTTCCAGCACTTTATGATGACTCTTTCCAGCTCACCCACCATGTCCTCGGTAAGTTCTACCGTCTCTTCCCTGTAAGTGCCTTTTTCCAATCCGTATTTTTTGACCGTTTCGGCCACAGGTTCAAGGAACTGCAGCACGCCTTTTGTCACCCTCTCCTTCCTTCTCCCCTGCAAGGCTTTTTCGTACAGCATCTTGTAGGCTATGAGTTGCCGGTAATAATCGTCGCACTCGTATCTCGACAGATCCTTACAGTTGAATATCGCTTTGACGTGCTTATCGGGCTTCCCGGTTTTATAATCTATGACCTTTATCGCCCCTTCTTCCTCCCTCTCTATCTTATCGAAAGTGCCCCTGAAAACCGGTCCGCAGGGTATGGATATTTCAAGTTTGTTCTCGAGGTCCAGAGGCATCACGGGAGATCTGGACATTTTCGTGTACCAGCCATCGAGGTCATCCAGTTTTACCGCGCAACCTTTCTTGATGTTATCACTCACCCCCTGGTATTCCAGCTCGGACAGGAAGGCTTTTTTGAAAAAGGAAAAATGCGGGAATTTCTTTTTATCCATGAAATACTTGTAAACCTCCTCCAAGGCCTTGTGGGCGCAGTTCCCGAACACCAGGTTCTGGTTCTTTCTGCCCGGCAGCATCAGCACATTATCGTACAGGAATTTCCTCCTGCAGGTTATGTAGTTGTTGAGGCTTGTCGGGTTCAGGGTAAGATCCTTTACAATATCCTTCAGTATGCCGGAAACTTCCTGCAAAGCGTCCCTCTCGCGGGTATCCCTCAATAGACCCGAAAGAAAATCTTCCTCCGATGAAGGCGAGCCGGATCCCGGGTTCAGATCAACGTGGCTCAGGAAACGGCTGATTATGACCTTTTCTCCGGGTGTAGCGGTATAGATCAGGTTCGCTTTCGCGCGGGTGGAAGCAACGTAAAAAAGCCGCAATTCATCGTAAAGATTCAGCAGCTTAAGCTTCTTTTTTTCATCGACCTTTTCCTTGCTCTTGTATATATCCGGCGGCAACGGCACCACGTCGCCTTTGCTGCGGACCGGCCAACTCTTCTGCTCGAGACAAAAAGGCAAAAAGACCGTATGGAACTCGAGGCCTTTCGCGCTGTGCGCCGTATATATCCTCACGCCGTCCTGGCTAAGCGTCGCCAGTTCACCGTTTATGGGCATACCGTGGACCTCCCTCAGTTCCAGCTCTTGCATCAGATCATCCAGCCTAAGGGACGGACTGGAAAGGCTGGACTCTTTTATCATGTTGATAAAAGAGACCAGGGCCCTTAGATCCCTCACCCTGACGACCTGATTGTCCTCGTAGCTTTCAAGTATGAACCTGTAAAGCCCGGTATCCTCGATGTAACGCATCAGTATATCGTGTATGGGATTCGCGCGGGCGTCTTTAAGGACCCTGTTCAAGGCCCAGGCAGCCCTGTGCAGGGCAAGCGGGTCATCAAGCGCCATATCCTTTGTCGCCCTGAGCTTCCTCGACCCCTCTTCCGAAGGCGGAGTTTCACCGCTTACGGGGAAGACGGCAAAAAACTCGCTGAAAAGATTCACGGATCTGAACTTTTCCAGATCCTTGCCCCTGAAAACTCTCTTTTTTGCGTTTACCCGGCCTATGAGTTTCAGCACGTCGCTCTGGGATGCCCCGGTATAATCCGAGGTCAGCAACTTGTACAAGGCCAGGGATTTCCTTTCATTGTTCTCCAGGTCGACATGAGCCAGTTCCAGGACGTCCAACATCTGGCGAACGCGCTTCTCCATGCGTATATCTTCTTTCCCGTCGGACGCGTACGGTATGCCCGCCTTGAGGAACGCCTCTATCACCTTCTGCCTTTGGTCCCGTTTTCTGACAAGAACCGCCATGCTATTGTAGGGTTTATCTCTCGTGCCCTCATCAAGCGAACTGTCTTTCTTTATAGTTCCGGCCTGTTTCCTTATCTCTGCGATCATGAATGCCAGCTCTTCTTCCTCCGTCATGAACTCCAGGAACTGTATCTTCTTTTCCTTGTAATCGCGGCGGGGATCGAGGATCTTTTCCGCGACCCTTTCCTCATTGGGAAGCTGGGATATGATCTGTTTTGAAAGATCTATTATCCCGTCCGTTGACCGGTAATTATCTTTCAGGAGAACCGTTTTAAGGCCGGGAAATGTCTCTTTAAGAACGCGGAAGTTCGAGAGCGTGGCCCCCTGAAAACGGTAGATAGACTGATCATCGTCCCCCACGCAGCACAGGTTCGGGCGTTCCGGATCGAGTATCGAGAATAACAGCTGGAGCTGCGCTCCGTTAGTGTCCTGGTACTCGTCCACCATTACGTACTTATACTGTTCTCTCATGGAAACGCGCAGGTCGGCATCCTTGCGCAGGGCGTCAAGAGCTATAAGTATCATGTCGTCGAAATCTTTGCGGCCCCTTTCGTCGAAAAGCACCGAAGACTCCTCGTTTTTAAGTCTCTCGTATTTTTCATAGGCCAGCGAAAGCGCTTTCAGGCGCGGGATGTGCTTTTCCTCGATATTAATGCCGTCGGGGACGAGGTCTTTCAAATGATTTTTCAATTCACCCGGGGAAATGCCTTCGTTCTTGAGCTCGCTTATCCTGTTGCCGATCTCCACCAGATGCATGTAAGGCGCACCGAAGGGCTTAAGGGGCTCCATGCCCTTCACGTTATCGAGGATATACTGCAGCGACCTGACCTTTTCCAGGTCGGTTATATCTATCTTGTCCTTTACGTACTTTATCGCGCTTTCCGACTCCAGGATGATGGAATTGGCAAAGCTGTGAAATGTCTCCACTTCAATATTATAGCCTTCGTGGCCTATTATCCGGGCGAGGCGCTCCCTCATTGCCCTTGCCGCCGCATTGGTGAAAGTAAGTATGAGTATGTTCTCGGGTTCCGCTTTTCCTTTATTTATCATGTTCGCGGCCCGCACGGAAAGAAGTTGTGTCTTGCCCGTTCCGGGGCCGGCAAGGACCAGAAGCGGGCCATCGATAATATCGACGGCTTCCAGCTGTTCGTCGTTCAAGCGATCGTAATGTTCCTGAAAGGTGTCCATGATAATATTTAAGTGATGGGTGACGAGTGAGGGGTGATGGGTTATTCTATGGCGTTATGCGCACACAACCTGCGACTCATCACACATTACCCATCACACATCACTATTTCTTCGATATCTGAAAAACAGCGTTAAGGGCAAAAAGGTTAGGCATGATCTTCACCATGCCATTGTCGGAAAGAAACACGCTTTTCTCCACCACCACATCCGAATCCCTGCAAAAATCCTTGAAATCCGTGATGCTGAGAAAATGAAGGTTCGGGGTATCGTACCAGGAATACGGCAGGGACG
Organism: uncultured Planctomycetia bacterium; assembly: GCA_964565425.1. Lineage (GTDB taxonomy): Bacteria > Omnitrophota > Gorgyraeia > Tantalellales > Tantalellaceae > CAZMEZ01. The sequence goes on along the minus strand of CAZMEZ010000003.1, from coordinate 39,483 downwards.
GGGTTACGGGCACATGGCCCGTGAAAAATATCTGCAGCCTGGCCGTCCAGTAACAGAAATTCGGGAACCCTATTATGACCTTTTTACCTATCCTTAAGGCCTCTATTATGGCTTCCTTGGGCCTGTGCACCTGCTGCATCGTCTGGTTGAATATTATGTAATCGAACAGGTTATCAGGGTACTCCTTGAGTCCGGAATCTATATCCCCCTGGGAAACGCTCAGGCCCTTTTCCACGCACTTATATATGGCTTCCTCGCTAATCTCCACGCCGTTGCCTTTTACGTCCTTTTGGAGCACGAGATATTCCAGGAGATCCCCGTCGCCGCAACCCATATCAAGCACCATCGAACCGGTCTCGACCATATCGCCGATGACCTTGTGATCCAGCCTGAGATCCTCTTTTCTTTTACTTGTCACCTTTTCTCTCCAGTTTCTTGTGCGTGTTATCCAGAAAATGCCTTATCAGTTTCGATTCCTCTTCCAGCTCGAGAAGGAAGGCATCATGGCCGCAATCCGAGCTTATCTCACAGTACGTAACGTCGATCCCGTTCATCTTCAGCGCCTTGACTATCTCCTTGGACTGGTAAGACGGATAAAGCCAGTCTGAGCTGAACGCTATAACAAGAAAACGCGCTTTTACGCCCTTGAAGATCTGGTGCGGTTTCTGGTCTTTCAGGAGGTCGAAATAATCCATAGCCTTGGTGATATAGAGATACGAGTTGGCGTCAAATCTCTTTACGAAACTGTCCCCCCTGTACCTCAGGTAACCTTCGACCTCAAATTCCGTAGTGAATTCAAAACCAAGCTTCTCCTTCTTCAGCACCCGGCCGAACTTGTCCTCCATGGACTTATCGCTCATGTACGTAATATGGCCTATCATCCTGGCTACCGCGAGACCCGCGGATGGATGCCCCTTATCATAATAGTCGCCGCCGTTCCATGCGGGGTCGGCCATTATGGCCTGCCTGCCGACTTCGTCGAAGGCTATCTGCTGGGCTGAATGCTTATAGGCCGTGGCGATCGGCATGCAGGATACTACGCTTTCAGGATGCGTAACGACCCACTGAAGGGCCTGCATGCCGCCCATCGAACCGCCGCATACGGAAAGAATCCTTTCTATGCCGAGGTGGTCCAAAAGCTTTTTCTGTGCGTTCACCATGTCCCTTACGGACACTATCGGGAAACTGAGCCCATACGGTTCGCCCGTAAGAGGGTTGATCGAATTGGGTCCGCTCGACCCCTTGCATCCGCCGATCACGTTCGAGCAGATCACGAAATACTTTTCCGTGTCAAAAGCCTTACCGGGGCCTATCATCTCATCCCACCAGCCGGGTTTAGTATCACCGTGGTGATAACCCGCCGCGTGCGCGTCACCGGAAAGGGCGTGACATATAAGGACCGCGTTGTCTTTTTGCTTGTTCAGCTCGCCGTACGCCTCATACGCTACCTTAAGCTCACCGAGTTTTACGCCGCTTTCCAGGACAAACTTCTCGCCCTCGGGCATGTTATAGTATTTCGTCTCCACGTACTGTTTTTTGCTTTTTCTGGTTTTTTCGGTCATATTCCCTCTGGCTTGCTTACCCCGGTCAATCCAGGAATTCCTCGAAAAGCCAAGTGCTTAAATATCTTTCACCGGTATCACATAACACGGTCACGATATTCTTATTCTTGTTCTCTTCCCTGGACGCCACCTTTACGCTCGCGGCAACGTTGGCGCCGGCCGATATGCCGACAAGCAGGCCTTCTTCCTTCGCCAGCCGCCGCGACATCTCCCCGGCAACGTCGTCATGAATCGTTATTATCTCATCTAACAGTTCTTTTTTCAAGACCTTAGGAATGAAACCCGCGCCGATCCCCTGTATCTTATGCGGCCCGGGCTGGCCGCCGGAAAGGATCGCCGAATCCCTGGGTTCCACACCGATGATCTTGACACCGGGTTTTCTGCCTTTAAGGACCTCGCCGACACCCGTTATGGTGCCGCCCGTCCCTATGCCGGCAACAAATACGCCGACTTTCCCGTCGGTATCGTTCCATATCTCCTGCGCCGTGGTCTTTTGGTGGATCCCGGGATTAGCGGGGTTCTCGAACTGCTGCGGCATGAACGCGCCCGGCGTTTTCGATACCATCTCTTCGGCTTTATCAACAGCCCCTTTCATGCCTTTTTCCCCGGGAGTAAGCACTACCTCGGCGCCGAATATCCTCAGGAGCGCACGTCTCTCCGCGCTCATGGTATCAGGCATGGTAAGCACGAGTTTGTACCCCTTGGCTGCCGAGATAAAAGCAAGCGCTATGCCGGTATTGCCGCTGGTGGGCTCAATGATGATGGAACCTTTTTTCAGCTTGCCTTCCTTTTCGGCTGCCTCTATCATGGCGAGGCCTATCCTGTCCTTGACGCTCCCCAGGGGGTTGAAGAACTCCGCTTTGGCGAATATGTTGCCCGGAAGGCCGCTATCTATCTTAGACAAACGGATCAGCGGGGTATTCCCTACCGTCTGAGTAATGTCATCGTATATCATCATGCCTCCTTCAAAAACGTGAATGGTGAATCGTAAGTCGTTAATCGCATTGTTCGGCCCACAACTCACTATTCACAATTCACTATTCACAATTCACGCTTTAGAAAGCGCCTGGTCCAGGTCATCGATAAGGTCTTCTGCGTCCTCGAGACCGATGGACAGGCGGATGAAATCCTCGGTAACACCCGCCGCCTCCTGCTCTTCTCTGGTCAACTGCTGGTGCGTCGTTGAGGCCGGATGTATCGCAAGGCTCTTGGCATCGCCTATGTTCGCCAAATGGCTGAAAAGCTCAAGTGAATCGATGAATTTCTTCCCGGATCCCAATCCGCCCTTGATACCGAAGCCCAGGATGCCTGAATATAGCCCTTCCCTGAAATATTTGCGGGCGATATCATGCTGCGGGTGATCCACGAGCCCCGGATAGCTTACCCACTTCACCTTATCGTGCGTTTTAAGATACCGGGCTATCTCCAAAGCGTTCTCGCTGTGCCTCGGCATCCTTAAATGAAGCGTTTCCAGCCCCAGCAGGAATAAGAATGCGTTGAAAGGACTCATGCAGGAACCGGTATCCCTCAGAAGGCTTACGCGTGCCCTTATCGCGAAAGCTATATTGCCGGCACCCGGGACATTCCCGAACGATTCCCAGAACTTCAAGCCGTGATAACTGGGATCCGGTTCGGTGAATTGGGGGAACTTGCCGTTAGACCAGTCAAACTTGCCCGAATCGACTATAAGACCGCCTATCGACGTCCCGTGCCCTCCTATATATTTCGTCGTAGAATACACGACGATATCGGTCCCGAAACGTATCGGATTCACGAGATACGGCGTCGCTACGGTATTGTCGATTATAAGCGGTATCCCGTTCTCGTGCGCTATTTTGGACACCTCTTCAAAATCGATCGTGTCCAGTTTCGGATTCCCTACCGTTTCCGCGTAAAGGGCTTTGGTCTTTTTCGTGATCGCTTTACGGAAATTCTCTGGTTTTGTCGAATCCACGAACTTGACGTTTATACCTAACTTACGCAAAGTGTACTGGAACAAAGCATAGGTCCCGCCATAAAGACTGCTCGAGGAGACTATCTCGTCTCCCGCGGAAGAAATGGTCAAAATGGCGATGGTTATGGCCGCCATACCCGAGGAAGTGGCGAGCGCCGCTGTTCCTCCGTCAAGCGCGGCTATCCGTTTCTCAAGCGCGTCGTTCGTGGGATTCATCAATCGCGTGTATATATTCCCGGATTTCTTGAGCGCGAAGAGGTCCGCAGCATCCTGTGTATCCTTAAAAACATAGGATGTGGTCTGGTATATCGGGACCGCCCTCGCCCCCGTCGTGGGATCAGGCGAATATCCCGCGTGTATGCCCAGGGTTCCCAAATTCCATTTCTGATTTTTCATGTTATCCTCCCTCTTGGTATATCCGGATCTAGATCACGTAACTCAACCCTTTTTCCCCGATCTTTTCTTTCATCAGCTTTACAAGGTCCTTTATTTTTAATTTCCCGAACCTCGTTACGATATCCTTTTCCAACGACAATTCAACGCTCATGAGAACTTCATCGATCATATGCCCCCGTCTGCCGCTTTCTGCGGGCAGAACTTCTATCTTCTGCCCGGCCATGTCGAATATATCCGCCAGAGTCAGGCCTACCACCTCGGCATCAAGGGTATACCCTCCCTGCGGCCCTCTTTTGCTGGACAGTATACCTTTGTTCTTAAGCGAAAGAAGGACATGTTCAAGCACCTTTCCCGATATGTCAAGTCTCTCTGATATCTCTTTGATGGAGAAAGACCTTTTTTTGCTGAATGCGAAAAAAAGAATAGCTTTCAAGAAATAATAACCCTTTTTACTGATCAGCATAATTCTCCTATTTCCCTATAGACAAATAGTAGAATACCATAATTTGTTCGCATTGTCAATATTTTTGTAAAAAATAGCCCGGGCTTGCGTCCCGGGCTATTTTTTCTGGCTTTGTCCGCTGTCGAATTCGTCTATTGTCCTTTGCCCGCTCCCCTTTTAGCCGGCCAGATCCAATATTCCCGGTCGTTAAGGTCCGACACCCTAAGCGGCTCTATTCTGGTGTTCCGTCCGAAAACATATCCCGAACCGTAAAAGTTACGAACCCAATATATCGCCTCTTTCCAGAAATAATAAGTCAGATATTCCCAAAAAGGCGGTGATATCCTCCTTACCTCGTAAGTAACGTAATCGTTGTTGACCATCACCCTCACGTAATGAAGATAACCGCCATCCGCTTCCGGTATCTCTATAAGCATTCCACCGCCACCGGTCACTATATTCTCGACACCGTCAAACTCTTCCCGCTTGAACATGTGTTTATGTCCGGAAAATACCATGTCGACGCCGTATTCGCCGCAAAGCTTCCGGAACCTGTAAGCCCAGGGGCTGTTATCTTCGTTATACCACTCCTGCTGGCAAGGATCGAACGGCGGTTTATGCAGGGCTATGAAAATGTGGTCGTATCCCTCCCCCTCCTTGAGCTTTTCCTCCAGCCAATTGAACTGTGATTCGCTCAGCGCGCCTTCCTCGTTATCAACAATGATGAAATAGGAATTCCTGTTGACGAAAGAAAATTCCTTATCGCCGCAAAACTCCTCAAAAAGCTTCCTGTCATCGTGGTTGCCTATAGCGGTTATCAGCGGGAATTTGATCAATTCCTGCATCTTCTTGAAGGCTACAAAATGCGATCTTTTCCCGTCAAGAGTTATGTCGCCCACGCTAAGCACGAAATCTATCGGCACCTTCCTGAACCGGTCCTCCCTGTTCATGTGCCATATCTCCTTGAGGGTCGCGGCGTCGTTGAATATCAAGCCCGAATGGTTGTCCCCGAACACTATGAAGGAAAAATACGAGCCTTTATTATTTGTCAGCTTTTCTACACCGGCCCTGTTATTTTCATCCAGACCCGCCCCCTCCATGAACCAGAACGGTATGAGCGGAAGGAACGACCACACGACCATGACCAGCAATACCGCGATTATCAGTTTCTTCCACATAACAATTCCCGGATTTTAATTCTTTTTTTACTTTTATATTTTAAATTTTATCTTTTCTGAGGTCTATCACGCCGCCCGGAAAGGCGAATGTCCTGTCTCCCAGATGATGGACGGTCATGAGATCCTCCCGTTCGAAAAGCCAGTGTTCGCTAAAAGCTTCCCCATCGGCTTCGGCGTACTTTACCTCGCCCAGGACCATGTTATATTCCTTAAGAAGATGCTCGTCCCTTATCAATTCGCACTCAAGTACCGCCATCGCTTCTTTTATCGAAGGCGACGCTATTTTCTTGGACGGCTCCGCGTTAAACCCGGACGTGCTGAATTTATCCGCGTCCCTTCCGGAAACGCTCCCGCATTTAACTATATCCCCCGCAAGGGATTTAGGGGGAACGTTCACGGCGAAATCCCCCGTTTTAATGATACACTCAAAGATAAAATGCCCCTCGCTTATCTCCAGGACTATTACGGGGGGCTTCTTTTGAACGGGCATGGTCCACGCTACAGGCGTGATATCCGTTTTCCCGTCGAACTGCGAGGTAACCATAACTACCGGCCCATGATTTATAATCCTCGTCGCCAAGGCCAGATCTATCTCTCTCCTCATGCCTCTCCCGTCACTCGTCACCCGTCACCTGCTTATCTTAACTATCTCATACTCCAGCGCCCCCGCCGGAACCGCTATCTCGACAACATCTCCAACCTTGTGGCCTAAGAGAGCGCCCCCCACCGGAGACGTTATGGATATCTTATCATTTTCAAAATCCGCCTCCTCCTCCGACACGAGGATATAATCGAATTCCTGCCCTCCTCTGAGGTCCTTTACCCGGACGGTCGCGCCAAGCAGAGCCTGGTCCTTGGGGACGGAGTCTTCATCTATTATCCGCGCGCGCATCAGTGTCTCTTCCAATTCTGCGATACGCTTTTCATTCATTGCCTGCGCCTCTTTAGCGGCGTCGTATTCGGCGTTCTCGCTGAGATCACCATGCGCCCTGGCCTCGGCCAGCTGTTTCGCGATCTCGCGCCTTTTTTCGCCTTTCAACTCTTCCAATTCCTTAACGATCTTATCGCGGCCCGCCCGCGTCAATGATATCTTTCCCTTCGCCATTCTGCCTTCCCCTCCAAGCGTTAAATATCAAGGCATTTCCATACCAGATGCAAATTAATTTCCTACTAATTATAATGAAATTGGGGAGCCAAGACAAACAAAATATCATATTGTTTATATATATTTAGGCGTTAAATATAAAAAAGTTAAATGTTAGTATCTTGCTTTTTATTTTTCTATCATTAAAATCGATATTGTAGGCGAGAAAGTTCTTTTAAACCCTGATTTTCGCATGATCGATAAAGGCAAACCCCGTTATACCCCGTTAGAAAATCTTTTCTATCGGGGTTAAGGACAATGGGGCTTGCCACGTTAGGGACACTATCTCTAACGGGGCAAACTATTCGAAAGAATAGGACTGCAAAGTCACGAGCCTAACCCCTCTTCGTTCACGATGGGCATGGCAGTCGGACCGCCGAATTTATGCAATGTATGTTGGCATTTATTGCCGGATTCTTGCAGCCCTATTCGATATGGAGCGACCTTTATCGAATAGGGTTTTTTATTTTTCCGGAGGATAAAATGTCAATGCGCCGTGATAAGGAACAGAACGGTATATCGAGCGTCTTGTTGGCAACGGTTTTAATTATGTCGCTCCTATTCCCCCCCTGCGATCTTCATTCCGAAACCGCATTTTTGCCGTTGCAAAAGGGGGTATGCTACGTTACCTGGGACAAGGACCGTTTTGCCTCTGAATTTTCCGATGAATCCCTTAAAAAACTCGCCTCCCTCGGCGTTGAATATATCTCGGTATGCGCGACCCATTATCAGGAAAAATATAATTCGACAGAAATAAAAGCCACGGACAAGAGCCCAAGCTCGAGAAGCCTGCGTCACGTCATCATAACGGCCCATAAACTCGGCATTAAAGTCGCGCTGAAACCGCATATCGACCTCATTGACAAATATGACGGCACATATTGGCGCGCGGACATAGGTTTCGCATGCGAAAACGACTGGAAGAAATGGTTCGACGCGTACGGCAAATTCATATTGAAATATGCGCGTTTGGCCAGAGATCTCGACGTTGAACTTTTTTGCATCGGTACCGAACTCTCCTTTACCACGCAAAAGGAAGCCGAATGGAGAGAACTGATAGCCAAGGTCCGTAAAATATATCCGGGAAAGCTCGTTTACGCGGCGAACTGGGACAACTTCAAGAACATAAGATTCTGGGACGAGCTTGACTACGTCGGGATCGATGCCTATTTCCCTCTGACCTACAAATCCGACCCGACCGTTGACGACCTTAAAAAAGGCTGGGAAAAATGGAAGTCAGACCTGGAAATATGGCAAAAGAAAATAAATAAGCCTATAATCTTCACCGAAATAGGATATCCGAGCGCTTCCCACGCCCCTTACATGCCCTGGCAGAACGGACTGGAAGGCAACGCCGACCCCGAAATGCAGGCCAAATGCTACAGGGCTTTTTTCGAAACGGTCTGGGGTGAACGCTGGCTCGCGGGCGTCTATTGGTGGAAATGGGATACTAACGTCTACGCGGGAGGAACTTATAATCGTCAGTTCACGCCGCAGAACAAGCCGGCCCAGGAGATACTGGAAGCGCATTATAAGGGATACGATAAAGGCCATACCTACGCAATGGCGGAATAACCGCCATGCTATTCCCCGGCTCCCGGTTCCGCCCCTGCCTTATCTATGTTCTGCCATTTGACCAGGCTGCCATTGTCATCAAAGATAAGGTATATCTTTTTGCCTCCGTCCAGGAAAGACTCGTCCCCGGGCTTATAAACCCGATTTGTCGTGCCGCCGCCCTCTCCGGGAAACGCTACTACGGGCTTCCCGAACTTTCTTTCGACCGCGGCGACCGGCATGCCTTCCTTCAGATACTCCCCTTCGACGGCATCCCTGAGCTTCTCATAGTTCCGGGTCTCCTGCGCGTATTCTTTCTCCATCGTATTGCGGTCCTTGGAGAGCTGGATAAGGCTGTTAAGCCCTGTTTTTGTTTTGACCCATTTGACTTTTTTCTCGCGGGTGCGGGTGCCCCGGTCCTTCCCGGCGGCAAAACCCGGCCCCGCCAAAAAAAGGCCCGGAATAAGGAAACATAACAGAGCGATCAATTTTTTTTTGATGTTACGTATTTTACACATAAGCATCCCCTCTAAAAACCCGGCCTGCCCCGTTCGTTCATCCTTATTTTTTACCTTTGGGGCTCTTGCTGTCGAGCAGGGCCTTTTCGAGCATCGTCCTCAGCTTGTTCAGCTCCGCTCGCGACAGCAGAAAATGTGATCGCAGTTTTTTTTCGACGGCCTGTACCTCGAAAACATCGGTCTCTTTTATGTAGCGTATGTTTATGTTCATACCGTCATCTATAACAGTTCAGCGGCCAGCGAAGCCAGAGAACTCCTCTCGCTCTTAGCGAAAGTCACATGGCCGAAAGCCTTCTGCCCTTTCATTTTATCGACGCAATACGCCAAACCGTTGCTGGACGAATCGAGATACGGGTTGTCTATCTGGTAAGGATCACCCGTAAGGACCATTTTTGTGTAATTGCCCGCGCGGCTTATGACCGTTTTTACCTCATGCGGAGTGAGGTTTTGCGCTTCGTCGATTATTATGAAGCGACTGGGTATACTTCGCCCTCTCATGAAAGTCATGGCTTCAAGCTCTATTATCTCCTCTTTTATGTATTTCTCGATCTGCGTCTTGACATTAACCTTCGAGTCCTTGTCTTTTTTTTCGGCGTTGAATATGTACTCAAGGTTGTCGTATATCGGCCCCATCCAGCTCTCGAGCTTTTCCTCCTTGGTCCCCGGAAGATATCCGATATCCCTGCCCAGCGGCATGACCGGCCTCGATATAAGAAGCCCGGTATAGGATTTATCCTTGACCGCCTTCTGAAGACCGGCCGCGATCGCCAAAAGCGTCTTCCCCGTTCCGGCGGGCCCCATCAGGGTCACAAGACTTATATCGTTATTCAAAAGAAGCTCAATAGCCATCGCCTGTTCTTTGTTACGCGGCCGTATGGACATTACATGGGTTTTGTTGAATATGAGCGGCATCAGTATCCCGAATTCCTCCTTATACCGCCCTATAGCCGTATGTTTGGGGTCTTCCTTGTCCACCAGAAGAGCGAACTCGTTCGGATAAAACTCGTCCTTCTTGACCGGGAACTTCTTTTCCTTGTAAAAGGCGTCTATTTCGCTCCTCGCCACTTCTACCGCGTGCCATCCGCCGTAGAGATGCTCGAAATCAACCTTGTGTTTCTCAAAATCCACGCTCGGTACGCCCAGCGCGTCGGCCTTGATCCTCGCGTTGATGTCCTTGGAAACGAAAATAACGTTCTCGCCTTTGGCTTTCAACATATGGGCAGTAAGCAGGATCCTGTTATCCGTCAGGTCTTTTGATAACCCCACTTCGGCCAGGATATCGTAATCCAGGCCCGTCGAGATCTTCAACACCCCGCCGTTATCCATGGGGTAACCTTCGCCGGGTTCGCCTCTCTTGCGCATCTCGTCAAGCATCCTTATGGCGATCCTGGCGTTACGCCCCTTTTCGTCGTGGTCCCTCTTGAACCTGTCCAGCTCTTCGAGCACCTCTATCGGGAGAAGAACGGTGTTGTCGCTGAACGAGATTATCGAATTGGGGTTATGCAATATAACGTTGGTATCAAGAACAAATGTCTTGCTCAATGTTCTTCCTTTCCGTTGAAATCCGATGCCTGTGATCTGCGGCCCGCGGATATGTTACGTCAGTTTCTTCGCCATCGCTGCCACTTTTTTGCCGAGTAAACGGCATTGCTTCTCGACACGTTCATCGGGGGCCCCTATCGACACGGGGCCGTAATGATCACCGTTGTGGTCGCCGCGGATTATCATCCCGTGTACCAGCATCGCGTTCAATATGCCCGCTATCGTCGTTTCGTTGCCGCCGCCGATATTCGCCGCCGAAGAAAAAGCGGCTCCCACCTTGCCCGAAAGTTTGCCGTGAAAAGCCACGGAATCGTCGAAAAATTTCTTTACCTGATATGCCATTGAACCGTAATACGTCGGAGAGCCGACTATCAAGCCGTCGTATTCCAGCGCCTTCTTTGCCGGGAACGAATCGACGTTCACTGTATCTGCCTGCACGTCCGGCTCGGTCTTCGCCCCTTCCTCCACCAGGCGGGCCATGGCCTCGGTATTCCCGGTCCTGGAATAATATACTATCGCTATTTTTTTCACCCCGCACCTCCTCTTCCCCGGAAACAAATGGTTTGTTGTATTATAAATGAAAAAGACCCAAACGTAAAGACCGCCTCACATCCCGCCCTTATCCGTCACAAGATTGATATATGAATCGAAGCTCGCATGTCCCCTCGCGTATTTTTCAAGATATGACGCCCTCTCCGAAAGATAAGGATGGCTCCTGTAATAGGAATACCGCGCGCGGGGCGCTTTCTTACGCAGCGCTTTAAGCTTTTCTATCACTTTCACGGCGGCCCGCGGGTCGTACCCGGCGTCCTTGAGATATTTTACCGAGAGCTCATCCGCCTGCTTCTCATCCTGACGCGAATAAGCGCCCATGAGCTCGGTGATGGCGCATGCCGCCTTCCCGCGCGTGCCCTTCTCGCTTTTCATCTGCGCGCTTACCAGCATAAGAGCCGCGATAGCGACGTTACCCTGCATCCTCTTGACGGCGTGCTTTGCTTCAATGTGGCCCATCTCATGGGCGAGGACCGCGGCGATGTTATCGTCGGTCTCTACGGCTTCCGCCAGATCGTCAAATATATAAATATAACCACCCGGCGCGGCGAAAGCGTTAAAGCAATTGTCCTTTTCATTATCAAGCACGGTAAAACGGTATACTATGTCTTTCCTGTCGCCGGCCCGGGCAAGTTTTTCACCTATACGCGAGACCCTTTCCTGCATTAGCGGGTCCACCGGCAGGTCGAACTTATCGAGGATCTTCTTATGCAGTTTTCTTCCCATGCTCCTTTCTTTGGCCGGGGGGATAAAGATCATTTCTTCCTCGTCCGTGGCCTGGTTGACGGTGAAGATCCATCCCGACAGGAAAGGAGCCAGCATTATGAACGCCGTGAATATAAGTTTCTTTCTTTTGAGCATTTTATTCCGTGCCCTGTGGGTTTTGGGTAAGTTAGCAGTTACCAGTTACCAGGGCGGTCGGGACGCCGGTTAAAATTTAAAAGTTAAAAGATAAAATTTAAAAATATAATTAAAAATTCAAAATCAGCTTTAAGATGCCCGCTAAAGCTGGAAAGGGTTATAACGATCTTATAGCTTAAAACTTACAGCGTACAGCTGAAATCAGGGATTGCCGCGTCTGCCCTTTCAGGGCATCCTCGCAATGACAGAAGAAACCGCCCCGCACGCTATGCGCTATGCGAACACTCCGCGAACCTCGAACCACTCTTCCGGCAACTGGTTTCTGGTAACTGGTAACTTACGCACTTACCAACATCGAAATTGCTTCCCCCGTCCTCTAGCCTCTCGCCTCGAGCCTCTAGCCTTAACCTATTACGTATTAGTTATCACTCTCCTTGAGCCTTGCGCCTATCTGATGACGGACACCGCCTTGCGCCTTGAATATCTTCTATCGACCTCAACGTGGCGGTAACCCGGCCGAAAGGTATGCGGACCACCCCGTACAGGGGATACCGGTCCGCATCCGCCGAAAAATACATCCACCCTCTTCCTTTTTTTACGCGCGCGCCTTTCAATTCCGCGTACGGCCGTATCCTGAACGCCGGAAAAGTCCCGATACCCGCCAATGTTACAACTTCTATATCCTCCACCCTGGCGAAGAGATCGTAATTCTTCTCGTTCAGATTGATCGTTAAGCCCAGTTTCTCTCCGATCCTTATGGGCAGGGTCATGAAATAGCACATAGCGCTCAACGGGTCCTGGACGTCTTTTTTGATCACGCATTTTTTTACCGACCCGTCCGTCAGATTGGTGTACGTCGCCTCCTGCTTGCCAAAGTCGTACTCAACTATAACATGTTTTCTGTAGTTCCCCTCTTTCCTGTCCGCTTCGTAGCGCCTGCTCGTGATGGCGTCAGCGTCCACGTAAGATGTATAGGTGTCCTCGACCCGGTATATTTTGGACAGAAATTTATTCGATTCGGTCACCAACCTGATAACGAAAACGTCATACTCGCCGTATCTCTCTACGTCGCCGACCTCGGTAATTATACGTCCGACCGGGATGTTGTTCCACGCTATCAGGTAAACCAGCCTCTTGTTCCTGTGAAAACGGCCCTTTGCGGATATCTCTTTCACGGCTTTTTCTTCCGAGATACCGGCGGAGGGACGCATCCGTTTCACTGTGCCGGTATTCGCGCAGCCTTGCAACCCGATAAGAAGAAGTATAAGAGAAATGCTTATAGCGCGGGTGTCTTTCATGTGTTATATTATAATCGAATCGACCGATGTTAACAAGCACAGGAGAACGTCATGTCGCTGCTGGACCTCGCGAAAAAAAGAAGGAGCATCCGCTTTTACGACGAGCGGACGATAAGCCGTAAAGACCTCGAGTCATGCGTAGAAGCCGCGCTTTACGCCCCTTCCGCCTGCAATTCCCAGCCATGGAAATTCATCATCGTCGATGGCCCCGAACAAAAAAAAGAACTGTCGGAAGGCTTTCTTTCCGGGACATATAGAATGAATTCGTTCGCGCTCGGTGCCGCCGCTTTCATCATAGTGATCGCGGAAAACATGAAGTTCCCCGCCTGGGCGGGCGGCAAACTCCGGAAAACCGACTTTCGGAAGATCGACATAGGTATCGCCTGCGCCCATCTCGTCCTGAGGGCCGAGGAACTCGGAATCGGCACCTGTATACTGGGATGGTTCGGCGAAAACAGGTTGCGTAAGATACTCTCCGTCCCGCGAGGCAAAAAGATCGAGCTCGTTATCGCCATGGGGTATCCGGGGGGAAAAGACCCGCAGGAAAAGACCCTCAAGGACAGGAGCGAAGTGCTGAGTTGGAATAGTTATTGATTACTGGTTCCTGGTTATTTAGAATGTCCTCACTAACCGCCGAACCAATCAATAACCAAATCATTAAACAAAAAAACCCCGTTCAGTTTTATTGAACGGGGTTTTTTGAGAGTTAAAAGCGCTCTTACTTGGCCGATCTGGACACCGGAACCGACGCGGAAGCGTCTTCTTCCGGATACCAGAAAGTGGCTACGCGCCAGAGGCCTCCTACGAACCTGGCTATCCCTCTGCCCATATCGTCATTGGTCTTCCCGGTACAGCTAGCATAAGCGGGGGAACCTTTGGTGCCTGTTTCATCTATGCTGTCGGGGACCTCAACGCTTCCGTAGAACATGTCATCAAGCCCTTGCCCGAGGTTTTTAAGCGGTTTGTTCGTCGATGCAAAAGCGTTCACATTAAACAACAACGCGAATATAAATAAGAATATTAAAAATCGTTTCATTTCCACCCCCTTTGACCTTTGCCCTGAAGTATATCCGATATAAATACGAATGTCAAGCAAATTAGGATACCGGCATAGCGTGCATGTGCTTATATAATGCCCGCAAAACTAAGCGCGGCGATCGTCTTTGAATCGTTTATCTTGCCGGACGCGAAAAGTTGCCTTATCCTCCGCCTATCCAGGACCGCCACATCCATTATCTCGTCACATTCCCGGTTCGTCGAATTTTTCGTCTCGCAATCAGCCCTGAATATGTGTATCTTTTCGTTGCAAAAACCCGGTGTCGTGTATATATATCCCAGCTTTCGCAGATTCCTGACCCCGTAACCCGTTTCCTCGACGACTTCCCTCTTCGCGCAAGCGTACGGGGTTTCCCCCTCATCAAGCGTTCCCGCAGGCAACTCCCAGATATACTTGCCGATTACCGGGCGGTACTGTCGTATGAAGACGATCTTTCCTCTTAAAAAGGGAATGATAAGCGCGGCTCCCGGATGTTCGACCTCTTCGATGTCGGCTTTTCTTCCGTTAGGCAGGGTCTTTCGTGATTTGAATACCTTGAGAAGGCGTCCCTTGAACACCATCTTACTGTGAACCTTCACCTTTGCCTTCTCCAAGCCGTTCGATCTCCAGGTTAAGGACCTTCAGCATTACGACTTTCTCGAGATATTTTAGGCTGAAGGGTTTTATTATGTAATCATCGGCCCCAAGGCTGAAAGCTTCCTCTATCACGTCCTCGTCGGCTACGCTTGTCATCATTATTACGCGCGTGGCGGGTGCTATCTCTTTTATATCCTTCAGTGTCTCTATGCCGTTCTTGCCCCAACCGAGCCTGATATCAAGCAGTACCAGCTCCGGTCTCTCTTTATCGACAAGACCGATCGCCTTTTTAGCGCTAGTCGCCTGAAGCACGTCGTACCCTTTTATCATGAAGAAATCATACAAAAAGGACACGATGCCGACCTGATCATCAACGACGAGTATCCTGTGTTTTTTTTCGCTTTTCTCTTCCACGGACCCAACCTTAAATATAATATGCCACGAAAATACCGAACTTCCCCTAACTGTATAACCTGTTGATAGTATACATAATATATTAGTAATTGACAACTCTATCTGCCGCTTGGGCCCAAAATAAAGGGGAGAAACCTTATCGGCCTCTCCCCTTTTATCCCCTACCCGGATCTTGTCAGATCTTAATGCTTCAGAAATTCAAGGATCGCTTCCTGTTTTTTCTTCTCCCAGTCCTTCCGGAAATCCGACCGGTGTTTGGTCTTCAATTCGGGCATTATGGTGTACGTGTTCCCGATCCCCGGACGCACCGAATCGCGTATCTTCTCGTCCCCTCCCAGCGGTGTTACCCTTACGATCAATGCGGAGAATACGAAAAAGACCGCTATGGTGTAAGCGACGCACTTCTTTGCCCGGTGTGCCCACAATGAAGCCGTTTTGCAGCCCATTTCAACGCCGAAATCCACCTCGCCTTTCAGGTACTCTCCGGCGATATTGAAGGCCTCATCCTTGTCGGACGCCTCACAGATCAACTCGATAATGGTCCTGTATTTCATCCCTAAACCCCCATGCTGTGTAATTTCATCTTGCTTTTAATACATTTACAATTTTACACACTATAAAGCCTAATGTCAACTAACTTTTTTAAATACTAATTTTTTGTATAAAAGTGGTCTTTCCTGCTGAGTTGAATAAGCTTTGAAGTGATTTTCTGGCTTTTGATATACTAACTTGCGGGGTGTTGCCGTTTAATTGCGGTTATCCGGTTGGGTATTTTTGGTTATCTTCGGATCGCCGGATATTTAAGCGACCGAGTAATTCGTCATGAATATTTCCATTCGTGGCAACGATCATACCTTTATTGAAGATATCGAAAGGACCGCCGTCAAGCCCGGTCACTCTTCCGCCCGCTTCCCGGACCATGAGTTGCCCGGCTGCGGTATCCCACGGGTTCAGGCACATCTCCCAGAAACCGTCAAACCTTCCGCAGGCCACGTAACAAAGGTCCAGAGCCGCTGACCCTGCGCGCCGAACCGCCTGGGCGCTCTCAAGCATGACCCTGAAATATTCAAGGTTCGCTATCTTGCATTCGAGGTCATACGCGAAACCTGTCGCGAGAAGCGAGTCGGAAAGAACGCCACAGGGGGCGACTTTTATCTTTTGCCCGTTGAGGTGCGCGCCCTTCCCTTCTTCCGCGATGAAGGTCTCTCCCCTCGAGGGATCATATATCACGCCTACCCTTACGAGACCGTCGATAAGCACCCCTATTGAAACGCAAAACACGGGGTATGAATGGGTGTAATTTGTCGTGCCGTCAAGCGGGTCGACTATCCAGCTAATGACTCCCCCCGGCGCCTGTCCGCCGCTTTCCTCCGCCAGCACCGAGTGGGAGGGAAATTCCCGGTTTATCCTGTCTATGATCATCTTTTCGGACGTCTTGTCCACGTCCGTCACCAGGTCATGCATGCCGCTTTTGCGGGCAACCTCCTCGAGATGCCCCATGCGCCCCAGGACGTAATCCCCGGCCTCACGGGCGATTTGCTCCGCTACTTCCTTTATTCTCGGAATATCTTCCATCGACCTCATTTCACAAGATACACCTTATCGGTTTTTCTTGCTTTCTTTTTTACCTTTATGGCCACTTCCTGCCCCTTCGAGACCTTTTCTACGGATTCATGCTCTATCTGCATCGACTCGATCTTCTGCTGAAAATCCGTGGTATGTCCCTTGATCCGTATCTGGTCGCCGATGACAAGACTGCCCTTGTCGACAACTATCACGGCAGCTTTTACATGTGGAAAATAGTGGACTACATTCCCGATACGGTCCCCTTCCTCCGGCTCCTTTTTCTTCCTGAAAAATCCAAAGATCATGTTTCACCCCCTTTTTTTCAGCTTTAAGCCGTAAGCTTTAAGCTATAAGCAATTATTTCTCTTAAGGCCGCCGAGCGGGCATTCCCCGCATTTGGGCGATCTCTTCCTGCAATACCTTTTGCCGGTCTCCACCAAGAGCGCATGGAACTGGTTCATCGTTCTTACTTTAAGCGGGACATTATCATGCACCATGCGTTGGATATCCGCGTAGCTCGCGTCCTCCCCGGTGATGCCGTGTCGGGAAAAGACCCGTTTCGTGTATGCATCGACCACGAAAACAGGTTTCCCCAGCGCGTAGACCAGTATTGAATCCGCCGTTTCGGGGCCCACCCCATTTACACCGAGAAGCCTTTCCCTCAGACATAATATGTCTTCACGCCCCAGCCTGTCAAGTTTTCCTCCGCACTCTTTCATTATGAAACGGCTCATCTCTTTAAGGCGGCGCGCCTTGACCCGGAAATATCCCGCGGGCCGAATGGCGCGGGACAAGACGCCGGTATCCGCTTCCGCCATTTTTGAAGGCCTCATCAAGCCTTCATCCTTGAGCCGTTTTATGGCCTTCTCCACGTTCGCCCATGATGTATTCTGTGTCAACACGGCGCCCACTATTACTTCGAAAGGAGATTCAGCCGGCCACCAGCCGAGATCGCCGAAGTGTTCGTTCAGGAGATCATAGATCCTCTTTATCTTTTCCCGTTTAGACGCCATGTCCAAAGTTAGCAGTAACCAGTTAGAATAAGTCATAAAGTCCAAAAGTCACAAGGTCACAAAGGGACCGTTTAAATAAACATAGGCCTTACGACTTTATGACTTTTTGACTTTGTGACTTCTTTATCCTTCAACCTTCATCCTTCTCTCGTATTCCTCCCCCATCCGTATCCTCTCTCCTACGGGCGGATGATCGTACAGGAATATCTTTTTCACCGCGGACGGTTCGGTATCCGCCAGGTTCATTGAAGCCAGTTTTTTCATTACCGCGATGAATGCCGGGGGAGAACCCGTGGTCTCAACAGCGAATCTGTCGGACTGCCGTTCCAGAACGCGTGAAAACAGGTTCTGAAAGGGTAAAACCGCCAGGCCAAAGACCGCCGCCGAAAGGATAAGTGCGGGAAAAATGTAAAGGTCGGACAAACCCCCGGAACCGGTCAGGGATACTATCGCTCCCGAAACACGATAAAGCGCGAAAAATCCCAGCAGCGTCACAGCCGCGGAGAAAAACAGAAGCTGCCATATATGCCGGTACTTGAAATGCGCGAACTCGTGCGCCACAACGCTTTCTATCTCTTCGGGAGCAAACTTCTCGATCAATGTGTCGGCAAGTATTACTTTCCTGGTCCCTCCAAGCCCGACCAGAGCGGCGTTGGCCTTCGCCGTCTTCCGGCTGAGATCTATCTGGCAGACGTCCACCAGCTTTATTCCTGACTTTTCCGCGAGCGTCATTATCCTTTCCTTAAGCCCCCTGTCCCGTATCGGCGAATATTTAAAGAAGAGGGGTATAAGCAAGATCGGCAGGAACCTGGCCATCACTACCGTAAAGAGGATCCAACCGGCCGATGCAATAAGCCACCAGGTTGAGGGAAAGTTCCTGAGGATCAGATAAAAGACCTGTATACAGGACATGTAAAGCAGGAACGACAGCAGGATGGATTTCATCTCATCCCGGAGCCACGCAAGAAAGGATTGCCTGGAAAGACCGAAAGCGCGTTCGACAAAAAACGACCCGGTGATCTTGAGCGGGAAAGATACCGCATACATGAAGGCGAGAAAAATAGAAGCGTAGATAAAACACGCGGCGTAAAAATTCCGGTAAGTTTCGAAGGCAAGCCCGGAAACCGGACGTGACAGGAAGGCCTGGAAAACTACGAGGGCGGCCAGTGAGAATAAAAGGTCCGCCACGAAGATCCCTGTCTTTATCGCCGAGTATCTTTTTGATCTCGTATGAGCGTCATCCGCGCTCATGTCCTTGATTTTACCTCCGCAAGAGCTTCCTTCGCCGTTTTTCTGACCTTGCTGGATTCCGCCTGCGTGAGCGACCTTAAAAGCGACAGGTCGTTCCTGTCGCCCATCTTGCCGATGACCTCAATGGAAGTGAGCTTAACGTCCAGATGCTCGTCATCGATATGTTTCCTGGCCGTTTCCAGGGCCAGGGGACTTTTCCGGTTGCTGAGCGCGACCAGGGCCATGCTCGCCACTCTCGGGTCCCGGCTGCCGGCTACGCGGACGAGCGGCTCGTCCGCTCCCCTCAGGGTCGAGTGGCCTATCTTTTCAACCGCCAGCATCCTCACGTTCAGGTCGGGATCCCTCATCATTGCAACGAGCGGTTCAAGACAATCCTGCGTCCCCAGTTTCGAGAGCGCGATGACGACAGCCATGCGCACGTTGGGATCGGGATCACGGACCATCTGCGCCAAATACGGCACGGCTTCCCTTACCTCGAGCCTTCCCAGCGCCAGCACGGCGAACATGCGTATCCTGGAATCATAATCACCAAGGGCCTCTATGAACAGGTTGGCATCCTCTTTGGGGGCCATCTTGGAGAGCGCTCTTATCGCGTTATACCTTACATTCGGGTTATAGTCTTCAAGCTGCTCCTTGAGCGCCTTGATCGCGTAATCGTTCTTCACGCCCATGGCGCTAAGCGTCCTCGCCGCTTGCTGCCTCACCCTGTCATCCCTGTCCCTGAGCAGTTTCACTACCGCGTCCTCCGCCGAAGCATCCCCGATATTGGCTATGACGTTAAGCGCCGCGACCTTGGCCGTTTCATTATCCCTTTCCTCGAGAACCGGCAAAAGATACGGCGTAACCTCGTTACCGTAGCTGGTAAGGTTCCTTTGGGCGTCCACGACCGTCCGCTTGTCGTATAGCTTAGAGACCAGCCGCTTGATCTTGTATTCCCTCGCCTTGGGATTTTCGAAACCTTTAAATCCGAAGAAGTCCGCGGCTTGAACCGCCTGCGGCATCCCCGCCATCATAATGGCGATCGTAACGATAATGATCTTTTTGAGCATCCTGCACCCCTTTGATTTTTGGGTTTTTATTTTTTCTTCGCCGTTTTCCCGGCTTTCGACAACGATTTCCTCTTTTTCGAGACCTCGGATTCTATCTTGCCCAGTCTCTTCCTGTATTTATCAAGATCGACCTCGGTCAAGCCGCCTTTATCTATCCTGGAAGCGACGTCTTTCCCTATCTCGTAATACAGTTTTTCCTTCTTCAGGTTACCCATCTGTATCTCCACGTGGGTCTCTGCCAGCCTGTACATCTTGGCGATATCCTTTTCAGCCGACCTCACGGCTTTAGAGAGCTGTTCGCCCGCCTTTTTCATGGCCGGCTCGTATTGCTTCAGCAATTTGTTGAAGTCCACTTTTTGACCCGTTTTCTTCGCCATTATCTCCTCCTTTTTTGCATGATCCGGTTTTCAGTTATTGCGCTTCCTCAAAATACTCTTCCCTGTTATACCTGTACCTGCATATGCCTCTCTTGCTGTCCTCGATGAACGAAGCAAGATGCGCCGCTTCCTCCGACTTGAATTCTTCCTTTATGCGCTGTATGACCTCTTTTCCGGGAATATTCGAATAGAAGAGCAGCTTGTACGCCTCCTTCAGTTCCTTCAATATCTCCCGGCTCAAGCCTGAACGTCTCAACCCCACCAGGTTAAGTCCCCTTATTGTCGAGGGTCCCCTTACCAGCATAAAAGGCGGCACATCCTTATTAACACCCGTAAAACCTCCTATCATGGCCAGGCGCCCTATCCGGCAGAACTGGTGAAAAACCACATTACCGGATATAAAAACGTTATCCTCGACAAGAACATGGCCCGCGAGCAGGGCCCCATTCGCTATTATAACGTTGTCCCCGACAACACAGTTATGTCCGAGATGACACTGGACCATGAGGAAATTGTTGTCCCCGACGACCGTGGAAGATCCTTCGTCGGTCCCACGATGTATGGTAACGTATTCGCGGATCACGTTATTCTTCCCTATCTTCGTGAACGTCTTCGCGCCTTTGTAGGCATGATCCTGCGGTTTGTCACCTATGACCGCCCCCGTATGCACCGCCGTATTTTCCCCTATCTCCGTGCCCGCGCATATATAAGCATAAGGCCCTATCTTGACACCCGCGTGTATACGGACATCGCTTTCTATTATCGCGCCGGGGCCGATCTCCGCTGAAGGATCTATCTGCGCGGCCTTATCGACGATCGCCGTCTTGTGAATGCCCATCTATCCCTGCTCCTTCTTCTTTCTGTCCAGCTGTTCCACGAGGTCGTTTATGACCCCCGCGATCGGGCTGAGGTCGTGGTCCTCCCTTATCTGGAGTCGCACGCTGTAGTCCCCTTCATCGATCCGTTTTATATCCTCTTCCAGACGCTCCAGGGGAGCCACGAACCTGTACGACAGGACAACGGCCCAGGTAAGCAGAACGATGAACACTACGGGCAGACCAACGGCCAAAAGAAAATTTATCCTTTCGATGACCGGCAGGAGGTCCCTGGCGATCACGTCAGGGAACGCTATCTGATCCGCTAAGACCTGGAAGATAAGGTAGTACAGGCATCCCCCCACAAACACCGTGGGAATGACCATCGAAAGGATGAGTATGAAGAGATACCGGCTTTGCAATGATCTGTTCAGATATCTGATGGCTGCTCCTTTCGTTCGCTTTTCAATGAATCTACAAGCTTTTTTATTCGATCACAAAACAACTTCAGGGGGTTTCGCGCATGTTCCTGTCCGCCCGGCTGTCCTTCGCGGACCTTATCCATGTAACCTATCTTAATATTTGAAAAATACGCTGTCGCGGACGACTCCGTGCTGTCGGAATCGGTCATGAACGACACCGCCGCGACATCCTTCTCGAGTTCTTCCCCGAAAAGCTCCCGGTAATCCTTCCTTATGTCCCTCTCCTCATGGGCCCATCCTTCGGTCTCACCCGTTTCAAGGACCAGGAGCCTCACGTTCCTGGTATAAGGACTGTGACCGACCGTGCCGGCGGGCAGATCCTTCGTCCATACATACTGTATCGCCTTCATGTTGAGAAAGAATCTGGCCGCGAAAATGACGTAAACCTGCGCGACAAAATCGAACTCGCTTTTCTTGTCAAGCGACTGTTTTGTCCTGTGATCGGGAAACTTTCCCGCCTTCCAGTCCCAGCTGACAAACGGGTCGCGTTCCCAGGTAAGTTTTTGTTTGTAAAAAAGCGCCGAAGCGGAACCTTCACTCTCGGCGACCGCGCATTTCCTTCCATCCTGCTCGGTAATACTGTAAACTGTCCTGCTTTTGCAAAGCTGTTTTTCCTCCCATTCGCCGAGGTCTTTCCCGGAGGACAGGGGGAATTCCTTTACCACCTTACCGGCTCCTCCTTCCGGCACCCTCAACACCATAAAAACACACGTTCCGAAAACAGCCAAAAAGGCAGCAACGATCAGCAAAACTGTTTTGAGGATCCTTTCCGGCCGCTTCACTCGATTTCCCTGTTTTATATATTCACCTTCTCGGCCCACTCCCCTATGACCGGCATCTTCCACTTCTTCCCCATTAGAACGTTGACTATTCCCGCAAGGGAAAGCAATCCGCATGCGAGTATCCCGACAACGTAAATAACGCCGCCGAGGAACGGGATTATGCTCAATATCCCCACCCCGACCTCCACGATGAAGAGCGTCAGCCCCTGCCGGGCGTGGAACCGCACGAACGGATCTTCTTTTTTCAAGAGCACCGGTATGAGACAAAGTACCCAGAGATAGGAAAGGATCGCATAGACGTTCTCTGTCGAAGCTTTTTTCGCCGCTTTCTCTTCCATCATTACCCCCTTCTATGTTTTACGGGATTTCTAAAGCTTTATAAGATTATATTCTATTATTTATGCGGCAAAAGTCAATGATTACGTGTGTAAGAGGTGACGCGTGACGGGTGACGGGATCGGCATGGGGCATGGGGCAAGGGGTACGGCGCTGGGAAAGTGATAAGTATTAAAATCCAAAGTTCAAATATCAAAATTCAAAAAGTTCATATCAAAAAGCAAAAATAGGAATTTTGGATTTTGATTTATATATTTGAGCTTTGCTTTTTGATTTTTGATATTTCACTTTTATGACTTTGTGACTTTTGGACTTATCCTGGTTTCTGGCGACTGGTTACCGGCAACTTGAAACTGTCTGCAGTCTGCCGTCGGATGTCTGTAGTCAAACAAAAAAACCCGGCTCGCCTAAGCGAACCGGGTTTTTTGTTTTGCCCTAAGTCAGCCTTAGAAGCTGAGCTTCACGGTACCGACTATGTCGGTAGCAACGTCGTCCCTGCTGCTCTGGAAGTGCGCGCCAGGGAAGAACCACGCGGTCAAAAGACCGAATGAAACGTCTTCCGTGTAGTCCCAGGTCAGCTGGAGATCGACTTCGTCGCCGACCGCCTTGTTGGTATTGCTGGCGGAGTACGACTTGTCGAGCCAGAAGTGGCCGTATTTCGCCTCGAACGTCAGGCTGTCGGTCGGTTCAAGCGAACCGAACACCAGCATCTGGTGCTGGTTGGTTACCGACGGGCAGCTCGTCGAAGCGGTACGATAGAACACGTTCTGGAACTCGCGGATCGCCGTGTCGAACTTGCCTCTGTACATATGGTCCCAGCCGTTGTACGTTCCGTTGGTCGCGACATTGACGTCGCCCAGCTTGTCCTCGCCGGAGTAGAAAATGTACTCCACGCCGACAACGGGCCTCCAGGCGAAATCGTCCTGCCAGTAACGGCATTCGATCATGGCGTCGATCGCCCACGCGCTTCTCGAACGTCCGTCGTTCTGGTTGGCTATGCCGAGGTATTCGCCGAACTGGGCCGCCGCTTCAACAGCGACTGTCCAGTCTTCGATCGGGTCGAAGCTGCCGCGGCCACCAACCGTGTGGACGTCGTTTCCGACGTTGCCGTTGCGGGTCGTAATGCCCGTAGCAGCGACTCCGGCGGTGTCGGGATTCCTGTTCTGCCTGAGCCACCAGTAACCTTCCATCTCCGCGTTGTATGAATCGAACACGTAACCGACGTTGATACCAAACAGGTTGGTGTCGTCGTCGGACCTTCTCACGTTCTCACTTACCTTCGCGAACACGCCGTCGATGGTCCAAGGATCATAGTCCAGCGTCGCCCTTACGGCGTCGAAGGAAGTGACAGCCGTGTATTCCGCCGGCCAGAGTGACATCTGGCTGTCGAGCAGGCTGTTGCCTATGATGAAGCCCTTACCGAACCAGAGGTCCTGGCGGCCTATCCTCAGCGTGAGGGGGCTGTAAAGGAACTCTTTCAGCTCGATGTAGGCCAGGTCGACCACAACGTCGAAGGCGTCTCCGCCCGGTGCGATGGTGCGCGCCACCGGCACGTCTCTCACCCCGGCGATACCACAGAGTTCGCCGTCAGTACCGGCTGCGCCGAGACCGTTGTTCGTGTAGAGCTGGTCGCCCCATGTCCTCTGGTTGATCAACCTGATCACACCGGACACGTTATCGGTAAGATCGGCGTCCACCTGGACCTCTACGGTGCTCAGAAGGAATGACGCCCAATCGTTCGACCTTGCGCCGGTCGTAGTCGCGATCGGATCATTCTTATCGAGGTCGTAGTTGTTCCTCAGGAACGCGCGCTCGGTGATCTCACCACTCACCTTTACGCTCTGCGTTTCGGCGTACGCTATCGCTGAGAACGCGAAGACGAGCGCCACAACGCACAAAATTTTCACTAACTTCATTTTACCTCCTTAAAGGTAATTATTTAGTATTTCAATATTGTAAATGAACGGATATAGCCCCGTTCACTTCACTCTATGTTAGTATCGCCTTACAACGTAGACAGTCCCCGGCAACTCATCCAACGGTTTTATTCCATCCCCCCTTTCTCTGCCAGAATTGAGGACCGCATCGGCGGTACATGCTTAAATGTTTAATGAACTATGACTGAACACATGGAATAACCCATCTATCCGCATATAGCTTTATAGAGATAAATGTTTATTCAGTAAAATATTATTCTTTTGAAAGTATAGCATGAAATCCGGAGTAGTCAAGCCCGAACAAATAATTTTTGTTGTTAAGTTAAACGAATTTAAGACTAATCTTGTAATATAAATATCGCTGTTTGCCGTATTACCGGAGTTTCAGCCCGGCCCTTATCTTTTCCACGATCTTTTCCGAATTACGGACTATCCCCTTTTTGACCTGTTCCGAATCGGTCATCTCCTCCAGCACTTTTTCCCTCTTTTCGGGGGTAAGGATATCGGCGGGAGAATGCGTGTCGGTGTTGAGCACTACACGGGCTCCCGCTTTTAAGGCGGCGTCTAACACATGCTTATTGGTCAGGGAGTGACCGTTCCGGCAGGTTATCTCGAGGCATACGCCCCTTTTGGCCGCCAGGGACGCATCAGCCTCGCTGATGTGACCGGGATGAGCGAGTATATCCACTCCTGCCTCGATAGCGGCTCTGTTCGTACCGGGTATCACCGGCTCTACCGGCGATTCGCCGTGTCCCACGACGATAAGCGCCCCGGAACCGCGCGCGTGCCCTGCAAGGTCCCGGAACGATTCGAGAGGCACGTGCGTAAGTTCCACCCCCGGTATCACAAAAATATCCCAGTATCTGTTAAGTTCGTCCGCCACTCTTTTCAGCGCGGGGACGACCGTGTCTATGTTCGAATGGTCCACGTGATCGGTTATGGCGATCGCTTTGCAGCCGGCCACACTCGCGCGCCGGGCAAGTTCGCTCGGCAGGAGGTCGCCGTCGCTGAGAAGCGAATGGGTGTGTAAGTCAATCATGGGGTTCCTTTCTTTTAGGCTCAAGGCGCAGGGTCAAGTTGAGTCTTGTGCCATGTGTAATGTGTCAGGTGTTATGATTGTTCGTCATGACACTTGACACGTGACACATAACACAAACCTCCAAACTTTATCTTTCAAGCTGGTCCCCACCCTATCACTTATCACTTTTTAGCGAATAAGTTATAGATCAGAGCAAAAGCCGCGCATCCGATCCCGGCGTCGAAGAAAGCCCACGCGGCGCCGATAACGCTTCCGAGAGGCGTCACGGAATATCCTATATAATATGATTTGATGACAGTAAGGGATTCGCCGTACCCCAGAATGTTCATCCATGTCAGCATAAAAAGCCCCAGTGCCCATACTATCCCGCCCGCGAGCGCGAACGGCATTACCTGCAGCTTCATCTTACCCTCCGGTCTTACGGTTCACGGTTTACGGTTTACGTCTTATCTCATCCAGCCATTTGTTGAGCTCCAGCGAGAACCTCGAAAGTTCCAGTTTTTCGGGCAATGTATATCCGGCAGCCCTCCTCTGGAAAAATTTCTCCCTGAGCCCGGCTTCATCATGCACATACTCATCCAGGGGTTTGACCGCGAGAACCGTATCGCTCTTGCCGTCCCATTGCTCATTAACCGGGAACCCCGCCGGCTTTAATGCCGGCTCCCATGTCGCGTCCACGAGCGTCCACTTGCCGTCCACCAGGATACTGCAGGCCAGATGATACGTGACCGGCATTCCCGCCGCCAGGTCCTTCAACGTTCCCGGATAACCCACGTTCATGTCGGACCACCTGAAAGGATATGTGCAATACCGCACTTTTACGCCCATTCTTTCATAAATGAGTCCGAGCAGATAATGTTTGGGTGAGCATGAACCCTTTCCTCTGCGCAGCATCGAAGAGGGCCCGTTCGTCAGATTGAGCTGGTCGTAGTATATCCCGTAAGGTATGTTCCGCACCTTTTCGAATACGGTTATCCGGCTCTGCCGGGATAACGTTCCTCCGGTCCATTCATCGAACTTTTCATCTATGATACCCACTTGCGCTACCTTCCGACCCTGCCTTCCATCATGAATATGCGCTGAACGGCCCCTTTCCAGAAATCCGGACCGACCACGAACACGAGGAAAAATACAACGACAACGACCACGATGATGACCAGGAGAAAGGACAATGTCCGGATATCCGCTCTCTCGATCTTCACCTCTTCGGGCGTCGTGCCTTCCTTTTCACATATCTCTTTGCATTCTTCTTCCGGCTTGAGCTTTTCACCGCAGAACAGGCACACGCTCTGCGAATCGTCGTATTTCTTCATGCATTTTTCGCATATCTTTCCCATGTTAGCACCTTTTCAGACGTCAGAGTGCGAAACCTCCCCGAAGGGGACATCGGATAGTTTCAAGTTACCAGTACCCAGTTACCGGAAAAATTTAAAAGTTAAAAGATAAAATTGAAAAATATAGTTAAAAATTTAAAATTTTCTTATACGACTACGACTTCTTTAGCTTCTAGCCTTTAGCCTCGTGCCTCTAGCCTTAACCTGTCACGTATCACTTATCACTTAACCCGCTCTGCGCTTAGCGCTATGCCGTCACCCGTCACTCTTCTCATACACTATCCGAAGGTTCGACTGCTTGTTGTCCATTATCAGCTTCCCTTCCTCCCTCCGTATCTCGGTCTTCATCCCTATGTCGGAAGTAAGAAGGATCTTGTCTTTAGAGATCGAATAAGTGCCCTTCGCGGTCGTCCAGGACCCCATTTTATGGACGTACGTTCCGTCTTCCCTGAACTCATACACCGCCTTCCCTGTCATTTCGGGGAGTTCCTTCCCATTTCTCGAATACGCGGAACTTTTCCACGTCCCCTGGACCTCTTCGGCGGATACGCCGGCAGCGCACCCTAAGAGAGCGACAGCGATTAGCGAACACTTTACGGCGTACGCGATCTTTTTGCCTTGCGGGCATCCGTTGAATACTCTCATGCCTTGTCCGTTCTCCCCTGATCGGCTACCTTCCGCGTCGCCGCTTTTATCTCCTCCTGATCCCCCAGATAATATTTTTTGAGAGGTTTAAGTCTATCGTCGACCTCGTAGACAAGAGGCACCCCGGTCGGTATGTTCATGCCCGCTATCTCTTCTCCCGACAGACCGTCGAGATACATAACGAGTCCCCTTAGACTGTTGCCGTGGGCGACAACAAGAGTGTGTTCGCCCGCCAGAACTTCACGGCTTATGGTATCTTTCCAGTACGGCAACAACCTCTGTATGGTATCCTTGAGACATTCCGTCCTTGGCAGATCTTTTTTGTCGATTCTCCGATATTTCGGATCACGGCCGGGATATCTCTCGTCCGTTTCTTCCAGGGCAGGCGGAGAGGTGTCATAACTTCTTCTCCATACATGAACCTGCTCTTCCCCGAAATTGGAAGCGGTCTCGCTTTTGTTCAGGCCCTGGAGCGCTCCGTAGTGCCTTTCATTGAGACGCCATGACCGCTTTACCGGTATCCACATCAGGTCCATCCCGTCAAGGACTATCCATAAAGTCCTTATGGCTCTCTTGAGCGCCGAAGTAAAAGCCGTATCGAAGACGAACCCCTCCGCCCTGAGTATCTCGCCCGCCTTTTTCGCCTCTTTCTTGCCCGTTTCGGAAAGATCGACATCCGTCCAGCCGGTGAAACGATTTTCCTCGTTCCACACGCTCTCTCCATGCCTTAATAGTACAAGTCTGTTCATGTTGATTAGTTACCAGTAACCAGTTGCCAGAAAAATTAAAATTTTAAAATTTTCTTATACGACTTCTTTAGCTTCTAGCCTTTAGCCTCGTGTCTCTATCCTTAACCTGTCACGTATTACACATCACTTATCACTTAACCCGCCATGCTCTCTGCGCTATGCGCTATGCGAATTCCCGTCACGCGTCACTTGTCACCTGTCACGCTATATCTATGCTCTTATCCAGATACACGTCCTGAATGGCGTTCAGTACCGCTATACCTTCCTTCATCGGCCTCTGGAACGCCTTTCTCCCCGATATCAGCCCCGTGCCTCCGGCCCGCTTATTGATGACCGCGGTCCTGACCGCTTTCCGCAGGTCATCTTTTCCGCTCGAAGCCCCCCCGGAATTTATCAGCCCTATCCTGCCCATATAGCAATTGGCGACCTGGTATCTTGTCAGGTCTATCGGATGGTCCGATGTGAGTTTCTCGTAGACAAGAGGGCTCGTCTTGCCGAAAGCGATCGCCGTATACCCGCCGTTATTGGTGGGGCTTTTTTGCTTTATCAGGTCCGCTTCGATCGTCACCCCGAGATGGTTGGCCTGGCCGGTAAGGTCCGCTGCCGTGGAATAATCAACACCGTCCTTCTTGAAAGCGGAATTCCTGAGATAACACCAGAGTACCGTGAACATCCCGAGCTCATGGGCCCGCATGAAAGCCCCTGATATCTCCTCTATCTGCCTGCGGGATTCCCGGGAACCGAAATATACGGTCGCCCCCACCCCTGCAGCGCCCATATCGCGGGCCTGATCGACGCTGGCAAAGAGCCGCTGATCGTATGAGTTCGGATATGATAAAAACTCGTTATGGTTTATCTTAAGGATGAACGGTATCTTCCTGGCGTATTTCTTCGACACCATACCGAGCACGCCGAGAGTGGAAGCAACCGCGTTGCATCCGCCTTCGGCGGCAAGCTTAACGATGCTCTCCGGGTCAAAATATGCCGGGTTAGGGGCGAAGGACGCTCCGGCGGAATGTTCTATACCCTGGTCCACGGGCAAAATGGAAAGGTAACCCGTCCCCTTAAGCCTCCCGTGGTCGAACATCCGTTTCAGGCCGCTGCTGACCTCCTGTGAACGGTCGGATATGCCGAATATCCTGCGCACGTGATCCGGCCCGGGAAGATGCAGGTCTTCCCCGGGTATCGTCAGGCATTTATGTTCAAGGAGATACTCCGCTTCCTCCCCGAGGATCTGTCGTATGTTCGTCCGTGACATTCGCGCCACTCTCCTTTCCGCGAGAAACAGCGAAAGACCGCTACGGTGATCATGACCCGCCGGTGTCTTTTTCCTATTTCCGTCTTTCGGAATATGATTTCAAAAGCGCCATTATCCTGTTCAGGTTCGCATAAAGGTTATACCCCAGCAGTAGAAAAGCCGGGATGAGAAGCCACCAGACCCAAAAAATGCCGATAACGAAAAGGACCATGAAAGCGGCGAGGCTTATCTTCTGGTTGTGCCACCAAAAGAAATAATCTTTTCCCAGATCCCCGCTCTCGCGCGCGATCAGATGGGCCGGCTTGACCGCTTCCTTATCAAGGCCGTATCCCCGTTTCTTTTCTTCTTCTCCCACTGTACTCCTTTCCGTTGCCGGCGATCCGGACCTCACTTCATGGTTTATCCATCTGAAGCGACTCGGCCAGGTCGTTTATCATCTTTTTTTCCTTATCGTTCATACCCGAAAATTCAGCCGCGATGTGAAAGAGACCGTACGGCGCCTTTTCGATACGCACTACTTTCGCGAGACAGCTTATGGACGGATCGTAATCGGGAAAGTTCACCTTGAAATCCATCACCGCCCCGACACCGAGATCCTTATCATAGTTAAAATTCACTCCGCCCGCGCTTAGATTCCGCACGGTAACGATATCCCATCCCGCAAACGCCTGTTTCGGACTT
This sequence comes from uncultured Planctomycetia bacterium, assembly GCA_964565425.1. Classification (GTDB taxonomy): domain Bacteria; phylum Omnitrophota; class Gorgyraeia; order Tantalellales; family Tantalellaceae; genus CAZMEZ01. The sequence continues at coordinate 9,121 of CAZMEZ010000003.1, read as the reverse complement.
TCATGCGGCCTTATCTGGAACCTTGCTATGAATTGCCGTTCTATCCTTTTATATCTCCTTCGATTCGCATCCATCTCGCCCCCGTCAATGCAACACGTTAATCTTCGTCGCGGTCTATCTGCAATTCATCATCCCCCGTGGTAAGGTACTGCCCCTCTCCCATATCCTCCATCTGCGCCATGCCCCCGTCGTCTTTTAGATATTCTCCGCCTCCCAGATCTTCCATGTGGGTCATCTCCCCGCTGTCCCCCAGGTACTCGTCGTCTTCCACTTCCTCGTAATGCGACGATCCGCTGTCGCCATAGCTGTTCTCATCCTGGGCGCCGGCCCCGGAATGTACGGAAGAAAGCAGGAAAAGTATCAATAACATATGTTTCGCGACCTTCATGCCGACTCCTTTTCGACCGTAAAAAAAGGCAAGCTCGCATGCTTGCCTTTTGCCGTTATTTATATATTTTCAGGCGTCCCATAAAGGATATATTAACGCCGTTCGGGGCCTTTTTCAAGGGAAAGCTTACAGGACAACGTTAAAATACGTCTTGCCCTTCATCTCTCCTCCGAGGAATATTTCGACCCTGTACCTGCCGGCTCTCGGCAGGAAAAGACCGGATATCCGGCCCACCACGATATGCTCATGGTAGATGTCATCAAGTTCGAAATCGGTTTCGAGTTCCGTGCTGTTGAATATCTCAAGGGAATTTTCGGGGTCGACTATCCTGACTTCCTGCCTGAACCGGCCGCCCTGTCCGTCCCCCCATTTGGTTATGACGTATAGCTCCGAGCAGACGGCCGGAAGATCACCGACCGGGATAGTCTTGAACTCGCCTTCGTACGTGTGCCGCCCCTGTTCATCGGTACGGAACTTCCTGCACAGAAGTATACCCTTGAGGGCGGGTTCCATCACCTTCTGTTTTTTCCGCTGTATACTCTCCTGTTCAACGTCTGTTTTACGCTCTCTCCAAAGAGACACCTCTTGCCCTCCTGTTCTCAATATATCTATTAAATGAGCTTAATATTAAAAACAAAATTCATATTTTAAGAATATAATGATGTTTCCGGGAAATGCAAGGGTGGGGGATAAAAAAGAGAACCCGGGAAGGGTTCTCTTTTTTTAGTTACCAGGAACCAGTTATAGTTCAGGGATAAGGTATAAGCGGTAAGGGGTAAGAGGATTTAGGCTTAACCCTTAACGCTTAACGCTGTACTACGCGCGCCTACACGCCCTTCTTCAGCGAATGGCCTACCTTCTGTTCCACCGATGCGATCTTCTTATCGAGCCGCGGCGGTTTTCTGTCTCTCCGGTCGTCCATGGAAACGTTTATCATGACCCTGTCCACGTCACCCATTATCGTGTCGTGGCACTTTTTCAAAAGACCCATGATATCGTCAAAGGAACCTTCCACTACCGTACCCATCGGGTTTATCCTGTAATCCAAACCGCTTTTATCGATGATCTCCGCGACCTCCGCCACATACTTGCTGATGGAAACGTCTTTGCCTATCGGTATTATGCTCATCTCGGCCAGCATACTCGCCTCCTTATTCCAGACAATTCAAAGTCCCCGGTTTCCAGTTGCCAGAAACCAGAAGAAGATATTAGATATTAGTTAACAATACCAACATCCAATATCTAATGTCCGACTTTATCCTTCATCCTTTAACCTTTATCATTCGACCCATCACGCGTCTTCGTCTACTATCGTCTCGTCCCGCATCTCTTCATCCTCTTCTTCCCCGACATGTTCATCCTTTACCGGGATCTGCTCGAGGTCCTTGTCCGACACCTTTTCATCCCGCATTCTTTCCTCGTTCATATTCTGGATCCTGTCGTCTCTTTCCCGCTCCGCGCTTATCCTCGCCGCCGCGGCCCATACAAGACAGACCGCCAGCAATATGGCTCCGACCGATCCCATTCTCTTCATCCCGGCCTCCATTGTTATTCTACCGCCCCTCCCGGAAACCGTTCATTCGGCCCGGATCGAACGCATTATTTCTTCCGCGAAAGGCAAATACTTGTCATACATATCCGGGTGCGCGGTATATGTCAGCGAGAACATTCTCCTGCCCGCGCTGAAGTAATATATCTTGTGTTTCAGGTCCTGCCCGAACTGTGTAGTGTAATAAACCATATATCTCGCGCCCCTGTCGTTTATCTCGGCCTCGCCTCTTTCGATCGGCCTGAATCCGGGAAAAATGCGCGTCGCTTCCTTGAGGAACTTATCGGTATACTGGTCCAGGGTCCCCGGGCCCTCGCTCATATCCTCCACCGCAACGGTGACATTCTCGGCCACAATATCTCCCGCGCCCTCCAGCGGGGACCTGAAAAAAATTATAGTGCCGATATCGCCCTGCGTCCAGGTTTCAGGATATTCGATCGTATACCCGGAGAGATCGTTCGTAAATGTCTTCGTCTGGGCGAAGGCCTCCGGGAGAAATAAAAGCGCAATGCAGATCGTAAACAGGGTCTTTTTCATTGAATACCTTTCCGCGTTCCGTCCGGGGTCGCTAGTGAAATTTTAACGCCGAAGCGGGCGGTTGGCAAGAAGTAGTTGCGGGTGAAGTGATAAGTGATACGTAATACGTGACAGGTTAAGGCTAAAGGCACGAGGCTAAAGGCGAAAAAAGTAAAGATGTAAAGAAATAAAGAGGCAAAGAACGGCAGGGACGCCTACTTTTGTCATTCCGAGCGACCCCGGCCGTTTCGTAAAGCGAAACAGCCGGGGGAGTCGAGGAATCTAGATTCCGTCTGCGACTTTGCGCGCTTGTGACTTTTGGACTTATTCTGGTTTCTGGCAACTGGGGACTGGAAACTGGGGACTTTCTGATGTCTGCAGCCTGAAAAGGCCCGAGGCGTTATACGCCGCGGGCCCTTGGCATTACCGGATCCGAACGTTCAAATCTTAATCCTCGTTCTCGTAACCGTCTCCCGTTTCTTCTCCCTCATAATATCCGGGCAGGTCCTCATCCTCTTCGTCAGAGAAGATATCATCGGCATCTTCAAGATCCGAATGCGTTATCGCTTTTAACTTTAAAGGTTTTAGCCCGGCAACGGATAATTCCGCATCGCACTCGGAGCAGAATACCACGTCTCCGACTTCAACGTCATATTCGACCTCTATGCGTTTACCGCACTCCGGGCATTTTGCCATGTTGTCTTTTACCATACTGCCTCCTTGAAAATCCACACCCACAATGGATATGCTGGAGATAGTTTATTTAAAAAACCGTAAAAGTCAACTTTTTTTTGAAGGCCTCTGCATGCCGGGGGGAGAAAGACGACGGTCCGGTTCCCTGCCCTAATTTTTCTTGCACCTGTCCGCTCAAAAACGTGTATAATATCCATTATCAGGAGGTCATATGGAAGACAAATGGCTGGTCTGCGACTTTCATATACATACCGAGATGAGCGACGGGAAGGTCCCGCTTACCGAGGTTATAGACCTGTTCGGCCATAACGGCTTCGACGCGATATGCATCACGGACCATGTCTACGACAAACACACGATAAAGCTGTGGCTGGACAATAATGAACGCCCCTGCACCATACCGAAAGAAACTTTTTCGGATTACATGCACCTACTGTGGAAAGAGGCCAAAAGGGCGTGGGAATACTACCGTATGCTTGTCATCCCGGGCATCGAGATCTCCAACAATCACGACCTTTTCCACATGCTGGCGATCGATGTAAAGGAATATATAGATCCGAACCAGACCGTGGAAAAGATAATAGAGGATATACACGACCAGGACGCGGTCGCGATCGCCTGCCATCCTCACCTCAAAGATTCGGAACCGGAGATGCCCTTCATCCATCTTTGGGAGAACCACGAAAAATACGCCAAGCTCTTTGACGCCTGGGAAGTAGCGAACAGGGATGATCTTTTCAATGTCGTAGGATTGAAAAGGTTCAACTATATCGCGGGTTCCGATTTTCACGAGCCGCGTCACGTCTATTCCTGGAAAACGCTCATTAAGTCGGAGAAGAACCCGGAAGCTATCAAGGACGCCTTGAGGCGCAACAGGGATATAGCGATCTATCTTTTCAGGAAAGAATTGGCGGCCTGAGGCAGGCGCCCTCCCCGCTACTTTTTCTCACCGAACAGGGACTTGATGGATTTAAGGGCGTCTTCCGTGGCGGTCTCGCCGGATGCGGATTCGGCTCCGGAAGCGCCGGTTTCCTTCTTTATTAATCCCTTGAGAGCGCCTTCCGCCTGTTTCTTCACGACGTTCTCAAGGTAAGGTTTGGCTATGTCTTCCAGCGTTTTCTCGAGTCCGCTGAACTTCGGATTATCCACGGTACCCGTTATATTGACATTGAGCCTGAGCGGATCTACCTGGTTCAGCGCCTGACATAAGGCAGGCATGGGTACGACACCCACGGTTTGGGCTCCGCCGGATGCCGGTTCAAGGTCATGCCCTGTAAGAATAAGCCTGTTCTTCGAATCAAGCGAATCATTGACTATGGTGGTCTCCGAACTCAGGTCGAGTACGCCTTTATTGACCTCAACAGGCAGAGAATCCCGGTAGATAAATCCCAGCGCGGGCATATCCATTTTTTTCGCCGACACGTCCACGTCCGTGCGGACGCCTTCCCTGACCAATCTGCTTACATAGGAAAGATCAAATGTCCCGGCCGGCCGGTCACCCTTGCTCAGGGAACCGCTTACCTTAAGGCTCTCGAACGTAGCGCCTTTCCGCGGATCCACCGCGATACCGGTCATGCTTACGCCCGCCCTGTCGACGTCGATGCTCTCGCCGCCGGAGGAGACACGGATATGGGCATCCGATATCCTGAGCTTCCTGACTTCCATCAGATATTCGTCCCTGGCCGTCTTGAACAGGACCCTTCTTCCCCTGGGAAGCTCAACGACCTCGGTTTTGACCTGTCCGGCCCGCTTGCGGTCCTGCCTGGCTTCTTCCACCGACTCCTTGGAACCGCGGTCCTTGACCATTTCAAATACCTTGCTGAACATGTCCTTCCTGCCCTTGAAGCGATCGAATACAGAGGCCTTCTTCGCCGGAGCCCCGGCCGGTTCGGCGATCTTCGCTACGTTAAAGCTCCCGTCGGGTTCGCTCACAAGGTCCATATCGGCCCCGGAAAGGCTCACACCCATTATGACGATCCTTTTAGAAAGAAGGGCCAGCGGGCTCAACCTTGCCGAAGCTTTCTTCACTTCGATCATTATTTTATTCGGATCATCCGGGTCGTAGACCTTGAGTTCCTTCATGGAGAACGACAGGGTAAGAGGCCATACATTAATACTATTGATAGTTATCTTCGCGACGCTGGATTTGTTTATAAGATCAACGACTACCTTGCCGAGTAGCGGGCTGAGCACGAAGCCGAACGCGAGCTGGAAGACTACCAGCACCGCCGCTATTATCGCTATCCCCTTTACGTTTACATATTTCATATCCTTAATTCTCTCCCCCCGCCTTACCGGCAAGCGATACGGCCTTGCCTATAATGGGGATCTTCATGACCCATTTACAGAATTTAGTCTGCTTGAACTTATCGAAATATTTCTCCCTGAGTATGACTATGCCCTTTTTTGCCCCTACATATACGGGAAAGGTAAGCGCGCCCGATACGACAAGGCCTCCCGTGACAAGGGTGTTGCCGAGGTCAAGATACGCGATGACAGGCAAAGAAGTTATGAAATTCCAGAGCCCGTCCAGGAATTTAAGATTGATAAGGAACACGCCTCCCGCGAGATCGGCCAGGCGATAAACTCCGAGGATGTACAGAAGCTTGAATATCGGAAGAACGAGCATCGAAGCGAGCCGGTTTATCCTGAAAAGAAAGAACAATATGAAAAGGAGTATCGCCATGGGGCCGTTCAGCGGAATGAAACCGAGGAACATGCCCATCACGACTCCCGCGGCCACTTCGCTCTCGGAAACGTTCGAGGTAAAAAGACGGACTATCCTCACCGGAAGATTTACTAAAGGTATCATGGGAGTATTATATTTGTAACGCGGGAAGGGAGTCAAGATATTATTCGGTCGTGGGTCCTGGGTGCGTAGAAGTGATAAGCAATACGTGTTAAAATTCGGAATTCAAATATCAAAATTCAAAAACTCATATCAAAAATTAAAAATAAGGATTTTGGATTTTGATCTATATATTTGAACTTTGCTTTTTTGATTTTTGATATTTCACTTTTATGCCTTTGTGACTTTCGAACTCACCGGCGCTCTGGTGCTCCTCTTCCGCCTCTTGCCTCTCGCCTCTCGCCTCTCGCCTTTAGCCTATAGCCTGCCCACGACTATCTCTTAACGACCAGTTTCACCGAGGCTATCAACAAGAACACGGCGAATGCCGCCCTGAGAACGTCACCACTTATATTGTTGGACAAATCAGCGCCAGCAACGGCTCCGGCCAGGGCCGGCACGATCACCCCCCCGCCCCCGATCCCGGGCGCGGCGCTCGCGAAACCGGCAATAAATCCGGGCATGATAATCTCAAGATCCTTCATGTAATAACCCGCGAACTTTAATCTCCCCTTAGAACCCAGTAGTCCACGTTCCCTTTATACTTTATAAGATACAGGCGCCTGTTCGCCTGCGGCTGGTTACCGAAAAGACGCAGGTACACGTCATCGAAAAAGAGGGGGTCCTCCAGATAATACCCGTGCCCATAGCTTGCCTTGTTTATCGGCGTCACATCGATAAGAGCTATTCTGTCGGGCTCCAGGGATTTCAAATAAAGGATGTCCCTGGCCTCCTCCATCTGCTCGTGACTGCGAAGCGCTTTCATATCCTGGCGCCCTTCCCTCTTTTCCTGATTTATAATGGCGCTCAGGAGCAGGGCCCTGTCGTTCGAAGAGACATAGGTCGTAAGATTTTTCGATAACGCCGCTATCTGCCCCCTGAATTTCCCGTCGAACTCGTCTTTCCCCACGTCGGGCGCCGCGAGGAAGACCTGGTCTATCTCGGCCTCCCTGTCGGCAAGGTCATCGTACTTGTGCATGTGTTCGAAGGCGTCGCATACGACCTGGCACCCCAGGCTCGACGCTTTTATCCATATCCTTTCCGGCCTCACCTTGCGGATTATCGCGGCGATAAGCTCCCCCATATAAGGCCCGGATTCTACCGCATATTCCTGCGCCTTCTTATACCCGGCGATGGTTACGGGCTGGTCGCCCGGCCAGCCGAAAAGAAGCACCGGCGTGTTCACGTCCAGAAGATACGCAAAATACGCGGCCTCTATCGCCGTGGCTTCGAAATCGTCTTTGAAGCCGAAGACCAGGACGAGCAATGACCTGTGCGGCGAGGCCTTCACTGCCTCGTCCAGTTTTTCCATAAAGACGCCGTCATCCATCTTCCGTATATCCTGTATCCCTATCTCGCCTTTGCGTTTGAACCTGCCGGGCAGCATCTTCCCTATCCTTATGCGGGGATCTATCTTGACCTGCAGAACGCCGCTGGTAAGATCCTTGGACATTACGGGCCTGAACCGCAGCGGGGCATCCGCTTTCTCTTCCACTGTCCGGTTCGTGGAATAAAAGATATCTATAACCCGGTAATCGCCCTCCTGCTTGTACGCTATTCGCTTATACAGGTCCGCGAAATAAGATCCGTTTCTCTGTTTCGGCGTCGACGTACACCCTCCAAGCAGCGAAATGCAAGCCAATACAGCGGCTGCTTTGCACACGTAACGTCTTTTCATGTAATTACTCCTTTTCTTCGTTTTCATCGGACGGTCCCGAAACGCCCCAGTAAGCGCCTTGAGGGATAAAATCAGCGGGCTCCTTTTCCACGGCATTCCCGGAATAGTCGAGTGAATACCCGCGGGGGCGACCCTGTTTGTCGTAATGATACGTCGTGCCGTCATAAGTTTCCGAATAACCGCGTTGGCGCCCGTCGAACCAGAAATCGACGCCCTGATCGCCTTCGGTCCGGGTATAACCAGCAGGCCTGCCGTCCTTGGTATAGCGATAGGTCGTATCGTCTTCGGTCCGGGAATACCCTCTCTCCCGACCCCTCGGATCGAACCGCGCCTGTTGCTGGGCATAGGCAGATACACACACGAACAGGACCGATAATACTGCGATTAAGAAACGTTTCATGGCTAACATTATATCCTAACTGACACAGAATGCAAATAACATGTCCCGGGCCTCAAAAACAAAAAGCCCCCTTTCGATGTTCTGTTTATCGAAAGGAGGCCTCTATATCTTTGCCGCCGGATTTTCGTCTATGCCTTCGCCATGGCCCGTTCCTCGTCGCGCTCCTTCATGTACCTTTTAAGGAGCGTGCACGCGATGATCTCGCAGGCCTCTTTCGAGGGGCCCGGCTGGCCTGTCTTCGCTGTCGCGGTGTTTTCCGTTCTTTCGTTGTTCTCCATGTCCCTACCTCCGGTTGTACTACTAAGTTATTGATTATCTTAACGCAAAACGCCCTGTTTGGCAAGCACAATCAATGACCTCGAAAGTGCCCACAATATGTTACACTATCCGTTTTTCACAAGAAAAATCCCCCTCCTCATGCTATCCATGTGGAAGGGGATTTTTCCGCTAAAAACGCTATCTTACTTTATGCAGCCGCTGGTCGATTTACCGCCGCTCGACGAGGCTTTTGTCGAGCTCGAACCCTTTTCTCCCTTGATCCAGTCGGCCATGTCCTGGAACACGGATTTCTTGCCTGATGAAGACCCCGTCTGGGCCGCATAGACGGAAACCGCGCCGTGAACGAACGCCACAGCCAGCAATATCACGAATATCCTTCTCATCTCTTCCCCCCCCCTTTTTTCTGACACCCGCTTCCGGGTGGACAACCTATAAGTAAAATGACACCCAGCCTGTTTGGCAAGTGGGAATACCCTGCCGGTTTCAAGCCGGATAACATCTTCCGGCCGACAATCCCGAGCCTGTTCGCCCGCCCGCCGGCGAGGGATTGCCGGACCGGGGACAATGCCGGAACGGATTTTCCGCAAAGAACACGCGCCGTTAACTTGTCGAGGTTCTTTTAAGGAAAACCCGTGGAGGCATGAATAGCCCTTCCTGCAGGAAGGGCTATGGCCATTTAGCAAAAAACCCGCAATGAATATACAGAATACTCCAAGGCCGACAATCCCGAGCCTGTTCGCCCGCCCGCCGGCGAGGGATTGCCGGACCGG
>CAZMEZ010000002.1:95407-105146 GCA_964565425.1 uncultured Planctomycetia bacterium | reverse complement strand
CCGGGACTATCGGATTTCGTGCTCAAAATACCCTTTTCACCACGATTTCACCACGATTTGCACGTGTTAAACGGCATCGGATAGAACATCTAATACTTCTACTGCGTCTTCCTCTTTGAGAACCTTCAGAACATCTCTCTGTCTATTTCTATGCATTGACTTAAAAACACCCTTAATTGGCGCAGCCTCTCCTTCCTTGATCATCGCCTCGATTATCTGCAAGGCTGTCCTTTTATCTTTATCCTCTTTTTCCTTTCTTTTAGCGCCGCTTCTTCTTTTACTTGCCAGGAGTTTTTGTAAAGCGAAACTTACAGGGTGAGGCATAATAACATCTATGCCTTCAATATTAACTTTTATCGTGACCTCAGCAAGCATACCTAAGAACCTTAACCTTTGAGCATTAATCGCCAAATCCGGCAGTTTGTAGGGCTTATCACTCCCTCTACCGAGATCAGGTACCAGAAATTCAAGCATCAACAGCGGATGCAATAACCTTATATATCCTTCTTCACCTAGAAACTCATATTTAAACCCGAGATCTTCAAGCAACTCTATTACATTTACTCTTTTTTTAAATTTAGCATCCAGGGGAACCAGAAAATCCATATCTCTCGTCCTTATTGGCGACAAGTTTTTCAATTCTTTAAAATATTCTTTGTAGAATGGTATGCACCAGCTGCCGATGAGAACAAGGCTTTTAAGTATACCGGCTTCTTTAAAACGCCTTAATACTTCTACAAATAGATCATACTGCTTCTTTCCCACGCAATGCCCCTTTCAGATACTTGATCTGTTTATTAACTTGACTCAATAACCGCCTGTACCTTGCCCGTTCTTTTTTTATCTTATGATACTCTTTTTTTTCTTCTTCGGACAACTTGCCCTTATAATCGTACTTTAGCTTCTTGCCGGATCTTTTTACCAGATAACAATACTCATGTCCATGTATCTTTTTTACAGAAAGACACCCTTTGGGCAATTTCCTTAATGCCTTTTCATATTCTTTTTTCATGCGGATAGAATTTTCCAGCTCCTCCGCTAATACACCTTTTATAACCCCTCTTCTCTTCACGGTTCCAGCTCCTTTAACCAACAAACATACTTAAAGTATATATTGTTGGTTAAAACAAGTCAAGCACTTTTACCCAACACAATCACGTATTCCAGTATCTGCCGGTTAAATATGCTTATGAGCGATTCAATGTAAATACTTTCCCTGTGGACATACGAAAATTCTACCAAGTTTCCACCACGTTTTGCATTACTATAACCTGACCATAACTGATGATAAGTGCATATGCTTTCACATGTATGTTCCCGTCTTTTCAACAGTTACAACAAAAAAGCCGACTTCGTATTTGAAATCGGCTTAATGTTGTAACAATTTGGTGGAGGTGCCGGGAAAACTGGCCCGCGTCTACATGTCTGCCAGGATCCCCGGCCCTACACTGTTTATGAGGCGAGGAAATCGGGAAAGAATGTATTTTTTCCTGATTTTCGAGCCGAATAAACAAAAAGGGCAACCTTAAAGGTTGCCCTTTTTCATTTAAAAGCCCCGCCTTGTTAGCGAGGCTTCGGCTTTTAAATGGTGGAGGTGCCGGGAGTATCCATTTTCATGCTCAAAGCGGGTATTTCACCACGATTTCACCACGATTTTGTTCTATTTTTTGCTATTTTATTATTTTCTCGTACTCTTTCAAAAAAGATCGTTGAACATCATTTAAATGACCTGACGGTCTTTTACTCAGAATATGGCTTAAGGCTTCATCGGATTCCATGCCTCTATGTATGTAATAGGATGCCAGAAAAGTTGTCGTCCTCCCATGCCCGTTCTTGCAATGGATATAAACCTTTATTCCGTTCTTTATCAAAGAATCCATAACCCCCATGGCCACATTAACCAATTCCATCGATGGGGAAGTATCCTCCAGCCAGGGAAACCAGAAAAAATATTTAACACCTTCCGGATTATCCAATCTCTCCGCCTCTAAAGAGATATCAGCTGTTATCCCTTTTGAAAGAAGCTCCTGTTCAAAATGGGTCTGGCAGCACATATTATTTCCGCCAAATATCAGCTCGTCTATCTGATTATAGCTCATTTTTACATGCATATGCTCCATCTGTCTTATCTCTTCAGGTGTTGAACCCATGCCCCTCCTTTTTTTCATGACTTTATATAAAGTCGGAATTATTATTATAAGTGCCATAAGTCCTACGGCAACAAAAAACCTTGGCGTGAAAATATCGCTGATGCTTTGTATCTCTCCAAGGCTCCCTCCAAAAAAAGCCGCCACGATGACCCCGGGTATAAGCCCAAGAAATGTCGCCCAGAAATAATCCCGGAACTTTATTTTAGACAGCCCGCAAAAATAGTTAAGCACTTCGTACGGGACAAGCGGAACTACCCTGAAGAAAAGCACGGTCATAAAACCGTTCCTTTCAAGCTTTTCATCCAGGTCCCTGAATTTCCCTTTCAAGGCTTTCTCGACAAGATCCCTTCCGAAAAATCTGGAAATAAAAAAGGTTACACTCGTCCCTATCATGGCTGCCAGCATTAAATAAACCGCTCCGGGGACAGATCCAAAAGCAAGCCCCGCGGTCAACGATAAGGGCGCTATTGGCGGAACTATCGATATAGTGTTCAAAATATAGGCTGCTATATACGCGGCCACGGCAAAATTACCGAATGATCGTATATAATCCCGTATACTCGCCGGGGTTAATGCCTTTAAGTTAACACACTGGCATTTCACCATCCACCAGACTAATGTTATAATAGCAATGCCTGCGCATAACTTTATGACCAGGGGAAATATCTTCTTATTCATGACAGATCTTCTCAAATGCGGGTTTTATTTACCCATCTCTTTTTTATAATACTCATAGCACTTCTTGCAAACCCCGTCAGACCCAGACCACTCGGGATGTTTCTTCCGGATCTCGTCTATTATGTGTTTTTCCGTATGAGGGATTATTACCATCAATTCTCTCGGGATAACCTCACCGCATGTGCCGCATGTGTAATCCATGGCACACTCCTTTCTTTTTTCATATTAACAAATTAAAATTAACATTTCACCTCAGCATCATTAACATAGTTCTGGTAAACATCTTGAACCACTTCGCCCCTAAAAGAGCTCCAAAAGAAGCATCTCCTGTCCTTTTAACTATCTGTGCCAAAGTGGGATATATGTGTATCGTCCCGCTTAAGGCGCTTATTTTAAGCCCCTGCTGTTTTGCCAGAACATACTCGTGTAATATCTCTCCGGCATTCGCCCCCGCCACATGCGCACCAAGGATCCGTCCTTTTCTGTCGCACACGACCTTTGCCGTCCCTTTTGTGATCTTATCGGTAACGGCCCTGTCATTATTTTTATAATCTGCCCTGTATACCCGGATCCCCGGAAATCTTTCTTTAGCTTCTTTTTCAGTAAGTCCTACCCTTGCAAGCTCAGGGTCAGTGAACGTACACCATGGCACGGCTGTATAATCAACTTTTCTTTTAAAAGGCATCAAAGCGTTCCCGCAAGCTATTATAGCCTGATATTCAGCCATGTGACTGAACTGATAAGGACCCACAACGTCGCCTGCGGCATATATATTTTTCGCTGTCGTTCTCAAGCTATTATCCGCTTTTATACCTTTTGGTGAATATTCTACACCGGCTTTTTCAAGATCAAGCTCTTTTAAATTTGCCGATCGTCCGACCGCTACAAGTAGTTTTTCCGCTGAGACGACCGAACTATTGCCTTCTTTATCTTCCAAGGTCACGCTTATTTTGCCTGCTCCTTCGGTAACCTTAACAGCCTTTTTCCCGGTTTTTATTTCTATCCCCTCTTCCAGAAACTCTTTTGTGATCACCCCGGAGATTTCCTCATCTTCTCTGAACAAGAGGCGGTCGAACATCTCGACCATTGTCACCTTAACGCCCAACCGTGAAAAAGCCTGTGAAAGCTCCATCCCTATCGGTCCTCCGCCCAGGACCATAAGAGACTCAGGGATTTTTTCCAGGTCAAAAATATTCTCGTTGGTAAGATATTCCACGTCACTAAGTCCTTCAACAGGCGGGACCATGGGGCTTGACCCCGTGCAGATCATAAAACGTTTAGCCGTTATAGTGCTGCCGTCTACCTGAATGGAATGCTCGTTCACGAACTTTGGACCTCCGAATATAACTTTTATCCCCCGCTCCTCAAAAACGCTTGCCGGATGATGTGAACTGACTTCTTCTACCACCTTTCTTACAGAAGACATCACATCGGCAAGGTTATATTTCATCTCCTGTGCCGGGTTTATCCCGTATTTAGATATTGCTTTAGCTTCATGCAGGCTGTGGGCAGCTTTGAGAAGAGCTTTTGAAGGAACGCAACCATACCAGGTGCAGTCCCCGCCTAGTTTGTTTTTTTCTATCATAGCTGTTTTTGCGCCCAGTGACACCGCTGCCATCGAAGCTACGAGTCCTGCCGCGCCGCCGCCGATAATAACAATGTCATGATCGTATTTCATTATTTTTTCCTCAGGCTATACGTGATCGATACGAATCTCGCCTCGCCTACTTTGTTTTTAATTTCAGTATTTGAGATCTCTATCGGTGTTTCAGACACAGCCTTTAACTCGACAAATCCCGCTTCACTAGCCAGGGTCTCGAAATCTTTGACATAAAGAGCTCCCCCTAGACACTCACCGACAAGCACAGGATCATCTTTCATCCACTCCGGGAGGACCCTGTCACTGAAGACATCTGAAAAGTAAAATTCACCGCTTTCCTTTAACACTCTATACACCTCGGAAAATACCATGTCTTTTCTGGCCGATAGATTAACAACACAGTTAGATACTACCTTGTCAAAATAACTATCCTTTAATCCTATTGTTTTAAGGTCTTCTATATAACCTTTAAGAAATTTAATATTGGGCTCATCAAAACCGAAAACTTTCATCTGATGATCAATATATTTTTTTGCTATATCTAACTGCTCATCCGTCATATCCACCCCTACAACCTCCCCGCCGGGGCCGACAAGATGGGCTATAATATACGAATCCCTGCCCGTCCCGCAGCCAAGATCCAAAACCTTCTTACAACAAAGATCATCCGGGATCGGTGACCCGCAGCCATAAAATTTATCCAATATCTCCGGCGCTATAAGTTTGGCCGCTTCTTTTATGTGTCGCGGTACACTTTCAGCGCAGCAGCAGGCGCTGGTCTTGAGGTCTTTTGATCCTGAAAGCACATTCCCGTAATAATCGCTTACCATCTCTCTGGTTGACTCAATGCATCCCTTCTCGAGAGACCCCTGGCAGCTTGAACCCGACCCCGCCGTGCAGGAAAAACAGTGGTCCGCGAAACATATTCTCTTATCATTAAGATCATCCGGACCGATATCTTCTATATGGAGAGCCTTGCCCCCTGAGTCTAAAACGGGCATCCCGAGCGCCTGGTTAAAATCGCAATCATAAAGCGTTCCGTCCCACCCAATACTCAGAAGAGTTCGACACATAACGTTAGAGACCACTTCTTTATTGAAATTTTCCTTTAAAAGATCCATGTAATCCTCATATTCATTGACTTCATCAAGGATGTTTTTGAACCTTTTTATAGGCGCATTGGTTATTGTGATCAGATTTTCGAAATCTATGTCATACCCCTCTTTGAGTTGTTTTTTGTAATCACTTTCCAGCTGTTTTTGCGGCCCGGGCAGATACGATCCTCCCGGATTATACACGAGATCCATTTTAAGGCCATCTACGCGCCCGTATCCTTTAGAATTCAGCATTTTAAGCGCCTTAATACTCTTCTCAAAAACGCCGCCACCCCGCTGCTTATCAACATTCTCTTCTGTATAGCACGGCATGGAACAGACGATCCTTACTTTGTTTTTTTTATAAAATTCCGGGGTATCTTCCTGCCCTTTTTCTAAAAGCACAGTAAGATTGCTCCTGACTATGATCTCTTTTACCAAAGACCCCGCGTTCTCTACGAGATATCTGAAATTCGGGTTTAGCTCAGGCGCCCCGCCGGTAATGTCAAGTGTAAGTCCTTTTTTCTTTTTGAGGAAATCCAGAACTTTATCCACGGTCTCTTTGGTCATTATATTTTTTCCGTCAGGCCCGGCCTCCACATGACAATGTCTGCACGACTGATTACATAAATTTCCCATATTGACCTGCAGTATCTCCAAGGGCTTCCTTTTTGTAGCCTGCTTATCTGTTTCCATCACTTTAGACTCAAAAGCGTTCATCTAGTCTCCTCAATTTTTTATTATAAAATTCCAGATCTTCCGGTGTATCTATATCATACCACTCATCTACCAACAAAACCATCTTCCCAATATTCTCAATGTTCTCCATCGTCTTGGAAAACACTTTATCACTGCTCCAACTAATATCTTTGAATATTTTCTCGTCAGGTTGCTTAAGCCCTATCAGGTAATACCCTCCGTCCCTGGAGGGCCCTATAACAATATCGCTTTCTTCAAGACTATTAAAAGCCTTATTTATATATTCTGACGGCAGATCAGGTGAATCTGAACCTATGATAACAGTAGCTTCATTTCCGGATCTTTCGGAATACAGGAACGCGTTGTGCATTCTTTCACCCAGATCACTGCCTTCCTGCTTGAAAAGTGACAAGTCGCCTTTAATGCTTCTAATAAAACCGGGATCTCCGGAAGAATCGTAAGCTAGCAGTTTTTCATCACTTGGCACATTTTTCGCCAAAGCTATAGTGTTTCTTACAAACTCCTTGTAAAACTCTATAACTTTGATACCATCCACATGCCCGGCAAGTCGGGTCTTAACCCGCCCGAGTTCCGGCTCTTTAGCGAAGATAATTAAACATGTTTTCATCTTAGATCATCGTAATATTGTTTTATTCTATCCAGTGGGATCCTGAAATAAAATAAAATGTTCAAAAATGAATACAATAAAATAGTATTCATCACTCCTTTTCTCTCCCATCGCCTGGCTGATACAGATACTTTATCTTCAAGTATCTTAGTTTTGCCTTTTTTGCGCATTTTTTTCGAAAAAAGAACATCCTCCATAACAGGCGCCTCGGGAAACCCGCCTATCTCGGAAAATATATCTTTCTTCACAAA
This sequence comes from uncultured Planctomycetia bacterium, assembly GCA_964565425.1. Taxonomy (GTDB): domain Bacteria; phylum Omnitrophota; class Gorgyraeia; order Tantalellales; family Tantalellaceae; genus CAZMEZ01. Next base: position 98,046 of record CAZMEZ010000002.1, on the reverse strand, counting down.
GATGGCCTGGTCTCCATAAAAAACCTTTGTTACCCTTGCCCTAAAATTACCGAAAACCTCGATCATTCTGAAAACTTTACCCTTATGGTCTATATGCTGGGTGAGACAGCCTCCTGAAAAACCTTGAGTTACGGCGTTTTCTATATTTTCTGTCGTGATCGGATCTATAGAGGCATCGGCGTGTAAAAATAAAAGGGTTTCTCCGGAAGAAACCTGTGCCCCTTGATTCATCTGCATGGCCCTGCCCCTTTCAGTCTCTATCAGCTTCCCGTATCCCGAGGCTATTCCCGGACTTTCATCATCACTCTTTCCATCGACAAAAATGAGTTCCGCTTTTTCTCCAAGCCTTTTAAAAAATTCATTTCTTTCTCTGAGAATTTTTTCTTCATTATATAAGGGTATGATTATTGATATCACAACTATTATTATATGGCCGTTCTCGGAATAAGACTAATACTTTTATTACCACCACGATTTTTTCTGAAAAGTGCCATTTTACCCCTGAACATAACTGATGGTATCTGCATATAGATTCTTATCTATCTCCCTGTGTTTTAGAGTATTTACACCAAAAAAGCCGACTTCGTGTTTGAAATCGGCTTTCTGTTGAAACAGTATGGTGGAGGTGCCGGGCAGGATCGGGCTACAATGCTCCTTTTCGTCGCGTTGCTTTACGCCCTCTCCTGCATTTCCTCATGCCTTCGTCATTCGGTCAGATTCGGCGGTCATTATTTTATATTATTTCCACCTCGCCCGTTCCATCACCATATTAAAAGGCTCCCCGACAAAAAGGCCCACGAATGATCGTGAGCCTTTTAATATGGTGGAGGTGCCGGGAAAACTGGCCCGCGTCTACATGTCTGCCAGGATCCCCGGCCCTACACTGTTTATGAGGCGAGGAAATCGGGAAAGAATGTATTTTTTCCTGATTTTCGAGCCGAATAAACAAAAAGGGCAACCTTAAAGGTTGCCCTTTTTCATTTAAAAGCCCCGCCTTGTTAGCGAGGCTTCGGCTTTTAAATGGTGGAGGTGCCGGGATTCGAACCCGGGTCCGCGAACTCTGACCGAGGAGTATCTACATGCTTATTCTACCTTTATTCTTTTCCCGGAAAACCCGGTAGACGGGATTACTTCCGGAAGCAATCTCCTAATACTGCCTGGAGTCAGGAGATATCGCCCCAGGAGTCCTTGTGAGTTGGGTTCAATTAGTAAGCCAAGGCGCCAACTAATGAACCAGTCCCCGCTATAGCGGGAACATTTAACGCATCCGAAGCAAGAATCGCTTCCGCTTCGGCTACTGGATCGTAGTCTGCGTTTATTTTTTTCAGGTTTTTATAGAGGCCTCCTGAAACCTCTGCATGCTGCTCCAAGACCGAAAGAACACGTCGAGTCCTGTCACCCCCATAGCTCAGGAAAATTCGGCGTTTCGGCCGGCGCTTATCGGTAGCGCCGCCTTCGCGCCTTTTGGCTTCGCCAAAAGGTCTCGTTGCCTCGCCGAATTTTTTTAAGGGAAAACCGATGGTTTTCCCTTAACGCCCCCGCTTCGCGGGGGCTGTTCCTTTTCCTTTATCGGAATGTGCTTTTATTTCCATTCCGGGGATATATTACAGCTCTATTTTCAAAGAACTTATGTCTTATAACTTAAAGCTTACAGCTTAAAGCTGAAATGATCATCTATTCTTATGCCGCATCGCGCGGCTTATCTCTCTCTTTGCCTGTTTTTCTTTCAGCGCGTGACGTTTGTCGTAAAGCTTTTTACCTTTGCCGAGGCCTATCTCAACCTTGGCGTACCCGCGCTTGAAATAGACCTTTAGCGGAACAAGAGCATACCCCTGTTGCGCCAGTTTAACATTAAGATGCTTTATCTCGTTCTTATGTAATAGCAGCTTCCTGGGCCGTACAGGGTCTGTTTCGTCACTTGAAAATTCATACGGGCTTATGTGCATGTTAAAGATGAAAACTTCCCCCTTTTCGATCCTGCAGAAGCTTCCCTTTAAATTAGCCTTCCCGGCCCGCAGCGATTTCACTTCGTCTCCAAAGAGCTCTACACCCGCTTCAAAGGTCTTTTCTATATGAAAATCGCGGAATGCCTGCCGGTTCGTAACAACGCTGTTATTTTCTTTCGGCATAATTCTAGCTTTATTATAGCATAATTATGGGGCTTTATCACCTGTTTCCCCGTAAATGAGTTCAATTGACGCTAACTTCCATTTATAGTATAATCCTCTACAATAATTGTCAACACCGATGACGTGCTTTGAAAATAGAGATTAGATATTGGACCGTATTGGAGATTGGCGGCATCTAATCTCCAATTTCCAATCTCCAATACTCTAAAGATTTTTCAAGGAAAAATCTTTGCGGGTGTGGCGGAATTGGCAGACGCGTATGGTTCAGGTCCATATGGGGGCAACTCCTTGGGGGTTCGAGTCCCTTCACCCGCACCACTAAATGCCAAAATGGGGAGAAAATAAATTTTCTCCCCATTTTTTTTGCATTTAGTGTCCCGCCTGCGGCGGGTGATATTCGCTCGTTCCGCGAACTTGAAAACAGTAGTTTTCGCTCGCTCCACTCGCTCATGTAGCTTGCGGGTGTCGGGGATCCTGGCCCTTCGGGCCAGTTTTCCCTTCACCCGCACC
>CAZMEZ010000002.1:0-95307 GCA_964565425.1 uncultured Planctomycetia bacterium | reverse complement strand
CGTAACCTAGAACCTAAAACCTAGAACCTGCCCTTCATCCTTCTCGGCTCATGTAACTTGCGGGTGTCGGGGATCCTGGCCCTTCGGGCCAGTTTTCCCTCGCCCGCACCACAAAAAGCAAAAGCCCGTCTGATACAGGCGGGCTTTTTGTGTAAAACGGCCTTACGGCCGTTTTTTGTTTATTCGCAGGAAAATCTGTAAAAGCAAGGCTCTTCCATATTTTCCTGCGAATAAACATCGTGCGGTTCGGGGCAATTTCTCGCTTTGCTCGAAATTGGCCCTTCACCCAGGAAATTTTAATTCGCAACCTAGAACCTAAAACCTGACACCTATAACCTGCCCTTCACCCGTAGAAATTTGCTTCGCATTTGGCCCTTCTCCCGTCACATGTCACTCGTCACCCGTCACCATTATAGATTGCCGCGTCGGCCCCTTTGGGGCCTCCTCGCAATGACGGAGAAGGCCGTTCCCCGAACTGGCGCTCCGGTGACTGGTGCTCTGTGTTCTAAGTTTCAACCTTCACACTTCTCTCTCAATATGTTCTTGCCATACAACCTAAAACCTGAAACCTAATACCTAGAACCCACTCTCCCCTATTTCCTTTGACATCACTTCCCGCGCGTGGTATATTTCCCTAAAGAGCTTGGATACTGTCAAAGTTACCTAACAGGGGGGTATGTAACTATGAAGGCATTAGGGAATCTTTTAGCTTTAGTGGGGACTATTCTTTTCATCTACACGGTGATCGGAAGGTTCATCGGCGAGAAAAGCATCATGGGCTTCTCGCAGCTGCCGGTCCTGGGTGACGGTTTTTCCGCCGTAGGCATGTTCGCCGGTACGGCCTGTTTGCTGCTCATCGCGGTAATACTGCTCATCAAATCCGAATAAGCGACGGCACCCTGAGATTTAAAAAAAGCGCATGGCTTTTGCCCTGCGCTTTTTTGCTTACAGCTTAAAGCTTAAAATTTACAGCTTAAGGTCCAGCGCTTCGGCGTGCGAAACAAGGCACCCTCCGCCCGCGGCAAGTATCCCCTTCCACCTTCCGCCTAGTAGCGCCTCCGTTTCCCGTTCGGAGTTCCGGTACCAGGGGAATTCCTCCAAAAGCTCAGGAGACAGTATTCCCGGGTGCACCGCAAGCTCGTTTATGCCGTCCCGGACGTTCTCCGATATAAAACACAGGATATCCTCATCTATACGCCCTGAATGGAAATGCCCCCAGAAAATATCATTATGCCTGATCCCCGAACGCGTTAAGGCTTTTTCGGCAGTGCCGGAGAAAAGTTTGAGCGCCGCGTGGCGCGCCAGGTCCTTCGGAGAGAAACATTTTCTTATCACCACCGGGCTTTCTTCGGGAAATCTCACATACGGCACTTCCATTTCCCGCGCCAGGGCGATAACCGTTTTAAGGACGCCCGGGAACATGTGAACATGCTCGTGACTGTCGAGATGGGTGATGCGGAAACCCTCCCTCTTTACCCTTTCGAACTGGCTTTTAAGCTCCGCGTACAAATGATCCGGATTTATTTTCCCGAGAAGACAGCTTGCCGCGAAACTTTTGTAATCACGCGTAAAGACGCCTTTACCGGTCAGGAGAGAACTTACCAGGGAGATGTCTTTCACGCATGGGGTAAACCCTCCGGTAATCGTCAAATGGACCCCCGCGTCCCGATTGCCCGTCCCCCTCAGCATCTCGGCGCCTTCGGTAAACTTATTCCCGCAGGCCATCAGGCTAACTCCCGTTATGACCCCGGCCTGACAACACCTCTTTACGGCCTCGTTCACGGCTCCGGAAAGGCCTACGTCGTCCGCGTTCACTATCAACATCTTCATGAGATCACCCCAAAAAGCCAGCGGACCCTTACTTTTATCATATCCCGGAAAGTCGCCAATATGACCGGGAACCGCGCGATATGGGACTTCCCGCCGGAACGTGACTTGAACACGAGCGGATACTGCTTCACTCTTCCGCGTTTTTTCCTGGCATGAAGGAAAAGTTCGACATCGGCAAAGGGGCTCCGGGAAATGAACTTTATATCCCTGACCAGATCCCTGCGCACGACCTTATAGCCGGAGTTAATATCCCTTATGTGCAGGCCGAAAAGCGCCTGGACCAAAAGATTATAACCCCCGGAAATTATCTTACGCTTAAGCGTATCGCCCTTCTTGACCCTGCTGTACCCGGTAACGATATCCGCGTTCCCGATGAGCGGCAATGACGCTTTTATGTCCTCCTCGCTGACGGGCATGTCGGAGTCCATGTACATGATAACGTCCTTAGAGGCCCTTTTAAATCCTTCGGCGAAAGCTCCCCCGAATTTTGTGTTGCTTCGGAGGCGGTATAACTTTATCCTGCCGTCCGCCTTGGAAAGTTCTTCGACCGTGTCCGCGCAGCCGTCCGTCGAAGCGTCATCCACTATAACTATCTCGAAATCATCCGAGATCTGACCCCCCAGGAACATAAGGGTCCTTACCGCATCTTCTATGTTCTCCTCCTCGTTGTACATCGGCAGAACGAAGGAGATGCTATATCGTCGTTCGTTGTTCGTCCCCTTCGGGGAGGCTTCGCTTTGCTTCGCACTCGTTCGTTGTTCGTTGTTCATGGTTCCTCGTCTATAAAACACAGATTAGCACAGATTTATTACAGATGATCACAGATAGCGAAAACCGAACCTTAGATGTTGGATATTGGATGTTAGTGATTTTACCAATATCTAACATCAAACATCTAATCCCGCCACCTAAAACCAACAACCAATAATTAATAATCAATAACCAAACCTACTGGTGCTCTGGTGACCGGTGCGCTAGTGCTCCCTCTCGCCCACATATCACGTATTACTTATTACTTATCACTTCTCCTGCCCTACTGCCGAATTCGTCACCACCACGTACTTCCCAGCCCGGAACAAGGGGTCAGATACGCTGTCCGGCATATCTTTTTTCAGATCACCGTAATGTTTAAGCTGTATTATGCCCCACACACGGTCCTCGCGCGAAAAGAATTCCCTCAGGGCTTGATTAGGATGGATGTCTGTGACATCTTCCCTCTGCATGTAAAATGCTATTCCTCTCCTGTGATCGCATTCGCCCCCTACCGCTTCTGTGTCCGAAGCAAGTTTCTTAACATGACATGAAAGGATCTTGCTTGATTCGTGGATATCGATCACCGGAAAGACGTAACGGGCCACCGGCAGAGGCGATATCATAACAGCCGCTACTATGGCGCTGAAGGCCGCCATCTTCCTGCCGCGGAAAAGAAAAAACGCGGATACGATAATACACGCCAGAAAGGCTGCCCCCCCCATCAAGGCGCCTTTTAGCGCGGGGGTGCCCGGATATTCATGTCTTACCAAAAGCACCGTACCCGCGGCCGCCAGCACCGAAAGCGCGCCGAAAACGATAAAAGCCGCTTTCATTGTACCGTCAACGCTCCGCTGCCCGAACTCCGGAGAGATGAATCTCTCCCAGTACCTTCCCGTGACAACGGCCAGGACCGGGAAAAGCGGAAAGATGTACGTCACGAGCTTAGTGCTCGAGGCCGAGAAGAACAGGAAAACGACCAGGAACCATATCAGCAAGAATGCCCTGTAACCGCTGACCGCCGGACGCTGGACGCCGGACGCTGTTTCCTTCCCCATCTCCCATGTCCCGAAAAGCAGAAAAACGCTCCACGGGAAGATGCCTCCCAATACGACGGGTATGTAAAAGAACGGTGATGCCCCTATCCGGTGCTCCGGCTCAAGGAACCTTGTCACATTATGAAAACCGAAGAACTCGTCGACGAACGCGGCGCCGTGGATACGCCAGACAGTGACATACCACGGCAGGCTTACCGCAAGAAAAAGAAGGGCGCACCACGCTACGGGTATCTTTTTAAGCTTATCCCATTGCCTGCTTGAGATGATATATGCAAGAACGATAAGACCGGGGATAAAAAGCCCTACCGGCCCTTTGGTGAGAACGGCGAGCGCGGCCATGAACGAAGCGGCAAGGTAATTCGCCTTCCTCCCCCCGGACCATCCCGCGAGAAAAAATACCAGCGTGTAAAGGATGAAAACCGTAAGGGCCATGTCGGTGACGCACGCCCTCGCCAGGATGACATACTGGATACACGTTGCGAGAATAAGCCCCGACAGAAAACCGCAAAGTGGCGAAAATAAACGTTTACCCAGAAGATACACGCCCAGTATCCCGAACATGCCGAGCACGGCCGCGGGAAATCTCGCCGCGAACTCACCTACCCCGAATACCATGTAACTCAAGGCCACCAAAACGTAAAAAAGCACCGGTTTCTCGAACTGCGGCTTGCCGAATATATACGGGGTTATCCATTCGCCCCTGACCAGCATTTCGCGGGCCGTCTCGGCATAGAAACTTTCGTCCGGATCGGTAAGGGCCATGTCGCCCAGACCAAAAAAGAAAAGAAAAAGAGTTACGGCGGCCAGTATTATGATGTAGTGTGTTCCGCGCATCAAGCCATGCTCCTTAGCCGTTTCACCCTTTCCTCCGTGGAAGGATGCGTTGAGAAGAGGTTAGCGACAAAACCCGCGGCAGAGGGTTTCACGATGAAAAGATGCTGGGTCTGGGGAGCCGCGTTGAATCTGTACTTCTTCGCTGAACGTTCCAGGTCTTCAAGAGCGCGTGCCAGGCCCAGCGGGTTTTTCGACATTTGCGCGCCGCGCGCGTCGGCGGCGTACTCTCTCGAGCGTGATATCGCGAGCTGGACCATGACCGCGGCGATCGGGGCTACAATGCTGACCGCGAGAAGCCCTATAAGGTTCCCCGAATCCCTCCTGTCCCTGGAATACCCGCCGAATATGGCAACCCAGCGCGCCATGTAGGCTATCATCATTATTGCGCCGGCCATAGCGGCCGTCACCGTCATTATCAGGGTATCCCTGCTCTTTATATGCGCCAGTTCGTGCGATATGACGCCCCTGATTTCGTCCTCGTCAAGAAGATCAATGATACCCCTGGTGAGGCATAGTGCGGCGTTAGCGGGGTTCCTGCCGGTGGCAAAAGCGTTAGGGGCTTCTATATCCGCCATGCAAACGCGCGGACACGGTATGCCGGCATTAGCGCTCAATCCTTCAACAGTCCGGTAAATCCCCCCGTATCCGTCTCTCGGGAGTTCCTGCGCGTTGTACATCCTGAGGACTATCTTATCGCTGTACCAGTAGCTCAGGCCGTTTATTGCCATAGCCACGCAGAACGCCACTATGACACCGTTCGCCCCTCCCACGAGACTACCTATCCACATCAGGATGACGGTCATAACGACCAGAAGAAGCGCCGTCTTGACGTAATTCATGTTCTTACCTCCCGTTCACTTATAGTCATAGCATAATATATGATTTACGTGCTGTAAGTCAATGTTTATTCGGGCAATAGCTCAGGGTAACGCGTGTCGCGTGACGAGAGGGTAAAATAGAATTGGAGCACCGGCGCACCAAAGCACCAGTAGTTAACCAGTCAGCCAGTCAGCCAGAATAACCGCAAGACATAAGTGTATCAAAAATCAAAAAGCAAAAATCAAATATATAAGTCAAAATCCAAAATTTTTGATCTTTGGATTTTGATATGAATTTTTGACTTTTGATATTTGGTCTTTGAGTTTCAATACATGTCACCTATCACGTATTTTTCGCCTCTCGCCTTTCGCCTTAGGCTGAAAGCTGATAGCGATAGCCCAAAACCAACATCTAACATCTACTTTAACCTTCATCCTTTAACCTTTATCCTTGAAATCCCCCTACCCGTCCCCTGCCCCCTGCACCCCGCATTCCCTTCTTGACGTATTTATTCATATAATATATACTAGTTTTCAAGATAGTTCCGCCCCGCTCATGTCCGGGGCGTATCTTAAATGGGTAAAAATGTTCAACATCTTCAAGAAAAGAAAGACCAGGAGATTCGGCGAGATAGCCGTGAACAAGGGGCTTGCCTCGGAAGAGGATATCAGGGAGGCCCTGCGCATACAGAAGGAATACGAGGAAAAACATACGATCCATAAGGAGATAGGGGCCATACTTACGGAAAAAGGCGTACTCACTCCCGAGGACGTCAGGTCCATATTGGAAGAACAAAAAGGTCATACTTGGGCGGTAGCGTGGTTTTCCGCTCTTTTTGGATTAAGTCGCGGTCGATAGTTCTTTATTAGGTTTCAGGTGCTAGGTTCTAGGTTGTGGTATATGTAAACCTGAAACCTAGCACCTGAAACCTGAAACCTGCATTGAAAAGGGGGGTATATCGTGAAAAAACTCGGCATTTTGTTTATTATCGGAGTGTTTGTTCTGTCGGCGCTTCCGTTGGACGCGCACGCCGGCCCGTGGACGCTCAAAAAAGGCAAACTCTGGTCTGAGACCTACGTGAGGTACTTCCATGCGAAGTACGCCTTTGACGAGAACGGCGACAGGTCGCGCTGGGACCACGGCGGGATATCCGAGATATGGGACCTGGAGCAAAAATTTGAATACGGCATTTTCGATAACCTCAACATACTCCTTAACATCCCTTACACGTGGAGCCGGTGGAAGAACGATTACAACACTTCCGCTTATAACAGGGAAAAAGACAAGCACGAAGGATTCAAGGAGATCGTCGCCGGGCTGAAATACAAGATAACGGATAAACCGGTCGTGTCGGCCGCCCAGCTCCGGTTCTTCATCCACCCGCAGGGTACCGATACGGTCCAGGCGCCGGATATTTTTGAATACGGCGACGGCATTGACCTGCGAGGCCTTGTCGGTAAATCTTTCAAGGTATATAAAAGACCCGCTTATGTTTCGGGAGAGTTCGGTTATTTCTGGCAGTCCGACTGGGCCAATAAGAGCAGTTTCGCCAACTATTTTCCTCTGTTCTTTGAGGCCGGCATGTCCCCTTTTGACTGGCTCATGCTTAAAGGCGAACTCGACGTAAGGCTCTCGCATCAAGGCACCGGCGTGAGGAAAGATTCTATCACGTGGCGCGCCGGCCCCATAATCAGCCTCCTGGGCAGGGGGTTTTCGAGTATCGAGAAAGGCGGAGACTCGAGCCTGAACGTGGAGTTCCAGATCGGACAAACAGCGTGGGCGCGCGGGGACGGGACAAGCGAACGCTACAAACGCGTAAGTGCCGCCTGGGAATACATCGCCAAGGTGCAGATACTGTTCTAATTCGCACGGTTCATACAGAAAAAAAGAGGTCGCGATCTTCGCGACCTCTTTTTTTATTCATTGAGAATTTCGTCGTTCGTCGATCGTCGATCGTCGTTCGTCGTTCGGATTTCGGGACTGTCTCACTCATTATAAAATCAACACGATATTCGAATCCCGGACGACGGCGACTACCCTATGCCGCGACCAATGCCGCCTGCTGAGTCCTGTACAGATCCTTCAGCTTATCGTAATCCACAGGTTCGGCCGCGGGGAGAAAAACGACCAGTCTCAACGTTTCGTCATATTCCCTGATAATGGAAAGATCAGGCGCTTTTTTGCCGGTAGCAAGCTCGAGCGCCATCGATAGCATGCCGATTATCCTGATCCTGAGCTCCTGGAAATCGTTCGGCGCCGTATCCCGCAATAAACTTGTATCCACGGCCGCGAGAAAAGCCCTTCTGTTCCCAAAAGTGCTTCTGAGGCGGGAAAAACTTTCCGACATAACGGTCTTCTCCGACGCGAGAACGACTACGTTCGAAAGGCCGGTGGATGTTTCGTCGGCGCTTTTTAAAACTCCCTCGGCCAAGCCCGCTCCCTTGTCATGGCATATGATCACGTTGTCGAGACCCATAGCCCTCATTTTATCCCCCAGGGATTCTATCTCTTTGATCAACGGATTTATGGCGTCATGCTGGAGGTCCCCTTTTCCCGAGCCCGGTATCCAATCCGTTTCGAGGCCTATTATAAGGTTTTGCCCCTCTCTTTTAGCCTTTCTCGCCATGATGATCATCGCCGAGACCAGGGCCTCCGTCTCGAAAGAAAGCATACCTTCTCTCACCGATCGTTCCAGTGCTTTGAATTTTTTGGAAAAAGCGGGGGTATCCGTGGATCCTTTTAACGAATCTATCTCACGAAGTATGCCCTCTATGCTTTCCGTTATTTCGGCCGCGGTCTCATTGCCGGTCCCGGCAAGACCCGGACGGGGCCGCTCGGGTAAGAACGAAGCGAGTTCCTTCGCTTCCCGTATTATTCTTCCCTTGTTCATGGAAGCGTGAATAGCGGCATCATCTTCCGCCGGTTCCCGCGTCGCCTCACCGCGGGCTTCTTTCACCAATTCCTCCAGTCGTTCAAGGTCCAGGCTCACCGTGATACTCGGTATTTCTACCTGGGCGATCTTACCGTCATGAATAAACATTGATCCCAGGGGCTGCTCCAGGGTATTTATAATGCGTTGCGGTGAATATTTCACGTGGACCGCTTCCGCGAGAGCCCTGTCCACCTGTTTTTTTACCTCAGGCATGCCTTTTTCTTTGAATGCCAATCCGACGCTCTCAATCCCTATGAGTGCGGCTGTCATTTCCTCTATGCCCAAAGCCTCGACCTTGCCTTCGGTAATGGCGTCCATCGTTTGCTGTTCGGAGGGCGATATCATCCTTACGTAATCTTTGGGATACCAGCTGGGCACATCCTTCTTGATCTTTATGGTCGTCAGGTCATATCCTGGAAGCGGCTCCACTCTTACCGCTCGCCCGTTATAAAAGGTGTACCGGTTGAAGACCCCTCTCACGTACTCCGCTATCCTTTTTTCTATTATCGGTTCTTTCGCAAGTTTTTTATCCTTTATGTTCTTTTCTATGGTCTCCCGAAGTTCTTTTTCGTCCTCGGCAAGTACGGCCGCGTGCGTACAGGCGGGTGCGGTCGTATCCTGCGCCCGCACCCTTTCTTGCAGGACTTCCATCAAAGTCCGGAACCTTTCGTCGCTTATCTCGAGCGTACCGTAGGCGCCAGAAAGCGCATCGGCAAGCCTTTCCGACACCGCCCTTTCGTATCTTTCATCGTATCTCGTCTTTACGCCGTCGGGGGCCAAGTCCAGCCTCCGCATCTCCTTCAGCCCCAGCCATATCCTTTCGGCGAGGAAAACGCGCCTCGCTCCCTCCTTCGTTCCCGTGGCCTCACCGAGAAGCCCGTACGTTCCGTCCTTGTTGAAATAATACATCGCCAGGGATATTACGATAGGGATATCTTCCCTTCTGTCGATAAGGTCGGTCAGATTTTTCGCCGCATTATCCGGCATTGACGAATACAAATATTTCTTGATGGACTGCTCCACCTTGAAATCCATGTAGTCGATCGCCCGGGGATGCGCATCCGCGAAAGCGCCTCTCAGCGCCTCCCGGACCGCAGGCAGGCCGGCCTCAAAAAGCTTGTCGAGGAGCAGTTCCTGCAGTCTATCGTTCCTCCCGAAGGTAAGGGCCATAAGCCTTTTCAGCGCGTCAAGATCGGTAATACTTCTGATATTATCATACGCCATCTCCACGATGTCCGGAGCCCCCGTGAAGATCACCTCGAAAACGGCCTCCTCTTTCTTCGAATGGGCCTTGCGATACATATGGGCTCTTTTTTCCGATATGCAATAATTGATATGGAACAATATCCAGATCACCGGGAGCATGCTCAGCATCCCCAGAAAATGCGACCGGAACCCCTCATGAGTTACTACGACCCTCCTGACGGGTGACGGAAGCTTTTCAAAGACACGGTTCCGGTATCCGTTATTCGAAGATATCGGTTCATGCCACGCCTTTTTCCGATCGAACCCGGCATCGATGACCAGCGTGTCTTTTACCCCCAATCCGACCAAAAAATATTTGGCCGTCGCGTACCACAGATAAGCGTCAAACCACGGAAGCGCGGCCCAGTACCCCGTGAACCCGACCGTAGCCCACATTACGATCGAAACTATACCCGCGGCGGAAGCGATAACACCCACGACAATGGAGGCCTTTATCCCGTCTGTCGCCCTGAAAGCGTGTATGTTGCGGCCTTTTTTGTAGTCCTCGCCCAATACTTCCGCCAGCCTCCCGAGAAGCCCGGCGAGTTCCGGATCCTTATCGGCTCTCGCTTCCTCCGTTTCCCGCATTTTCTCGACGTGAAAAACCGATCTTCCGTCGGCATGCCTTTCGACAAGCCAGAGCAAATACCTTCTTTTCACGGGCGATGCCTCTTTCTCATAAATATCGACAAGCTCCCCGATAAAACTTGAAGGATAATTTTCATCAAGAACATGTTTTATCCTCAACGTTTCCATACGATAAACGACGTTCAGGAAATCAAGATAATGCTCATCCATCTCAGAGGCGGTATGTCCCACAAAAGCTATCAGTTCGTCGTAATCGCGCACCCGCATGGCAAGTGACATCCCCAATATCAGGGCGCTTAAACCTAATGTATATACGTTGCCGAAAACGGCCGAAACGATACCGCCTATGACCGCGAACGGTATGGCGAAATTCGACATTTTCCCCGATATGATCGCCGTGATAATGCCCGGCCGTGTGAATCTTTTCGGCTTTTCCAAAACATACAGCTCCCTTTTCCCCAGCATATACCCCGCGAAAAAGGTCAATGAAGCGACAATGATATACGTCCAAACGGAAATACTCCCGGCGACGCCCAGGGTTTCGGCGGTCGCGCCGTAAGCGGGAAAACATGAAGTGGCCAACGCGATAATAAGCGCGGATAAAGCAGTGGTCATGATCGTCTTTACGATAATACTTTTCAACTTACCCGGGATCCTTGTCCCGGGAAGATCCTCGACGATCTCGATGACCGGATCGGAAACGGTGACCGTCGGTTCTTCCTCCGCACTTTCCGCGGTTCGAGGAGCATCCTCAAGACCTTCGGGAACCAGCTTGATCACGTATTTATCGGACAGCATTTCCTGATAACCGGCGAGCTCTTTGACGGATAAGCCTTTCCTTTTCGCGATAAGTATCTTTCCCTTCTTTTCACCGAGCATTACGGGAACGGTTATCACGCCGTTTTCTTCCGCAACACCGGCAAGGTCGATCCCCCCGGCTACATCCCCTATTTCGCCCCTGAGAACCGGTTCAAGATGTTTTATAGGCAGTGGCTTCGCGCCGTTGTCCGCATCACCCAGAAGGTACTCGGCAATGGCGCAAACGGAAAGATAAATTTTAATATCCGAAAAGAGGGATTCCCTGAACTCACGCTTTTTCCCATCCATGACCTCCGGTTGGAACGCGAGTTCCGCCTGTAACTTACCGGAATTCACGGGTATCCTTTCCGGATAGGCCCAGGATATATCCAGGGAAACGAACGTGACGATCAAGACCAGACTGATAATTTTAATGAAGTGACCTTTTTCTCCAGCTAACATTTTGTCCTTCCCAAGACTGTGTTGATTAGCAATTTGCTTATATGATAAATACAATTACACCACTAAATATTTATTTTCTTAATGATAATATCAGTTTTTCTCGCAAATTTCAACCCAAAAATCTGGCTTTTTAACGACTAACTTAGCGCGTAAGTCCTTTGTATGGTGATAGATAAGGATGGAGATTAGATGTTAGTTGTTGGTTTTGGGCTATCAGCTATCAGCCTTCAGCCTAAGACGAAAGGCTAGAGGCGAAAAATACGTGATAGGTGACATGTATTGAAACTCAAAGACCAAATATCAAAAGTCAAAAATTCATATCAAAATCCAAAGATCAAAAATTTTGGATTTTGACTTATATATTTGATTTTTGCTTTTTGATTTTTGATACACTTATGTCTTGCGGTTATTCTGGCTGACTGGCTCACTGATTAACTACTGGTGCTCTGGTGGCTGGTGCTCTGACCTTTACGACTGGTTAAATGGGCGACGTCCCCATTTATCTCTTCTCCAGCTCCCTCTGCATCTTCTTCGTGGCCTTTTGAAGTTCACTGGAAGCACTGGCCCCTTTTAGGACCACCATTTGCACGGCCTCGTTCAGGAATCTGGTGCTTGCATCCCAGGCAAGCACGGGCGGCGGACCTTTCGCGTCCTTCGCCTGCTCTACAAGCACTTTCTTGAATCCGGTATCCATCGGCAGGTCTTTCCATGTTTCCATGTTGGGGGGGAGATATGAATCCTCCGTCTCAAGGGAATCCTGGTATATCTTTATCTGGTTCTCGGGTTTGAAGAGGAATTTTATGAATTCCCAGGCCTCTTCCTTCTTCTCCGAACGCGAGAAAATACCGAGTATCCTTCCGCCGATGAACGCCGTCCTCCTGCCTGCCGGTCCTTCCGGAAGCATGGCTATGGACCACTTGCCCGCGAGTTCCGGCGCGCCTACGGTAAGGCTTACCATCTTCCAGTTACCGGATACGGCGAGCGGATAATCTCCTGTCCGCATGCCCTGTTCGAGCGGCACCTGTGTCTTAGGCATTCCCGCGGCATAAAGCGACGCGAAGAACTCAAGCGCTTCCGCTGCCTCCGGGGTATCGAGCGTTACCTTCGTGTAATCTTCGTTATAATAGGCCCCGCCCGCCTGCCAGAGAAAAGACGAGTACCCTATCCACTCCAGAGAACCCCAGTCATAGACCATTCCCTTATCCCGGGCCTTCAGGTCCTTGACCATCGCCAGAAGCTCGTCCCATGTCTTCGGCGGCTCCGGGATCATGTCCGTCCGGTAATATATGATCTGCTCCGATATATCGAACGGGATACCGAACACCTTGTCACCCAGTCGGGTGGATCGGAGTATCCCGGGAAATATCTTGGTCTCGAGCTCGGATACATCTTTGGGGTACTCTTTCCTGAGATCGACCATCGCGCCAAGCTCTCCGAATTCCATTCCCCAGGTAAGCCCCATGGTGCCGATGTCGGGGGTAACTTCTCCCGCGATGGAAGTAAGATATTTGCTGTGCGCGTCACCCCAGGAGATCGCCTGACAGCGCACTTTCACGCCTGTCTCTTTCGCGAACTTCAATCCCAGGGCGTTTATTGTCTTGGCCTGGCCTTCCGAACCGACAAGCCATATGACTATTCCATCCGCCTTCCGGCTCCCTCCGCCACAACTCACGGTGGAGACGGCAAAAACCATCAGAGTTAAAGCCGTTATCACCTTCTTAACCATATCCATCTGCGTTTCTCTTTCGAATAACCAATAACCGATAATTAATAACTAATAACTAGACCCCCGCGAATAAATTCTGGATGACAAGCGCTCCGGCGCCGACCGCGACGACATCGTCCCCAAGGCTGGTGGGCAATATTTTAACTACCTTTACCGATTCCTCATAGGCCCATTTCCGCACCGATCGCCTTACCGCGGAGAAAAATATGTCTCCCGCTTTCTCTATTCCCCTGCCTATGACTACTACTTCCGGGTTAAAAAGGTTTATCAGGAAAGCTATCTTGGTGCCCAGGTAATCCCCCGCTTCCTCAAGGGTCTTTTTCGCCAGTTCATCGCCTTTATCCGCGGCCTCTATCGCGGTCCTGAAGTCTATCTTCGAGAGATCACCTCCGATCATATCCCTCAAAACAGCTCCTTCTTCTTTATTTTCCTCGATGCGCGCCTTTATCTTGTCCGGTATGCCCAGGTCGAGGCCTCTTGAACGAAGGCAGCAGCCGTAATCATAGCTTGCCCAGCAATTCGCGGGGCTGGACTGTTCACCGGGATTAGGGGGGTTAAGGTTAAGCTCCCCGGCGCTTTTTGTGGCCCCGTAATACAGGTCGCCTTTGATCACAAGTCCGCAGCTGGAATCCGAACACAGGAAGATAAGGTTCCCGGCCGAACTTCCCGCGCCTATCCCGGACCACCTTTCCCCGAACGCCGCCAGCGTGGCGTCGTGCTCTATAAGCGCCGGGGCGTCGAAACGCGCCTCAAGCTGGTTAAGGAGGTTCATGTAACTTACTATCTGCTCATTCTCCACCGCGTACCTTACCATCCCGCGGTACCTGTCTATGACGCCCCATATGCCCACACCTATCCCCTTGATATCGGAAGAAGCTACACCGGATTTCCGCACAAGAGCGTCGGTCATGCTCAGGACTTTTTCCGTCAGCTTGTCGAAGGATTCCTGTTCCTTGGGGACCTTTTCCTCGGCGATGACCTTACCGGTAAGGTCCATCATCACGCCTACGATGGACGCGTCTATGGTAAGGTGGGGCGACCCGAGGTCAATACCTACGCTATACGCGCAGGAACCGTTCAGTTTTAAGAGTTCCGGCCTTCTTCCCCCGGTCGAGATATCCAGCCCTGTCTCGAAAACCACCTTACTTTTTATGTATTTGCTCACATAATTGGAGACGGTCACGATATTAAGGTCCGTGATCTTAGATATCTCAGCGCGGGATATCTCTCCGCCTCTGCGTATCGCATCGAGTATGCTGAGGTTACGACGCTCTTTCTCGGACAATCTGTTCTCCTTGGCGATAAATTCCCTCATGAGAACGCTCCTTTTGTTCAAGCAGACTCAAGACTTAAGGCACAAGCAGCCAACCAGTAAGCCAGTGAGCCGGTTAGCCAGAATAACCGCAAGACATAAGTGTATCAAAAATCAAAAAGCAAAAATCAAATATATAAGTCAAAATCCAAAATTTTTGATCTTTGGATTTTGATATGAATTTTTGACTTTTGATATTTGGTCTTTGAGTTTCAATACATGTCACCTATCACGTATTTTTCGCCTCTAGCCTTTCGTCTTAGGCTGAAAGCTGATAGCTGATAGCCCAAAGCCAACGCCCAACATCCAACATCTACTTTAACCTTCATCCTTTAACCTTTATCCTTGAAATCCCGTCACGCGTTACCTGGTCACCCGCTTCGAATACCATTTCTTTATGATCTCTTCCGACGGCTTGTTCTGGGGGGTAAAACCGCGGTTATACGGTCCTCCCATGTTAACGTTCGTCCCCCAATACCACCAGTAAAGACCATAGAACCACTCCTTATCCCAGAAGGTATCGAGAAGCGCCTTGTAGTAGTCTTCCTGTACCTTAAGGTTGACCTCGCTCCTCGGTACGTGTTCCCACGGACGGATAGCGGCGCCGTCCGCCGAATTGCACCCGGATTCGGGAAAGATGATGGGCTTGCCGACCCTTTCCTGGAATTCCTCCATTTCACTGTGCCATTTTTTCCAGCCCTGCATAAGATCTTCATATGTCGGCGCCAGTTCTTCGCTGAGCGGAAAATAGGCGTTAACCCCGACGTAATCCAAAAGGTCCCAGAAACGTATATCCTGGTACCTGTCCCAGTGAGCGGCATACACGAGAAGCCCCGAATAAACCCCTCTCACTTTCCTGATCAGGTCTTCCCACATATAACCCTTGGCGGTGGCCGTAGTGGAAAGCTCCGTGCCTATGCACAGCATCTCCGCCTTTTCCTTCTCCGCCATTTTGGCGTAATGAAGGATATAATCGGTATATTTTTTGAACCATTCTTCCCATTCGGGCTCTCTCATGCATCCGATCTCGCCTCTCCAGCTGCCGTCCGATGTGTCCAGGAGATCAAGGTGCGGTTTCAGGCAAACTTTCATGCCGAGCTCATGCGATTTCCTTATAACATGGATCATGGATTCGTCCGAGGGTGTTTTCGAGGTCATTTGTATGTCCCCCGACCAGGGAGTTGTCTGATACCAGGTTACGAGCACGCTCACCCAGTCCGTTCCGAGTGCAGCGACCTCTGCCAGGGATTTATCGGCTCCTTCGCCGACATAGGCGTCCTTTGACCATGTGACGAAACCCATGCCCTTCTGGAACCCTATTGTCACCCAGGGACCTTTCGGCTGCCGCGACATCAGGCCGAAAATACCCGCCGCGGCCGCCACAATGATCACCATTGCTACGGGGATGAGCTTCTTCATGACATCGCCTTTTTTACGCGTTCCCTTAGAGTCCTTTTCCTTATCTTTCTCTTTATGTTTTTCCTTTTTCTTTCCCATCGTTCCTCCCGTGTTAGCCGTGTTCAGTTGCAAGTTTTAAGCTGTAAGTTATAAGCGCCCGTTTTTCGTTTATTGTTTATCGTTGATTACGAAGATCTGCAGTTCAACGATATTTTTAGATTGCGAAGAGAATATCTCCGTAATCTATTTGAATCTTCGTAATCATTTTACTTTTAAAAACCCCTGCCCTTCAGATTTAAAATGTCGAAATAAAATGAATAAAAAAATTCGAGACTTCTGATCTCGATATGGATCCTTGAAATGTCCGGCATGTTCGCGAACATGCCGGACATCCGCGGATCTTGATTACGTCAATTATTTTCCGACACGCACGTTGTCGATGTATATGGTGCCGGCGTATTTCGGCTTCCGGTTGGATTCTATCCTTATCGCTATCTTCCGGACATCTTCGGCGAATTTCTCGTCGGGAACAACGCGCTTCCAATCATAACTGCCCGGTTCGATGCTGGCCGTTATAGTCACCCATTCGCCCGGTATGAGAGGATAGCTCCTGCTCATTTCGACGAACTTCCAGGTCTCACCGACCGTTATTATGAGCTTCGCGTTAAGGCCGACCGGCGCGTCAGGCGGAAGATAAATATCCGCTCTTATGACCCTGTAATTGCTGAGGTCCAGGTACTGCTGTATCTCGACCAGCGCCGCGGTCCAGAGCCCGCCGGGGAAATCCGCGGCCACTTTCATGCTTCCCTGGCCCCGTGAAGCCATATCGGACGACTGCTCCGCGCTTTTGGACACGTAATCGGTCTTGCCTTCGGCCCACATCGGGACTTCCCAGCCGTTCATGTCCGTTTCGAAATCGTAGAATGTCCTTTCCTCGGTTATGGGGGCGGCGGAAGGAACCGCTCTTTCCTGCTCCTCCGGCGTCGTATCGGCCGGTTTGGTTATCTTTACCGTCTTCTGCGCCGCGGGCGCTTCTTCCTTCTTCGGACCGCATCCGCTCACGGCAAAAGCGAGAACAAGGATAGCCCCCAGTAACGCGCACGTGATCTTAGCTCGGTCATGTTTCATGTCGTTTTCCTTTCGAGTTTTATCAGCATACGGCGCGCAGCGTTCAGCGTTCACGCGCGCAAGCAGACGCTTTGACGCGCCCCTTTGTTCCTGTATGCTGAACACTGAAATGCACTTGTGTCCGCTGTCCGCTGACTGCTGGACGCTGATACACTTTGTCTGATCGCTTACTTTATCACTCTTATATTGTCGATATAGATCGGGCCTGTGTACGCCGGCTTGTTGTTCGACTCGACCCTGATATCGAGCTTCCTGACATCCTGCCTGAAGGATTCATCGACCTGGATCCTTCTCCAATCGATGCTGCCGGGACTGATGTCGGCCGTCATGGTCACCCATTTTCCGGGAACAAGACCGAACGATCTGCTCATCTCGACCCATTTCCAGCTGTCTCCGACCGTGAGTATCATCTTGCCTCTCAGCCCCAGGGGAGCGTCTTTCGGCAGATAAACGTCGCACGCTATCGCGCTGTAGTCGGTCCAGTCGAAATACTGCATGATCTCGATTATGGCGCCGGTCCATCTTCCTCCCGGGAACTCGGCATCGATCTCGAGGCTCTGGTTGCCTTCCGAGGCGAAATTACTGGAAGGAGCGATCTCTTTCTGGACGTGATCCGGCTTCTCGTACGCCCAGTCCGGGATCTCCCATCCCTGGAGCCCGTTCTCAAAATCAAAAAGAACGGTCGAATCTTCGGCGCCTGCAACAGTCCCCGCTAACACAAGACCCAATACCGCCAACACTAATACTACTCTCTTCATATCTACCATCCTCCTTTTAATGAGCACATCACTTAGCGCGGCGAAGCAAGCTAAGTGATCTGTGCGAATTAACCCCCGCGCTATGTTTTGTCCCGCAAAACAGCGGGGGTGCACTCCTACTTCTTCAGCCATTCCTTTATTACTTCTTCCGCTTTCTTCCCCTTCACGGTGAACCCGAGAGGACTCCACCTGTCCTGCGGGAAATACTGCCATATGTAATATCCCTTGAACCACGGGCGCTTTGAAAGCACCTCGAAAGTGGCCCTGAGACAGTCGGCCTGCTCCTCCTGGTCTTCCGCGTCCGATATGGCCACCCAGGGCTGACGGGCGGCGCCGTCCGCCGAGGGATAACCTATTTCCGTGAGAAGGACCCCCTTGCCGGCCAGACCCCTTTCACCCAGCCACTTCTCTATCTCATCAGCTAACGCCTCCCACGCAAGCACCAGGTCCTCCGGCGCAGGTTCATTCACTTCCGCGAGCGGAAAATAAGCATCCAGGCCTATGAAATCCATTTTGTCCCAGAACGGGACTTCCTTGTACTCCGTCCAGTTGGCGGAATACGTCAATAATCCTCCATAGACCTCTTTTACCTTTTCGATGACCTGATCCCATCTATGCGCCCATGCTGAAAAGGTGGTCGCTTCAAGCTCCGTCCCTATAGAATATATCTCCACATCGTGCTCCCCGGCCATGCGAGCGTACCTCACGGCAAATTTCTCGTAGCTATCGAACCACTCATCGGAAGGCATTATGTTTATCCTCGCCTCGTCCGTTCTCGGGTCGACATGCGGCTTTAAAACGACCCTCAGGCCGATGCTATGGCACGTTTTTATAGAGTGGATAAGCGCCTCGTCGGTCGGAGTATCTCCGCCGGGCCTGTCGTTCGTAAAGACCTCCTTGGAATCGAGGTCATCCTGGTAAGCGGGGACCATTATGGCTACGGTGTCGAACCCGATCTCTTTCAGATACGCGAGCGTAAGGTCGGACGACGGCATCGAAAGTTCGTCCGCCATCCAGGAGGTATAAACCACGCCTTTCTGGAATTCCTTATTCTTTATCGGGACGGGCTTTGCCGCAAGCTTCGCGAGGAGTTGCTTCACTTCTTCTTTTTTGCCGGCGTCATCCCCCTTGCTGAGGTATGTTTCTTTGGTCATCACGACATCCGGGTTATTGGCCCGCGGCCCGTATAGCTCGACCTCCCATATGGATATGCCCCAATCCTCGTTGACCCTCTCCTTGCCCAGGATCATCACGTAACGGCATTTAACGGGGGGGAAGACCGATTCGACCGCCCCGCCCTGGCTGTTCTCCTCGTCATAGACCACGGTCCAGTTCTCGGCATCGTCGGACGCGAGGATCTGGTATTTGGTCGCGTAGGCCCTCTCCCATCTTATTATAACGTCACTTACCGTACGCCGCTTGCCCAGGTCAAAATATATCCACTGGTCACCTTCGGTGTAATCGCTGGACCAGCGTGTAAGCATGTCCCCGTCCGCGGGCGCCATCGGGTTCGGTTCGGGCGCCCAGTCAGGTGTCTTGTCAAAACTCGAAACCTCGGCCGCGACAGCCTTGAGATATACCATGGGTTCGCCTTCCGCCACCCCGACCGGCCCTATCTCCTCTACCTCGGCCTTCTCTTCTACCTTCATGCCGCATCCGGAGATCGTAAAAACACCTAAAATACATGCCAAATATATCGCGATCGCTTTTTTCATTTTACCCTTTCTATTTTACAGTAACCCGTCACGCGCCACCCGTCACTCGTCACCCCTTAAGCCACGTTAACGCGACACCCTTTATAATATATTTCTGAAATAAGATATAAACCACGATCATCGGCAATGTCGCTATCACCGCTCCCGCCATGATCATGTTGAACTTGACGCCGAACTGTCCGCTCAGGACCGCGAGCGCCAGCGGGATCGTCCTCATCTCGCTGGTATGGATGATCACCAACGGCCATACAAAGTTGTTCCATTGCTGCAAAAAAGTAAAGATCGCGAGCGTCGCGAGAACGGGTTTTATGATCGGCAATATCACTTTGCGGTATATCATGAACTCGCTGCATCCGTCTATCCTGGCCGCGTCGATAAGATCATCGGGAATACTGTATATATATTGCCGGCTAAGGAATATACCGAAAGCGCACCACGCCATGGATGGTATTATGAGCCCCCTGTAGGTGTTCAGCCATCCGAGCTTCTTCACTATAACGAACCCCGGAATTATGTTGACCTGCCACGGTATCATGAGGGATCCCAGAAATATAAAGAACAGCTTATCCCTGCCCCAGAACTCGTGTTTCGCGAAGGCGTAACCCGCCAATGACGTAGCGAAGACGTTGAAAAGCGTTACGGACCCGGCCACGAAAAGACTGTTAAAAAGATACCGCATCATGGGTATCATCCTGAAAAGGTCCCTGTACGGCTCCAGCGTGGGATTCTTTACTATAAAACCGGGCGGATAAGATTGTATCTCTTCCAGCGGCTTTATTGACGTTACGAACATCCAGAGATACGGGATCACCATCGTAACCGCTCCGGCCACGAGAAAGATATATATGAAGGTCTTTATCGTGAACAGATCCTTCCTGATACCTATTCCCTGTGTCATTATCCCTTTTTCCATGATATTTGACTTACATCTCAAAGCTTACAGCTTAAAGCT
Source organism: uncultured Planctomycetia bacterium (assembly GCA_964565425.1). Taxonomy (GTDB): domain Bacteria; phylum Omnitrophota; class Gorgyraeia; order Tantalellales; family Tantalellaceae; genus CAZMEZ01. Next base: position 75,002 of record CAZMEZ010000002.1, on the reverse strand, counting down.
TACAGCTGTATCAATACTCCACGTTAGCTCTCATAAGACGCTTATTTATCATCGTAAGTATGAATATGAGCGAGAAGATGATATAAGCCAGCGCCGAGGCGTATCCCATCTGGAACTTCTGGAAACCTTTATCGTAAAGGTAAGCTACTATAGTGAGGGCGCAACTCAAGACGCCGCCTATTGAGCCCTGATCGCCCGTCATTATGTACACCTGTTCGAATACCTGAAAACTGAATATGAAGCTCATCAAACTGACGAATACTATAATGGGTTTGAGGAGCGGCAGTGTCACTTTGAAAAATTTGGTCCAGAACCCTGCCCCGTCTATCTCGGCCACCTCATACATGACATGCGGGATGGTCTGTAATCCCGCTAAAAAAAGTATCATGTTATAGCCGATCCCGGCCCATATGGACATTATCATTATTGAAGGCAATGTCCATGTAGGGCTCGCAAGCCAGTCTACGGGCCGAAACCCCAGTTTTAGGAGAAAATAGTTCAAAAGGCCGTACTTTTCTCCCGCGTATAACCACTTCCATATGACCGATACGGCCACTATGGCGGTTACCGTGGGCAGGAAAAATATGGATTTAAAGAAATTCCTGAACTTTATCTTCTGGTCTATGGCGACGGCCAGCAGGAGCGAAAGGCATACGCTCACCGGGACCACTCCCAGCACATACAATACCGTGTTCCTCATGGCCTTCCAGAAAAGCGGGTCGCCCGTCAGTATGTTCCTGTAATTGGCAAGCCCTACGAACCGGGGCGCGTGCACGACGTCGTATTCGGTAAAGGACCATAAAAAGGATATGAAAACAGGGGCGAGCTGGAATGTAAAGAAGAGTATCGCCGGTAATGCTATAAAAAGATAGGAGATCTTCTGTTTATTAAGTTTCTGTAAAAACGATTCCTGTTCCATTAACCACCTTAATGATTCAACCGAAAGCCTGAAATCCCTTAGGCAGGAGAACTTATTTTACAAAAATTCAACTGTTCTGTCAACTATATGTAATATAACGTTTTAACGAACTTTTATATTAACGTAAATACCATTATATAAAAGTTTTATATAGCCCTGATATAAAGGAAAAGGCAGGCTTTTTTAAGTGGCCTGCCTTCTCTTTGAATATCTGCTTCTTGCCTGTACCGCGGATTATACCGACCACATGATCTTCCTTCTCTGGTGGAGCTGTTCTGTGGCGTCGAACGGCTTGATCGGCATCTTGAGGAGCAGATTCTGCACCACAAAACGCAGCCAGCCGTACGGATCTTCCTGGAGTTCCGCGGGAAGCTTGGTCAACATGTCGCCTATCTCGTCGTACGACAGCATGTAATAAAGATACTGCCTCGGGACCGGCTTACCCACAAGCTGCGACATGAGGCGCTGCAGGTCATCGGCGGCGTTGTCCTCGCCTTCGACCTTTATCTGCTCCGGCGTAACGCTCGCGAGGAGCAGTGCCGTACCTTCGACTTCGCGGTTGAAATACCACCCTTTTTCCCCGAGATCGTCCAGGTCCGGTATGGCAAGGGTCCTCAGGGTCCCTTTCCTGCCCTGCAGGAAGTCCCTGAGCTCGGGATCATCCCTGTCGGCATCCTTGATGTTGGACTCCGTGGCCACGAGAATGCCTACCGCGCCTTTATTCAGGCTCTTCTTGGCGGCTTCCTTGAGGCCCATATGCGAGCTGTAAGTGCTTATCCTTATCTTGTCGCTTACGTACCTTCTAAGCTGTTCCTGTTCCCAGAGCGCGGACCCTACGCTGTTCTTTCCGCCGGGGACGAACATCTCGTCCGGCAGTATAAGATCGACCTGCCCGGCTTTTATCTCGTCGATGTGTTTCTTGAGCATGTCATAGACGGTATATACTATCTTTTCCGCCTCGGTCTTGGGGTATCTCACCTCGACCGTTGCCGGCACCGTCCCCTCTTTTACCAGTTCGTATTTACCGAGCTCGAGACGGTCGATTATCCGCCCCTTATTGTCGATGATATTATCCTCGCTTACCAGCAGCGTATCGCCTTTTTCGTAAACGGCAAGCCTTTCTCCGTCCGCTATGAGTGATATGCTCCCGGCTACGACATCCACGACGAAATCGCGCCCGTCCTGGACGGGCAGGACGTCGAACCTGACGGCGGTATTCACCTCTACCACGTCCGTCATGGCATCCTCGGGCGTTACCACGCCCGTGGCCACGTAAGAAGGCACGCTTTCCGCCAGATCTGCTATCGTGCGTTCGCCGGTCTCCATCTGGATCGGCGTGGCCCTTGTCGGGGTCTCCGGGGTATACTGCGTATAGACCGCCGCCGAACCCTCAACGGCCGTTATGCTGTATGTACCCACGCTGGTAGGGAACATCCTTTCTTCGCCCTGCGTGAGGACGTCGATCTCTTCTCCCTTATCGTTAAGTATCCTTACCGTGCCCTCGGTAACGAACACGGAATGCTGTTTGCCCTGTATCGCCGGGGCCACCCGCATGGTCTTCGCCTCATCAAGGGTATATCTTCCGGTAACAAAACCCGGCGCCTGGCCCATTATTTCGTATTTAACGCCGGGCTGTTCCGTCACGACAACCGGCGTGAAATACGCCACCGAAAGATCGGACCTGTTAAGCGCCCCGGCCCTCTCGAGTTCGGCCGCTATCGCCTGGGTGGTCTCGGCAGGCAGCGTAAGTACGTCCTTTTTGGGCCGTACGATGCCTTTTGCTACCAATATCCGGGCAGCTTCATCCGGTGTATTATCCTCGACTATCTTAGCAACTTCCGCCTGCTGCGCGGGATCAAGGCGCAACCTGTCGTAAAAAGATATGGTCCCGGCCTTGTCTTCGGCAGCCGTCACGGCTTTTACCTCGTATACCCTCACGATGCCGTAGGCGTGTATCATGTAAGGCGGGACGATAACGGGCCGGCCCTTCCTGAGCTCCACCCTGTTGAACATGCTGACGTCCCCTTTTCGGAGATTATCCATGAACTGCTGGGGCGTGACGTCCTTGTTAAGTCCCAGGTAAGCATAGCCGTCCTCGAGCGGGACGATCATCTCTGGAAACCTGTGGTACTGGAGCGACAGCGGCCTGCCCGACGTAAGGGCCTTAGCCGTTATCTTGCTTCCCGGCACCTGTTCCGGCCAGAGGGCCAGGATCCGGTTAGGCAGTTGTTTGCCTTCGGCCTCGACGAGCCCCGAGGTTATCCATCTTTCGCCGATGACCTCGTTCGCGGGTATACCGTATTTCTCGGCAAGCGCTATCCTCTCTTCGGCGGTCTTGGCGCCCATGAGCCCAAGGATGAAATTGTCCCTCACGTCCTGCCCCCACGTGTAGCCGTCCTTTCCGGTCCTGAAAGACGGGACGAAATGGACGGGTTTCCCTTCCTTTATCGCCTGATCGAGCGCGGCTATGGCCTTGCCCATCTCGGTATCCACCCTTACCGCCTGCATGCCCGGCGTCGCCGGAGCGGAGAAATCTCTGATCAAGGGACGCATATAATCGAGTTTGGCGTCCACTATACTCTTGGCGCGTTCCGGTCTGGGAGACTGGACATAGAACCTCATGATCGGCTCGTTGCCCGACGGCCTTATATGTATGCCGTCTTCGCTCGCGAAACGCATCTTTATACCGTCCATGAAATTTATGTAGGTTATCTCTCCAAGCCCTCTGTCGGGCGGAAAATATGCCGCGAGCTGCTGTCTTATATTCTCAAGTTTTACGGCCATATCCGGTGACGCTACGCCTTCGGTCCCGTCTTCGCGCAACACATAATAGAGCGGCGTGCGCTCGTCCGGCCCCATCCTGTACTCGACCTGGACCACGTTCGTCCCTTCGGGCGTATAGGCCTTGACTATTCTCTTTCCCATATCGGGAGTATAGGCCTCGCATCCTTCCATCTTGTTGTTGACCGCGTCCGAAACGACGTATCTTGCCGGCAATCTGGACGCTATGAGCTCCGACATCTTCACGCCCTGCTCCTTGGCGAAGATAGCCGTTACCAGCAGCGGCAGGATGGCGTCTCTCGTCGGTAACGCCTTGAGCGTTTTTCCGTTTATAGTCCAGTCGCTCCCCAGGAGATACCCTCCGTTCGATTCCCAGCCCGCGACCTTCATGTCCGGATCGGCGGCAAGATAACCGTTCATCGCCGCGATAACATACGGTGAACCTATCCTTGTAGGAGTAACCTTTATCCCCGACGCCTTAAGGGCTTCGACCACCGCATCATTGGCGCTCACCGGAAGGCCCACGGCCTGCGGCTTCAGGTACATCGATACAAGAGCGCCGAGACAGTCGCCGGTAAGGTATTCACCGGTCTCGTCCACCAGCCCCGGCCTGTCCGAATCGCCGTCGGTGAATATGATAAGATCGGGATCGTGCTTTTTCGCCCATTCCCTGAAAAGGGCCCTCGTGGAATCCGGGACCTTTTCCGTATCTATCGGGACGAACTTTTCGCTTCTTCCTTCTATAATGACCGTCGCGCCGAGCGCGGCGAACACTCCCGCGGTTATATCTCTTCCTACAGCCTTGTGCTGGTAGAAAACCACCTTCTTGCCCTTAAGGGCGTCTTTCGGAAAAACATCGAGATATCTTTGCACGTAAACCGTTTCCGCGTCCGCCTTCGCTCCCGGAGCCGGACGTTTGACGTTGAACATGCCGCGCCCGTTGAAAAGGGATTTATCCCAGTTTTTGGCGTACTCTTCGGCCCTTGCTTCCTTAACATGTTCGTTTATCGGGTCCTCGTCGCTCTTAAGCACCTCACCGCTTTTCCTGGTGAACTTTATGCCGTTCATGACCTCGGGTATGTGGCTGCCGGTGACCATGATGCTGGGCATGTCTTTCTGCATCGCATAGTACGCGATCGTCGGGCTGGGGACAAGCCCCTGGAAATCCACCCTGCAACCCTCGTCCTCTATGGCCTTCGCGACGGCCGCTATTATCCTGGGCGTACTCGCCCTGAGGTCGCCGGCAAGGCCGATCACGTTGTTCTTCCCGTCGATCTCGCCTCTTTCCTTGAGGAATTTAACAAAACCGCGCGTGTTGATATAAACTTCGACGTCGGGCATGTTCTCTACGAAATCTCTGAGGCCGCTTGTACCGAACCTGAGGCCTTCTTTAAGAGACTTCTTCAGGACTTCTTCCCTGGCTTGTTCCGGCAAGCTCACGTCCACCATTTGAGTCTTTTCGGCTATACCGAGCTCAGCGAGATCTATCCCGTACAGGGCGTCGGTCTCCTTAAGAACGTCAAAAAGGAAATTAAGATCGGTGAGATCCGACGCGCGAACGTATTTCTGGAGGTCTTCGTCGGTCACGTCTTCCACCTTCCGGTAGGTCAAAGCCGCGATAAGCTGCTTTTTCCGCACGGCATTAAGGACGCCGGCGGATTCCAGCCTGGCAACCAGGCCGGCCATGTTGTCCGCGTTAAGCGAAGTGTTATACTCAACCTGCGTCACGCCCTTCCCGGCCATTCCGACCTCGTCGACTTCCTGTTCTGCCTTGTCTTTTGATACGCCGAATGTATCCATATAAGTGGTGTCGTAAAAATACTGGATGTCCCCGAATACAAGCATCCTGCGGGCCACAAGCTCGCGCGCCGACTCGATGCTGATGCCCCTGGCATCGCTTAATCTCTGCGCGAGTTCCGCGCCGCTCATGCGGTCGGTCGTCCTGAGATTCGCTACCGCGTTTTGCCTGGCCTGCTCGACATCCTCCATCTTGACGCCCTTCATCAGATCGGAAACCTGGGGATAGGTGTACTGGTTATCATACACGTATACCTTACCGTTCCAATCGGTCTGGCCGTCCCTGGTCGTGTCGGTGCGCATGGCGAAGCGACCGAGCTCGGGATGGAATATGTTCGCAAGAAGCTGACCTTCGCGGAGGCTTACGTCATGGTCCACGACATTGTAGCACAAAGCCCCGTCCGCGTTAAGTTTTAATATAGTACTACCTATGATAACGGCGTTCTCCGCGTAGACCTCGTCCAGCGTGCAGTCTATAACGACGCAGTTCTTGAGGCTCCCCTTCTTTATGGCGGAGTTCTGGACTATCGAGTTCTCGATGACGGCTTCACCGGTATCGGAAGAGGCGTCCACCCACTTGCCTTCCTCGACGCCGAAGAAGTTCCTGGCGGCCTCGCCTTCCATGGAATCCTCGGTCAGTATCTGCATGTTCCTGAGGTAGAATTTATTCTGGCCGTAATCCCACCAGTAGGAATTGGGGCCTACGTCGTTGAACCCTATCTTGCGGTCCAGGGCCTCTCCCAGGTATTCGCCGCTGCCTTCGAAATCTTCCCAGAACTTGTTCATCCTGTCCCACTGGGCCCCGGCCTTTTTCGCGTCGACGCCTTTCTTGCCCTGCATCTCGATATATTCGTTACGCGCAGAGGTAAGCGGCTGCCACCAGTCCGGGTCGGTATTGAGGCTGCCTTCGGCTTTCTTGAGCGCTTCCATGTGCTCTTTCATGCTCATCAAAGCGTTCAGGAAACCGAGTGAAACGGTGAAAGAACCTATGCTCTTGTATACTTCATCGCTGCCGGCGGGAAGCACCTTCTTCACGTCGTCAAGCGCGAGTTTCTCCCTCTGTTTGCAATCGCCTTCTTCGCCGGGGATAAGGACACCGTACGCCTCGATCTCCCTGTCCAGCGGCACCTTCTGCCCGAATATCTCCACGTGATGCCTTTTCCCGAAATCTATGTTCTCCTCGTTTACTATCACCTGGTCGCCCCAGAAAACGCTCAGGCGGTTCTTCCTTGAAGGAGCGTATATGCTCGTCTCCATTAGGACCGATTCAAGGATGGTGACCGGTTGCCGTTTCCCTTCCACCTCGACCATCTTGGGAAGTTTGATGTTGGGTTTTGAGTTAACTTCCGCCCCGGGAAGCGGCGCGGTGCGCGTGCCTTTACCCGCCGTGTGGAACATGAAGGAGCTCTTGCCCCTGATATAAAACATGAAAACCCTTATAAGTTCCTCTATCGGGGCGTCGTCCGGGACATCTATAAGTTTCAGGTCGCGCGCTTTTCTCGCGGCCTGGACAAAACCGTTCAGCGTCCCCAGACCGTTCCCGGCCCCGCCCTTCCAGTTGGATTCCGGCACGGAAAGAACGACGGCGCCGGTCTTCACGATCTCGCCCGAGCCGTGAACGGCATCCTTGCCGGTAAGGCGTTTCTGCCAGAAATCGGCCTGCTCGTCGGTGGAGCTTACGATCATGACGATGTCGGGACCTACGCCCTTGTCGGCGGCTTCCGCCATAGCTTTCGAATTGGTGAGAAGCGCTTCCTTCACTCTCTTCTCCTCTTCGGCCTTGAGTCTCAGTCTTTCTTTTTCCGCTTCTATGAAAGCGAGACGCACGTCCATGAGGTCGTCCTTTTGGACATCGATCGCGTCCTTCTCGCTCTTATCAGGGTTTAGTATATGATAATATTCGTGATTTGCCAAGCGTTGCGCCTGCGTTTCGTCCAGCGCCGCGAAATCCCTCTCGTCGATGTACATGCGCGTCCAGGTCCCCCTGCCGGTGCCCGGGTGCACTCGCACATCAAGCGGTATCCGCGCTTCGTGCGCGGCATTATATTTCTCTATGGCTTCCCTGAAGCCCGGGAGTTTCCAGACTTCCATGGCTTTTTTAACGGTCTTGCCCGTATTTGCGTCGACGTTTTCGACCATTATCTCCGTCGTGTGGGCCAAACGGCTTTCGCGGGTAGTATCTATCTTCGACATTATCCCCGCTATTACCTCATCGAGCGCCGCGGCCTCCTCGGGCGTAAGCGATTCATAAAGATCGTTCTTGTCGTCCAGCCTTATGGCTTCGGCGCCGGGGGTCTTGCTTCTCTTGACCTCCTCCTCGAATATAGCCCTGAACTCCTGGCTTACCGCCGCCGCCTGTTCCGCCGTAAGCATCGCCGCCGGCACGCGGAGCCCTTCTATGACCTGGACGCCCTGTTTCGCGGCTTCTTCCTCGTATTTCTTGAGATACGCGCCCAGAAGGAGATGCCAGTTCTCTATGGCCGTCGCCCATACCTCCGGGGCGGCGTTCTCTCTTACCTTCATGAGCCAGCCCCTTACGAGAGCGGCTATCATTTCCTTGTAAGACTCCACCGCGGCGTCCTCGAGGGATCTCCCCTGAACCGCGCCCACCGCGTCGGAAAGTTCCTTCAGGTCCCCGGGCTTGTTGAGATACATGGGTATCGTGTACGCCACCCTCGCGAGCGGGCTCAGCATGTCGCCTTTCGGCCGGACTATCTCCTCGCGCGAAGCGGTTATCCCTATACCGGGGACGACCGCGCTTTCGGTGATTATGTCCTCGAGCGACGTCCTCTGGTTGGTCAACACCTTGATATACGGGGTGTCCACGTTCTTCGTTATCTTCGGCGTGACGACCACGTAAGAAACGCCTTTCTTCTCGAGTATGTCCTTTATGCCCCTGGTGTGAAAACCGCCGGCTATAAGGACGCACCTGTCCTGTTTCTCTTTCTTCATCTGATCCAGCGTGTTGTCTATCAGGGCATTGTCCCTCTTTATGGCGATCTCGTAAAAATCCACCATTTTGGGGATGTTCTCGCCGATCTGGACAGGAAGTCCGTCGATAGCGTAGTTCAGGTTATACTTGTCGACCAGCCCCTTGAAGAACTCCAGCGTGTCCTCGAGAGAGAATTCCTTGGAATAACCCTTGAAAGTGTCGTAATCCTCGTTCGTAAGCTCTATGTTAGTGAGGTCGACGAACATGTCGACCATGCGGGAATACTTATCCAGTTTCCTCTGCGTCTCGTCCTTGAAGAGTTTGTCCTTTAAGCGGATCTCCGCAAGGTCTATCTCCCTGAAAAGTCCCTCGTTGTCGATCCCGTCGTAAAGCTTGGTGTAAATATAGTAATAGAAGAGGTTCGGGTATTCATGGACCATATCGACGCTGTTATCCTTCGCGAGGTCCCTGAGATAGGAATAAAAGTCAACGGCTTTTATGTGACCCTTCTTGAACCTGATACTCTGCGTCACCAGTTCCGTCATGTCCTCCTTGGACAGCTTCTTGCTGATAACGTCTATGTATTCGCTCCTTTCCTGGTCGACGGTATCGAAGTCTATCTTGTTCTCGTATTCCAGCGTTTGCGTGAGCTTATCGAAGTTCCCGCAATCCTTGAGGTCCACGCGGTATTTCCGCGTCATCTTGTTCAGGTATTCCGCGTAGTCGCTGAGCTCTATATCCTTATCGTCGAAAGCCCTTATCTTCTGGTCCAGTTCCCTGAGCTGAGCGGGATATACCACGGATTTCAGCCGGTTGGCTACCGTCCGCACGTTGGTGAAGTAGTTCTCGATGGTCTCCTTGTAGGGGTAGACGTCCGTGAAGGCCCTGAGGTTCCTCACGTAGTAGTCCCTGGTCTCCGCCCCGAAGATGGTTCCACGGAAATCGGAGGTTATGGAGAAAAATTCGGCGCCCGTTATCTCGCCTTTTTTCATGAAGTAAGTCGCCACTTCCTTGCGTATCTCGGCGTCCGGAAATGCCCTGAACCATGTCGTGTCGACGATCCCCTCCGCGCCCTCGACCGATATGATGCCTATCCCGCATTCCTTAGTGATCTGGTCCAGCATCCTGTTTATGTTGGACTGCGCTTCGTAGTTACAGTGCGCGTCCTGGATGTGAACGATGACCTTGTCCGCGTCACCGTTGAACCTGGACTTTATCGTCCCGCAATCGATCGCTATGCCGATGTCCTCTACCGAAAGAGGCCCGGTCACATCGACCGTATCCGGTTTGCCGATATTGTCCTGCGTGACGGCGAAGCTCACATTGTATAATGAGAACGCCAGCACCAGAAAAAGGCTTACTGCCTTAAAGATTGGGGATCTTTTGGGCTTATTCATGATTTTTCTCCTTCTCTCTCCAAATTTGTTCTTATTATTATATACACAAGACACACTCCACGTGCCCTGCGTAAAACTTACTTTTTACACGCTAACAATTCATACTTAAGTATATCGCAAATAGGGCTATATGTCAACATGCCCCTTTCCAACTATTTTATACCTTAACAAACCCTGTCCGCCGTCCGCTGCACGCTGCACGCTGCATGCTGTTTCTCTAACTTACGCTCTTATAAGCACTTCCCTGTATTTCTCGTAGTAGTTCCGGACCTCTTCCTCGAAGTCCACAGGCCTTGCCTGCGGCAGGTAGATATAGAGCCTGCCCTCCACAACTTTGATTTCGGCAATGCCGTCCAGCTTACCGGACTTGCCCGTAAGGAGCAGGTTCACGAACACCTCATACTGGTTGAAATTGCTCTTCGCTTCGGGCGCCAGGTTCACCTGCAGAAGCTGTTCGTCCTCATATTTCAGGTCCCCCGCTATCACCCTGATACCGGTGTTAGCCGTATCCGCCCCCGAAACCGCGGCTTTTACGCGGCCAAAGATCTCACTGTTGGAATATCCCTCGTCTTTCCTGTCGAGTATCACGATATTCTCCTCGGCGACCACACCCCCGAGCATCCAGAGCTCCATGACCTTCTTCCTGAACTCCTCTTTCTCCGCGTCGGTGGTTACGTTCCCGGGCGCCATTATCATGAACATATCTCTCTGGTTATCGGTTTCCGCGTTGACTTTCATGCTCTTGCGCCTCCTGGCGATCTCGAGCCCCGCCGGAACTATGGCCCTCTCCGCATCCAGCAACCCGCTTCCGTCGGCATAATGCACGAGATAGTGCCGTTTTTCGTCGTCAAGCGCGGCGATCCCGTAATCCATCCTCTGGGCGCTTTTCATTCCCCAGTAGGAATTCTCCACCCTCATCCTGTATATGCTCATCGAGGACAGCTCAAGCGGTTCCAGGACATCAAGGTATTTGTCGGTTATTTCCCTCAGCAACGCCGCCAGATCGTCTATCCTGGAAACGGTTTCCGGCGTAAGTGCTGCTATCTCGGGATGCGCGAGCATGAACACCTTGTTCTTTATGTCCCTGGCAAAGGACAATATCATCGATGCCATATGCCCGGGTTCTATACCCGAATCCGCGTCGACCAGTATCGACGCCGCCGAACCGTATCTTTTGCGGACGCCTTCAAGCTCTTCGAGCATTCCTTCCCTGTCGCCGGCCTCAAGTATCGCGACACGCAGGATGGAAGACCTGTCGAGTTTCTCGATTTCTTCCGCGTCCAGCCTGTCGAACTGGTCGCGGGGAATGCCGACCGTTATACTCGAGACGGATGTCATTTCGGTCATCTTCAGCATGAATACCCTGGCCAGGTGCGTCCCGGCCGGCTCGTGGAGATGCGCCATCCTGACAAAATCCAGCGTCTTGTCGTACCCGTAAAGCTCGGTCATCCCTTTAAAGACAGTGGCGTAAGGTATCTGCATCTCCTCGTGCAGGTACCTTATCACCTCGTTCTCGTCCGCCTTGCGTATGAAAGAGCCCCAGCTTACGACCTCGACTTTGATCTTGCCGTCCTTCATCGGACGCGCCACGAGATCGTAATCCTTGATATCCATCGGGAACCTTTTCAAAAGCCCCAGTTTCGTAAATTGTTCCCGCACCCTCTCCGGAAGACGCGAACGGCCTTCGATACCGAGAAGACCTCGTAAAAGCTCTTCTTTCTCCGCGTCCAGGTCGCTGGCGTTTATCCTTGCCAGCTGATCGCGCATCTCATTGAACGTCATGTGCGCGTGGCGATCCTTCAGATCGAACGCTCTTGCCAGCGTATCGTATACATCCAGCCTGCTGTCGTATACCCGCAGGAGGATCTTTACGACCTGTTTTCTGACATCGACCAGCTGCCCGGCCTGGACCTTGCGTCCGGCTAAATACTTGCGCACCAGCACGTCGTTGACCGTCGGCATAGCCTTCCTGGCGCGTATCTTGATCGCCTCGTACCGGCCTTCCGCGGGCAGGACCATGAACACCATCCTGTCCCTGGTAAACCCGTTGTCCAGCGCCTTGTGGAGACGGTACATATCCGCCATGTTGAACGCCGCGATCCTGGCGACGACGCGTTCCATATCGTCGTATTTCAGGCCGAGTCCGGCAAGCTTTGCCGATAATACCGCAACGGCTTCCTCCCTGTCGCCCCCGGCTTCGTTATAAGCGTCCTGTATGATATAGGGCGGCATGCCCGCCTCATAAAGCATTTCTTCGTGTCCGCCTATGATCCCTTCCTCCAGGTAATCGATAAGGCGTGAGGCGATCGTCTCGTTCGTGGCCAAAAGGTCCGGATCCAGGTCATATCCCACCTTGTAAAGCGCTACACGCAGCGGCACGATCTCCGTCTTGCCCGTGTCTTTCCTCACCGTTATATCAAGGTTAACGGCCATCCTTCCCTTTAAACTTTCCGCGCTTTCCCCCATGAAAGCAACATCCGTGATATCCCCCGGTGAAAGGCCGAACTCTTCCAGGAATTCTTTGCCGGTCAAGGCCCGGCTTATGGTATCTTCCATCTCCCTGGTAACGGCGCCGGCGGCCGTTTCGCCGCCTTTCTGCTCAAGGGCGGCTTTGACCTTTTCCCTTAGATGTTCGACGCGTATGGAACCGCTTTCAAGCACCGCGTTGATAACGGCGAATACATACGGCGCCTTTTTCTCGAGCATCTCCCTGTGCACGTCGGCGATCGTCCTAAGATACACCAGCAGGTTGGCATCCTTCCTCTCCTGGATGGCATCCAGCACCTGGTTTATCACGGTAAGCACCTGCCCGCGGCGCTTGAGATGTTCGACGAAATAGCTGTAAGAGACCGTCGGCTGTATATCTCCTTCGATGAATTCATGGACCGTAAGCGGCAAAAGCCCCTGGTATACGATCCCCGTGGTCCCGGAAATGGAAAGCATTTCGCCTTCCTGGACACGCCTGTCGTTTATAATAAAACTCCTTTTCTTCCTGACATGCTTCGGGAACTTTATATCCTTGACGTTGGCTATCGCGGCCATGCGATGGTTCCTGGCTATATCGCCGGCGTGCGAAAGTTTCCCTCCGCGCCTCGTTATCAGACCGCCTATCTTAAGGCGCCCTTCCTCGTCCCTGACTATAAGCTTACCGAGCTGTTCCGGGCCGAGGTCGTCCGCCACTATTATCACGCCGTCGCCGCCGGCTTTCCTGGATCTTTTATACATGCGGTCTATCTCTCTCATATCGGGCGCGCGTCCGTGGAGAATATATACCATACCCCTGTAAGCTCCGCCGGAAGCCGGTATGACCCGCTGCCGGCGGGCCAGGAGATCTCCTTCTGAAGGAATGAACAGGTAATCCGAAGCCCTTATATCGACATAAGCGTCCCTGACCTGGAGTATGTATACCTTGCCCAGCTCCACGGTGAATTCTATCTCGGCCAGTGTCCCCAGGGACGTTTCGATAAGTTCGGCGTATTTCTCAAGGTCTTTCTTCCATGGCGTATCATCCGGGACATCCTGTATCTGGACCAGGTCCTCGGCCCTGTGCTGCGCGATATCGTCCCCCTGTCCGAACCACAGGAAATCGCCCTCCAGGCCCAGTTTTCGCACGTTCACCATGCGCGAGTTTATGACGCCCGCGCCCGAATCCTTGTTTATGTTGCCGAAGACCATGCGCTGTATTATCACTGCCGTTCCCGGCCATTTGCCTTTTATCCCCACGTTATCGCGGTAATCGATCGATTCGGCCCACGATTTTTTGACGGCTTCCACGCAATACTTGAACTGCTCCCCGGCGGTCACCGGCAGTTTATCTTCACCGGCTATGTCGGTAATGATCCTTTCGAACCCGCCGGCCATGCTCTTCATCTTATCAAGCGGAAGTTCACGCACATCGGTCACACCCCCGTCCTCCAGCATTTTTTCCCTGCGGGCGTCAAAATGCTGCTCGCTTATGCCGAGAACGGAAACGGCGTAACTCTGCAGGAACCTTGAATACGAATCCCATGCCGTCCACCGCGCGTCACGGGGATCCACGCCGCGTTTTACCAGCCGGGCGGTGAACCCGTCCATGGTGTCACGGCAAAGTCCGACATTCGCTATCGTGGGCATCTGTCCGGGCATCACTATGTAGGCTCCCGACCTCACCGAAACCACAAGGGGGTTTTCGGCGGAACCGAACTTCATGCCCCTCAGGCCTTCGACCCCGTCCAGGTGATCCTGCAGCGTCTTCAGGCCTTTTTCGGCAAGTCCGCCCGTATCTTTATCGGATACCGTCGCCGGGATTATCACACCTTCGGGTATGGGGATGCCTTCCAGAGACGTCCTGGCCAGCTCAAGCCCTTTAGCCGAAAGTTTATACCTTCCGGCCGAAACGGTTTTTTCTACGGTCTCCGCCGGGACCGTACCCCCGAAGAGTTTGGGCTCTTCTTCGAACGGTTCGGCGGTAGCCGCTTCCATGAACGTTCCTTCCCGCGTTTCGGCGTACTTGCCGAGCCTGGTTATAAGCGCCCTGGCGGAACGGAACACCCTGTCGCTGTTCAAAATGCCGTTTAGCCTCCTATCGAATTCTTCCTCTCTCTTTTTACCGTATATTCCCTCGGCATCGAGCATGGCGTGTATATAGTTCTCGGCGTTCTGGACGATATAATTCCTTATCTCGACGAATTCCTGCTGCATGAAATTTATGACGTCCCTGGCCACCGAAACATCGAGGCCCTTCTGGTCCAGCAGCGTGACGATATGGTCCTTGAAGGACCTGGAGATAAGGCCCTCCGTGTAACTCAATTCGGCCAGCACACTGAGATATTCCAGGGCCTTTACGACATTCGACCCGTCTATTTCCATGAATTCCTTCGATATGTTCTCTATGTGCATGTTCTGCACCATGGTGAGGACATTATCAGCCATGTATAAACCTACGAGATCGTCCCTTACCCAGGCGCCCCCGTAAGCGTTGCCCACGTCATCCCTGCCCCATTCCTGTTCGAACTGTTCCATGACCTCGTACCGGTCGTACGCCAGTGTCCCGCTGAAAACCTTGTCGCGTATCTTCTTTTTCGATCCCGTTATCGTTTTCAGGGCCGCGATCGGATCGCTGCCTCTTATCGCCTCGTAAACCGGGTGGTCGTCTTCGGCCCAGCGCTGGCCGGCTATGGCTTCATTGGCGATCCTGTGTCTTGCGGCCACGCCGAAGAGATTGCCGGTGAGAGTATCTATGCTGGCCACTCTCTTGTACCTTCTGGAAAGCTCGCGATAAGCGTATATGTATCCTGAAAAGGAATAACCCGAATATTGCGCCTGCATGCTGGTCCCCAGTTTCGCGTTAACGGCATCGTATACAAGCTGCAGCTGCTCGTCGGTAATGTTCCTCAGTTTTTCCCACTTTGTTTCCCCTCTGGCTCCTATTCGGCGCCCGAGGTCGCCTTCCAGCTGGGCGAATATCTCTCTGATAATGCCCCTGTTGTTCGATGGATACGTATCCTCCGGTTCGGGGACCGCGTACAGTTTAACGGTGTCTTCCGGGAAGACCGCGTCCCGGGACGGGAATTCGTCGTTCTTGAAGACATCCACCGGGTAGTTCTCGTCGGCGAGTATCCCGTGATCGCCCGTCTCGCAGAATTCCAGGTACCTTTCCAGGAGGCCCAGCACGTAAACGCCGAGGTTATTGTGTATGGAATCCCTTATGACCCCCTCTAGGTCCGGACCGTAGGTGCCGCACCTCGTGCGGCATCTCAGCGGATGGTTCGGCCCGACATTGACCTGTCCGGAATGGTCCCGGAAAGTGTACGCGGATATCCTCCTCAGGAAATAATAGAAGTTCTCGTCTCCCGCGCTGTGCAGGAAATCCATTACACCGAATACCGGATTGTCCGTTTCCCTTATGGCGTCCCCGAATTCGGCGAAATGCGTCATGAGATAGAAAAGAAAAGTCCTTGCCCGTTCGGGATCTATCGCCACTATATGCATGTAGAACGTCTGGAAAGCCGCCCTGACCCTCCCGTTCTCGGAGTAAGGCGCCATCATCAGGTATTCCACGATCTTCTCGACCAGATCGGTCCGGCGCATATCGCCGCACTTTTCGAGAAGACCCTCCATGACGCCGAGCGGAGCGCTTAACGCCGTGTCATTCCCCCTGCCCGTCTCGTACAGCTTAACCTCTTCCTTGACCTGCTCCATGATCACGTCGAGCACCTCATCGGAGTATTTTCCGAACAGGGTCATTCTCCCGGGATCGGGCTGTTTGTATGCCGGCGCCGTCCTGAACATGGAACCGAAACCCGGGTCCCTTATGTGATCGCGTCTCCAGGCCAGGTCGTTCTCCTTCATACCCGTGATCCATACCTTTATCATGTCTTCGACGGCCAACGGGACCATGGAGCCGCCCTTTTCCGACAGACCGTACCTGGTCTTGCCGTCGTCGCTCTTCGTGATACCGAAATATCCTTTACCGGCGAGCTCTTCGAAGAGCGCCAGTATCCTTTCGGGGTCTTCCTCATCGTGATCCCGCTGGTATCTCTCCGCCGTCAGCTCCCCTCTTTCGGCGTCTTTAAGGAAGAACTCCTTGCTTGCGATATTGGTAAACATCTCGCGCGCGTCCGGGGTCAGATCCCGCCAGGGGTCAGGCGCTTCTTCGCCCGCCGGTATCGCCGCCGGCATGACGCCTTTCTTGAGCGCGGCGATGTTCTCGCGGAGGTGTATCAGGCCGGAGAGGAATGTGGCCGCCAGGATAAAGGTTAAAGGATAAAGGTTAAAGGATGAAGTTAATGCCGAGAATATGGCCACGGGCATCAAAGATACGAGAAAACCCGTTATCGCCACTTTTAAAGGCGTCTCCCAAAGCGCCGGTGGCGCATGGGGCCTCGCGCCTTCGTGCAGGAAGAAAAATACGGCGCGCGATAAGGCCATGAATACTACCGTCCAGAAACTTGCCAGGCCGAACGCGAAATGCGATATGATCATCGGCAGGGCCAGGAAGACCGCTTCTTCCACCCACGGGGCGACTTTGGCGGCATATTCGGCGAAGGACATGCGCTGAGCGATAAGTTCCTTTAAGAGAAATATTGTGCCTGGGGCTGTCGGCATTCCACCCGTCTTTTCAGACAGAGCCCGAAAGATCAGGTCTCTCTGCCGCTCCAAAGCCACGAATTCCATGGTCCCGTCATTTTCAACGGGGACGATATAATACCGGAACAATAAGCCTCTCGAGTCCGACATATCCCTGGTCAGCTTTATCTTCATACTGTCCCGAAGCGTATCCGTATAAAGGCCCGACCGAAGCGAACACAGGACACCGAGACGCATCAACGTTCCGACATCCTTTTTCATCATCTCGTCGTAGAACCATTTTTCTCCGGGACCGATATCGATTCGGAAGGGAAAACCCGACTTTTGCAGGATCTCGGCTATATTGGTCCCGTATTTCTCCCCGAGACTGTCCAGGGAATACGACTCGTCCAAAAACAGATCTTCTCTGCCCCTAAAAAGATGCAGGCTGTGCCTGTAGAAACTCGCCCGCATTCCCGTATCTTCTTCGACCGCGTCCCTTTCATATATCTCCACCCTTACTACGGCCGTCCAGGGCCCTTTCTTTCTGACCTCATACGCGAAACGTACGGGCGGCTCTCCGTAATAACCTTCTTCCATCTCGGCATAGAAGGGAACTTTCCCGCGGGACACGGCTGGCGCTTCCCTTACTATATACGGGTATTCGGCCCTGAGTTCGTCAACTTCGTAGACCTCTATGGAATCCCATCCCTCCTTTTCTTTTATGGCTTCCGCCTGGTCCCGCAGCGCTTCTTCCTCCGTTTTTTCCGAAACTCGATAGCCGACATCGTTGAACATCCTCCAGAGAAGCTCGGGATCAACGGCATACTTGTTCTCCTTGCCGTTTATCGTCCCGGCCTCGTAAAAACCCAGTCGTTCTATTTCGGCGACGGAATTAGGGGCGAACAGTATACTGGTCCCCTGGTCCAAGTTTCTAAGACGATAACTGCAGCTCCAACCATAATCTGCAAAAATGGAATTCTGGCTTCCCTTTGTTGGTATCCGTCTGATCCCGAACCGCATGCCTTTATGCTTGAAGGTCGCTTCACCGCCGTCTTTTATTTTTCCTGCGGCTCTTTTCAACAGATCCGCCAATTTCTTATGGTTAGTGCCCAAACCGCGGACGAGCCCGTTGTCGGATACCAGTTGTTCGATAAAATCCTCCGCGAACCCGCTCATAGAGTAATTCCCGGGCTGCGCTCGGCGGTTGACTTCATCGACCGGCGTTCCGCTTATAGTCGTTATCGTCCTTATATCCTCTTCGCTGTTGACCGCCCCATGAACGAAACCGGGAGATCCCTCGGCCTGTAATTTGGCAGCGTATAGGTCTATCCACTCAAGGTCTTCGGATCTCTTTTTCTTTTTTATCGCCGCCGGCATGACGCCTTTTATGACGGCGATGATGTTGCCGAAGGAATGGAACATCACCACGCAGATCGAACCCGCCAGTATGAACAGCCCGGGCGCGGCGGCGATCGCGGGGAACATGACCGGGATAGCCGGTATGACTGCCCCCATCGCGGCTACGCTGAAAGGCACTATCCGGCTCGCGGGCGGGCCTCGCGGCATGATCTTTTTCGCGAATTCCGTTCCGCTTAGCGGCGTCCGGCTGAAGCGTATCGCTTCCGCCATGGCTTCCGAAGAAAGCACGTTCTCCGCCGCTTCGATATACCGGCTTATCGACGGCCTGTTATCGAACCGCTTGCTTTTTATGAAAGCCAACGTATCTTCGATAGACTCGAATTTGCCTTCGTGCTTATAGTATCCTCCCGCCTGTTTGTAGTAATTGTTACCCGTTTCGAAGACATCGGCTATCACGAAACACGCAAAGAGACGCCTTTCCTGTTCCGTCCAGGTCCTGAGCTCTTCCTCCGACGGGGCATCCATGTGTCTTAATACTATTCCTCTTACGATAGGCGGTACGGCGATCCCCATCTTATCGAGCATCCTTAATGAATTGGCGGGATGATCAATATTGGGGAGGAACCGTTTTTCCTCTTTTGTGAGTTTCACGCCTTTTCTCAGAAGTTCCGCTTCCACGTCGTTCGGGTCCATTCCCCGGTGATCGATACCGTGGAGCGCCGCTTTCACGATAAGTTCTTTTTCGATATCCTCATCGTGCTTGAGCCCCAGAACGCCTCCCATATCGTGGACCATCGATATCACGCGAAGCATCTTCATCTCCTCGCTGTCCTCCCTTATCCCCATGCCCTTCGCCAGGGCCCGGACGAACTTCCAGTCGGCATAAACGTGTTTCCTGAGTTCGCCGTACGAAGGATCGATGAGCGATACCATATCCGTCACGCTCATCGTCATGATGTCGCGCTTTTCGGGGTGCAGCATGAAGAACGCGCCGCGCATGGCGGCCATGAACGCGAGCGTCCAGATGCTGGTGATCCCGAGGGCGAGATACGCCAGGGCCATGGGCACGGCGAAGAAAAGGATCTCCTCCGCGACCGGAGCGAGCTTGACGGCATAATCATCGAACGGCACATCCGGCGCGATAAGTTCTTTCAGAGGCATAGCCGCGGCGGGGCCGCGGGCTACTCCGGAGGAAAGGTCCATTTCCTCGAACTCCACGTCCACCTCGAACCGCTCGCGCATCGCGGTCACGACCTCCCCGGGCGTCATATCCCCGGTTTCAACTTTCCGGATAAAAGCGTCGTATTGTTCACGGAACACTTCGAGAAGGCCCCTGTCGGCCCTGAACCAGGTCAGGCCCTTTTCGGATATTATGTAACTCCATTGGCCGGAGATCCCGAACATGAGATCCGTGTAGCTGGGGATATTTATCCTGTTCCATTCCAGCTGGGTCCTGGCCGGCGAATGGGTATGACCCTCGAACCTGTAATCGGGATATTCCCGTCCCAGGGACTTCACAAAAACACCGGAGGCGACGTCTTCTTCCCATTTCTGGAAGATATACCGGTAAGTGTTCGGTATCCTGCCGATAGATATCTCGTGGCCGGAACGGGCCAGCACCTTCATCATTTCCTTATCCTGCAGGAGGTCCTTACCGAGATCTATCTCCAGCACTTTTCGGGGTTTCGCCCGTTTTGCGAATCTCTTGAGTTTGGCGAGGGGCGGCCTGCCGGCCCACCTTCCAAGGAAAAATCCGGCGATCACAGCCAAAACGCCTCCGAAAACGGCCAACAGGCGGATGAATATGTTCGCTCCCACCTCCGGCACCGGGACTTCTTTTGCCGGCTTTTCTGCCGCCTCCAGGGCTTCTTCCGGAGGAGCGACAGGCGCAGTCGGTTCGGCTATCTTTATCTCCTCGGCCGCCGGCTTCTTCCCGGGAACGTGTCCGGCTTCCGTAACGGCTTCTTTTCCGGCTTCTTTCTTTTCCCCGGGCACTCCGGCGGCGGGTTTGGCTTCTTCCTTTTTCCCCGCTATTACGCCGCTTTTATCTACGATCGCGGCAAGCTGCAGGAACTTTTCAAGCGAAACCGGCTTACCCGGCCTCCACGTGTCCAGGTAATACCGCCAGACGGCCTTCCGGTCCTTTCTTGAAGGAACGAGCTGGGGCCTCCTCGCGTAATTGATCCGGCTCATGAGGGCCGTAAAGAAGTCGCTCGCGACAAGGCGCCGGCCGAGTTCGTCGCCGCTCATAGTGCATACGGCGCTCCAGTCGGCACCGAGCGTTTTCACCATCATTATCCTGAACCTGTAATTTCTGATAAAGGTCTTGAACCCTCTTGTGGCGGGTATGCTTTGCAGGGCCGCTCTTTCCTTTTTCTTCTCTCCCGCCTTTTTCCTGTCGCCCGCTTTCTCGGCGGCGGTTATCTCTTCGGTGAGAGCGGCGACCCTCGCGTCTATCTTTTTCCGTATATCCTCCAGGGACATCGCCAGAAGATTGTCCTCCCAGCTTATCCGGAAGATCCTTTCCATTTCCCTTTCAAGAACCGTTTTTTCTTCCGCCTTCTCGGACGCGGTCTTTCTGTCGTCCTTTTCTTTGGCGGCTTCGATCTCCCTCTCCAGCTGCGCCAGCCGGGCGCGTATCCTCTCCAGCGCTGTTTCACCCGCCAGAGCGGCAAGCTCTTCCTGCCAGTCCCTGCCGAGCGCGCCCTCAACGGCTTTTTCCAGGTCTATTTTTTCCCTTGATATCCCGACGGCCTTCTTCCCGTCGTTCTCCTTTTGGGCCGCTTTTATCCTCTCATCCAAGCCCGTCATCCTTTCATTTATCGCTGCCAGGATATCTCCACCGGACATCGCCGCGATATTGTCTTCCCAGCCGATCTCCAAAACCCCTTTTACGGCCTCAATGAACTTCTTGTTCGCGGACTTTCTCTTGATATAATCGCGGACGTCCGCCGCCGTCGGCGGTTCGAACTGGGCCAGGCCCCGCGCGGGGCCCCCGTTGTACTGCCGGCGCGCCGCGAACTGGTCGCTCTCGACCATCATCGTCATGAGCAGGAGAAACTTGACGTTCCCGCGGTATTCCGGAGCCCTCTCCGCGTCGGTAAAGTCCAGGATAACGTCTATAAGATCACCGGCTTTTACCAGTGTTCCGGCCGGGACCTCTCTTTGCTTTTTCCTGTCCCTGAGCGGCAGTTCCTCGGCCGCGGCTTTTTTGATCTTCTCATCGGTCTTTTTCCCGTCGCCTTCTCCGCCATCGGTCTCTTTTTTGCCGGGCTTGTCGCCTTTATCCGTAGCGGATGTCCTGTCCTTGCCTTTATCCGCTGTCGTCTCCTGGGCCCGGAGCCTCGACGGTGAATATACCGCGAAAAGTGTTATGATGACCGCGGCAAAGAATGCCTTAGATATGAAGGATATCCCTTTCAACACCGGCCCCTTGAAGAACACGTATGCCGCCAAAAGAAGGCCGCCGCTGATACCGTTGGCAAGAACCGACGAAATGATCGGGGCCCTGAAAGGGACTTCAATATACTCTTTAAGGTTCCCGGGAAGTTCGGAGTACGCCGGGCAGTCTATACCGTTGGCAAGGCCTGTCTTTTCGCGCGGGATAAGCTTTTCCCCCATCCTGTATATGCCGGCCAGCTTGCCGCTCGGGCGAAGCTCCGGTTCCATGAATTCCGCCCTCAGGGTCCCCGCTTTGGCCTTAAAAGCGTCTTCATGCCCTGCGACGAACTGCCTGAAGAAATCCTGGAACTTCATGCCGGCGGCCTTCGCGGGGGCGTTGAATTCCTCGATAAGCCTTTCCCTCGGAACGCGGGCCCTTATTATTACCGTTTCTATGCCGCGGTCAAACGCGTTCATGTAGAACCTGAGCATCTTTACGGATCCGGTCTCGGGATGTTCCTGTTCGATCTTGCGGACCCATTTTTCGAATCCCGCCCCATCCCCCGCGACAAGGTTTATCATACCCTCGAGAATATTTACTCCGTCCGCTTCGATCCGGTCGAGCGTCTCTCTGATCTCTCCGGCAGTTCCCCACCGCCTGAGCACCTCGTCCATTCCTATATGACGGCTCGTCATGCCGGCGCTCACCACGTCAAACCCGTTGTTCTCGAGATAATGTTTGATCTGCCTGCGCAGGTCTTCCGGGAGCCCCATCCTGAAGGTCATGACGGCATATTCACCCTCGCCCCGGTCCCTATCGAGCCCTCCCCGCATCTTGAGCAGCCTCTCTCCTCCCGTCATGGTATCCATGAGCACGTGGTCCGAGACAAGGATATCGTTGGACCTCCGGGCTTCCGCGGCTATGTTCAGGATGCGCCGGTCCTCTTCGCCCATCATATTCCTGAAAACGTTCAGGGCGCCCCTGGCGGTTATCCCCTCTTCGGCAAAGGTCTCCTCCAGCGAGTTCAGCGCCTCGATGAAATTTTCCGGCTGCTTGCCGGGCTTTTCGCGTTTTAATTTGTTCTGCCCGTCATCAAAAACGTCCACCAGCCTGATCATGGGCAAAAGCTCATTAACGCGACCCAGGACATCCACGGAAATTTCTTCCTCGCCGGCACGCGCAAGATGATCGGTAAAAGCGGCATAGGAATGACGGAACCTTACAAGTTGTTTTGCTTCGTCCGTGATATCGGCATTCGCGTCCCCAAGTATCTTCAGTGTTATCCCGGGATATCGCTCTCCGCCCACGGCATGGACCAGGAAAACCCGGCCGACAAGCGCTATATCGTCATCCGTTACGGGATATCCCTCTTTCTTCATCCTTTCCGCCAGGAGGACAGCGAGCCGGCTCTTCCGGAGGGCGTCCGCCTTGACGTCCGGGACCCTTGATAAGGAGTACATCCGGTAATCTTCCGGGGTATAGCTCAGGCCGCGCGCGGTCCTTACGGCCTTCCTGAAATTAAGGGCGGTAAAGAGGTTTGCCCGTAACTCGCTCTTAGTGAAATGATGCGCGGCTTCGTGGGCGAGTACTGTCGCGAGCACCCAGTCCGGAGCGCGCGCGAGCGTCCCCAGGACATAAAGCGTGTTCTTGCCCTTGTCGAAAGCCGCGTAATCGTCCCCGATCGCTTCTTTGACCTCTTTAGGGGAATTTTCGTCCACCAGGACGGCCTCGGCCGGGCCTTTTTCGACGTCGATCCGCGTGCCGGCAAGGGCGCGTGACCCTTTGCTCGCGCGTCCTCCCGCGAGCGACCTGGAAAGCTCGTTGAAAAGGACGGCTACTCTCTCCCGGACGACCTTATCTGGAGCGTAAATGGTCTCGTTCCCGCCGCGCCCGTAGAAGGCCGACTGAAGTTTACCGCTTTTCACCCGGCCGAGTATGAGGTCCTTCCATATCCAGAAACCCAGGGCGTAAAGACCCGTGAGCGCGGCGAAACCCGCCGCTATCGCCCCCGCTACGTTGGCGTCGAACGCGAGAACGGAAACAAGTGAGAGGACCGCGCCGGCGGCGGCCGCGTAAAGCGGCGTTTTTTTCCATGAGGGTCCGGCGAAAGGCATTATACCCGTTCCCCGTTCCTCCGAAAGACGCCGGGCTATCCTGACCCTCGCGAAGTTACCCGTCTCTTCAATCCTTCGCGGGTCCGTCTCCGCCAGGAATCCCTTCACCCTCTCGAACATCTCTTCTTCGCCCTCGGCGGGCTCAAGTCCGCCGGAGCGGACCATGTCGCTGAAAACGTTAGCCGAAAGCACATACTTGTCGAACGCTTTCTTGGCTTCCTCGTTGAATTCGACCCGCTTGAGCAAGTCCTCCCGCCCGGTCGCGAAAAGATACGCCACCCATTCTTTCGAATGGAGCGGCGGGGATTTTTCCCAGTTCCTGATGTTAACGAATTCCTTGTCATAACCTGCGGGCTTGAAGAAATAAATATCTTCCGAACGGGTCCCCTTCAAAGCGTTCAACGCATATTTCAAATTTGATATCTCCCCGGCCATGGCTGCGTAAACATTAGGAGCTATCTCCCCGGTTTTGCCATGAACTATGTTCTGGAGATAAGCCGTAAGGGATATCATGTTCCCGGGTATATCGTATATGTGTCCGGGGGACCCCCATCCGAGAAGACGCTGCAGTCCCGGGGAATAAGGAACGTACAGATCATCTTGCCTTACACCCTTAACGATATCCCAGCACGCATCAAGCAGCATCTCCGCCGCTTCGGCTTGTTCTTCATCGAGATCTCCTTCTCTCGGCAGTTCCGCGAAATATTTTTCCAGAACGGCTATCTTCCGCCCCAGAAACCCCGCCACGCGTGTTATCGCCCTCCTCGTCAGCTCCCTGCGCCTTTCGAGCGGCGTCTCCTTACCGGACGGTTTCGTGAAGACCCAGTTCGTCCCTCTATTGTCAGAGTATTCGCACTCGAAACCCTCTTCCCTCAGGACACGGTTGAGAAGGAGGTTGGGTTCCGCCAGCCCCACGTTCATGTATATCTCGCCGCCGGGCTTCATGACCCTGAATAGTTCTTTCGCTATCTTCCTGTAATACTTCCCCTCGCTCAGCATCTCCTTCGGAAAATTCTCTTCCCAGAACTTCACGTTCACGGGAAAATACTGCGTAAAACATTCGACATTAAAGACCTGGAACGCGAATATATAGTCGAATTCCCCGTCGGCGAACATATCCATCTTGAGGGCGTTGCCGCGGTACAATCCCAGCTCCTCGTCCGTATCCTGCCGCGGATCGAGAGCCGCGACCTCCATGTTCCTGAACCCGCCTTCATGTTTTACGAACATGTCCTGTTCGATGCTCCCTGTAAGATAACCGGAGATCGGGCAGAAGAGTCCCGAACCAAGTTCCAGGGCGCGAACGGGTCTTTCCTCCGTTCCGTTGAACCTTTCAACATACTCCTCGAGATCCTTTCCTCCGGCACAAGCGATATCGCCCAGCGCAAGCTCCAGGTTGGAGACCGTGCCGGAATACCTGCCCTTGTCGGCGATCCGCCAGCGGCTGAACCGGTCCCTGGCTTCTTCTACGGGCCCGTAAACCTTCTTAACGGTTTCCGTGAACCTTGCGATGGCATCCTCCAGCGACGGTATTCTTTCTCTCTCACGCATCAGGTGGTCATTTAACTTGTATTGCAAGGCTGTCGCGACGCCTTCCGGGGTTATCTCCTTCTTCAGCGCCACAAAATACAATGCTATGGTTTCGGCTAAATCCCTGTCCGACGTGAGTTTGTCGATTATCGCCCGGACGCCTTCTCTGGCCGCGATGACCCTGTTCACGAACACGGCCACGGCCTGCCTGTTCTCTTCGTCGGCGCGCCAGTTTTTCGCGAGCGACACGCCGGGGTCGGCCTTCAGTTTTTTGACCACATCTTCCGGCTTCACCTCGTCCGCGTGAACGAACCTGTCCACGACCCTGTAGAGGAGGCCGTTATCTTCCATGAGCTTTTCGGCAAGCGTGACGTCTTTCTTTTCCGACGCTTCCCTGATCGCCCTTGCCAGGCCTTCCATCTTTTTTTCGAGGTCAACGGCGCGCCCTGCCGTCCGCTCCTCTTCTATCTCCGCTTTAGCACGGTCAAGGGCAGCGAGGATCTTGCGACCCTGGCTAGGCGACAGTACCCGGGGGGATTCCAGTACGCCGCCTTCGCCACGGTCCAAACGGAAATAAGAGACCTGGTCATCCTTGATCCTGGCCACCACAACGGTGTTTTCCCAGGTTTCGATCCTTAGCTGCCCTTGACCCGCGTAGTCTCCCACTCCGAGTATCCTGGCGAATTCGCCCGGTGAGAGACTTCCTTCTATCCTTTTTTCCGAAATGCCTTTCCTTCGTTCGTATTCGCGCGAATACTCGCGGAACCATCTTTCCGCTTCGTAACGCCAGTCGCCGCCGCCCGTGACCACGTTCGAAAGCGCGTATATGGCCGTTTCGATGAATTTATCCTCGTCCATACCGTCGAAATATGCCCTCACGGCCAGCTGGTATTTACCGGATTCAAGAAGTTCCTGGTAAGGTTTTTTCTTGTTGGTGAGTATGGCGATATACGGCCTTTCTTTGTCCTTTTCGAACCTGGGAACGACAACGAGGTAAGAAAGCTTGTTCTTGCGCATGAGCTCGGTGAGGCCCCGCGTG
Source organism: uncultured Planctomycetia bacterium (assembly GCA_964565425.1). Lineage (GTDB taxonomy): Bacteria > Omnitrophota > Gorgyraeia > Tantalellales > Tantalellaceae > CAZMEZ01. The sequence goes on along the minus strand of CAZMEZ010000002.1, from coordinate 48,702 downwards.
TGGTACCCGCCCGTTATTAGCGCGGCCACGTGTTTTCCTTCCGCCTTCATGCGCTTCAGCGTGTTCGCGAGGAGAGCGTTATTCCTGGATTCGGCGACCTCGTAGAATCCCAGGGCCTCATCCACGCCGGAGAATACATGCCCGGCGTCATACCCCCCTTCTATGGGAACGCCGTATTTAAGGCATGCCCTTTTTATGAAACCGGCGCACCCGGCGCCGTCGCAATCTTTCCTGCGGCTCATTATGTACGCGCAGTCGTCGTTCGAGAGTTCCACGTTATAAAGGTTCCCGACCATCCGGACGAGCCTTATCCAGCCGTGAAGTTCACGCTCGTCACCGTTACGGTAAAGCGCCTCGCGGATCCTCTCTTCCAGAGCGGAGAACTCACTGAAAAGAGCCATTATGTCTATGCTTTCGTACAATGTGACGTATTCCGTGAAGGCCATCAGGTTCCCGTAGCCTTCCATGCCGACGCCGTAAGAGGCGGCAAGCCGGCTCAAATGGGCGTGATAATCGGCCTGTGATATCCTGTTCTCCTTGAAAAGGAGCGACTTGAGGACCAGGTCCTCTATATCCGTGCGGTCCATATCCTCGCTGAGAGCGTCGATAAGCTGTTTTCTTTCGAGGTTCGCGCGCGCGAAGTTTATGTCCTTTTCCAGCGCTATGGCGCGAAGCAACTTACCGGTATTCGCGAGGCCTTCGAAGGAAACACCTTCTTTCTCGGCGACCGGGCGCACGTTCTCCCAGTAATCCGAAAAACTCATTCGGCCTTCCCTGTGCAGCCTGGACTTCTCTTCCAGGGTCTTGAGTCCGGGAGAAAAAACCTTCGCGGACAAGGCGTCAAGTTGCGCCAGGAGTTTATCGACCTCTTCGGAATACGCCGCCCTCCGGTCCATTATCCCGCGGAAGCTCTCGACGTTCCTGTTATATAGCGCGTCATCTTCCACGCCGCAGAGGACCACATCGTTCTCGTCGCGCGTCGCGTCAAAGAACTCGCCGGCGCTCATCCTGCCCTCTTTCATAAGGAACTCCGCCGTCTCTTTCCTTACCCTTTTATCGGGGAAGGTCCTGAGGAGCGAAGTGTCGACTACCCCTTCGGCTCCCTCGAGAGCTATGAGCCTAACGTCATAATTGGATACGAGGTTGTCGAGGATGTTAACTATGGAATACTGGGAAGATAAGGACGCGTGCGCGTCCTGGATATTTATCACGACTTCGCCTGAACCGTTCATCACGGTTTCGCTGACGTCGCCGATATCATGAGGGATATTTATGCCTCGCGGCAGATCTCTGGGGGTTATTTCACTTGAAGCACGAAAAGCAGTCCATACAGGCCGTCCGTCCTGAGTCCAGCCGACCTGTTCATGGACGAAAATGACAAGTACTATTATGGATATTATCTTAAAAAGTTTGCTGCCTCTCAGCATCCTTATCCCCCCGGATAATAGCTTATTCTGGCTTTTTTATGGTCTTACTTGTCGCTGTTGATATATTATACTATTTGTGACCATCCTCGTCAATTCATCAAAACTTACTTTTTAATATTTAACACAGCTACCCCCGCCTTCTCACCACCCGGCCTTACGGGGGGCTAAAAAGACCGAGGCCCGGAGTCATGACTTCCGGGCCTCGCTCGGAGAAAACGCCCCCACCCGCGGGCCGCTTGGCAGAGCCCGGGGCAGGGACGCTTCCTATCAGTCGATAACTTTTGTTCCTAACACACCACCCTCCTTTAACTGTACGCCTTTCCCTGAATATATGACGCTCTCCCGCATTATGCCCTCACCAGTATCTCGCTGATGTAGCGTTCGTAGTTCGCTATCTCGGCCTCAAGATCTATCTTCTCCATCTTCGGCAGGTAGATATACACGTTGTATCCCTGCACCCGGATGAGTTCCTTGTCCGCCCACGTCACTTTCCTGTCGCCGTTGGCGGCTATCTCGACCATCATCTTATAGAGCTGGCTCACGAGGCCGTCCTCGAGCCGCACCAGGAGAGCGCTGTCTTCCTTGTCCGCCCGCAGTACCTCGCCCGGATTCTCCTCGTCCACCTGTATGATACCCGCTTTCGTCCCTATGGCCACCTGGTTCGGAGCCGGTCTTTCGCCCGTCTTTTCCTCTATCTTGGCGAGCACGCCGCCCGTGTTCAGCGTTTCTTTGTCTCCGATCACTATGACACTGTCCGCGGTGATATACCTGCCGAGACCCGTCTCTTCGAGCACGGCTTCCACGTCCTGGGCCACGATCCCGTTCCTCACGATCACGATGTCCCTGACCGGATCCGTCGCGGACTCATCCTCTTTCACTCCCATGGCCCTTCTCCTCTCCCTGATGGAGTTGGCAAGGAGCTTGAGGTCCATGGCCTTGTCCACGGCGGTAACGAGGTAGCGGCGGTTCTTCAGGGCCTCGTCGGGCCTCTTCATGCCCTCGAGGTACCTGATCGCCTTTTCGGTGTAATCCGCCCTGTGCATGTTGTAAATGTTGTCTATCCTTATTTCGTAAATACTCTTTTCGCCGAGATCGAGACATTCACCCTCGGGGAGCACGCGCGCCATTATACGCGCGATGTTCCTCAGGTTCTTCACATTGTTTATCCTGGCAAGCGTGTCGGCGTCGAGCTTCGTTATCTCGGGATGCAGGAGTTCCATGATGTCGCCGACGGCCCTCACGGCAAAGCTCTTTATTATCTTCTCCAGTTCCGTGAAATTTATATCGAACGTGTCGGGGTCGAACGGGAGCTCGTCATGGTCGAGAAGGGCCAATACGGCCTTTTCGCCGCGGGTCTTTTTCCGGAGCTCCTTGATCCTGTCGTCTTCCTCCCCGGCCTCTATCCTCACGAAATTGTCCACTCCCGTCCTCCGGCCGAGCTTCTCCATGTCCACGTCCTTATCCATGAGCTCGTCGTATATATCGGCCGGAAGGCCCAGCGTCAATGCGAATTCCGGTTTTTTCCAGTCTTCCGCCTTTCTTAACGCCTTCCTGACGATGAGCGCGATACCTGTTATGGCCGCGGCCAGGACAAGTCCCACCGCCGCGTAGTTCACGGCGGGGCTGTTCCGGGCTATACTTGACCAGCCCACTATCGTCTCCGCGACCGAGGAGAACAGGCTGTCGGCGAGGTCTCCCCTGAGTCCCAGCGCGACTATATGATAGAGCGCCACCATGAATCCCCAGTTCCATATCGTCTGCAGCTTGAGCCGCTTTTGGGTCAGGTCATCTTCCGCGAGTTTGAACTTGCCGGGGTAAAAAGCGTTCGCGTTCTTTTCCAGGATAGTATCGAGGACGTTCACGGCCCTCCCGGTCAGCCACCAGAAGGCCAGACGGCTGCCGCTTATTACCTCGTTCCACGCCACCTTGTTCCCGTAAAGGTAAAGGGTCTGGTAACAATCTATAAAGAGGTTCGGCATCGCCAGGCGGACGCTTAACGCCCTCATGGCCCTTTCCTCACCGTATGCCGACATTATGTACCTGTGAGCGACGGCCATCACGACAAAGGTGGCCAAAAGGCCGCCCGTGAACGATATGGCGAGCCATACGGGGACAAGCGCCAGTATGTGCATGGACGGAAGGAATACCAGCGACAACACGCTTGCCGTTATGGTCCCCGCCCAGAACAGCCAGAGTTTCGGGGCTATCAGGCTCAGGGTGACCGTTCTCATTTCCGGGAAGAAATACCCTATGATCTTCGTGACGAAGGTCTGGTTCGGCTTTCCTGTAAGCCCTTCTACAGTGAGGCCCCCTTCCGTTATCGCTTTATCCATCAACTTGAACTCGTCTATTGTCCTTTCTTTGACATCCTGCGCCTCTTCCCAGTTCAGCGACCTCCTGAAGTACTCGCGGGCGTTGTCCCTCATATCCTCATGAAGCTCTCCACGGTAATTCTTCCTGGCGGCTATCGCGTCCCTGTACCTGCCGGCCTCCGCCGCTATGCGGACCCTGAGCTGTTCTTCGAGGTTATCCTTGAGCATGTCCTTTATCTCTGTCAAGGTGCGGCGGGTGGCCGATTCCACCAGGATCTCCCTGAGCTCTTCGGCGCCGCGCGTGCGCACAAAATCCCTTATATCGCCCGGCGTGGCGTGTCCAAAGAGATCTCTCCCCTGTCTTGAAAGTATGTACGGAAGATCGCCGTCTTCAAGTGCTTCGACCTTCGCCCTTATCTCTTCTTCGGTATAATATTCCAGGCTATCCCTTATATCCCCGGACACGTTGTCCAGTATGGATCCGCCGGAAAGATCCTCGTACATCTCATCCGCCCTGGCGCAAACGAACGGTTCCAGCTTTCCGTAAAACGCCCTTTCCTCCGCGGATAAACTCCTTACCAGGTTATCGAGTATCCGCCGCTTATCCATCTCCGGGAACATGGCCGCCGTACTTTGCGCCCTTGCGTCCAGTTCTTTCCAGAACTCAGCCATCAATTTTATTTCGGCTTCATCGGCTATCTCGGCGTGCCTGCCCGGCAGGTTCATGTACATCTCGAAAAGCCGCATAGCCAGGTATTTCCCCTGCGAAACCCTGAGATACATCCTTATATACAGCTGGTGAACGAGATTCTCGTCCCGGTCAAGCGTCATGTATATATGCTGCCTGTGCGCGATACCTTCGTCGGCTCTTATCTCTTCCGGCAGGAAGCTCAAGAGCTTTTCCCGGGAAAGGCCCCTGTACATCTCATCGGCATCGTCGGCGAGGAAGATCTTGAGAAGTTCGTGCGTCTCCTGTTCCTCCGCGGTCAGCTCTCCTCCGGCCCTTACTTTGTTCCAGACATCGAGCATGGCATTCAACGTGACGGAGCCCAGCGCCGCGTCCTCAGCTATGGAATAAGTGCCGTCTTCCTTTTTCTCGATGTAATTCCACAGCAACTTGAAGTTAGAGGCATCCATCCCCTTCATTCTGGCCAGGACGGACCTTTTCGCGTCTTCCCTGCTCAGTTCCTCCGGAAGCCTGGCAAGTATCATCCTGACCCTCTTCCAGAGCTCCAGCATAACGCGTTCTTCATCCGAAAGTTGCGACATTTTCATCTGCGCGTCCATCAGGCACGCCGCGACAAAACCGTTCATGGCGTGCTTGCCGAGCAGGCCCGCGTTGACGATCCTCATTAGCTCTCTTACGCCTTTTTTCTGCGTTCCCTTTATGTATTCCTCGGATATCTCCTGCTCCTGCCTCTTCAGGTTCAGCGGCCTGTTTATCCTCATGAACATCGACAGCATCGTGAAGAACTTGTGGAGCAATATCGGTATTATGACTATGGCCGGACCTACCAGCCAGCCCCATCCCATGGGTATGGAGTTGAATACCTGCGGGACCACGTCCCCTATCCATTCCTTGAAGGCGCTGAGCGCGCTCATGAGGTTCGTCTCGTTCTCGACGGACAGGAACGCCCCGGGCGCGAATTTCAAAAACAGCCATATCGCGCCCGCGACCGGCAGGAAGTAGGCGCACCACAATACGGTGAGCGCCCTGGCCATCCTGAAAAGAAGCGGGTGTATGGCGCTCGAAAGCGTAGAAACGAGAAACGTCAGCATCCCCAGAAAACCCTTACGCTTCAAGACCTCTCTTAAAACACTCAGGTTGGTCGCGAGCACCACCAGGCCTATTATATAACCCTTGTTCCAGCGCGATGTCTGGAGCGCCCTCGTGTTCATCGTGATGCCGGTCGTCGAGGTCGCGTCTTCCGGCGTCAGGGTATAGAAACTGGCGATATTGAAGCCGTACAGCCAGCTCAGGAACCCGAGCATGTAGTCTTCGGCGACCTGCATCTCGTCCCACGCGCCTATCGTAGTGAGTTTTTTCTTGGCCCCGTATTCCTCTTTCATAACGCCCCTGGCGTTTTCCGGGTCGAACTCGAAGCCTTCGGGGAGCTTGTTCTTTACGCAGGCCCAGTCGACCTCGTCCCAGTAGATCTCTTCGACCGGCTCGGTACAGAACCATCCTGTCGTTCCGCCCAGCGGCTTGAAGGTGTCAGGAAGGGCATGGAAAGCGTCCCATCCCATGTTGTACCAGGCGCCGTATTCCCCTTCGAAGAACGCGCCGTTCCTCCAGGGAAGCGCCAGCGCGCCCGACCTCGACTGCGACAGGCGCCCCTGTCCGTTCTTGGGCGCGTTTATCCTTTCGAACTCGCCGAAGATAACGCCTTCGATAAAGGCGGCCTCGGCTTCTTTTTTACCGTCACTGTTAAGGAAATCCGTAGCCAAGCGTCCGTAACCGCTTATATTGGAAAGACTTATGTAAAGATTGACCAGCTTCTTCCTTTCTTTCGCGTCACGTTCGCTCTTTATCCTTTTCCATAACATGCCCAGAGAAAGCAGGTCAAGCCGTCCGCTGTCAATGATATTTATAAGCGTGGGCAATGTATCGGCGGCGAACCAGTTCATGTGTCTCTTTAAAACGTCTCCTCGTTTAAGATTGTACCTGTTACACGCTATCTTGTCCTCGAAGGAGAGCCCCCGGATCTCGCCGCTGTAACCGAACGCGTGAAGCATGAAAATGACAGGCCTGGTCAGCATCCTTAAAAGCGGCCTGATCAGCGCGGGCGTCCTGTCGGGCAGCCTCATCCACGCGGGGGATGACCCGTAATTGTATGTCTCGACGGCGTTCTCTACCGTCCTCCTGTAATAGGAGATCTTGCCGTTCGTGGCCGTTTCTTCGTCCGGTTTGTGGCTGCGGACCGGCTCTTCCGCCATGTATTTGTTCCTAAAGGAACGTTTGAGACGCCTTGTCTCCGAGATACCGTCCGCGGACCCCATGACAAATTTCAGCGTCTGGAGCGACTCGGGCAGGTCCTCCGTATCTTTTATGTCCCCGGCCGCGGCATCCGAATCTTTCAGGACGAACGTGTTCGCGAAGGGCTTGGTGTATGCCTGCGACGGCTCCCTCCTGGCGCCGAAAATGCGCGTAATAAAACCGCGTAATCTCCTCGGGAGCAGCCCCCTGCCCCGTGCGGAAAGCGCGTTCTCTTCCCTGACAGGAGCGCCTTCGAACGTGAATTGTTCCGGAAGGCTTCCTTTTATCTCTTCAGTCACCAGGCCCATGAGTTTTTTCCTGGCGTTTATCCGCGCGTCCCTTACCGATTTTTCCGTCCTGTCGTCCCAGGTCTCACCGGCAAATATGAACTTGTACTTATTGAGCGGGTATTGCATGCTCAGGAGCGCCTTGACAAGCGGCCGGATATGGTCTTCCCAGTCGGCGCCTATTATGACCAGCCATTCCTGCTGCCTCGGCATGAAATCATATGCCCTGATTATACCCTTTTCGATGGGGTCCCTGTCGATGACCTCCCTCACGAGGTCCGCGACCATCCTGTCGATGGACCGCCCGTCGAGAAGGTCCGGGTTCTCGAGAAGTTCTTTCCTGTCAAGGTCATCGGGCAGGCCGTACTCCGCCTTCAGTTCGTTGAATCTTTCGTCCCCGAGTTTGCTTATCACGCCGGATTTGAAAGACCTGACATCCGCCTGCGCGTCCCAAAGTTTAAGGTCATCCGGAAGAGACAACGCATCTTTTATTTTGCCGAAACCGGCCCCGCTCATCCTGTCCAGGATCTGCTCCACCGCAAGGATATCATAAACAAGTTTGACCCTGACCAGCAGTTGTTCGCGGTAATTGCCTTCGCGGCCAAGGAATTCCCTGAGCTGGTCCGCCGTCATGGCGCCCGGTATCATATCCTCGGACCCCAGTTTTTTAAGCGCCTTCTCGGACATGAGCCGGATTATCTCGCCTTCCTCTAATTGTTCGTACCGCTCGTTTATGGCGGCGCTGAAATATTCCGTTCCCGAAGGCGTATCCCCCTGCCCCATCATGCCCTCGTACATCATCCTTTCATGCTGCTCGAGGCCCTCTTTCCCGACACGGTTGGCCTTCACTATAACGTCAAGTTCTTCATGGGTATACCTGTGGCCGCAGATGAACGTCTCCGGGATCGCGGCCGCGGATCTTTCCTTCTTGAGCTTATTCTCGACGCTTATGCTCTTGAACCTGTTCCTCGCGATCAGCATCGCCGCTGTTTTTACGGCGAAATACGCGGCCGCGAACACAAGAGCCACGTTCAGCGCCATCCCCAGGCTGGTGCCCCAGAAAGCGGTGTTCAGGACCTGGGCCAGCAATGAACCGATGCCTACGCCGGCCACCCTGGGAACTATCACCAACAGCCCCATGGAGACCGCGGCGGCGCCGGCGTTCTTGACGACGTCCCACACGCTTACCTTCTTTTCGTCGGGATGCAGTTTCGTGTAAACACCTATGTAATAGGCCATGAATTTCAGGGCGAATATCCAGAGACTCCCGAATATAACGCTGCCGACCACGAACTGCGCCACCGCCATGCCCACCGTCGCGAAAGGTATGACCGCCATTACCTGCGATACGCCCGCTACAGCCCCGGCGATAACGCCGATAAGCCCGATATTCTTTAATATCCTGCCGACGGCATCGCCTCTGAGGTGTCCGCCCATGTACATCAGCACGGCGCCCGGACCGGCAAAGAGCGCCGTCTTGAGAAGCACGGTCAGCCACGGGAGGTTCTGCGCCATTTTTACCACGGCAAAAGGATGCCTGAAAAGTTCTCCCCACGTAAGGTCTTTACCGAAGGCAAGCAGGTTATATATCCAGGCGGACCCGGCAAAAAGCGCTACGCTTGCCGCGTACGCTAATCCCATCACTATGGTGAGGAAAAGGACCGTTCCCCCGATCATTTTGATCTTGGGCAATATGCCTTCCGCTTTGGTAAGGCCCATGCTGTCCTTATCGCCGCGCGCTATGGCCGAATCCACCAGGTCTTCCATGCCCCTGGCGAACTTGGCGTTGACCTCTTCCCTTGTCTTTCCTTCAAGCACGGAAACGCTCTTGTTGGCGGCCAACTGGGTCAGGTGCCTCCAGATATCCCATATCTTGAGCTGCTTGCCCAGCTTACCCTCGGCGTCCGGGCGCGCCCTGAAGACCTGGCGCAGCATCGCCGTCGAACTGCTCCTGTTGAGACATTTCATGTTAGCCGGTATGTCAATGAGCAATTTACCGCCCAGTACGCTCCTTGAGATAAAGGCGCTTGTTATGAGAACGGCCATTATGCCGGACAGGGCAGCGAAAATAGCGGCCGGGGTAAAGGCAAAAAGGCCCAGCGACCACATGACAAGACCCGTTACGGCCAGTCCCAATACGGATGTGATCATCAGCACCTTGCTGACCACGTTGACCGGTCGTCTTGTTTCGAGCTCTTCTTCTCCCTTTTCTATTAATTCCCTGAGCTCTTCTCTTGCCGCGTAGATGACATTGCCGAATGTTTCGGTCTTCCCGGTGATGCCTCCTTCGAAATACCTGCCGTCTACTGTTTGCTGCAAAACCTCGTCTTTGGGGCGTATATCTCTCGAACGGATAGGCCTTTCGTCATCCCAGACCCAGTCCCTGAGTTCCGGCCTGTCCTGTATCTTTTCCTGGATATCCCTGAGTATCATGTCCGCTTTCTTGATCTGCCCCACCTGGTTCCTCAGGTAGTTATACGGCTGCCCGTTACCGTGCTTATCCGTGCCGGATATGGCCAATAGATACTTGCCAACCGGAAACGCGCTGTAAAAGAATAGTATAACGGCAAGAAGACCCAGGCTCACGGCTCCCATGGGTACCACAAGAGACAATAACTGCTGCGCGAGGAAAATAATACCGCCGGAAAGGAACCCATACCCCGCTTTTTCCCTCGCGGTCTTCAGGCTTAAAAACATGATCACCGCCATGGCTACGTAAGGAAAAACATTTATAAGGCCCGCGACGTTGGGAGCCATAAGCGACGCCCCCATAAGAGCGACGAGCACGACGGACCTCACCAGATTGGTCAAAGGATACTTCGTAGCCTTCTTGGTGTCGAAGAAGACCCATGCCTCGAGGAACCTCAGTCTCGGCATGAAGATCTCCTTATCCTTCTCAAGGGTCTCTTCCGCTTCCTTGGTCATGAAGTCCACGCCAAGACCCTTAAGCCACCCGTTGATCGGCCCCGCCATCGCGCGGAGTTTCTTCATTATATCTTCCGCTTCCCTGATCTCTCTTTCGAATCTCTCCGCGGGCGTTTCGGGCGTTTCGGGCTCTTCCGGCTCCCCGGCCAATTCAACATCGCCCGGTTCTCCGGGTTCTCCGGGTCCTTCCGACGCCGGTTCCGCGGGTTCTTCGGGCGCTTCTTCCGTTTCTTCCGTCTCCTCCGGACCGATTATCTCAGGCTCCACCTTTTCGGGCTCTTCGCCCACGGCAAGTATATCTTCGATCTCCGGGGCCATCTCGGGCAGCAGGCCTTCGTCCTCTTTGTCCGCCTCTTCCCTCTCGACCGCCCTGCGCAGTTCATCCGCCAGGCGCGTCACCCTGGCATCCCTTATCATGCCGAGGACCTCTTCGATGCGTTCAACGGCAATGGCGTTCTTTTCTCTTGCGGCGGCAAGCTTCCCTGTCGCCTCTTTGAAGGAACCATGTTCCGCCCATTCGGTATCCTCCATCCCTTTCAATCTTTCGCCTATCCCGTTTATGTCCCGGCCGAGGATATCGTTCCTGCGGCTGATGGTGTTCACGTTCCTTTCCACGGCCGTCAGGCGGCTTGACACTTCCCTTACCCCGTCCCTGTCCAGGCCTTCTTCGGGGATACCTGCCATGATATTTTCCACATCGGACTTTCTCCCTTCCGCTTCCGAGATGATGCTTTCAATCTCATCCAGTATCCCGTCAAGATTGCCGATATCGGCGTTGATCCTCTCCAGGAACGTCCGTTCGTTCTCTTCGGCAACCTCTCTCTCGGCTTTTTCGCGTCTGCCCGTCGCCCTGAGAAGCTCGTCGGTAAGGCGTTTTAGGGCCGCTTCGATGGTCTCCAGCGCCTGCCGCGCTTCCTCTTCGGCGGTGCGGCTGTAACTGCGGGCGTCCTCGAGTCTATCCTTCGCGAGTTTGAACGTATCGTCATCCGCGAATTCGGAAGCTTCGAGCGCCTTTAGCCCGCCCTCTATGCCTTTAAGTTCGCCGGCGAGCGCGCCGTTCCTTTCTTTGAGGCGTTTCACATCGGCATCCGCTGTCGCGACCCGCTTTATGATGGCGTGGATCCCGCTTTCCGTAAGCTCTTTCTCTTCAAGCCCGTCCACCATGTCCTTGACCGCGGATTCCTTCTCTATAGCCGTTTCGGCAATACCCCTTATCTCTTCGATCATCTCGTCCAGCCTGCCGATCCTGCCTTCCATGTCTTCGCGGAACGCGTCCCTCTTCCGGGCATTTTCGCGCCTTTCGGCGGCGCGCAGTATCTCTTCCGCTATGCGCAGGCGGCCGGCTTCTATTTTCTCGAGGACATTTTGTATGTTCTCGCCGGCCGACCGGTCGTGTTCACGCGCCTTGCCGAGCTTCTCCACGGCCTCCCTGAAAAGGTCATGCCCTTCCCAGTCCGCTTTCATCCCGTCAAGCAGGGCGCCTATCCCGTCTATATCGGCCCTGCAGGCGCCGTTCCCGTCCGAAAGGCCATTTACCCTCTTTTCTATATCATTGAGCCTGCCCGAAAGAGCGTTCAGGATATCCTGATCAGTGGCCTCTTCCGGCAGACCCGCCATCACCTCGTCCACATTCCCGTCTTCGTCACCGGCGGACCTTATTATCGCCTGGAGCTCGTCGATCAGGCCGTCGAGGGCGCCTATCGCCTCGTTGGCCTTTCCGGAGAACTCTTCTTCCGCCCTGCGTTTTTCCGTATCGTCAAGGCCCCTGAGCGCCCTGACCCGGCTGATGGATTCAAGAAGGTTTTCGATAAGGTTCTTCAGCGAATCATTCTTCCCGAGCGCCAGGTCCAGCCGTTCGACGGCTTTTATCACTCGGGGGTCCTCTTCGCCCAGGACGGCGGCCGCGGCCTTTATCTTCTTTTCGGATTCTTCGAGCTCGCCTGCCACTTCCTTATTATTGCGCGGCTCCAGAAGTTCACGGACCTCCTTTTCCACGCTGTCGCATAGATACCTGAGCGTCTCGGCCTTGTCGTCCTCTATTTCCTCCGCGGTCTCGTCCGATCCCTTATGAACCTCTGCCTCTCTCCATTCCACCGCGTCCAGGACGGCCTTCATCTTACCGATAGCGCGGTTCACGGTCTCCACCGCGCCGGCGAGTGTCTCCAGGGCCTCTTCCCTGGTCATCTTTTCAGCGGGTTCCGCCGGTTCTTCGGCAGGCTCTTCCGCGGGTTCTTCCGAGCCGCGGGCCTCTTCGCCTTCGGCCATCTGTTTCTCGAACTCCGAAGCCCAGACCAACGGTTTTTCCTCGTCATCCGCCGGCGCAACTTCTTCTTTTTCCGCGGCAGGATGTTCCATGCCGTATTTGTCGCGCAGGGCCTGTATTTCGGCCCTCAGTTTCTCGGGGCTGGTCGTCATTCTTTTGATCGTCATCTTCAGTTGATATTCCGACGGAAGATCGTCATTGGCCCTTATGATCTCGGCCTTCTGCTTGAGGGTGCTTATGGGCCTGTTAAGAAGCGTAAGACCTGTGCCGTTAAGTATATCTATGCCGAGCTCGTCGTTTATAAAGATTATCCTTTCCTGCAGCTCGCGGAGCGTTATGCCGTGCTCGCGTCCTTTCTTGCCAACCTCCTGCTTGTCCCGGAGCAAGCGGGAAATATCCCTCTTATGGAAGTGATTCTCGGGAACGCCTATGGCTTTGAGCGCCGCCTCCTTGGATCCCGCGTTCAGGACCGCGTCCCGCTTGGAGAGCGCTTCGCCTTTCGCCGGCGCCCTTTCCTTTTTCGGCGATGCGCCCTTGTCCGCGCTCTCGTCACCGTCCGGCCCGGCCGCTATGATAAAATCTACGTCCTTCCCGTAAGATATGACATCCGACACCTTTTGCGCCACGGCGTTCTGTTCTTGGCTCTCATTGTGTATCTTAAGCCCGAATTCGCGGGCTTCCGCGATATTATCGAGTATCCATATCCTCATCTGGGCGCGCGAAAGACCGAGCTCCCGACGCTTCTCTTCCCATTTCATGATCTCGTAGAACTCATGTTCGCGAATATTTTCGTAGCTTATCCCGGAATCGTCGATATAAACTATCGGTTCGCCATAGACGCGTCCCAGCCCTATATGGGCCTGGATGCCGGTCTCCCTGAAAAGTCCCTTTATCGGTATGAAACGCGCGCTTATGTGCTTTCGGCCATGGCTGTACTTCTGACTGGCCAATACTTCATAATGCTCCTCCAGGACCCTGAGCGTTTCTTCGGGGGTCTTCGCCTCCTTGAGGACCGCCGGCAGGTGTTCGCGTATATATTTATTTACTTTCGCGTGCGTTATGACCTTTTCGCCCGGGTCCTTCTTGTCTTTCGAAAAGCGCGGATACACTTTTTTCCTGAGCCATTCATCGAGTTTCTTGCGGAATATATACGCCGGCAGCAGAAGGAGTGCCAGACCCACCAGCAGCTTGCCCAGGATCGAAGGCCTGGCCGCCTGTTGGGCGAGATCGGTCTTCACCCTGAGCATGAGTATTTTTCCCGGATCAAAATCGCTCCTGGATACCGCTTCGATCTCGGCCCTTATGACGTTGTCCGCGCCGACCTTTACATTGACGCTCCTGGGCCTGCCCTGGCTATCGATAAGTTCGACGCGCGCTATCGTGCCGGGACGCGCGAGTTTCTTCGGCAGGGCGGCTTCGATCCTTATAGCGGCGCCCTCTCTGTTTATCGACTCTCCCCGCTCGCTCAGGTCGTAATACATGTAACCGTCCATGTCATAGGCGGCTGTCCATTCGTCCCTGCTTACCTTGACATCCACGGATCCCGCCGCCTTTTTGGCGTCTACGGCCGGCCCCTGTCTTTCTATCGTTATATCGCGGATGCCGATCTCTCCCTTCGCGCTGGTCTTCTTGAAAACTATACTGATGGACCTCACGCCGGAGGCGTCAAAATCCTCATCGCCCGTGTAATCGCTCATGTTGCCGGGCGCGGGCGTGAATTCCACGATCTGGTAATCCCTGTGGTCTTCCGGCTTCACTATATCGGCCGGAACGTTCATTGTCCTTTCGCGCCCTTCCCCGTCGACCGCCGTTATGGAGATCTCGGGCCACGCGCCTTTATTCGTGTTCACGAGGAACCTGAGAGAAGCGCGGCTCATATCCAGCGTGCCGGCTCTTTCCATGTCCACGGTTATGGTGTGTTCCTCTCCTCCTATCCTCATATTTTCTATCTCGTTCTCCGCCGGTCTTTCTTCGCCGTCCACGTTCACCGTCCGGACCCGTGTCACCTCAGCGTCCTTTACCCCGGATACCGCTTCGTACACTATATCCCAGCCGTTCCTCCGGCTGAAGGAAAGCACTACGTTCCTGAACCACCTGACCCCGGTCCTTTCGTCCATCCATGTTCCCGGCTTTTCGGCCTCGAGCACGAGTTCCCTGTAAGCAAGGCGTTCCCACGCTTTTATCTTGAGGACCAGTATCCTCTGCCAGCACTCGAACCTGAAATGGTCCATCCGTTCGCCTTTACCCTCGAGATCCTCCAGGACGGACTGGAACTTCGCCATCTCGGCGTATATGCCGTCGGCGACAAGCTTGTGCGAAGCTATCTTCTGCTTGTCATTCTTGTATTCAAGCGCCCACCTGCCGTCCCTTAAAACAGCGGCTTCCCATACGCCGGATATCCGGCCGAACACGCTGTCAAACCTTTCTTCGGAAAGTATCGTGGACAGTGTCCCGAGGACGTCCTCGTGCCATACCGCTTTTTCCAGCATGCGCGATCCGGAAGGATCCCGGCCCCATATGGCCCCGTCATGGGCTTTGTCCCGGTCCGTCAATATCCCGTTAAGCCCGCCCCGCGCCGCGAGATCCTCTATCGCCTGGTTGAAATCGAACACGAACTGCGGACGGCCTGCCTCCTTGAACGCTTCCGCGTTCTTTATGCTGACGCGGCTGTCCGTATAAACGCTTATCCTGCCGTTCTCCGCCGGCACGCCGGTATCACCGGTCTCGATCACTATAATGTTGCCGGGTATCGGTCTTCCTATCCCCCTGTGGGCGAAAATGTAACCCTTGTCATAATAGAACTCGTCCCTGTAATCCTCGATATTCTGTTCGTCCTTACTGTAATAGATTATCCTGACCAGGCGGTCTTTGGCGTCATATTCGAAAACCTTCTTCACTTCCCTCTTTATCCCCTTGACGTAGGTCATCTCGTAAAGGGTCTTAGTGTACATCCCGAGCGGCTTGTACTCGAACTCCTCGCGCGACCCGTCCTTATAGTATTTCTTCAGTATATTCCCGCCGTTCTTGGAGGAGCCGTCATAAATGATGGCCGTCACTCCGCCGTGCACTTTGGCGAAGCGGCTATCGATGAACGGGTCGACGTATCCCACATAAATAAGATGGTCGTCCCTGAGATGACGCGGGTCCTTGCTTATGTATATATACCTGATCTCTTCCTTGCCCTTTTCCCTGACGACCTTGAGGTAACAGTTCGCGTTATTCGCGTATATATCCTTCTCTATCGCGTTAAGGTCTCCGGGGCGGGCGCTGTAATCGAACCTTATCCAGGTCCCGTCCGCGTATTCTATCCTCAGGGGCCGTCCGCCGTTGGATCTTTCGTCCAGGCGGGTGCCTTCGTACACTACACGTTTGATGAACCCGTGGGCCTTCGCGAAATGATAATCCTTAAGCAGCAGGAGCAACTTTTCCAGGTGATCATCGTTAAGCACGGACTGGAGGTCCTCGAGTTCGTCTATAAAGGCCTTTACCGTCTCGCGGCTTTCATCCGTATATTCTTTCTCCCGGAGGGTAAGTTCTATTTTCGCGAGAAGTTCCCTGATGCGCGTCCAGTACCTTCTGCCCTGCTCGCCCCTTATCCTGAAGAACTGTTCGCCTTTCTCCTCCGAACGCAGCGGTTCCATCGCCTTCAGGACGTCGTCGCGCCTCGTAAAAGCGTGCGGGTTCTCGCCGAAAACCGCTTCCACGAGGTTGCCGGGCGCTATTGGATCAACGGCCCTGGCCGTCATTATCCCGCGCCGTTCATCCCTGACCGCGGCCAGGTTATCGGCCGTGGCGTATCTTCGCTCGGAACCGTCCTTGTACCTGGTCAGGACATCCTTTTCCTCCGCCGAACCGTCATAGACCTTTTCGGTGATGAAACCGTGCTGCTCGGCGAACGCGTGATCAACGGGATCATCGATCGGCCTGTGGGGCCTGCCGAAAACTATCCGTTTTACGTGCCCGTTCTCGTACAGGGAGACCGTCCCGTCCCCGAACCTTATCATTCCGGGCGCCCCGTTCACCAGCGGATCGCCCGAAGGCTCGTATTCCGTGTACACTATAAAACCGTGCTGCTCGGCGAAAAGATAAGCCTTCCTGTCCGCGAACGAATCCGGCCTGTAAGCTATACCCTCGTACCTCACGCTTTTGAGGCTGCCGTTCGGATAATACTCGTAATATATTTTCTGCCTCTTCTCGCCGATTATCTTCTCTTCGTATACCGTGTTACCGTAACCCGACCGGCCTATCTTGACCACGACATTGTTCTGGCCGTCCCTGTAACCCTCCAGGTAGGTCTTGACCATCAGCCTGCCGCCTTTTCCGTCGTCCTCGAACGTGACGTTACCGATCTTGAAGGCGCCCACCAGGCTGTCCAGCGTGAATGCGTCGCCGTCCTTGATCTCGCGGGGCAGGCGGAAGATCTCCTGCGGATACGCCGAATCCATCCTGTAAACCAGGATCTCCCTCTTCTGGAGATCTCTCGCGTAACCCTCGGGTATCCTGTCCTGGACATGCACCCTGGTGAACGTGACCAGGTTCCTGTTATCCCTGTCCTTTATCGATATCGACGTCCCTATTTCGTTGAATTTCGCGTCCACTATAGGCGCCGTTATCATCACCACTTCACCCGACGGCAGTTTGCCTTTGAACAGGCCTTCGGTCTGTCTCACCAGCCGCGATATCTCCACGTATTCGAACCCGTATTTCTTGAGAAGCTTCTTTATATCCGGCATCAGCGCGTCGTCCTTCACGACATCGGTGAGCGTCCTGGACGACCTTCTGGCGACCGAGTCCAGCGTCCCCATGATCTCGCCGAGGCCTATGAAATACTTGATCGTCTCCTTGCCCTCGCTCACCTCGAACTTGACCAGCGACTCGTTCTCCTTGAAAACGTAGCGCGCCAGGTCGCAGAAATTCCTGACCGCTTTCTTGTCCCTGGGGTCGATATGGTACTTCTGGAGTATCCTGGCCAGGTAACCGCCGTGGACCATCATGTCCTCGCTCATGAGGCTTTCGACGTTCTCCACGCCCGCGGCCTCCTGCAGGAATTCCTTGACGTCCTCGTTGGTCACCAGGTCCCTGTACGGCCCTTCCATGAACGCCTTGAACTCGTCCCTCGCGCCGAAGTTCTCGCGGTAGAACCTCACCCATTTCTTCGCCGCCTCCAGGAGGACCGGGTTATTCGTATCATAAACGCTTATATGCCCCCCGGCGGCGAAATAGTCCCTGTAGTTGTCCAGTATGTATTTCATGTCCTCGAAATAGGACTTCATCATGCTCTCCAGGACCTTGCTGTTCTCGGGCTTCAGCAGGTCGTCCATTCCGGGTATTTCCGCCCTGGCTTCGGCAAGATACACGATAAGCATCGGGACATAAAAGTCCTTTTTGGCGGCCCTGTCCTTTATGGCCTGCTCGAGGCGCTTTTCCTTAGGCAATTCCGAGTAATGTTCGTCCAGCCACCTCTGGGTATTGTCGATCTCACGTCTTATCCATCTCGCGAAATCGTAGCACGTGTTTATCTTCTTCCCTCTCTTGAAGGCCCTCATGTGCACGTTAAAGACGACTTCCAGGGCCGTAGTATCCTCTCCCCTGGCCTTGCGCTCGTGTATAAGGTCCGACAGTTTCCTCAGCGTTGCGGCGCCCGGCATCCTCATGGCGTCCTCCGCCTTCATCCGCTCTATGTTGAAGAACTCGCCGGAAACGCTCTTTATAAGCTCCATTAGGGCCATGTCCGGATGGAATTCCTCCCTGCCCCCGGCCCTGAGGGAGAGTATCGCGACGCGGTAAAGCGTCCACCTGTCGGCCTCGTTGCCGTATCTTATGTCTTCGGCGAGGAACCTGCCCGTCCATTCCTGGAACGAGGCCATGAGCTCCCTGAAACTGTCCACGCCGGTGTCCATCGTTTCGACCCTGCCCTGAAGCTCGTCGGCCGTCACCAGGAACGCCTCTTCGGCCATCCTGGCCGCGACCTTTCCGTAATCCTCTTCGCTCAATGACGTCAATTTGGCGGTAGCCGCGTTGACAAGATCGCCTTCGGCGATGGATGACTTTAGGAACACCCTCATTTCCGTCGCGTCCCTGCCGTTGCCCATTACATGATCGGTCCAGGCCATCAGCAGGGCAAAATCGTTATCCGTATCCGGCTTGTATTTCAGTTTCTTTTCCAGGAACGGTATCACGGCCTTCTCCTGCACTATCCAGAATCTTTCCCAGTAGACCTTGCGCAGCTGCGGCAGTTCGATCAGCGAAAGGTCTCCTATGCGGCCCGGTTCATAAAGCCGCTCGATAACTCCGCCCGGACCGAAGATATGCCCTCTCCTCGAGGACAGTTCCTCGAGCGCCTCCTGGAAGGCCCGGAATCCCGCCTTGTTGGTCTGGGAAGGCTCAAGTTCGTGCCGCTTGAGGAACACCTTGATCTCCTCCTCGCTATGCCTGGCGCAGTAGCTGTCCCAGTAATCGCCCCATCTCCATCCGGTCCGTCTCTTCATGCCCTTTTCGAACTCGGATCTGGCCGGAATATTGTCCGCCGTAAAGACGGGCTCACCGGCCTTTTCTGCCGCCCTGGGGGCTTCTTTTTTCTCTTCCGCCGGACCGGCTACGGCTCCCGCCGCGAGTTCGGGCATCTTCGCGCCGAGCTGTCCCGCAATCGTTATAAACCTGTTATAAGCGCCCGTAAAAGCCGCCAGGCTCGCCGCGTAACGGCTCCTGTCTATGTTCTGGAGACGCGTTTTCATCGTCTGGAAGCTTATCCTCCGGGCCCTGTAATCCGACATTATCTCTTCGTATTCCCGCTGCATGCTCCCGCTCACGTCCGTGAGGTTCTTCATCTCGAGCTTAAGCATCTCGGCCGTCGATTCCAGTTCGGCTATCCTCGTATCGTACCTCACCAAGAGGTCTTTCCGGCGCCGGTCCAGGTTGTAAATATTCTGGACGTGCTCGCTGCGCGCTCTCTCCAGGGAATACGTCCAGTTCGAACCGTACAACACGAACGTAAGCGTCGGCATGTAGGCGTCCACGGGCTCGGTCGTAAGCTCGCTGTCGAGAAAACGCACGCCGAGCTTTATGTTCGAAAGCGCGTGAAGCGCGGTGCTCTGTTTTTCCCTGCTGCTCTTGATATATTCCTCGAGAGCGCGAAGTTCGTCATTCTGCGAGAATTCCAGGTCACTTCCGGCGTTCGATACCATCTCCAGTATCTTATCGATCGCGAGCGGCGCGAGCGTGGAACCGAAGTTCCTCAGGAAATTCCTGTCGGGAGCGGCAAGGCCGAAACGCACCCTGAACTGCTTTTCCATCTTTTCCATCTCGACGGCTTCCGCGTCCATCTCGCCTTTTATCTGGTCCCGGTAGTTCCTCAGGTCGCGTATCTGGCTCTCGGTCATAAGACCGGCCTTTCTTTCCTCCAGCCCGTCATTATAGGCCTTGACCGCGAGCTCATGCTTGAGCCTGAGCTGTTCATGCCTGGCGGCGCTTTCCCAGTACCGGACGCTGAGGTCCGCGAGATCGCCGAGCCTCTTCTTTTCTTCGGCGCGGTATTCATGTTCTCTGCCCGCGGCATGATACGCGCGTGAATCCCTGCTGTAGCCGCCGATGGCGTCGGTTATCCCGGCTATCGTCTCTTCCCTGGTAAATTCCACGGAAGTCTTCCACCTTTCCTCGTTCCGCCCGAAATATCCCTTGCCGTACCTGACGGTCAGGTCCATCGAGGTCGACCCCTCCGTAATGGAAGGCTGCACCGAAGACCTCCGGTCTTCCATTACCTTGATCCTGAGCTCGAGGCCGCCTTTCCCGGCCAGTTCCTCGAACTGTTCCCCGAAGACCTTCCTGACCTCATCCAGTCTTTCATCGGCGTAGCCCGCGGCGGCGAATTTCGATCCATCCGTTACGAAATCCTTCGGATCGTTCACTCCCATCGACACGAGCCTGGTTTCCAGCATGCGCGCCTTCGCGTCCACGCGGGCCAGTTCAAGCTCCTTGTCGGCGACGCGGGTCCTGAGGTAGACCCTGTCGGTATATGTCCTGGCAAAAGTGGTCCTCGCTTCGTCTTCCTTAAGCGACGCCCTTAACGCCAGGAGTTCCTTCTCTAAAGAACTCCTGGCGGCCATGGTGATCTGGTATTCCTTCACCGTTCCCCAGAAGGTTATCCACTCCTGTATGGCGGCCATTTCGGCCTTGCGGAGCTCTTCCTCGGCCCCTATGCCCTGCCGCCTCATCTCGTCCTTGCGGTACTTGATATAACCGTCCAGGCCGGTTATCGCGGTGAATATCCTGCCTATTATCGGTATTTTACGTATCGGCCACGACAGCCAGAAAAGTCCGTTCTGCGTTACCCCGGCGCTTACCAGGTTCGTCCACGGCGCTGTTATGGTCTTCCCGAACAGTTGCCCGGCGCCGTCGGTGCTTATACCGATCTGCACGTAAACGAGCGGGCCGCCTTTGAGCACGGCATCCCTCGAATGCAGGTGATACCTGCGTTTCAGGAGGGCTATGATCTCTTCCCGGTAAGGATTATGCTTACCGCCGGCCCTTTCGGAACTCTTCATTATCATCTCCGCTATTCTCATGCCGTCGCCGCTTATGACCCAATCTTCCGACAGCATCCTGTCGAGATTGAGCCCCACGGCCGCTATCCTGTCATTGATCCTCTGGATCTCGTTGATGCTGGAGCCGTCTTTTATCCCTTCTATCAGGCGGTCCGAATTAACGTCGAGTATCCTGTCCGCCGTCCCTTTTATCCTGCGTATATCCCTTTCGCTCGCGGTCCCGCCCTTCTTTATCTTCCTGTCAACGCCGTCCCAGAGCCTGTCGAGTTCGTCTATGAGGACCTGGGTGTACTTGTCCTGGACCGCCCCGCGTATCACCTGCGCTTCCCTGTTGTTCCTGTCGTGCCTCAGCGCTTCGGCCGTGGCCTCGAGCACGGCTTCCAGCCTGCTTTTGCTCACGTCCCCGACGGCCAACCTGCGGAGTATCCTTATCTGCACGTTGGGGAAATATCCTTCCATCGCCGCGGCGTCGTCGCTCGTGTATCTCGTCACGAGAGGGACCCTGTAAAGTTCATCGTTATCTTCGGCGCCGGCGGGCTTCACAAGGTCATCTGTCGATATACCGTCCTTGTGATCCTCGAAATCCGCGATCCTGCCCAGCGCGTACACCGCTTTCTTGAGATATATAAGCGAACGGGTATCGCTTATCCTGTCGAGCTTTTCTCTCGCCGTTTTCTCGTCCTCACCGGCTTCCAGGCCTTCGGCCTCGTTATGGGCCATGAGCGACTGGTATATGGAACGCAGGGCTTTCTCGGCATCCTGCAGTTCATCGAGATAATCTTCCGCGTCGTCATTGTCGGCTTTAACGATCTCCGCCTGCAGCAGGGCTGTCTTGCGCATCCTGTCCTTCAGGGCCAGCCTGTAAAGAGCCTGCTGGCGTTTCACTATTTCTTCCCTGAAGGTCCTGTATCCATCCGGCCTCGCGGCGTAGACCGCGGGGCATACCCTGAGCACATCCGCCGTTTCCCCGATCACCCTGTCGAAGTGTTTAGGTTCGTTCTTCTTTATCGTTTCATCGAGCTTCTTCTTCGCCAGGCGGAGAAGCGCGAGTTCCGAAGAGCTTTCGAAGCCGGACCTGTTGATACCGTAATGCCTGAGCGCCCGGGCGAGCTCGATGTCGTAGATCAGGTCTTCCGTATCATCGCGCACTTCGATCTCACCGTATGATTCGGCGAGTTTATCGCGCGCCTGGGCTTCCAGTTTGTCTATCTTTTCCTGTTGTTCCACGTCCGGGCCGAGCATCTTGGCCTTGTAAACGCGGTTGAATACCTTGATATAATCCTCCATCCAACCCCTTGTGGTATGGAACTCCACCGGTATGAAGAGGAACCAGCTCTGGCCGAGGTCGCTCTCCATCCCGGATATCTCGCGGTTTATCGCGTTCTCCCTGTCCGTTTCGGTCCGCGTTTTTTCGCCCTTATCTTCCAGCTGTTTCATCTTGAGGTCCACCAGGGCGATATACGCGTCTATGTGCACTATGAGTTCCGCGGCCTTGCCCCTGTTCGCGCCTTTTACCTGCTCGAGCCTGTTCCTCAGGTCGATCAGAAAGCGCCTGTATTCGATAAGTTCATCAAGCTCGTTATGCGCCCTCCCGGTGAATATCTCGTTCAAGGCGGTCGCTTTGCCCCTGAATACCCCGCAGTAGAAATCTTCCAGCTTGAGGGTGGGTATGCGGCCCGCGCCGTAATGTCTTTCCGGCGCGTGATCCTTGTAATAGGCTTCGGGGATGCCTGTCCTGGCCACCATGTTCCATATGGCGTCCAGAAGACGCGATTCGGTCCGGTCTATATCCGTTTTGCCGAGATCTATGGTCCCTTTTTGCGCGAGAGCGCGGGTCTCAAGCGAAACGCCGAGCCCCTCGGCGCAATACCCCAGGTACTCGCGGTAAGAAGTGAAAACCCCGGGAGTGGAATTCAGCTTATCCGTCATATTCCCGAGATTCTCCTTCACCCTGTCCTCTTCGGATCTTTTCTTCAACGCTTCAAGCCTCGCCCGCGCCTCCTTTATCTTTCCCTGGGCGTAACTGTCGGCGAGGTCTACTTCGAGTATCTGCCGGCCGTAGATAAGGACCAGCTGCATCTTTTCCGTCTCTGTCCTGGCGTCGTACCTGTGCGCATTGTTGGATATCCTGCTTATCTCGCGCTTGTATGCCTTTACCAGCGCCGCATTGACCTCGGCTATAAGCTTTTCGGCGCGGGTCCTTATGTCGTCCTCCCCGGTTTCGGAGCTTATCCTTCTCAGAGCCATCCTGAATCGTTCCAGGCGCACGTGGTCGCCCGAAACCTCTTTTATCTGGCGCTCGATAAGGGACAATTGGGCGAGATGAAGCGTCCTGTAAACTTTTGCCGGGACCGTTTTACCCGCTTCGAAGGTTTCGTCCAGGATCCCGCGCGCTTCCTTTATGCTGCCTATAAGCCTGCGCATTTCGAATCTCTGGGCCACCGTAAGGCTCATTTCGCGTTCCATCGCCTCGAGCTCGTCATGTATGCGCGCGAGTTCCCTTTTAAGCGCGCCCATTTCGCGCTGCCCCTGAGGCGTCACGCGCCATTTCCCGTCGTCGCCGCGCACGAATCTTTCCGGATGGTTAGCCATGAATTTTTCGAGTTCGGAATGGATATCAGCCAGCATGGCGTCGTCGATCTCGACCTCCGTGCTGGTCGCGCCTATGGTGGTCCTCAACGTTTCGGCGGCCAGGCGAAGGTCCTGCTTCGCTTTTGCCAGGTCCCTGCGAAGCTGTTTGAGATAGAACATCTGACGTTCCCTGTCGCGCGACTGCTCCATCCCCTCAAGAAGCTCCGCCTTCTGCCTTACCAGGCGGGTCTTGATATCCACTTCGTCCTGCGCGAGTTTCATGCGCGAAAGGGCGTTGGCTATGTCGACGGTAAGCCTGGACGCGCTCTCGCGGGATCCCAGTATCGCCGACTGGAGATAATACTCCGCGGCCTGCCTGCGGTTCTCTTTCCCGAGATCGAATAACTGCCATCTCAGGTAAAGGCCGGCGCTGAGGCCCGTTCGCGACCAATCTATGAAATCCTTGAATATATCGTCGTCCGGGGCGTTCTCTTCCCTCCACCCCCACCCCTCGAATCCCTTGAAAAGGCTTATGTTGAAAACCACGCTCGGCAGGTACCATTTGTCCGCATCGATCCTGTCCCTCACGGCCTCTGCCATGGCTACCTTTGCCCAGGCGCGCCCGAGCCTTCCGTTCTCCACGGCCATCGAGAAAAGTTCGCCGGGATGGCTCACGGTCTTTTTCTTCGAAGCCGGCTTCACGGAAGAAGGCCCGCCGTACATATCCAGCCTGGCCTGGAGCATCCTGAGTTCCTGCATGTGGCCCCTCAGGGAATCCTCGGCCTGGCGAAGGTCATCCACCGCGCGGCGCATATCGTCGGCGGCGACCATGTTGGGATATCTCTTCATAAGGGCCATTAGGCGATCGTAAGCGGTCCTGGCTTCCAGAAGGACGCCCCTGTCGCTCTTTATGATCGAGTCCATCGTCTCTATGCCGGCATGCAACCTTGAGATCTCGCCGTCAAGCTCGTTCCTCACATCCCGGAAATTGGCGACCGCTTCCTCTATCCTTTTACGCGCTATTTCCCGCTCCTTCGGCGTGGTCGCCGGGTTCCACACAAGGTTGAAATTAAGAAGCGACACCGTGCTTATATCGCCGACTTCCGTTATCTCGAACATCCTGACAAAATCCAGATCGAGTCCCGAATCCAGCGTGGCCGTGACGTGGCCGGGCATGCGCCTGGCCTCTTCCACTACCCACTGCCGGGCCGCTTCAAGCCTTGTCCCGTAATACTCGCCGCAGAGGTCCTTGAGCGCCGTGATCAATTCTATTTCGCTTATTTCCTCGAGGTTCAGTTCCTTGAGAAGATCCGTCGTCCTGGGCATCTCGAGCGCCCTCTTTATGCGTATCCGGAGCTTCCTGGAACGTTCCCGGGCCGCGATCCTTTCCCTCATAAGAGAAAGTTTCCTGTATTCCAGGAGGGTTTTCTCGACCTTGAGGGCCTCTATTTCCCCGGCGATATCGCTTTTTTCCTTTTCACCGGCAACGGCCATGCTTTCCTCGAGGATGATCATATCGGCCGCGAGACCGGCCATTCGGGATTCTATATTTGATATCTCTGACCCCAGCCTTGCGATCTCTCCCAGCGCCGTCTTGAGCTGCACGAACTGCTGGACGATATCAAGCATGTTCTCGCTTCTGGCCGTTTTCCACCAGGCCATGCCTTTTATCTGCGCGGCTCTCACTTCTTCCTGCCTGGACGCCCTGTCCGAGTTGAACCAGTTGAAGCTCACCATCAGCCTGGCGAACTGCCTGGGATAATATAAAAGGTCGTCCAGGTCCTTGCCGTCCGCCGTCTCGGAGGAAAGCCACAGGAGAAAAGCGACGTCATCGGGGTCGCTGAACGAAAAACTGCCGTTGTATTCGTTCATGTATTTCCTGACCTCATCGTAATTCTTGAGGACCTCGCCCAGCATATCGGACGCTGAAGCGCCGTAATCGCCCGTGTACTGGCTTATGATGAGCCAGTTCATCATGTCCCTCAGGAGGACAAGCTCCGAATCGGCCCCGGGTTGCCCGGCTTCCACCACGAAATTGGTTGACTGCCACGCGGAATCCATCCCGCTGTAACCCATCAGTTGCGCGAGCTGCTGGATGAGCGGGTACATCTGCTGCAGGTGTTCGTTATAAAGATCCGCCGGTATCCATATATCGTCAGCGGGGGTGCTCGTCCCGTTATCGTTTATCCTGAGCTCCATGCGCCCGTTGTTCATCCTTGTATCGTAAGCGCTCGAAAGCCTTATCCGGTCCACCACGGAAAGCGGTGTCGAAGCGGGAACCGCATTCAGGTCAAGCGTTACCACCTGGCCTCTTGCCGCTTCGTTGCCGAAATAGTTCCTCGGGAGCTTCCCTCCGAGATAGTAACCGAAAACTATCTGGGCGAACGTCCTGGTGTCCACGGCTTCCTGCTTGGCGAATTTTTCGCTGATATCTATTATGAACCTGGCCTCGCGGTCGCTGGTCATGGCGCGCCTGAGCAGGACCCGGAGTTTCGTTACGTCGCTCGAGTCCACCCTTTCGCTCACGGCCTTTTCGAAAAGTATCTCCGCCAGGCGGAGATCCGAATCCGCGTGCTCCCGGCTGTAAACCTCCGGGGCTTCGGCTTTAAGCGCTTCCATCGCTTTTTTGAAATTTTCCCGGGCTTCTTTCGCGCTCGCCGCTTTTTCCGGCGAAGCGTATGACGGGGCGGCCATGACAAATTTGCTTATCTTGTCGTGATATTCGAACATCTTCTTCATGGTCTCCATGAGGACGATCCCGGCCCGGCCGGCTCTCGTCCCGAAGCCGGTTTTGTCCGCGTCGCTGACCAGGTCCGCCGTCTCGATCGCTCCCTCGAAAGCTTCCTTGAGCCTGGCGAATCCCGCCGCGTCCGCTTTTTTCGCGGATCCTTCCATTTTACCAAGCAGCGTTTCTATCTCCGAGATCTGGGCGGCCCTTCTCTTGTCCTTCTCCTTGCTGAGTTCCTCGATCCTCCTGGCAAGCGTATCCTTCGCCTTCTCGGCGCTCTTCTTGAATTTCTTCTTCTCTATTTCGGCGACCAGGTCGGAATCGCGGAGCGCCTTTTCGAATTCATTCAGCTTCTCGTTGAAAATGTTCTCGTGCCCTGACATCGCGGCGGTATTAAGGTCGGCCAAAAGGTCTCTCAACCTGGCGAGCTGTGAGTCGCGAGCCTCCATCTGGGCCTTGAGCCTTTCTCCCATCTTGGCGGCAAGTTCCCTGTACCTGGCGATAAGTTCGTCTATCGCCCTTTTCTCGGCTTCTTCGACGGCATCTTCCTTGAAGGATTCAAGGTGCTTGAGCTTGATGTCCATCTCGATCTTGGCCCTGCCGAAGGCGTCCCTGTCTCCCTTTTCGGCCGCCTTTTTCATGTTTTCAAGCGCCTCATCGATCTTCGCGGTAAGTCCCCTCAGGGTCTCGGCGCGCTGCGATCTCTCCATCGCCTTTCTTTCCGCCAGCACTTTCTCCAGCAACGCCTCCGCTTCCTCGGCTTTTTTCAGGAAGATATCCCGCTTGCGCGCGTAAATTTCCGTTTCCGCGGGAACGAAATACCCGGTTTTATAAGTGCCGTATTCCGTTATGAGCCTTTTGAAAAGCTCCATGTGCGGATCGAAGGCTTTTCTATCGCCTTGAAGCGCCTCCTGCCTCATGATATCAAGAAGCCGTGTTATATCCTCTTCCTTGCTCTGCAGAAAAGTTATGTGGCTCTGGCGCGTTTCCTCGGTATGTTTTTGGGCCCGTACGCTGGCGTCATGGAGTCTTTTTTCCTCCATCCTGTTCGTGTAAGCTTTCTGGGCGCCGTCCACAAGAAGCGGAAGGCCTATGGCTACACGGAAAGACTCTCCCAGGGCCTTCATCCAGTTTTCCGGTTTGCTTACCGTATCCAGCATCCTGTCGATGGGGGTCTTTACAAGGCCGAATTCCTTGAAGAGCGATTTGAAGGCTTTTACGGCGATCTCGCCGTCTTCGCTTCCCTTTTTGACGGGTTCTCCGGAAAGATCGACGGTTTCCCTGAACAGTATCTGTCTTATGCTGCTTTCGAGCTCTTTTTCGTTCCATTTTCCGCCCGGCGGGGGGCCATGGATCGTTATCTGGTGGAGTATCTTTTCCAGCACCGACCCGCCGACAACCCGTTTCCTTAATTTACTAACGGCCAGTGAATACGGATTATCCGTCCCGGGCCGCTCCGCCTTGAACGCCTCAACGGCTTTGATTATATTGCCCAGCTCTTCTTTTGAAACCACGTTCCTGGCCAGCCTTATGTCCTTCAAGCGGGTTTCGGAGACCGCAATATCCCCTTTTCTTCTCAACTTTATCCCGGAAAAAAGCTTATGCAGTTTCACGGCGATGACCGCTGTCAGGAATACCGCCGCCACGAACCCTGCGGATATTGACAGCGTGCTGAGGACCGGGCTCTTGGCGACAAGACCCGCCATGAAGACCACAAGCCCCGTCACGGTTCCCGCGGCAGGCGCCCATTGCCTTACGTTAAAGAGGTTCTGCTCCAGGATTATGCCTATAAAACTTCTTGTCCTGGATATGTCGGTCACTTTCGAGCTTATTTCGGAGAGCCTTTTGGCCGAATACCACTGCGCGGCGACATAACCGATACCGGTTATCATGAAAGGCACGGACGCGAGTATAAAGACTGTCCAGAAAGGCACCAATGTCATGCCCAGGATCCGCGTCAATCCCAGGACCAGCGCGGCGGCGGGAATGCTCGAAAGAGCTCCGAGCCGATAGGTCCTCATGTGTATGGTATGCGTGCCCATGTTCCTCGTCACGACACTGCGGGCCAGCTGGATGGCCAACAGGGACAAGAGAAGACCCGCGATCATGTACGTCAAACCCGCGCACTGGGCCATGAAAAGGAAGAACGCTCCGGCCGACACGGCGAGCACGCCGTCCACTACGGTATTCATATACCTTTTTCCCAGGCTCGGGCGTATAATGCCGAATCCCTTTATCTCCTTGCGGTTGGCGAAGATCGTGATCACGGTGGAAACGAGCCCTGTCGCGGCAAGCGCGGTCCCTATCCCCAGCGCCGCGGGCAGCGTAATTATGCTGCTTCCCAGGAACGGGGGTATCGCCGCCACCACTACAAAGCAGAGTCCCGCGAGGAACGGCGCCAGGTAATTTATAATACCCAGCAGTTGCTGCGCCAGGTATTTCACTACAGCCGCCGCGGGATTTACCCCTTCTATTTCTATGCCGTAGCGAACGCGGGCAAAACCCCTTATGGACTTGTCCACCGTCTGCATCTGCCTGAGAAATCCCCTTTGCAGTATGATCACCGCTGCAAGCATTGTTATACCGATAAGCCCGACGGCAAAAATAAGGTTAATATCGGTGGAGAGGACCGAGAACGCGTCCTTCGGTATCGATCCCCAGAGGGTGGATATTTTCATCAGACCGGTGATATACTTGAACGCCGTCCAGAAACCCGTCATGGCCAGGACGGCCGCGCCGGCCCTGGGTTTAAAGGTTATAAGCGCTGCCAGCGCGGCCAAACCCGCATAACCCAGTATCGAGGGTATCCCCAGGATCCCGAAAAATCCGGCAAGCACTGCCGGAGCATATATGAATATGGAAACGACAACGAGACCGGTCAGGATACCCCTGAGAACGATCATGGGGATCTTTTCCGGGGTTATTTTTTTCCTGCCGAATTCCGATTCATAAGCCGCTTTTATCATGCGTTCCCTGTTGACCACGGGATCTATCTGGAGAAGCGATTGCCTCCAGCCGTAATGCCTGAGAAAACGGTCGAGGCCCTTCTGTATGTTATTGGCCCTCTCGAGGAACCTTTGCCAGGATACGTTCGCCCTGACTATGGGCATCATCATGTTCTGCCTGTCGCGCTCGAGCTCTTTTATCTTCTCGAGATGGACCTCCCTCCGGCCGATCACCTTAACGAGGAGGTCCGCTATTTCGTCCACCTTGGCCAGTTCCACCAGGTTCTGGGCCATGTCGGGATCGTTATCGCACATATCCTCGATCTTTCCGATTATGTTATCCGGCGTCCAGCCCTCGGTCCTTATATCCTTTCCGAAAAGCTGCATGAATTCGTCGCCGTGATCGAGTATCTGCCTGTCTATTTCGTTCAGATCTCTCTTTTCCTCGCTGATCGCCGCGACGACAGTGACCAGGTTCTCTATCAGGTTTTCCCTCTGCGCGAAGAAACCGTCCCTGCGCCGTTCTATGTATTCCGAGAGCTCCTGGTGCTGTCGGCTCGCGTAGATATGCCTTTTCCTGATGCTCAGCCTTATTTCGTCTATTACCCTTTCGACTTTTTCTTCGCAGCCTATATATTTATCCGGCCTGGTATCGTCGGCCTTGACTTGCGCGATCATGTCCCTTAATATGCGTATGCCTTCGGGATGGGCTTCGGCGTATTTCCTGAAGGCCCTGTCCTCCAGGGACCAGAATCCCATCCACGTGCCGGGATGCCTGTTCCTTCCCACGCGTCCCCTGAACTGTATATCGGAAGCGGCAAGTTCGTCGAAATACGTCGATATACCGAGAAGCCCGCCGACCATATCGGTCATCTCATTGAGTTTTATGTCTATACCCCTGCCGCCGAGGTTGGTGACTATGGTTATGCACCCTTCCTGGCCCGCCTCGTGTTTGATCTGGTCTATATCCTCATAGGTAGCCGCCGTCATGAGATTGATCTTCGCCTCGTCGCCGAGAGCCCTTTTCAGGAGGGTCGCCATCTCGCCGGCCTCGAGATCACTGGCCACTTTGATCAATATCGGCCTTGCGGGGTTCTTTTCTTTCTGCCTGCGCGTTACCCAGAATACGGCTTTCAGCTTCTCGGTCTGGGTCTCATATATGCGGGGCGGCAATTCCTTCCTGTGGCTCTCGTGGACCAGTTTATCGACCCTGGCCTTTTCCTCGACTTCGAGTTCCGTGTAAGCCTTCTTGTATTCCCTTATCGCCAATTCCTCACGCAATTCCTCCAGGACGTTGACGGTCTTGACGCCGTGAAGCTGCCGCATGGCGTCCTCGTCGCATGTCGCGGTCACGCCGCCGAACGACACGATAAAAGGCTGTCTGAGGAAACCCGTGAGCGTCGTCCACGAGGTTATTACCCCTTCCGGCTTCACGTTTATGCCTTCCGCGTGATGCTTGGCTTCTATGGCCGCGTGAAGACCGTAGGAAAGCCTTCTTCCGTACATGGGTTTGCCCGTCCCCTCGTCAAGAAGGACTATTTCCCTGTGATCGCCCACTCTCATTATGCTGTAATCCTCGCCGGGCTTGTAGTAAAGATGCGCCGTGAGGGACATTTCGGCAAGTTCCTCGGTGGTCGAAATATCGCGGGCCACTTCCTCGGCGTTCCTGCCTTTGCCGGTAAGGGCTTTTTTAAGCGCTTCTATGCCCTTCCTGTTCAGCCTGACGAACCTTTCGTCGGGTTTCTGCTCGTAAAGATACGGGTCCTCCTTTATGGTCTCGCGGATTACGCTGTCTATCTGCAGGATAAGTTCCGAATTCTCCTCCGGCCGGACCGAAAGGCCCTCTTTCGCCTCTATGGCGGCCTGCATATCGTAAGGCAGCCTGCCGAAAACCGGCCTTTTCGTGCCTTCGTCCAGGAACACTATTTCGCGCCTGCCCTGGACGGTCACGTCCGTGTAGTTCTTATCGATAACGTAGTATATATGCGCGGTTATGGCGAGTTCCGCCATGCGCATGAACCTGGCGAGGCCCCTTTTGATCTCGTCATTGCTCAAGTTGGCATCGATGATGAGCCTATCCTTGAGTATCTCTATACCGAGCGGGGTCAGCTCCACCTCTTTCTTCCTGACGTTCTCCGAATAACTGTCGGGTTTTGTAAGTATGAATTCACGGACTATCCCGTCCACCAGACGGATCACGAAGGGATCGTGCTGTGTGCTTGATATTATGAACGGATTGGCGACATCATAGATAAGCGGAACATCCGCTTCGTCAAGGCGCAGCCTCCAGCTGCGGTGCATGAATTTCCGGTCCGCCGGGACTATGGATTCCTGCTCGTGCTGCGAACGGTGGACGAACTTGTCCAGGGTACCGTAAACCACCACGGCTTCGTCATATACCCTGCTGTCGGGGACCTTCTTGAAATCGTCTATATCGGCGCTGTACAGGTATCCCTGGGGCTGTCCCTCGGGAGTACTGCCTATGAATCCCACTTGCACGCCGAGCTTGGAAAGGACCTGGGCGGCCTCTTCGGCATCTTCCCTGGCCTTGGATTCTTCGGTCGATGTTATGAGTATGCCCTCCCTGGCCGATTTACCCCTGTTGCTGAGCGCGTGGATCGCCATGATGAAAGCGCCGGTGTACAGGGCCTTGGTCTTACCGGCCGAGGTGGGCAATAGCCCTATCCTGCTCTTAGTCCGGCCTTTCCTGTCCGTCGTTTCGTTTATTATGGCCTTTTTAACGACCTTTTTCTGCGAATCATAAAGCCTGTGGAACGGATGGAACTTCGCTTCTATGGCCTTGGAAAGCAGGCTTTCCGCCATGTACAGCACTTCCGCCCTGAGTTTTCTGCCGCTATCGTCCATGGTAAGATCGGGCTTTTGGTCGTAAACCGCTTTTATCTGGTCGAGCGTTTCCTGCGCGAGGTTATGCGCTTCTTCCGCTGTTTCCACTTTTTCCTGGCCATCCATGGTAGGCAATATCTTGGCCACGGCGACCTCCATGGGGCCCACCATGTTCAGCTGCAGGCCGGACTCGTAGGATTTTTCGACCAGGTTGCTGAATTTGTGCTTGAGCCTGTAAGGATCGTTCTGTTGCGTATCCCTGATGGCCGTCTCTATGACGCCGAACGCTTTATCGGCTATATCGTTCATCGAAGCGCCTTTATTCGCCAAACTGATAAGCGCCTGCGTTTCCGCGTGATGTATGGGCGAGACCGCCTGTATCTTCACCCAGCTTTTCCTGCTGAGCTCCTGGGTCTCTTTTTCTCTCAGCGCGTCCAGGTTGATAAGGATCTGGGTATCCTCGAGCTCCGGCCTTTTTTTCTGGGAAGCCCTTACCCTGGCCTGAACCGCCAGAAGGCTCAACATGTTCTCGAGTTCCGCTTTTTGTTCCGGCAGCGCGGCGGGGATACCGTATCTCGCCATCAGGCTTTTCAGCTCCTTTTGCCTGGCGCTTATGTAACCCTCCACTTCCTCGAGGCTGAACTTCAGGAAATCGTCGGACCCCTGCACGAACGTACCCCAATCCTGCAGGTAATCGCCGATTATCCCGGCCCCCTTACCGGCCACTATCTGTCTGACGCCCTGTATGCCTTTTTCACTGTCGCCGTCGACGGCTTCCGTGAAAAGGACGTACAGGACCCTGTTTATCTCGTCTTTTTCCGGCTGTGGAGCCTCATCGAGCTCCTTTTCCATTCCCTTCTTTTTGGCCTCTATTTCCTTCGCCCTGAAATCGAGTTCCTTTTTCTTGACGGCGATTATCTTTTCGAGCCTTTCAACGTCGGGCACGCCCTCGGCGTCCTGTATCTGCTTGCGCCAGTCTATGAGCCATCCCTGCATGCTCAGCATTTCCCTTTCGACCATCATGCGTATCTTGGTGTTCTTGATCCTGATAACGGGAATGATCGATTCCGTTCCCGGAGCCGCCTTTTCCCTTTCCATCAGGGCCTTGACCCCGGCAAGCGCTTCCTGCAGCTTTTCCCACAGGGGTTTGCCGGTATGGTCGCGCGCGTTCTTGAGGGCCTCAGCGCTGATACATGACGCTTCTATCTCTCTTTCCACTTCAGCGACATCTTCCCTCTTAATAGGCGCGGTCCGCTGTATATGTTCAAGCCTGATGATAAGTTCCGCGGTTTTTCTCATGATCTCCCGGGCGGTCAACTTCTCGGCACGCGCCGCTTCAGCGTCTTCCGCCTCCTCCGCTTCCGGCCCTTCTCCGGCTTCGGGTTGCGCGGCGGCAGCGGCTTCGGCGGCAATGGCCGCCTCGGCTTCATCAACGCGTTTCAGGAGATCCTTCGCGCTTTTGTTGGAGGGGTCGATGTTCCCCGCTTCCTGCGCCTTCTGCCGGGCGCGCGCGAAATTACCGGCTTCGATATCCTGCTGGGCGGTAATCAAAAGTCCGAACACTTTCTGGGCCGGGGTTTCCACGGCCGGCACTTCTCCCCTGATCGCCGCTATTATCGGCCGGGCAAGGATCCCGGCCGAATCGTTGAGCATGGTTATTAGCACTTCGATAAGACCCGCCAGATCGGAGGGGAGCTCATCCTCCGTTTTCATTTTTTCAAGTCTCGCGTTCAGCTTTTCCGACACTTCTTCTCTCGATCTCTTATTTATCCGGCCGAGCGCTATTTTTATCTTCTCGCCGATGGCCTTCCTGAGGCCCTTGTACTTCGACGTCTCCAGCACCCGGATCTCCGCGGCAAAGGAACTGACGCTCATGCTTATCATTTCGGATTCTTTCTTGACCTTCAGGGCCGCTTCCCGGCATCTGGTCATGTCCACATCGTAAGCCGGGTTCTTGCCCGACTTTACCGCCTCTTCGCATTCACCGGCTATAACAGCGTATATATCGAGCGAATCGTCTATATCGAGAATATCCATGAATCTCTTCGTTTGGGGAGAAAGCGATCCTACGGGTGCGGGGGCTTCTTCGGGGGCCCCTTCGGCCTCTTCCGGGACTTCTTCCGCCGGGGTCTCTTCGGCAGCTTCCGGCGTTTCTTCGGCCGGGGTCTCTTCGGCAGCTTCCGGCGTTTCTTCCGCGCCGGTTCCTCTCGCGCTTACTATCTCGAACTCGACTTTTTTCCCTTCGGCCTCCGCGCCTTCGGGCTCCCGGTCCGCTTCCTTAAAAGCTTCGGTAAGTATGCCGAGTTTGCCTTCTTCCTTCGCCGGAACTATTGCCGGAGCGGCAGCCTCAGCCGGAACCCCTTCGCCCTTGAACTCGGACAAAAGTTCCTGTAAAACGCCCCAAAGCGATCTCTTCAAGCCATGGTCTTCGAAACCCTTCAGGCTCTCTTCGCCCAGGCCGTGCTCCGCGATAACGGACTCCGCCTTCATTGTCTCTATCTTGATCCCGGCGGGGGTTATTTTCCCTTCATCCTTGAGTGTCTTGATATGCCTGAGGTGAGCGATCAACTCCGATGCCTTCATCATCCCGTCCACGCCGGCCAATCCGGTGTCCGGGGCTTCCGGTCCCGGGACCACTCCGGTATCTTTTCCCACGTCCTTCATCTTGGCGGCGTAGTCCGCTTCCGCCTTGAGATTCCGCACGATCGGCCCGACAAGCACCTCCATCGAATCGGCTGTAAGCCTCTGCACCTCCGCTTCAAAAGCTTCGGGCATCACTATTTCGTTACCTCTCCGCTCAACCCGTTCCCTCTCTTTTGCCCTTCTAAGCACTTCTTCTTTCGATCTCTCGTTGATATGATTATGTATGAACTCGAGGCCATCCTCGATCGCCTGCTTCATCTCTTCCGGCGGCCTGGCGAGCTGTAGTTTCGTCTGGAGACCGGGCATTAAAACACCTATGAGCCCGGTCATCTTGGAACGTTCCTGCGTGGCCATCGTTACCGCCGTCTTGCATTCCCCGGCATTAATAACATCATTTATCTTCTTGCCGCTATCGACCACCTTCTGGGCGGCGGCCCCTATCAGGCGATAGACCGGGGAATCCGTCTTGACGCCGATCTCATCCAGGAAATGTAATACCTCTTCGCTCAATCCGACCTTACGGGCATCGACCGGTTTCGGCACCGCGGCCTGCGGCTGTGAAGGAGCGACCGGCGCGGGCGGCAATACCGCGGGCTTTTCCGGCGCGGCGGGAGGCGTCGCCGGAGCCGGCGGCACCGGCCTGGGCACCGGCCTCCTTATACCGCGGGGCTGTTTCCCGAATTGCATGCTTTCCGGAGCGGCGGGTTTTTTCTCTGCTTTTTCGACGAGTTTTTTCCCGGGCGCGGCGGCTTTTTGTTTTTCAGCCATCGCCGCGTTGATCTTCACCAGGACCTCGTCCGCTTTTTTCTTGAGCTTCACTCCCTCTTCGTGCTTGGGTCCCAGGCCGTATATGATGTTGACGGCCGCGCGCCAGTGATTTCTCGCTTTTTCCGGCTTGCCCTCGGCAAGGATATCCAGGGCTCTTTGGAGATTCGTTCTTATCTTTTTCAACGCGCCCTGGTCCCGGCCTTTTTCCTTTTCCTGCTGGTCCTTCCTCCCCATACGCGCTCTCTGCAAAAGCCCCTTGACCGCGTCGTTGTAGGGATCCAGCTTGTGAGCCCTTTCAAGAAGTTGCTCCGCCTTCGCGTAGTCCTTGCTGCCGAACACCGAACCGATCTTCCATATGGCCATGTATCCCTTGGCCTCGTTAAGCAGTTCCGCGGCAAGCGCCTTGCGTTCTTCTTTCGACTTCGGCATTGGTTCTTCGTCGTCTTTTTTTGGCTCCGCGGCGGCGATTATTATATCTTCGTATTCGAAATAGATGAAATCGACCGCTTCCGGACCGTGCGCGTCGACCTTGTGCGGGTTGTTACCGTGGAATTCCCCGTTAAGCCGGCGGGCTTCATCGAGATTTTCCAGTATCCAGGCCCTCATCCCTTCCGGCGTCCTGTTAAGTTCGGAACGCTTGCTCTCCCACTGCCGCACTTCGTAGAACTCATGCCTTAGCACCTGTTCGTCCGCGTAATCGGCATCCGCGTATATGACGGGTTCGCCATAGGCCTGCCCCAGTCCTA
Organism: uncultured Planctomycetia bacterium; assembly: GCA_964565425.1. Taxonomy (GTDB): domain Bacteria; phylum Omnitrophota; class Gorgyraeia; order Tantalellales; family Tantalellaceae; genus CAZMEZ01. Next base: position 12,726 of record CAZMEZ010000002.1, on the reverse strand, counting down.
TGTGCGCCTTGATCCCCGTGGCCTTGAAAAGGCCGCGCACCGGTATTATCCAGGCGCTCACCTTGTAATCGAAACCGTAATCCGAGCTTTTTACCTTTTTCTGGAAAAGCTTTTCCAGGTTTTCCCTGCGCGCTTCCGCCGTGGCGGCATAAAGCCCTTCGGGCAGGTTGTTCAGGATGTGCTCTTTGACCTTGCCGTGTGTTACCGTCCTGTTTATACGGGAAATGACCTTACTGGTGAATCCGGCCACCATGATCCTGAGGTCCGTATAATCCCTCCAGTTCGCCGGTATCGGGAGGCCCTTCGCCTTCAGGCGCGCGGCTATCTTTTCGGAAGTGACGTCGGTCCCGTCGGTCTCGAATTGACGCGCCAGTTCGCGCGCAAGATCTTCGGACGCCATCCTCTCTTCTATATGGCTTCTCAGGGCGTCATCCATCATTTCGGTGCCGGGTCTTTTCCTGCGGATCTCTATATCCACCCTTCTCTGATAATATGTCCCGAGATCCGCGGGGACTTCGCCCATTTCGGTGATATCGCCGTCCGCGGTAACGGCCACGATCGCCCTGGGCCCTTCACCGACTATCGCCGTGTCTTTTCCCTTGCTCACTACGTTTATCGCGTCGATCAGACGGTCGAAATCGGCGGGATCCACCGGGCTGAAAGGCATGTCCTTGAGTTGCCGTTCGGTGAAGGATCCGAACTTCGCGCGGTAAGCCTTTTTCCAGAGTTCCTTCATGCTCTCGATGTCCTTGCCCGCGAGCGCTGTCCCCGCGAGGGCATGGAATACGGCCGATTTCAGGTTATCTATATCGCCCTTTGCGGAGTAAAAATACGCCTCGACGGCCAGCTGGTATCTGCCGGACTCAAGAAGCTTCTGGTAAGCCTTCTTCTTCCCGGTCAATATCGCGACATACGGCCTTTCCTTGTCCTGCTCGAACTTCGGCACGATGACGAGATAGGAAAGGTCTTTGTCTTCCATGAGCTTCGTGAGCCCCCTGGTGTGATATCCTCCGGTTATGAGCGCGGCTACGTGAGCGCCCTCCTTTTTCATGTCGCGTATCGTGTTGGCTATCATGGCCCTGTTCCTGGCTTCGGCCACATGATAGAATTCAAGAGCTTCGTCCATTCCGGAGAGCATCCCGGGTATGTCGCAGCCGGCCATCCGCACCTGATATTTTCTGCATGCCTGTTTTATGAAGCCGGCGAAACGCGCCGCGTCATACTCTTTTCTGTTGGCGTCGATGTAATCGCAATCGCCGTTGGTGAGCTCGACGCTGTAAAGTTTTTCGAGCATGCGCGCCATCTTCGATATCCCGTAAAGCTCCCTTTCATCGGCATTCCGGTAAAGCTTCTCCCTGAGCGTCCCTTCGAGTTCGTCCATCTCGCGGTACAGTCTGAATATGTCTATGGTCTCGTAAAGCGCGGCATACCTGGTGAACATTATGAGGTTCTCGTACCCTTTGGCGCCTATGCCGTGCTTTTCGGCCAGCGTCGCGAGGTACTCATGGAAGGATGCCTGCGAGATCCTGTTCTGCTTGAAATCCACGGACCGGAGGACCAGGCCCTCGAGCTCCTCTTTGCCCATCTTTTCGCTCAGCGTGTCTATCAGGCTACGCCTTTCCGCGTTCGCGCCGGCGAAATCGATCTTTTTCTCGATCTCCACGGTCTTGAGGAGTTTTTCGAGTTCCGCGTATCGTTCCGTGGAAATACCATGGCGCCGTGTAAGGCCGCTGAGTTCGTTCCAGTAATCGGTGAAGCTTATCTTGCCTTCCTTGTGGAGTCCGGCTTTTTCCAGGATATGCCTGAGGTCTTTCCCGTAAACCTTTTGCTCGAGCGCTTCGATCTGCGCGCGGAAGGCCCTGACGTGTTCGATGAAGCGGGCCTGCGATCCGGCCAGTTCGCAGAAACTTTCGACGTTCTTCCGGTAAAGCGCCTCGTCCTCGACGCCGTAAAGGCGGATATCGTCGTCCCTTGTAACGGCGAAGAATTCTCCCGCGCTCATCCGGCCTTCACGCATGAGAAAATCGGCGGTATCTTCCCTGATATCCTTGTCCGGAAAGGTCTTCAGTATCGAAGTGTCGAGGTACCCTTTCGCGCCTTCAAGCGCGATGAAGTTGAGTTCGTAATTGGCGCGGAGCGAGTCCAGGAGCTTGACTATGGAATATTGCGCGGAAAGCGACGCGTGGGCGTCCTGTATCTGTATTATGACCTCTTTCCCGCCGTTGAAATACGTTTCTCCTTTCTGTGCGATGTCATGCGGGATATCGTAACGGTCGGCTCCCATGTACTGGTCTTTATTATTTTTAAGGATAGACGTCCAGGCCGCTTCGCCGCCCTGCGCCCATACGATCTGCTGGTGTATGAACAGGGTAACGACGGCTATGGAAACGGTCTTGATAAAGCGGACGTGCCTGCTTTTCCAGGTGGAAATACCGGGTATGTCGTCGCCGCCATTAGCGGCGCTTATAGGTAAGTCGGTGTTATCCGAATTATCACGCCAAGTCTTATTTTTGCCTTGCCAAGCAGTCATTTTTACCTCGCCAAGCTCTCTTTTACCAAACTCTAATACTTTGCCAAGCACTATTTTTCGTTCTCGTTCCGCCAAGCTTACAGCCATTTCTGGCTTTTATATCGACTAATAGAGCTATGATAGCACTTATCGATTGTCATGTCAATTGATAAGTTCTGCCTATTTTATACCCTAACTTTTACCTTTTCTATCTTTCTTCTCCTATATCTAAAGTTCCTTTTCGCTTTGCTAAACAAACCATATATGTAAATCATCGACTAATCTTACTTTCTTATTACTCAACGTTAGAGCTATTCTATCAGTAATTCCTATATATGTCAATAACCTTATGTCTGGCTATTTTATATCCTAACTTAAGGGCCAAAAAGGGGGCGGGGAGTTTATCCCTCCCCACCCTTTTTCAGCGTTCAGCGGTCAGCGGTCAGCGTACAGGGAAATGCTCTTGTGCACGCTGAATGCTGCACGCTGAACGCTGACTTTACGCCTTCACCAGCACCTCGCTCACGTACCTGTCGTAATAGTTCCTCACTTCCTTCTCGAGATCCAGCGGCCTTGCCATCGGCAGGTATATGTACAGGCCGCCTTCCTTGACCAGGGAGAGCCCCGGCACCTTGTACCCCATATCCTTATCCTCGCGCGAGAAGAGAAGGTTGACCAGGACTTCATACTGGTTGACCGTGCTTTTCGCGTCTTCGGCGATATTTATCTGCAGGAGGTTCATCTCGCCGCTTTTCCTGTCATAGTCCATCTGCCCGTTCAGGCACCTGAAGCCCGTGTTCACGGCTGTAGCATCCTCGTCGGAGGCCTTGACTTTTCCATACAGTTCCGCGGTGGTATAATGCTTTTTCGTCCTGTCGAGTATCACCACGTCCTCCTGCGGCACCACGCCCTCGAGCATCCAGAGGTCGATGAGGCGCGCCCTGAACTCCCGCTTTTCTTCCGCGCTGTCCACGCCTTCCGGCGCCACGACATAGAATATGTCCCTGTTGGGATCGAGCAGGCGGTTCACTTCCTGCAATTCGCGGCGCTTCTTTATTTCGAGTCCGGTCGGAACGATCTCGGGGCCCTTGCGCGAAAGCACCTCTTCCCCGTCCGCGAAATGCACCAGGTAATGCTTGCCGGTATTCTCCAGCGTTTTATCCAGGTATTCGACACGTGAGGTCTTTTCGGTCTTTTCGCCGTGGAAAGACGAATAAGCGCTCTCTATCCTTATCTGGCGTATGCTCTTTTCGCTCAGGCGATAAGACCTGCTTCCCGGCATGGCTCTCAATATCACGCCCATTATGCCCCGCAGGGCGTTAATATCCTCGATAGTCCTTACCTCGATCTCGGTTATGTCGGATATCTCCGGATGCGTCAGGCAAGCTACGTCCATAAGGGTCTTATCTATGAAATCCGTTACGACTTCCCTGAGTTCCTGTTTTGCCCGCTCCAGGCCCCATCCCGCTTCGACGATATCTTCGTCGATCAGGGCATTGATGCATTTCGCCCCTTCTGTCTCCCCGGCGAGCCGGTCCAGCTTCTCCTTCTCCGTGCTTCCCGAATCCACCACTATTACCGCGGAAACTCCCGGGATATCGTTCAATTCATCTATAAGCTCCCGGCCGAACCTGTCCCTCAGGTCCGAAGGCAGGCCTATGGCCACGTCAAATTCCTGGGATAATGTCGAGACCCGTTTCTTCTCGGTCAGTATCCTCAATTGGTACCTCTTGTCGCCTTCCGTTAACCATTCATGCTGGTCCCCGCTCACTCTCCTGGCTTCCTGTATGACCTTCGCCAATCCCCAGTCCATCTGCGGAAACGCTCCGGGCACCCGGCTCCTTGGCCCCGAAACAAGCAGCTCCTTAAGCGCCTCCACCGCTCTGGCGTCTTCTATCTTTTCGGTGATATTGAACCTTTTCCACATGAAACCGCTGAAAGCCCTGAAGGTTTCCTCGAAATCCTCCACCCGCTTCCTGTCGTTCAGCTCGACGAGGCGCCTGTAATTATTGCCCTGCTCGAAAACATCCGCGGCGATAAGTATCGTCTCGAGGAGCCGCAGGATCTCGCCTTCCTCCGGGGTCAATCGGCCTTCCGCCTCCATCTCATCCAGTCTTTCCTCAAGACCGTTAAAATCGTGATGGTAAGTTACCAATAGTTCGAACCCCGCCGGGAACTCTATCCTCTTTTCCCTGAGTATTTCGACGGTCCTCTTGCCGTGGTTATGAATATTCCTCGCTATTATCTCCTCATCCCGGCTCAGGTCGTCCTCCGGGGCTTTCCCCAGCGCTGCGTATTTTATGTACATACGGTATAACGGGTAAAAATCACCCGTTTCCTGCGATTTTTTCAGCGTGCCTGTCAACTCCTTCCTGTCTATGTTGTCGTAGCCGAGAGCCCGCGTGCTGGCCCAGCGCGTAAGAGACACCCTGGTCGGTTCCACCCTGTCATCCTTATGAATGCCGTTATTTATCCTGATAAGAACCGTTTCCAGGGCGGGATCGTATTTTTCCTGCGCTCCTATGTCATGCGCAAGCGCCGCTCGGCTCAACAGCTTCATATGCTCTTCCTTTATATCCACGCCCGTATCCCTGAGATGCCTGGCTATCCTCATGGCGATCTTCTCGACCCTGATCACGTGTTCGCGGATATCGGGCCGCACATCCTCGAGCATATTGTCCAGTATGGCGCGGCCGCGCCCTTCCATGATATTACCCTTCTTGAAGTCCGGGGTCGCGTGTTCGCCTTTCTGCGGGATATATATGGCGCGGTTGCGAATGTTGTCCGTTATGGTCCTGAATATCTTCAGGTTCTCCTCGTCGGAAAGGGTCCTTGCGTCCAGCACATTACCCATCTCGAGGTATTCGGCTCCCACCGTGGTCGAGAGTGTCCCGTCCGGGAAAACGAAAAGATATGCCCTGTCATGTTCCGGGGGGCTGAACCGCACTTTCATGTCGCTGAACTCGTTCTTTATCGACCTGGCCAGGCCCGTGAAGTCCTCGTATTTCATAAGGAAAATATCGTTCTTTATATCCCTCTCCTGCTGGGACCTTCCGATGCGCTTGTAGTAATTCAATTTCCACTGGAAACTGCTTAACCCTTCGGTGACCTTCCTCAGGAGAAAACCGATCCTCCTAAGGTGGTGTTTGTTCTGCTCCGTCACGACGGTAAGGACCTGGACCTCCTTGTGCGGATACTTCTGTCTCAGTATGTCCAGCACCTTCATCACGGCGTCGAAATGCCCTCTTTTCCTGTTCCTCGTGTTGGTCTCGTCGTCGTACCCGTCCAGGGAGAGCGATATCATATCCACGTAAGGCATTATCTCGTCGGCCGCGGCCTCGTCCATGAGCATGCCGTTGGTAAAAAGCCATGTCGTTATACCCTTGCTCTTGGCGTATTTAAGCAGTTCCGGGAGGTTCTTCTCTATCAGCGGTTCGCCGCCGGTAAAGACCATGCGCCGCATGCCGTTGGCGTGCATTACGTCGATCATTTCCTTCTGGGCCCCAAGGGCTATTCTGCCGTACGCGTCATCTCCGGGCCTCAATTCCTCGACCCTGCCGTCCTCGAACTCCAGCCTGAGCACCGCGGGGATACGTTCCGCGGAGGAATGCTCAAAATCGATCGCGGTCATGGCCTTGTAGCCGTTATGGGCGTTGAAATATTTGGCCAGCTTTTTCTTCGTGACCGAAATGTTCCTTTCCAAAGCGGAATTTTCCCCGAGCTTCTCCTCCCATTGCCTTTTCCCGTCGTCATAATGAACCTTGTTATCCTTCAGGCCGACGCGTTTCACATTATTGTCGCCGGGCGCGAACATATCGTGCCAGGGCATGTAGGATCCCCAGCATACGGGGCAGTTCAGGTTGCAAGAGTAGGTCACCATGAGGTCCATGCTGGAAGGCAGGAGCCCTATGCCTTCGGACTCGTAAAAATGCCGCTTCACGGCCTCCGCGAGCTCTCCGTACTTGCTCCCGTAAGGGTTAAGGGCGGCCCTGTTAAGCGCGCCATAGACATCCCTCGGCGAGAACTCGTCCCGCTCCTTCCGGCTTACCGTGCGCCATATACCGCTCATTTCGACCGGCCCTATCAGACGTCCGCCGTTCGACATGCACCTTCCCATTCTCGGATAAAAGAATACCTTGAGCGTCCCGTTATTCCCCCTGCTGATGAATTTGTCCACGTCGAACCCGGCGTTCTTGATTATCATCTCGAGATCATAACATCTTTTCGCGAAGATGTTCAGGTTCTTTACGCTTCCCGCGACGGCGAAAGCGGCTATGGCATGGTCCCTGTCCGGGTAATCCCTGACCGCGAACACAACTCCCTCTTCCTTCCTGTCCCTGCATATCGCCTCCAGCGTGTATTGTTCCACCGGAGCCGGGTTCTTCCGTTTGAACATGTGGACATGAAGGTGTTCGGGCCTGTCGGTGCTTGCCGGACTGGGCCAGCTCATCTGCCATCCCCCCAGGTTCTTCATCATCTGGAGCAGGTCGTAATACAATTCCGGGTCGGTTTTCCCCTGCCCCACGTGTTCCTTGTTGATGGCTATCATCTGCGACGTGAAGACCGGAGCCGGTTCCACCGAAAAGGCCCAGTCCTGCGCCACGGACCTTTCGGCTTCCTGTGAAAACGCCGGGATCTCGCAGAAAGTGCATTTTCTGGAGTTGGCTTGCTTCAGGAAATCGGATTTTCTCTTAAGGTCCGGGTCAAAAGAACGGTCGGCGAGCTTAAGCAGCCCGGACCCTTCTATCCTCACTTCCTCGACGCCCTGTTCGTATTCTTTCTTGAGGAACTCGCTCGCGATGTTCATCTTAAGTTGCGTCCTCAGGATATCCGACATGTTGGAATAATCCGGGTAAATTACCAGCGTATCCCTTTCGTATTCCTCTTCCGTCCTCTTGAGGCTCAATATTCCCGCGACGAACGGCAATACGGCCATCATGCCCCGGGGATGGCTCTTGAAGGATTCATGCAGCCTGATAAGTTCCTGCGCGCCCCTCGAAAGACTTTTGAACGCCGGGTGGAATTCGATAATGTTGTTCGCCATGCGCCTGGCTATCGGGGTATCTTCGGCCTGGGCGCGCGACATCTCGTCTTCTTCGAGCATCTCCTCGGAAGCCTTGTCTCCCAGTATATGCCTGGCTATGGCCCTGTAAGCGGACCTGCCCATATGATGATAACGGTAACTCGCCAGATACATGTATCCCGTGACCGCGGCCAGGATAGCCCCTGCGTCCCACGGCCAGTTCGGGAACAGCGCCGCCAGGATCGATGACGCCAGCGTGCCCAGGATCGCCGCGTACAGGAAACCCCTGCTCCATGCCGCGCTTTCGGACGGCTTGAACGCGTGGCCCTTCCGGGATCCGTCTTCCAGTTCTTCGTTAAGCTTTCCGAAGCGCACGAGCGTCCCCACGAACTGGTTCTTTGCCGTGCAGTTCATGATGTATTCCCCGGGCGGCACGACGGCTACGACCGGCCAGAACTTCTTCTTGCCGTCCTTCGTCTTTTTGACGCCTACCCCGGAGACCTTTTTGGACGTCATGGACTTCGACAGGAACATCGTGACCACGGGGACCTTGATCTTGTTCCTTGACGAAAGCGTGAACAGGTTCGCCTGCCCCTTGGCTATGACGGCCTTGAGGGACGGGTCGGCGAAGACCTCCCTCATCCCGGCGTTCATCCTGTGCAGGAAGACACCTTCCGACATCGATCCGCTGGCGATCAGTTTTATCCTCCCCTGTTCCATGTGCGCCCGGAGGGAAGGATGCGCCCGGATGATCTCTTGCGCGCCCTGGACGTCTATGTCGCCGTAGGCAAAACCGTCTTTCGCGGCTATCACCACGGTATGTCCCATGCCCGCCAGGAATTCCCAAAGCGCGGCATCGACTTCAGCCTCTCCTATGTTGTCCGGCAGGAACAGGAAGGTGCCCGTGCCGGAATCGAATACCAGCTTTTCGAAGCCCTTCATGCCGTCTATGGCAAGATTCCTCTCCGTGAGCTCGTTCATAAGATTGATGAGCTTATCCTGTTTTTCTTTTAAGCTGTCTGCCATCTGCATGGCATCGAATATTTTAGGGTCCACCGAAAAGTCGATAAAATTGAAGCGGATCGCTATTTTTACCAGTTTACGGAAGAACCTTCTGGACTTTCTGCTATTATCTTTTGTGAACTTATGCACACCATTGACAAGTTTTTCCCCGTATGACCTCAGGTCATTCACGATGGAATTGAACTGGTCGAGTTCGGGCTCCCGCTCCTCGTATTCCCTTATGTTCTCCCGTACCTTGGCTATCATGTACTGCCTGATCTGCTGTATGGTGAACCTGACGGTAACGCCGCTGTTAAGGAAGGCTCGCGTATCCTGTATCATCCGTTCGAGTATCAGGGGGTCTTTGATGAATTTTTCGTATACCTTGGACGCCGATTCGAGCTGGTAAGCCCTTATCTCCTGTATGTCCCCGGGCATAAGCTCTTCGAGCCGGTATGCTCCGGGGATATAGTCTATCTTTCCTTCATCGTCCCTGTCTATGGAATCAGCCAGGATCTCTTCTTTATCGGCCAGCCTTCTCCCCTTAAGCATCTCTCCGCAGACGATAACTTCATCCATGATATCCGATTCGTCCACACTGGCGGTGCCCGCTACATAAGAATTCTTTACCGTGGAATCCTTAACCGTGGCGCCGCGTTCGATATAAGAATTGTCGAACACGGAATTGTCGAGACCGGTCTCATCCACGCCGGCGCCCGCGCGACCCGGCTGCCTGTAATGGTATATGTCCATTTCGGGCCAGCCGGCAAAGATGGTGTCTTTCGCCCTGACACCCTTTATGTTCACTCCTTTCTGCGCGTGCGTGTCCCCGAGAAGTATCACCGGGGTCACCCTTCCGTCCAGCATCGTCCCGTTCTCGACCCTCGCCGTCTCGTCCAATACTACCTGTCCGTAAACGAATATCTGGTCGGTCACCTTTTCCCCGCCCGGTTGAACGCTTCCGAATACCCTTTTCAGGATTTCCTTGTCGCTTTCCTCCTTATCCTTTTTCACCACCCATATCTTGGTGCTCGAGTCCACTACCAGTCCGAGTTCGCTGAAATCCAGGGCGCGGACCCTGGTCGCTTCGACCGTGCTCTCGGAAGTGAACGGAAGCCCCGTCATGTAAACTTTGGCGTCCTGGTGCATGACGGCTTCCTTGAAATGTTCGTCCTTAGCCACGACGCCTTCAATGTCCACCCCCCTTTCCACCACGCAATCACCGGTAAGCGAGACCGCTTTCCTCCTGCCGTCAAGGACCGCTCCCTTCCCTATCTTAACGGTAGCGTCCAGGCGTATCGTCCCTCTCAGCCTCGTATTCCCGTAATGTTCCGGGCCATCCAGGTTGTCGCCGAAAATGTCCCTGATAATATCGTCGTAATCGAAACCGGCGCCTACGCTGTCGGTGGTTATGGCCACGGTCGCGCCCTTTTCGACATCGACCCCCATCTTTCTTATCTTCTCAAGCGTCATCTCATAAAGTTCGTCCCTGTACTCGAGGGCCCTCGCGAGCGTCTTGTTCGCGTTGGGGGCGTGCTGGCCTATGAAAAGAAGCCTCGTCCGCGGAGCGGTATCCGGCTCCTCGGACGCGGCCTTAAGATACTCTTCCGCCGCGATATTCACGTAATCGCTGCTCCAGTATTCCACGAACCTTCTCTTCGCCTTCACGTCCTCCCCCAGGTCGTGGCAATAATCCTTATACAGAACGGATTTCCTGTCATAGGACCATCCGGTCTCGCATATAAGGATATTAGCGTTAGTGAACCATTCCGGGTTCCTGCCGGCGGCCATGGCCACGGACTGCGTTTTTTCCATCTGCGTCATCTCGTTCCATTCCTTGATCCCCACGGGAACGTTACCGTATTTTCCGGTACTCTTCACGAACACGCGGGCGCGCCCTTTCGCGCGGCCGTCGGTCGGGTTCTTGGCGGCTATGGTGACTTTAGGGAGTTCCGGGACACCGGGCTCTACCCTGTTGACCGTCTTGAGATACGCGATGAACACGTAATTCGGGTATTTATCGAGCCCCCAGCCGGGAGAGTCGGCGTGGACGATCATCGAATAGAAGGCCTCGTCGAGTTTTCCCCCGCTTTTGAGCTCTTCCATGGCTTCCACGTAAGCGCTCCCGTGCCCGTCGCCCGAATCGAGCACCACTATACAGTTCTTTCCGAAAAGATCGTCCTTCCTCCCGTTATCGACAAGCGTTTCGTCTATAAGGATGGCCTTGAATACCGAATAAGAGATCTTGTCCGTCACGAACTGGATCCTGTGGTCGTTTTTGCCCAGGATATTTTCAACGGCCGCGGCCACGAGCTTCATGCACATCCCCAGATCCCTCAGCCCGTCCGCCCGGTACGTGTATATCATCTTTTCCTCGATTATCCGTCCAGTTTCCGCCGCAAGGCGCCTGCATTCCTCATCGCTGATGACGCCGGCCGCGGAAAGTTTCATGAGGTTCATGATGGCATTGGATCTTATAGCGAACTTGAGGTCCCTGGGCACCTTCTTGTCGGCGTGCAGCAGGTTGAACGCCGTTATGGCGTCGATGACTATGACATCCTCGAGCGTACCGAAAGCGGACGATATCCGGGATTGCTTTATGTTGGTATTGTAATTATCCGGTTTGAAGAGCTGCTTCACCATTATGCCCTCGGGTGAAAAACGTGTGCCTTTACCTCCTCCTATGACGAACTTGCGCACGCCGAACCTTTTACGCAGGTACGCGGCCAACTCATCGCTGGAGCGGACCTCTTGCTTCTCCTCTCTCATTATCGTATCTATCGTTTCCAGGAAATCATCCGCGTTCTTCTTAGCTTCGGTCTTGTTCGTCAGGCCCTGGTATTCGACGATATCCCTGCCGAGGACCTCGGCCTCCATCGCTATCCTTATGTGGGATTTACGCGCGTACCGGTCAATAGTCTCCCTGAACTTACCGGGAGCGCCGAGTATCATATCCCTGAGCCGCTCCACATACCCCTCCGGCATCAACCGCGAAAGGTCCGATCCCGCCCCCGGAGCCTCTTCCTGCTCCCGGTAAAGCGCGGTGATTATACGGTGAAGTATGATCGCCGCGATGTTCTCCTGGCGCGAAAGTTCCGTATCGTTCATGAAACCCTCGACAAGATAAACCTTTCCGTCCCGGTCGAAAGAATGGAGCATTTCGAAGACCCCGCCTCTGGCCGACCTTATGGGGTAATAATGCACCTTTCCCCAGAAATCCCCGCTCAGGAGCGTATCCACTTTCCAGCTCAGCTTTTCCCTGACATCGCCGGGAATGCTGGTATTCCTGTTTATCTTTTCCGCGAGATAGTTCAGGGCTTCGCGTATCCTCATGGATGATCCGGTTTTCTGCTCGTCGCTGAGGTCGAATGCTCCGTCCGCCGCGGACTGTTCGATACCCCCGGCCGCTTCGTCGCCGACCTCGCCGGTCAATACCCTGTATATCCTTTCATCTTCGTCCCTTAGAGGTTCCCGCCGCGTTTCGCCTGTGTCCCTGTAATTCCGTTCCGTAAAAACGGCTTCCTCTTCGCCCAGGATATCCCTGACCGCCTCTATTACGTCCTCTTTCCTGTAACCTGCCGACTGTAACGCCCTTATCACTTCCCTTAAAGAGAATCCCTTGCGCAATCCGTCGACCTCCGCCACCACGCCGCGATAGGTCTCGCTTACCTTATATACTATAACGTTCCGCGGCGCGGGCACGGGAAGGAAAGGTCCCCTGCCCGTGAGCGGGTCCCTCTCGGACTTCCACATCTTGAGAAAAGCCCTGATACCGGCCTGGTACACCCTCTTTTCTTCCTCTTCGGATACCGTGCCGTACGCGCGGTAATCGGGCAGCTGGTATCCTTCCACGAATTCCCTCGCGATGACCAGCATGTCGTCATGCACCACCATCGAGGGATCCACCCCGGGTATGTCAACGGCGAAATCGCCCTCCATTTCCGTTTTGAGGCGAAGTATGGGCGCGTTCACTACCTTGGGCCTGTAATCGTAAACCCTCTTCATCGCATGCATGTGCGGCACGTAATCGGCCCCTCTGTCGCTCATTTCCTTCCACAGCCGGACGGACTTCTCTATCTGGGCCATGTTGGATCCGGGGGCCACGCCGAGCGGGCACCTGACCTCCAGCGCGAAGACCTTCTCTTCGCCGTTCTCCATGTTGAACGTCACCCTGTATATAGTCTTGTTCGGC
>CAZMEZ010000001.1:156424-174742 GCA_964565425.1 uncultured Planctomycetia bacterium | reverse complement strand
AGGTAGTTTGAAGGAGCGAAAAAGAGGGCTTTTAAAGGAGGCGATATGGACAGAAAGGGCTTTTTAACCATGTTAGCCGTGTTGATCTTCAGCGTATTTTGGGCGGGTGGGGACGGGGCTTCAGGCGGTCCGGAGCCGGTGCTGGAAACCGCGTCAGGGAAAGTATTGTGTTTTGAAGGAGGATCCGGGAACGGACTAGTTTACGCGGGAACTGAAAAAGGGCTTTACGCCAGTGGCGATGGGGGAAAGACCTGGAGCAGGATAGACATTTCCGGGGGCAATATCGCCGTAAAAAGGATAGCGCTGGCGGAAGAGGCGATCTATCTTGCTACCGATCGGGGATTGTATAAAGGTGATACCGGTAAAGCCGACTGGGGCAGGCTCCCGGGCCGGAAAACCGCAGATGGTGTGGCTGTATGCGACAGCGCCGTATATGTCTGGTCGGGCGAGGAGCTTTTTATCATGAGTGATCGGGGGCTGGATAAGATAAAAAGCGGCATGATCTGGGGAGAGATAAGGGATGTGGTTTGCGCCGGTGGGTGTCTTTATCTGGTTTCCTGCGGCAGGGTGTATTATTCCGGGGATAATGGGAGGTCATGGGGCAGGATATCGCTGATTTTATCCGGGGATGAAGAAGAGGACGGTGAAGAAGATGTCGCGGCGGATGAAGAAGGCTTTGAGGCCCCGGGCATAAGCGATATCGAGGATATGGGCAATGGCGATATCGCCGTGGGCACAAGGAAAGGGATATTCGTACTTAAGGGGAGCGTAATAAAGGAAAGAATAGATACAGGCGGGCTTCCTTCGGCGCGGTTAAGGTACATAGCGTGCGGGAAGGGCATGCTTGCCGCGGCGACGGATAAGGATGTCTTCATGTATCCGGACAAGAGCGGGGTGTGGCGGCGAATTTTTAAACCGGCCTTTCCGGGAACGATATCCTTCATGGGTTTTTATCCGGATCCGCGGGAAGGGGAGATGTTGTTCGTGGCGGCGGGAAATTATCTTTACAGATATGGTGTCGATCCGGCGGGAGAAGTTAAGCACGCGCGCGTCGAGGACAACATGCCTTCCGTGATCGATGTCCAGAGGATGGCCATCGAATACGCCGAAGTGAGCCCCGAAAAAATAAAAGAATGGCGCGAAGGCGCGAAATGGAAAGCGGTATTCCCCAAATTATCCTTGAGTTACTCGGAGTCTTTTGACGACAATATCGAAATATACAAGAGTTCGTCTTCCTATTATATAGTGGACGGCCCCAGGGAAATGGGTAACGATTGGAAGGTGGGCCTCGCCTGGGATCTTTCTGACCTCGTCTGGAACAACGCCCAGACATCGATAGACGTGAGAAGCAAACTGATGGTGCAGCTCAGGGATGATATACTCGAAGAAGTGACGCGCCTCTATTTTGAAAGGAAACGGTCTCTCGCGGAGATACGCGGAGAGAGCGACATTAAAAAAGAATTAAGGGTAGAAGAGCTCACGGCTTATATCGACGCGCTGACCGGAGGGAGGTTCTCGGCGGCGCTGAAAGGTGATAAGTGATAAGTGGTACGTGATGCGCAGCTATCAGCTGTCTGCTTTCAGCGATCAGCGCCTGATAAATCAGGCAATGGAGGAGTTGCAAAGTCACAAAGTCATAAGACATAATATAAGAACACCAGTGCACCAGTCGCCAGAGCACCAGTTCGGGGCATGCGGTTCGCGGGGCGAGGTGCGCCCTATCATATAATCATTTAATCACTGCGAGGCGGCCGAAAGCTCTTCTGTCATCCCGAGCGACCCCGAGCGAAGCGAGGGGGAGTCGAGGGATCTAGATTCCTCGACTCCCCCGGGTCTTTGCCCGGGGTCGCTCGGAATGACAAAAGTAGAAGCCTACGCCACGTATTACATATCACGTATCACTTAGCACTTAATCCGCTATGCGCTCTGCGCTTAGCGCTATGCAAACCGATGCTCTGGTGCTCACCTTTAGCCTCTAGCCTTTAGCCTCTAGCCTTACTTATCACGCATCACTTATTACTTAACCCGTCACCCGTCACTCGTCACTATTACTGCTTGACAAATAGTGGTTTACTGTTAAAATCTACTTCGGATTTAAAAGATGGAGGTTATGATGAAACTCGAGAACAAGGTTTCCATGATCACCGGGGCGGCTCGGGGCATAGGAAAATCGATCGCCTTACTGTTCGCCCGGGAGGGGTCGGACCTGTCGATCTGCGACGTTGACCAGGGGGCGTTAGACGCTACAAAAAGCGAGATAGAGAAATCCACGGGGCGCAAAGTCCTGGCCGGAAAAGTCGACGTGACGTCGTTAAAAGAGGTGGAGGAGTTCACCAAGAAAACCCTTGACAATTTTGGCAATTTAGATATACTTGTGAACAATGCCGGCATTACCAGGGACAATCTGCTGCTCAGAATGTCGGAAAGCGAATGGGACGCCGTACTTAATGTAAACCTCAAAGGGGCCTTTAATTGCATAAAGGCGGTCACCCGGCCCATGATGAAGCAGAGGGGCGGGAAGATAGTGAATATGGCCTCCATAATAGGCCTGATGGGGAACGCGGGGCAGGCCAATTACTCCGCCAGCAAAGGCGGGCTCATCGCGCTGACCAAGACGGTCGCGAAGGAACTGGGGTCCCGTAATATAAACGTCAATGCCATCGCCCCAGGGTTTATCCAGACGGATATGACAGATAAGCTCGGCGAAGAGGCGAAAGAGAAACTGCTGGGCCTTATTCCGCTGAGCAGGATGGGGGCACCTGAAGACGTTGCGAAGATAGCGCTATTCCTGGCAAGCGATGATTCCGCTTACGTAACGGGTCAGGTGATCCAGGTAGACGGCGGCATGGTAATGTAAGTGAGGCCATAACTTGCGGAGCGATAGCGAACGCAAGTTATAAGGACGAACTTATCCCGAGAGAGCGAACGAAGTGAGCGAATCGAGGGATCTCCGATAGCGCGACCGAGACGAAGGATCTCTAAAAGCGAGGCTGAGTCGAGGGATCTAGAATAAGTGGTGGTGCGAGTTCTCTAAAACAACAACGGCTTTTATGGTTCTTTAACCAAACCGTAAAAAGGAGGAACAGATGTCGGACGTTGCTGAAAAGGTAAAATCGATCGTAGCGGACCAGCTGGGTGTTAAGATCGAAGAAGTGAAGGATGACGCGAAATTTATAGATGATCTTGGCGCGGATTCCCTGGATACGGTCGAACTGGTAATGGCTCTCGAAGAAGAGTTCGGGGCCGAGATACCGGATGAAGACGCCGAGAAGCTGACCACTGTTGGCGAAGCGATCCAGTATATCCAGGAAAAAATGGCCAACAAGTAAGCTTGATTATTAAGAAATAGACCCTAAACCTTCCATATCAAAACAATGTCCAAAAGAAGAGTAGTCCTGACGGGGGTAGGAGTAATTACCCCCGTAGGGAACAACATCAAGGATTTCTGGGAGTCTCTCGTAAATGGCAAGACGGGAGTTGACCGTCTCAAAGCTTTTGATCCATCCCCATTTAATTCCCAGATCGCGGCCGAAGTGAAAGATTTCGACGCGACCAGGTACATGACCCCCAAACAGGATAAGCGTCTTGACAGGTTCGTCAAGTTCGCCATAGCCGCGGCAAAGATGGCGGTGGAGGACAGCGGGCTCGAGCTCGAGAAGCTTGTCAGGGAAAAGGCGGGTGTCTATATAGGTTCGGGGATAGGCGGTCTTCATACTGTCGAGGCGGAACACGAGAAATATCTCGGATACGACGATGAAAAAGTAGCCGCTTCGAGGATGTCGCCCTTCCTCATACCGATGCTCATAGTGAACATGGCTTCCGGAATGGTCTCTATCGAGTTGGGTTTCAAGGGTCCGAATTCGGCCGCGGTCACGGCATGCGCGACGGGAAGTCACTCCATCGGCGACGCTTTCAAGATAATACAGAGGGGAGAGGCGGATATCATGGCCGCCGGGGGTTCCGAGGCCGCCATAACGAAGATGGGGTTCGGCGGGTTTTGCGCCCTCAAGGCGCTTTCCACCCGGAACGACGATCCGAAGACCGCTTCGAGGCCTTTTGACAAGGACAGGGACGGTTTTATCATGGGAGAAGGCGCGTCTGTTGTCATAATCGAAGAGCTTGAACACGCTAAAAAAAGAGGCGCGCGCATATACGGAGAAATGGCAGGTTATGGTATGAGCGGGGACGCTTACCACATGACGGCCCCGGATCCGGGCGGCGACGGCGCCATCAGGTGCATGAGGGCGGCTATTGAAGACGCGGGCCTCGATCCCGGGGATGTGGATTACATAAACGCGCACGGGACCTCTACCCAATTGAACGACAAGATGGAAACCTGCGCGATAAGGAAGGTGTTCGGAGATCACGCCTATAAACTCGCCGTAAGCTCCACTAAAGGGGTTACGGGCCATCTGCTCGGCGCGACAGGCGCCGCTGAACTTATTGCCTGCGCGAAGGCGATAGAATGCAAAGTCATACCTCCCACCATAAACTACATAACACCGGATCCCGAATGCGATCTCGACTACGTGCCTAACACTGCAAGGGAAGCCGAAGTGAAGGTCGCGCTTAGTAACTCGCTCGGGTTTGGCGGCCACAACGTTTCGCTGATCCTCAAAAAATTTAGCGGCTGATGAACGAACGCGACCGACGAAGTATCGATACTCCATGCCGGATGACAGGAATACAGGTTTTTTAACGCGTTAGCAAAGAAACATAAGGAGCTTGGACATGAATTATCTTTTGACGGAAGAACAACAGATGATAAGGGATCTGTGTCACCAGATCGCCGAGGAAAAGATAAAACCCGTGGCCGCGGAATATGACGAGAAAGCCGAATTTCCATGGGACATGGTAAAGGTGTTCGCCGACTCCGACATATTCGGGGTATATATACCCGAGGAGTACGGCGGGATGGGCGGCGGAGTGTTCGAGATGTCCATCGCTGCCGAAGAGCTCTCGTGGGGATGCGGCGGCATAGCCCTCGCTTTCGCCGCGACCGGACTGGGCACCTTCCCGATCCTGCTTTTCGGGAACGAGGATCAGAAGTCGAAATTTCTTCCCGCCCTTGCGGCCGGAAAGAAACTTGCCGCGTTCTGTATAACCGAGGCCGAAGCGGGATCCGACGCCGGGAGCATCAAGACGACGGCCGTAAAAGAAGGCGACCATTACGTGCTCAACGGCACCAAGCAGTGGATAACGAACGGCGGAGAAGCGGATATCTACACCGTTATCGCCATGACCGACAAGTCAAGAGGCGCAAGGGGCGCCAGCGCTTTTATCGTGGAGAAAGGCACCCCGGGGCTCAGTTTCGGGAAAAAGGAGAACAAACTCGGCATAAGGGCTTCGGCGACCAGGGAGGTTATCTTCCAGGATTGCAAAATACCGAAGGAGAACCTTCTGGGAAAAGAGGGCCTGGGATTCATCGTCGCGATGAAGACTTTCGACCATTCAAGGCCGGGAGTCGCCGCCCAGGCGCTTGGTATAGCGCAGAGGGCGCTGGACGAGTCGGTGAAGTACGCGCGCGAAAGAAAGCAGTTCGGCGCGTCAATATCGTCCTTCCAGGGCATACAGTTCATGCTGGCCGATATGGCCATACAGATCGAAGCCGCCAGGGCGCTTGTCTATTCGGCGGCAAGGATGGTAGATTCCGGGGACAAGGACATCGCTAAGGTCTCCGCGATGTGCAAGACGCACGCTTCGGATACGGCCATGAAAGTGACCACGGATGCCGTGCAGGTATTCGGCGGGTACGGGTACATGAAAGAATACCCGGTCGAAAAACTCATGAGGGATGCCAAGATCACGCAGATATACGAAGGGACCAACCAGATACAGAGAAGCGTGATCGCGTCGGCGCTTATAAAGGAAAGTTTAGCGAAATAAACAGGAGATAAACGCAGGAACATGAGCATTATAGTCCTGATAAAGCAGGTCCCCGATACGACGGACGTGAAGATCGATCCGGAGACGAACACGCTCAAGCGTGAAGGCGTCGAGTCGGTGATAAATCCTTTCGACATGTACGCGATAGAAGAAGCCATTCGCGTCAGGGAACGTTTGGGTAAAGGCGAAGTGATCGTCGTAAGCATGGGCCCCCCGCAGGCCGAGGAAGCTTTGAGGGAAGCCATATCGATGGGTTGCGACAAGGCGATACTTCTCAGCGACAGGAAGTTCGCCGGCAGCGATACCTGGGCGACAAGCTATACCCTTTCACGGGCGATACGGAAGATCGGCGATTTCAAGTTGATCTTCTGCGGCAAACAGGCGTCCGACGGCGATACGGCGCAGGTGGGCCCGGGAGTATCGACACATCTGGATATCCCGCAGGTCACCTACGTTAAGAAGATAGAGAAGCTCGAAGAGGACAGCGCCGTGGTCGAGAGGATGACGGAAGAAGGATATGACATAATAGAAACGCCTCTTCCGGCCCTTTTTACCGTGGTGAAGGAGATAAACGAGCCGAGGCTGCCATCGCTCAAGGGAAAGATGAAGGCCAAAAAAGCGGAAATACCCGTATGGACAGTCGCGGACCTTAAGTGCGATGAATCGAAGATCGGACTTGACGGTTCTCCGACAAGAGTCGTAAAAGTGTTCACGCCTCCCGCCAGAGAAGGGGGACGCGTTCTCGCGGGAGAACCGGACGAAATAGCTAAAGAACTGGCCGCTTTACTTAAAGAAGTCATTATCGGTTAAAACGGGACCAGGGGAACAATATGCCCGATATAAGGATCATAGACGATAAATGTGTAGGGTGCGCGCTTTGTGTGAAGGCCTGTCCTTTCGGCGCCATTACCATGAAGGCCAAAAAAGCGGTTATTGATCTCGCGAAATGCACGTTTTGCGGTGCCTGCGTGGATGCCTGTAAATTCGCGGCCATCATAATAGAGAAAGAAGAAACGAAAAAAGCAGTGGATCTCGCCGCCTACAAGGACGTGTGGGTGTTCTGCGAGCAGAAGAAGGGGAAGGTCCAGTCGGTCGCCTACGAGCTGCTGGGAAAGGGAAGGGAACTCGCCGATAAGCTGGGTTCAAAGCTCTGCGGCGTGGTCCTGGGCGACAAGATGGACGAGGAATGCAGGGAAGTGATCGCCAGAGGAGCCGACAAGGTGTATCTTGTCGATTCTCCGAAACTCAGGTTCTACCAGGACGATCCCTACACCAAAGTCCTGACGAAACTTACGGCTAAATATAAACCCGAGGTAGTCCTTTGCGGCGCGACGACGATAGGCAGAAGCCTTATCTCCCGCGTTGCCATAAACCTGGACGCGGGCCTCACGGCCGATTGCACCGGGCTTGATATCGATCCGGAGAAAAAACTCCTGCTCCAGACGCGTCCGGCGTTCGGCGGGAATATAATGGCTACGATCATCGCGCCCAACCACCGGCCCCAGATGTCCACCGTAAGGCACAAGGTCATGAAGGAAGCCGAGGCCGATCCGTCAAGGAAAGGTGAAATAATAAAGGAAGAGTTCCCCGAGGACGTATTTTCTTCGCGCAGCAAGGTGATAGATATCGTAGAAGAGATAGAGGAAACCGTTAACCTCGCCGAGGCGGACATAATAGTCTCAGGCGGCAGGGGACTGGGCTCCGGGGAAAATTTCGATATTATAAGGGAACTGGCTTTGTCCCTGAATGCCGCGGTCGGTGCGTCCAGATCCGCGGTGGACGCCGGATGGATACCGTATTCACATCAGGTGGGACAGACGGGGAAGACGGTTTGCCCCAAAGTGTATATAGCCTGCGGCATAAGCGGCCAGATCCAGCATCTCATCGGGATGAAGTCCTCAGATGTTATAGTTGCGATAAATAAAGACGCTGACGCTCCTATTTTCAACATAGCTACCTACGGCATAGTGGATGATCTTTTCAAGGTTGTCCCCCGCCTTATTGATCATTTTAAGAAACTACTTAAAAAATAAGCACTTACAGAGATAGTACCTTTAATAAAATAGCCCGGTTTTTCTTATAAGACCGGGCTATTTTGTTACCCGTCCGATTACCTTAATTAAATTTGTATTAATAATAGTATTGGAGCCTTGACAACCCCTATTTACGTCAGTATACTTTAACAAGGTTAAATAAACATCCATAAACCTATATAAAGATTATCAAAGTCGAACAAGGTGGTTTATGATAGCGCATGCGGCAAAGAAATATACGGTCCAGGATGTGGCAGATGTGTTGGGGGTATATCGAGGGACCGTGATCAATTATGAAAAGAAGGGCATTTTCCCGCCGCCACGGAGAAATCCTATAAACGGTTACAGGGAATATACGGAAGAAGACCTGGAAAAGCTCAAGGCGATCGTGGAAGGCAAGTCCCGCTGAAGGGGACTTACATATTAATAAGAAGGGGGAAAGATGTATTTCAAAAAACTGGAGATCATAGGATTTAAATCCTTCCTGAATAAGACGAAGCTGAAGTTTGAACCCGGCGTGACGGCGGTAGTGGGTCCCAACGGTTGCGGCAAGAGCAACATAGTGGACGCGATCAAGTGGGTCCTGGGCGAACAGTCATCCAAGTCGCTTCGGAGTTCCGCCATGCAGGACGTGATCTTCAACGGGACCGAGAAGCAGGACCCTGTCAACGTCGCCGAAGTGTCCCTTACGCTTTCGAACGAAGACAGGATACTGCCGGTCGATTACGATGAGGTCACGGTAAGCCGAAGGCTTTACCGTTCCGGCGAAAGCGAGTATCTGCTGAATAAGACGCCGGTGCGTCTGGCGGATATCCGGAATATCCTCATGGGGACTGGCATAGGGACGAGTTCGTACTCCATAGTCGAGCAGGGGAAAATGGATATGATACTCAGTTCAAGGCCGGAAGAACGGCGTTATATTTTCGAAGAGGCGAGCGGCATAACCCGCTACAAGGCGAAGAAGCGGGAAGCGATGCTGAAGCTGGAGCGGACCCAGGAGAACCTTATAAGGATAAACGACATCATACACGAGGTGGAAAGACAGATCAACGCGATAGAGAGGAAGGCCCGTAAGGCCGAAAGGTACAAAGCGCGTTTTGAGGAGATGAAGGAGCTCGAAGTTAAACTGGCGTTCAAAAAACACAGGGAACTGAGTACGGATGACTGTTCTCTCGAGGAGGAGCACGGCAAATTGCTGGAGTATACCGAGGGCCTGAGCAGGGAGATAGAGACCGCGAGCGGGGACCTGGTGAGGCTGAGGTCGGAATACAATGCGGTTGTCGAAGAGCTCCAGGGGGCGCAGAGCGAGGTCATGCAGATCACTTCGGAGATGGACAAGAACGCGCACGTCATCGCGATGAACAAAGAGCGGATGGAGGAGCTCCGCAGGCACGTGGAGCGCCTGGACAGGGAGATAGAAGAAGCGAGCGGGCGCACGGACGTCCTGCGGAACAGGCTGGAGGGGCTTGAGGCCCGGTTCTCAGAGGTCAGCGCCAGGCGCAGCGGTAAAGAGGAAGAGCTCGCCTCGGCGGAAGCGAACATGAAAGAGGTCACCGAAAATCTGGATAAGCACAGGAATATCCTTAGGATCAACAGGGAAAAAACGGTGGATGTGGTTACGGAACAGACCAAGACCAAGAACGAGCTCATAAAGATGAACGCCGATATCCAGAACACCCTCACGCGCGTAAGAAGGCTTAAGATGGAAAGGAACAACGTGGAAGCCGAACGCGAGAGCGTGTCGGGCGAGCTGGTTACGGCGGAAGAGAGGGCCGAGGCGTCGAAAAGTGAACTCGAAGCCAAGAAGGCCGAATACCGGGTTTTCAACGAAGAATATGTCTCTAAGCAGCAGAGGCAATCCATTTTGAACGCCGAAAAACAGGAAAAAGAGAAACACCTTAATGAGATACGGCCGAGACGCCAATTCCTTGAAAAGCTCATAAGCGAGCGGGAAGGCATGAACGAAAGCGTAAAGGATATAATGAAACGCGCGGAAACGGGCGATCCGAGGTTTTCGGGTATCCACGGCATTCTCTCGGAGATCGTTAACGTCCGGGACAACTACGAGGAATCCATGGAGTCCATACTGGGGGACGCGGCCCACGCCGTGGTCGTCGACAGCCGCGAGACCGCCGACAGGGTCGTGGGTTATCTTTCGGAGAACTCGATGGACAGCGTTAATTTCCTGATCCTTGAAGAGCTAAGAGGCGCGATGGGGAACGGAGGGTTTGCGGGCAGCGCCCACGGGGAGGGGCTGAACCCCGTGACGCACGTACTTTCGTCCGGGGAGCCTTATATCTCGGCGCTTCGCGATCTTCTGTCGGATACGTTCGTGGCTGATGATCCCGAAACTGCGCGCGCGGCTGCCGGGGAAAGCAGGGTGATCGGCGCAAGGGGCGAGGTTCGCCTGAGAGGCCTGCGCCGGAGCAGGAACTATTCGCAGAAAGACATGATCCCGCTTTTCGGGCGGCAGGAAAAGGTCAAACAGATGCTCGAGGAAGAGCAAAAAATAACAGCGGAGATAGAAACAATAGGGGCGGATATCGCCGAACTTAAAAAATGGCTGGAAGAGTCACTGGCGAAGAAAGAGAGGCTCGAGGCGGAGCTGCGCGAAAAAGAGCTGGAATTCGCCGGGATCTCCTCTAAAAGGACGTCGATAAAGGAAAAGCTCGGATCGCTGGAGGAAGAGCTCATGATCCTGGATTCCGATATCGGGGAAGAGGAAGAGATCGTCCGGCAGATGCAGGAAGGCAGGCAGAGGCAAGAGGCGCTCCTCAGGCAGTTTGAGGAGGAGAATGCCAGGCTCCAGCAGACGATCGAAGAATCCCAGAACGCCATCCAGGAATTCACCCGTTATAAAGAAGAGACGGTCTATCTCATATCGGATACAAAGATAGAGCTTTCCGGGCTGCGCAAGGAGGAAGAGAATCTTTGCGAAAATCTTGAGAGGGAAAAAGAAGTATGTGTCCGGATGGATTCGGAGGTGGAAGGAAGAAGGTCCCAGATAAGGGAAAGCGGGGAAAGGATAAGGTCGCTGGACGAAGAGACAAGGTCCCTTGGCGCGCGGAATTCCGAGATCGGGGCGGCGGTCGAGTCGATGAGCAGGGGGATAGAAGAAAAGAAGGAGAGAAAGGAGCGGCTGTTCCGGGAGATAGGGGCGAAGGAAGAAAAGTCAAGGATGAGGGAAAAAGAGCTGGAAGCCGCCAGGAACAAGACGAGGGATCAGGACATCATGAAAAAAGAGATCGAGTATAAGCGCAACTCGATCGCCGAAAAGGCGCTGGATGCTTACAAGGTGGATATAACGACGGCTCATGTGGAGCTGGACGGCGGCGAAAACTGGGATGAGATATCGTCCCGGATAGCGGAGATGAAGGACCAGCTTGAAAAGATGGGCGATGTCAGCCTCGGGGCCGTGGAAGAGCACAAGCAGCTGGAAGAGAGGTTCCAGTTCCTGACGAAACAGAGGGACGACCTCGCGAGCGGCAGGGAATCGCTGATGCAGGCCATCACCAAGATAAACCGCACGACGAGAAATATGTTCATGGAATCTTTCGAGAAGATAGGCAAGGAGTTCAACGATTACTTCCGCATGTTGTTCAACGGCGGCAAGGCGGAGCTGGTGCTTGAAGACGAAAACAACGTGCTGGAATGCGGTATCGATATCGTGGTGCGCCCTCCCGGGAAAAAGCTCCACAATATCATGCAGCTTTCAGGCGGAGAGAAGGCGATGTCGGCGATAGCGCTCATATTCGCTATTTTTAAAGTGAACCCGAGCCCGTTCTGCATACTCGACGAGATAGACGCGCCGCTGGACGAATCGAACATAGTGCGTTTCTGCCGCGTGCTCCAGGAATTTCTGAAGCTGTCGCAGTTCATAATCGTCACGCACAACAGGATGACGATACAGCTCGCGGACGTCCTTTACGGGATCACCATGGAGGAAAAAGGCGTCTCGAAGATAGTATCAGTCAAGTTCTCCGAGGAGACAGAAGCGCCCAACACGGAAACGGTAACAGTGGGGGCGTAAGTCAGACCACAGACAGCAGACTACAGACAGTTACCAGTAACCAGTTGCCGGAAACCAGGTAAAATATCAAAAATCAAAAAGCAAAGTTCAAACATATAAATCAAAATCCAAAATTCTTATTTTTGTTTTTTGATATGAATTTTTGAATTTTGACATTTTAATTTTGAATTTTATCACGTATTACTTATCACTTGATACGCTATGCGCTTAGCGCTATGCGTACCCGTCACCTGTCACTCGTCACCCGCTGTACACACACGTCCGGTTTTTCCCCGTATGTTTCGCGTTATAAAGGGCGCTATCCGCTTTGTGGATGAGGTCATCCTTGCTGTCTCCGTCGGAAGGGAAGGTGGAAAGGCCGAGGCTTACGGTCAGTTTCAGTTCTTCCGGTATTGAATCGTCCTCTTTGAATATCTCCTCGACCCTGCGGCGGAGCCTTTCACCTATCATCTCGCCGTCCTTTTTGTCTATCCCGGCCATGATTATGCAAAACTCCTCTCCGCCGTACCTGCAGACAAAGTCCGTTTTTCTCGAAGAACCGTTCAGGATATGAGCGACCCGTTTTATCGCGTGGTCGCCTTTTTGATGGCCGAGCGAATCGTTATATTTCTTGAAATTGTCGATATCTATCATCAATAAGCCGAGATGATCCTCTTCCGTTCGCGCCTTCGAGAGAGCGGAGTCCAGCATCTCGTTGAAATAACGCGTATTCCACAGGCCGGTAAGCCAGTCGGTCCGCGAAAGATGGACCGTTTTTTCATAAAGGCGCGAATTCTCTATGGCAAGCGCCGCGTGATCGGCGAACATGTTGAGTATCCGCAAGTTGTCCTTGGTTATAGGCGCACCCGAAAATATATTGTCCACGACGATTATGCCCAGCGTCCGGCCCCGGGTCTTGAGGGGTAGGGTAACGAAATTATTCAGGTTGAGAAGATCCTGTATCTCACTATTGACCCCTGACCTGGCCTCGTCGCTGTTTATTTCGAAAGGCATTCCTTCAAGCGCGGTGAGGGCTAGAACGCCCATGTCTTCGGAAAGAGGCAGGGAGATGTCCTTTACGATGCTGTTCAGTTTTGATTCCGGGTCTTTTTTGAACTTTTCATAGGACAGCATCAAATTCTGGAAGGTGAACTTCGGGCCGGCCATCGAGTGCCATCCCTTGTCCACCTCCTCGACGGAAAGGGGGCCGATCCCCAGTTTGCCGTCCAGAGAGCGGTTCTCCTTGTTGACAATGAAAAACATCGCGCGGTCAAATCCCAGGCCTTCATGGGACGTCAAAGCGGTAAGTATCGTATAAAGGACCTGATCCAGCTCAAGCGATCGCATCATGGCGTGGGTGATCTCCGAAAGCATCACTATCTCGTTCCTTGCCTTCCGGTAAAGATGCTCGAGTTCGTCCCCGGGTCGCTCAATATTATCGAGCTTTTTGATCTTCATCTTATCTATAAGTTTATATTACCATTGTAGTTATGTCAATAAATATCAAGGATATTTAGCCCGTCAGGGTAAATAATAAAAAAGGTAGTTATGCGGATTGACTTTGCGCTATATATTTGTTATAGTATTGAAAATCATGGTAAGTTAAGCGATAAAAAATTAAGAAGTTAACATTTTTTCGGCAAAAAGTATGGCACAGATTGGCGCAAAGAAAAAAATTGTGATCCGGATCATATCAGCCGTCACGTTGATATGTTTTATTTCATATGATTTCGCGTGGGCGTTTCCCTCCAACACCCACGTCGATTCAAATACCCTCGCACAGAAGACCATTTTTACATCAGACGACCGGCCCGGGTCCATCGCGCGCGCCGCGGCAAAATATCTTGAGCTTATGATGTCGAGGGATTTCCGCGATATGCCCCTGGCCGGTGTCCAGGAGATGCTGGACCACATAAGAACGATCGCTTCCACGCGGCTGGACGCGGGCGGCGCGAGTATAAGTGTTGAAGGCGCGGCGGAAGAGGGACAGGTTTTTGTCCGCATATCGGGAGACCACATGCTTCGTTATTTCAATCCGAGGATGCTCAGCCTGGCCGTTCCCGAGGGCTTTTCGCGCGCGGTATGCGAATATCCGATAAACGACTATCTAGCGTTCCAGCTCCTTAAGGCCGACGCCGGCGAAAAGGCGGTAAAGCCGGTCGAAACGGAAAAGAAAAGAATTATAAAGAGAAAGAACCGGCAGAAGGTCCACTCGCCGGAGCCGATAATCGCTTTTATCGACGAGAAGGTGTCCAACGGCGAAATGGTCATGGTCCTTGTGGACGGCGATCCGGGCTCGGGGAAGACCGAAGTTGTAGCGCGAGCGATAAAGGAAAACATCGGGTCAAGTAAAGTGGTATCGCTCGACGATTATATCAACCGGGACCGCATGGCGGACCTGCGCAGGCTTGAAAAAGACCTTGGGGACGCGCACAGGGCCGGTATCCAGGTTATCGTTTTCGAGGGGGTAAACCTTCAGTTCACCCTCGACAGGCTGAGGGAGGTATACGCGGGCCTCAGCGGATATGTCTATGAGGATATGCAAAGGAGCGTTGTCGGGATCAGGACCAGGGTCGAAAGTGAAGAGGACAGGAGAGAGTTCCTCAGGGTGTCTTCTTATTCAAGAGCCGCCCTTAACGCCCGGATGAGCGTGAGACAGGAGGGGCGGTACGGCCTGATAGCGGATTACGATTTCATTTTTACGAGAGAACCGGAAGGGGACGGCAAAAAACCTTCCCGCAGGCGCCTGCCCGAAGGATCCATATTCGAGGGATATAAAACCCTGCTGAAGGAATTCAGGGGCACGGAATTCACGCTGAAGGAATTCCGGGAAAGGCGCGTGGCTTCTTCCGGAGAGACTTTTTCCGATACGACGGTAAGGACGGAGCTTGACGGTCTTGTCGAACTGGGGATACTCCATGTCCGCCGGGACGCGAAGGCCAACGTTTACATGCTTGCGGGCGCTTACAGGAGGGGCCCGCCGGATCTTGTGTTCGGTGTCGGAAAGTTGCTCAGGACGCTTCCCGCCAGGCCGGGCGTCGGCGATATCTCTAAGGCGGCCGGGGAGATCGGCACGCTGGTCGCGGAAGCGGCGGCCAGGATAACGGCCGAGGTGATAGATTTTTACCATGCGTCAAAGGACCCGTATCCGGTCATCTCCGCGGTGCTCATGTTCTGGCCCGACAGGGAATTAACGCAGGCGGAAAAAGAAAAGATAAAAGCGCTTCTCGGTAAAGAAGAACAGAAAGCGTATTTCGACAAAGCCCTCGCGCTCGTGCGCCGTGACGACATGGGCGGCAAGGGCAAGAGAGTGATACATCTCGGTGGGACGCTCCGTGCGCTCGCGGGAAAAGTCCCGGCTCTCGGTTTTCCCGCCGTTAAGGTCAAGGGCGCGCCGGGAGAGGCGGATCTCTCGGCCGGGGAAATAAGCGCCATTCGGGAAGCGATGAGATCGCTGCCTCACGACATGGGCTGGGTAGAAGCCGTGTATTTCGGCTATTGGGGGTATCTTCATAATCTTGTCAATGTCCCCGAGATAACGGAAGAGTCCGCAATAACTGTTTATCAAAGGGCGGAGGAACGTTTTTTCAGAGAGTTACCGGATCCCGTATCCAGAAAAATGAGGAAAGATTACATAAATTTCATAACCAAGACCGGGGATGGGCTTTTGGGCGGAATGATGGACGTGCTTGTTTTTCCCCACTATATCGCCGCGTTGGGGAGAAAGATCCGCGATATTGCCGAGGCGGGAGATATCATACCCGGCGATATCGGGGCGGGAACCGCGGAAACCGGGAAGCAGGGCCGCAGGGGCAAGGTCGAAAAATACCTGGCCAGGGCGCGGGAAGCTTTCGGGAAAGGGGATCTTTCCTCGGCCAGGGATCACGCGCTTCAAGCCGTCCGGGCGGCTCGCAGCGAGGGGGAGCGTAAGGAAGCGAAAAAGCTTTTGGGAAGGATAGATGAGGCGTATTTGAAACTGACGGTGCGGATAGAAGACGCGTATTTCAGGGACCGCGAGGAGATAAGCGAGATCGCTAAAGAGACCGGCCAGGGAAGAGGGCGGATCAGGTTCATATTGAAGTGGGCCGCGCAGAAGATGATAGGAGCTTTGCCTTCCGCGATGAGGCCCCGAATGCTCCGGGACGGAGTGGAAGAAGTTTATATGACGAAACTCGGCTCTTTCGGGATCATCTCGCGGGAAGAGAAGATAGAGGATGTCATAAGGCGTGTCACGGAGGTTAAGGAAAAACTGGTAAATAAGGCCAAAGGAAAGAGCGAGCTCGATCACAGCGAGGCAAGGGAGGATGCTACTGATCTCCAGCGATGGGTCTTCGCTAATACCGATTATTTCAGGGCCGACAAAAAGGGAAGGTTCTATCCTTCGGAGGAATACATCAAAGGTTTCAGTAAAAGCGGTTCGGTTGTTCTGGTCGAAAGGCCCGACAGCGGGATGATAGAGATCTGGCCGCAGGAGAACCTGTCAAAAAGGCCCGATCGTTTTGACGAGGAGTGTTCCGTAAGCGGCGCGTTCGCGACTCTGATGGGGAATTTTGAATTGTTCGGCGGTAAGGCTTTTACCCCGGAGGAATTTCACGGTAAGCGTCTGGAAGACAGGATCCGGAAAGTGCATCCGTACACTACGGGAAGGGAGCTGGACGCTCTCGTAACGCTGGGAGTCCTGGATGTCGATCATGAGGGTGCTGTGGTGAGATATTTCATGACCGACGCCGCGAGAAGGGCCCCGCCGCTCAGGAACACGGCCACCAGGATGCTTCTCTGGGAAGACCCCGGCATCGAAGCCATGTCCGATATCAGAGAATTTCTCGATAAGATAGAAGATCTGTACGGGTGGGACCTTCTTGATTCCATAAGCGAAGAGATCGATGTGAAGAATAACGATCTCAGGATCTACGAGCAGAAGCTCATGGAAGTATACAGCGATCCGCATCACGTCAAAGGGGACGCGGATCATGTCAAACATCTGATCGAACACTATTTCAGGGTGGCGGATATCGCCGAACAGACGGCGCGAAGATGCGCGTACGGCGAAGCGGATATCGTGAGGTTCAGGGTGGCGGCGGCTCTTCATGATATCGGCAAGACGATAGCGCCCGAGAACCTGGGGCTTCATTACAGCAATAAACTGAAGAAGGACATGACGGACGATGAGGTCCGTATCCTCGAGGCGCACGACAAGGACAGCTTTGTGATGATGGAAAGGATGGGGGTCACGCTGCCCCTGGAAGCGGTATTCATGGTGGCTCTTAACCACGAGCCGGAGCTGATGAAGTCTGTTAAACGCCTGCGTCCCGAACTTTGGAGAAAGGCCGCGATATTCGCCACTATCGACCAGTTTTCCGCCATTACCGAACCGCGCCCGTACCCGAGAGATATAAGCCTGGATAGCCCGCAGAAGATAAAGGGATGGCTTGAAAAAAAACGGGAAAAAGGCGAGATCAGCCGGAATATAAAAGATTATCTTTTGCCCGTTCTTATCAAGAACATACCTGACGAGAAAGAGAAAGATGAAGGTATAACGGGCACGGATCAACTGGGCGCTTTCGCGGGTCTTCCCGTGGGAGAAACGAGCCCGTGGTTCGCGGCGCCCGCGGCGATCCTCGGGATACTTCTGCTGGCGAACCTGAGGGTGATCTTCAGGATCTTCCTCGCAAAAAGACATCTTTCGAAGTATCTTGCCGAAACCGACCGTAAAAAGAAGAAAGACCTTAGAGACAGATACAAGATAACGGAAAAAGAAGGCATGGACTCCATAAGCGTGGCCCGCGGGATAAGAGTGTTCGCCGCGAAGGGGATCGCCGCCGGCGCCGGGACGAAGACGCTTTACATCGGGAACAGGATGTCACTGGCGTATTTGCCCGTCAGGATCCTTTTATGGTCGAAGATGAAGATCTTCCGCGGATCGGATGAAAGGCGCATCGCAAAAAGATCGAAAAGCGACGAATTCTTCAGCAACCCGAACATGAAAGATATACGGGGAATAGTGGCCGATATACTGAAGCATTCCTCCGGAAGCAAAAAAGAGAATTTCAGGAGGTTCGAGGAAAAGCTAAGAGACGTTTGCCTGGCGATAAGCGAGCTGGGATCGCTCGGCTATGAATTCCCGGAAGTGGATGTCGGAAAAATGCTCGAAGACACACCTTTAAAAGGCAAGTTATTCCCGTTGGGAAGGGCCCTCCTGCGCGTAAAAGAAGGCAACCCGCGCGACCGGCAGGAAGCCGCCAACCTTATCCTCGGCAGACTCCGCGGGGCGGTAACCCCGATAGATATCGAGAACTCACCGTTAGAGGACTTGAACTATATTCACCGCTTACTTACGGCGATACGCGATTTTGACGATAAGAGGGTATCGGCGGAAAAGGAAAAAGAAGC
>CAZMEZ010000001.1:149425-156414 GCA_964565425.1 uncultured Planctomycetia bacterium | reverse complement strand
CGTGGGAAGAGCAGTTCAAGGCGGATCTCGTGGCGGAATTCACGGGCGTGCCGGCCGAAACCGTAAAGGGATCCGCGGAACCCGTATCGCAGGCGGAAGAGCCGGTTCGCGCGGCGGAAGAGACGGACGAAAGGAACGACATACTCAAGATATTCGATGCCGTGACCGCGGATGATATCCTGAGCCGGGAACCTTTCACGTCCGCGGAGTTCATGCAGGCCGGGCAGGGGGAATTTCCCGCGGGGACGGCGGTGTACATGCTTGAGATTCTCGGGAAGATGGGCGTTCTTTGCGCGGTTGAGGCGGAAGGGAAGCCTGCGGCGTACCAGCTGGATGACAGGTTCCTCAAGCTATCTCCCGAAAAAATGGAAATAACAAGAAACCGTCTTTTTAATCTGCCCGCGGAATTAAACGATACCGAGATCGCCGAAGCTAAAAAATATATCGAGGCTGTGCTCTGGAACACAAAGGGGCAGGGGCCCGACCCGAGGACTTACCTGTCGTCCGCAGCTGTCGGATTAGGGAAACTCACGCTTACAGACATTATATTTATCGTTCCCGGCGTTATGCTTGTCCTGGTCAACCTGTGGATGGCGCTCAAGATCGTTTCCGCCAAAAGTTTCCTGAAGAGATATATATCCGAAAGCGACGGGACAAAGAAAAAGGCGATGGAGGAAAAAGAAGGTCTGGGGGTGGAGAGGCGCTACGCGGACTATGTCGTGCGTCTTTTCGCCGGCGTGGAGGTCAAGGCCGAAGGAGGCTTGGTTTCCGGTATTAATACAAGATTCGAAGGCCCCTGGGCGCAGCTGCTTTTCTTCCCGATCATATGGTCCGGGGGCATATTGAAGGCAATAACGGCGCTTGCCGCCATACCCGGAGAACAGGTCCAACTGCTCAAATCCATAATAAAGACCAGGCGGGAATGGAGACAGTATCTTTCCCCGCCTAAGGACGATCCGAGGCGCAGCGAATTCGGTCGGGGGATCGAGAAAGGCAGAGGGTCCAGTTACAAGAGAATATATTTAGGAGACAAGAGAGATGTGCCCGGCATACGGATCTACGGATGGAAAGACGACTTCGGCCGGCCCAGAACGGACGTAAGGATGAGGAACCTGGCGATGGGCCTGAGGTATTTCCCGATAGGCCTTATCATCTGGTTGCGCCAAAAGATCAGGGGTACTTTTAGCGACATCAATAACGCCTTCTCGCGCATGGTCGATGCCGTGGATGATCGGGTGATAAGGATCAGGGAGCGGCGGGCCAAGCGCGTTGAAGAAAGAAAATTTCGCGAACGTCTTGCCGGAAACGCGCTTTTCAACAACGCGGGAATGGAGAAATTCCTTAAAGGAACAGCGTCCTACGCTTATATCAAGGATCTCACCGCAAAACTCGCCAGGGCGTGCCTCGCGATCCAGGACGTTCTCGACGGAGAAGAGACCACATTCTCCGTCGTGCCGGAAAATTATAAGTTCCCCTGGGCAAGGATAAAATTGGAAGACGGACGCACCGTAAAAGAAACGCTAAAAAGCGGGACATACATAGATCTCAAGCAGGTAGCCGATCATATTTACGACAAGCTGAAAAGTATCGATTTCAAGGATCCCGACGAAGCCGTTCTGTGCGAGATCTACCATATCGCCGTTATGATAAAGAACACGGCCGGCCGGGAAAAAGACACGCCGGGCAGAAAGAAAAGCGGCATGAGGACATTGCTGAAGTTATTGTTACCCTTCCTGATCGTTCTCCTTATCCCGTTCGCGGCCCTGGCGGCCGCGAACCTCACATACACCTATTATTCGCTTTCGGGGCGCATAGAGACCGAAACGTACGCGGATGACTGGGACGGCGATACGCCTGCGGATCCCTCTGACGACGTTCCCGCGGGGACGGTGGACCACAGGGTCGACGAGGCATTTTACGATAACGGGACGTCCGCCGACCCGTCGGATGACTACGGCAGGAAGGACAGGAGGACCCATCCCGACGGGAGCTATGAAGCATACGAGTATTTTACCGGCACCGACAATATCCATTTCATCAGGGGCTATGATCCCGGAGGATCGCCCGTTTTCGTTTATGAGGTGATAAGCGCGACGTTCGCCATAAAGACATGGACGAACGGGGCCGGAGCGACGTATCACCTTGACTCCGGCAACCAGTACGTGAATACGGAAAGATTCCCGGACGGTACCGTTCGCACTTATGAATACGACGCTTCCTGGAACCTGACGGAGGTAATGATATATCATGCTGACGGACGGTTGGACAGGGAAGACCACGCGCAGGGAATAGTGGAAGAGTTCACTCCGGGGTGGCAGTTCGCCCGCGGCGCGAATCTCCCGTGGGTGCGTTACGGTTATGATATAGGCGACGGGGTGCACGGGGAAACATATGAGGGGATCAGCACGAAAAGAAGCCAGCTCCTGCAGGACCTGGGCAGGTTCAAGGGCTGCACCGTCCGTTTCTTTCTTTTCTGTGACCTGAGGGCGGGTGTCGCCGTTGACGGCGGCGGGACGCCCACGGGATTTTACACCCAGACGAACGTTTACGCCGACATGGACGCGCTCGTGGAGGCCGCGCGGGTCCTGGGTATAAGGCTTATACCGGTCCTCTTTGATTACAAACTGGCCGATAACGTCAACATGGAAGGGTCCAATCCGGTAGGCGAATACCCGGACCTTATCACCGACAACGCGAAACGCGCCGCCCTGGTCGATGTGATGAGGCAGTTCATACAGCGTTACGCGGGACGTCCCGAGATCGTGATGTGGGACATCATGAACGAGCCGGTAGAAATAACGACCTCAACGACCATAACCCAGGCGCAGGTGCAGACCTTTTTGGCGGATTTCGTCAACATGATACACGCGGAAGACCCCGGATGCCCGGTCACGCTGGGGGCCCAGAACAGGCAGATACTACTCGACAACTGGACGGGACTCGGCCTGGATGTTTACCAGACGCATTATTACGATTACATGCTCCCCTTGTACCCGCTTACGGATCCGGTAACCTCGTGGGGTTCCGGCCTCGGGAATATTTTCTTCGGCGAACTTGAGCCTACGGGCGAGTCCACCAAGCTCGGCGATATTTACGCGAGCGGGGCTGACGGGGGAGGCCTTTTCTGGCAGGACGATACAAGTTTCACCATAACCGACGCGCAGGCGAATACCATAAGGCACTGGTACAGTTCAGCCGACCAGCGGCCTTTCCCGCCGGCCCTGACAAGCGTCACGGCTTCGCCGGGGAACAGGACATTCACGGTGAACTGGGTGCCTTATACCGGGGCGCTAGCGGGATCCGTGGACGGTTACACGATAATGGTTGGAGGAGAGACGTTCTTTATTTCCGGGGCCGCTACTTCCTCGGCGGAGATAACGCTCCCTGACCACCTGTATTCGGGGGATTATGGCCTGAGCATACGCACGGAGATGCCCGATGGGCAAACGGACAGCGATTATTCGCCTCCCATGACCATATGGGCCGGGCGTTCCCCGAGTGAGACGCGTTCCGGGGGCAGCTGCGCCGTGGCTGATACCGACATGCGCCCCAATGATATTTTCGGCGCTCTCATCCCTTACGCGTTTCTCGTGTTCGCCCTGGCGATGTTGAGATTCAGGACGGGCAGGGGCAGGAAGAAGGATGATGCTTCGGGAACGGGCGACGGTCCCGGGAAGGACAAAAGACCGGCTTCGGGGGATCTGCTCCAAGGGTTCAATACCATATTAAAGGAAGGATCTTTGAAGGAGAACACGTTCACGCGGGAAGAATTCCGGAAAAAAAGGAAGAAGGACGACGGAGAGAATTTTTCATATTCCACGGTGGCCTCCGAGATCGAAGGCCTGACCGAACTCGGTATCCTTAACGCGGATAAGAGCCAAAGGCCTTACGGTTACCGTTTAAATCCGCTCCTCGCGAGAGCCCCCCCGGAAATAAACGCGAGAATAAGGACCATCCT
This sequence comes from uncultured Planctomycetia bacterium, assembly GCA_964565425.1. Lineage (GTDB taxonomy): Bacteria > Omnitrophota > Gorgyraeia > Tantalellales > Tantalellaceae > CAZMEZ01. Next base: position 152,456 of record CAZMEZ010000001.1, on the reverse strand, counting down.
TTATGATCTTCCCGCCAGACCCAAAAAAGAGCAGCTTGAAAAGGCCAGGGAAGATGTCGATAAATACATCGCCATAGCGCGCGCCGCGTTCAACAAGACCTACCGTGTATCGCTTTCAGACGACAATGCGTTCCGGGCTTTTTACGAAGAATTGATGGAAGACCTGGATAAATTCAATTTATTCCTTTCCAACGGGTATCTTCTGTCCTTGGTGCTGAGAGAAATATTCAATAACGCGTGTGATGCCATCACGCGCAAGGCGGCGCGAGCGGACGAAGATGAAAGGGCCCGGTACGAAGGCGAGATAAGCATCGAGACCGATGTAACGGAAGGGCATCTCCAGATAATAATAAAGGATAACGGTATAGGGATAGAAGAGGGATCGAAATTCCTTCTCGCGCTCCCCGGTTCCAGGGAGAGTTTTACGGGGCTGCCCGAGTCGCACAAAAGCGAAGGCGGAGGGTCGGGGCTTGCCGTTGTCGGGATGATGCTCTCGCGGTCCGGCGGTTTCGTTTCATGGAGAAGGATGGCGGAAGAAGGCGGCACGCGTGTATTCATGACCGTTCCGCTAAGTTTGATCGGGAAAGACGATCCGAAGGCGATAAAAAGACGCCCGCCCAGGGGCAGCGTGCTCGAGGGGTTCAACGCGGTCCTTAAAGAAGAGGCGCTCAGGGGAGGGAGTTTTACAAGCAAGGAGTTCCGATCGTTCAGGGAAAAAGAAGAAGGGAAACTTTTCTCTTACAGGACCGTGAAATCGGAGCTGGACGGGATGGCCAAACTGGGCATCCTCGAGGTCCGGAAGCCCGAAAAGAGATTCGCCCCCGCCAGATACAAGCTGACGCAAAGATATCTCAGCGCGGGCAAGGAGATCGCGCAGGCGCGAAGACTTCTCGAGACGCTGCCGGCAAGGCCGGATGAGGAAGAGCTCCGCCGGGTCGGGGAAAAACTGGAGAGCCAGGTCTTCGCCGGGGGCGCGGATGTCGCTTATTATTACCTCAGGTCCATACCGCAGATCAACCTCAGGCTCATACGTTTGGCCGCTGAACGCTCGACGCTCGAGAAGGAGCTTCGCAACGCGCCGGAAGACCGCGGAAAGAGAGAACAGCTTGGGGATTGCATGAGGAGGATAGAGGCGCTTAGGGCGGAACTTACCCTTGAATACGGACTTTTAACGTCCCCGGACTATCCGCTTGAGCGCACCGGAGGCAGGAATTACCGCGATGAAGCGAGAGAGAACATCAGGAAGGCAATTGTTTTGATAGGGCTAAAGAACGAACCCGCGGCTTCGAGCCTTCTCAGCGCGGCCAGGGGAAGGTTCGCCGGCGAACTTTATCATCTTTACAGGACCGAAACAAGGGTGAGGGGACCCAGGGTATGGCGCGACGTCGAGAACAGGATGCAGAACGTCATGCAGGGGCAATATGTGGTCCACGGGATAAGCGGCGGCCGGGAGGTCCTTGTAAGAGAAAGGGGCCCACACCGGTCCGAGACCACATGGCAGGCGGTGCGCGCGCGCGACAATGAGATCGACAGCATGATCGATGAACTGGCATGGGTCGAGGATGCGGGAAAAAGGCTTTCCGTTTTTGTGGATATGCTCGAAGAGCGCCGCAAAAGGCTTCCCCCGGTCATGTCCGGAAAACCTTTGCCGCAGCCCGAAGTTTCATCCGGGGAACAGGAAGGCATCAAGGGAGTGCTGGAAGAGCTGGAGGAGGGCCTGGCAAATAAACAGGTCGAAGAAAAGGTCATAGCACATACCGCCGCGTCTTCCGCCCTGGAGCTCTTGAAACTCGGCGAATACCGCGGCATGCTGGAAGAGATGACGGTCGCCAGGGGCCTTTTGAGAAAGCGTTACGCCGCGCTTTCAAGAATGATCGCGAGAGTGAGAGCGGCAAGGCTGAACATACTCCGGGAGAATATCCGCGTCAGGAACAGCAGGAACATCTGGAAGCTGGACAGGATACTCGGGATGTTCAATTCCGGAGACAGGGAGACGGCCCGCAAGTGGTGGCTCGGCATAATGCGTGACAGGGAGATAAGGGGCGAACCGGAATTCAACCGCATGCACGCGGTTCTCGGCCAGGTCAAGGACATGTTCCTCGAGGAGGGCAAGGAGGCCACGGTAAGGCGCAATATAGGGATAATGAAGGACCGCGTTAAACTCGCGGAACTTTTGAACTCCTTCATGGAAGACCTGCGCGATACGTACGTTGACGCGCGTCTACGAGGGGTTTCCGCGAGTGTATACGACAGCATATTTATCGAAAAATTCAACCAGTATCTCGCCTTCGCGAAAAGGAACAATATCGGCAGGGGTTCGCCCAGGCTTATCTGGACGTTCTTTTATCTTGCCGCGTACGTCAGCATGCGCATGCCCGATCCCCGGAAATCTTCCAAAAAAGTAACTAACCCGCTGTTTCCCGTAACGCTTGATCTTGTCAGGATGCTCGAGACGGGCGGTATCCCCGATCTTGCCAAGGCGTTCGAAAAAAGCCGGAAATACGCCAACCTTTACGGTGTCCTTGAAGATTACCGTGACGCCGGGTACACGGAACTGGATGCCCTGGGCGAGGGTGAGTGGCTGCGGCTTCTGCGGGCCATGGCAAGAGACGCGTCCCTGAGCGGCGAAAAGAGAGACACATTGCTTAAGGCGGCGGCCGTGTCCGCGGATATCACAGCCCTGGCCGACACGTCGGGTTCCCAGGTTCCATGGCGGGACATGTGGGCGAGATGCGTCGAGAGGGTGCGCCTGAAAGAGCTTTATGTTTCCGCGGTGGATAAGTTCGAAGGCCTGATCCGGACCTCCCTCAGGCCGGCGTGCTGGCCGGAGATCTTCGAAGAGGAATGGGAAGAGGGATTCATTAAGGAGATATCGGCGCTTTCATCCGAACAGTTGGCCGAAAAATTCCTATCGTATTATCCCGAATACCACAGGGTAATGAAAGACCTTAGAAGGGTCAGGGATTTCAATGAAGGAGAAGCTCATCTCAATGATATATATATCAATCTGCAGTGTTGGCTCGGGTCGAAG
>CAZMEZ010000001.1:97737-149415 GCA_964565425.1 uncultured Planctomycetia bacterium | reverse complement strand
CGGAAGGCGCGGCAAGGAAGCTATATGGATGATCCGCGAATGGATATACCGCCACTGGGATGATGTTCCCAGGGAGGCTTCCTATGAAGCCATGAAGCGCGCAAGGGCCTCGGAAGGGTTTGCGCCGACCCCGGTGGATCTTGCTGTGGACCTGATCTCCGCATATTACAACGCGGGAACATTGTTGGGAAATGTCACCACAGCGAAATCCACGGTAGAGGGCGGTGTTTTCATGCGCTCGCCGGGATCCGTTCTCCGGCTGGCCGCGGAACGGTACCTTGACGGGACAAAGAGCGTTCTCGATATCGGCAGCGGTAACGGCTTTGCGGTTTCGGTGTTTTCTCAATATGCCCGATGTGTAAGGGGCGTCGAGATAGACGGCAAACTTTACGAAGAGGGGAAAAAATGTGTCGCGGAACTTTCCGGGGTTGTTGACGGCAAGAAGATAGATCTCGTGAACGGGAATTTCTTTGACGAGGACATGTCCCGTTACGATCTGATCTATATTTACTGGCCGGGTTATGGTGACGAGGACAAAGAGAAACAGGTATGGCAGGCCTTGAACGAAAAACTCGTGCGGGAAATGAAACCGGGCGCTGTTTTCGTGATGCTTGGTGGCGCCGGCCTGCCCGCGCTCGGCGGTTTGGAAAGATTGGAGTCGCTCGATCCGGCGCATGAGATCTCATCCGTGTACAGGAAACCGCTGGAGCCGGCGGCAGAAGACAGCACCGCTCCCGGCACGGAAGTGGCCAATGCCAGGAACCTGCAGCGCCTGCTGGGTATCATAAATCTATTGAAGAAGCAAAAAGGCATCGATTCCGCGAAAGAACTTATCGAAAACTGGCTGAGATATCTGGATGAACGCGGTCTCATCACCACCCGGTCGCAGGACGGAAAGCTCATAGTGACGATAAAGGATAGGACTTTTGATCACGTTGACGGATCCGAGCCTGACAAAAAGAAGGCAAGGTCAGTGATGAGGGTGGCCCGGGTGCTGCGAAGGTGGGTCATGAGATCGGAAAGCGGAGTGAACGCGATCAATTTCAAGGGGACGGACGGCGTCTGGAGGATAGCCGGGTTCGAATCCGACCTGAACGACGATGTCTTGAAACACGAAATAAGAGAGGTGGAATTACGCGAGCAGGACCCGTCCGTGCACTGGATAGAAGCGCACAATAAGGCGGTCAAAGATACGGGAATCGGCGCAGAGATAGACGCGGAAAAGATCAAAGGGTCAAGAGTGGAAAGGAATAATGAGATCGGAAGCGTATTCGGGGGGCTGTTCAGGCGCTCCGGAAGGCCCGAAGGAGCGGAAGACCTCGGGTATCTGAAGATCATGGATAAGCACGGCGAGCTTGACGCGGAAATACAGAAACTGCGCAAAAGGAAAAAAGTCACGTCCCTCGGTGAAATAGAAATGGAAAAAGGAAAAGATCTGTTGAAGGACGCGGCCCTTTTCCTGAAGAGAGAGTCGGAAGGCATGCGCAAGAAAGAGGTCGAGCTCATGGATGCCATGCAGGGTGTTTCCGAGAATGCCGCCGCGATAAGGCAGGAGATGGAGCGCATCCAGAAGAGGATAGAATATCTGCGAAGCGCGACGCCCGAGGAAGAGAGCCTGGAGTATTCCGTGTCGCGGACCACGATCATTTCCGGCGAAGAGGCCTACAAGAACATGCTGGGGTATCTGGGGTCGATGGAAAAGGTCAAGGCGGACGGAGGGATGCTCGATATGCTGGCGGAAGATGCCTACAGGATGATAAGGTGCCTCGAGCAGCTGAAGGTCCACTCGCATACGAATACTCTCAGGCCGGACGAATTGCAGATCATGAAGGATATCACGATCATGCTGTGGTGGCTGTTCGGCAAGAGGGACGACGGAGAAAACGCCGCGGCGGTCGATGCCGCGAGGATCGCGGCAGAAAGGATGCTGCAAAAGGCGGTAGAGGGATTGCGCGGACACCTGGAGAACGGGGAGATCACGCAGGCCGCTGAGTTCATCAATTCGGCTTACAGCAGGAAGATGACGACGATCTTCAGGGCCCTGAGGACCGCGGAGGAGGGACCGGGGGTGAGCGGTGATTTTACCAGGAAGGGCAATTTCAAGGTTTTTCTTTCCCTGTGGAACGGTTATCTTAAGAATTTCGCGCAAATGACGGAGTCCGAAGTAACAAAGTTATCGGGTGAACGCGGCAAGTGGGCAGAAAGGCACGCGATTATCCTGGACAGGAGAGAATCGTATGACAAGGAAAGGACAGCCCTTGTCAAAAGGCACATCTTTATTGAGGAAGTGGCCAAAGAGATGGGCGCGCTCCTCGAGGATAAAGGATATCTTGCGGGCAAAAGAGGCATATTCATCTGCGATACGAAGTCCCCGACCTTTGTAACGGGGCAGGATTCCCATATAGAGATCGATACCGGGGACATATATTTTACAAAAGAAGAATTCGAAAGGCTGCTCGACGTCGACCCGGACAAGAAGACGGCCCTGGCCGCGAGATTGTTCCAGCTCAGGGGCGAAAGAAAGGCGCTGCTGGAAAAGGCCGTCGAATGGTGCAATATGGAGATCGAGTTCTCGCATAATAAACTGAGGGCCTTAAGGGTGGAGCTTGGTGATGCCAGCAACGATCAGTCCAAGGTCCAGGAGGTGGCCGACAAGATAAGAGAGCTCAGCGGAAGAATGGTCGAGATGGAAAAAGAAGAGAACAGGATAAGTTCCGGCGATGATCCCGCGAAGATCCTGGAGTGGATAAGGAAGAAGCTTAACGATCCGCACCAATGGGTGTGGAACATCGGTTATATGGACTTTGGCAACAATTACATAGAATTCACTCCCAACGTAAAGCTCCTGGATCAGCTTCTGGAAACGCATAAAGAGATGCTCGAGGCGGAGATAGGGTTCGTGGAAAGGGTATATCATCCCAGCGTCCACAGGGGAGCGCTTCTCGATGGGTTGAAAGCGGAGATAGAAGCCGTCAGGACCACGCTGGGCCAAAAGACCACCGTTATACATCACATCCATGACATCAATATAGGATCCATGACGGGTATCTTCGGTTCAACCGGCATTGCCCGCAGGCATGAAACCACCAGGGAGCACTACGCGGTGATCGGCGGCGGTCTGGCCCTGAACAGCGCGTGGTGGGGCGCGGCGATAGCAGGTGTTTCCCTGGTCCTCCTTGCCGGATACAGGATATGCCGGTGGCTGTACCTTAAAGGTGAATTCAAACTTTTGATCGAGAAGCACCCGCGTTTGGGGAGACTTCTCTTCAGGGCCTTCGGAATAAATTACGAAAAAGCCGTTTCCGCGATCGATAAATATTATGAAAGAGGTAAAAAGAAAGGGACAGTTACGTTCGCCAAAAGGGTCGAACAGTACGGCGGTATCTTCATGGATTCGAGCATGAGGGAGTTGGATGTTATTACCAGATTGCTGTTAACGGGCAGGGAAAAGGTTGTTGACCTGGGCAGCGGCAACGCGAAGGCGGTAGCCATGTTTTCGCAAAACGCGCGCCGCGTGAAAGGCATAGAGGTCGATGAAGCGCTAAACGATGAAGGCAACAGGTGTATCGCTGACCTGGCAGGTATTGTCGATCCGAACAAGGTGGAGCTCGAGAACGGTGATTTCCTGGATGAAAAGTACGAAAAAGACCTCGCCGAAGCGGACATGGTATATATCTATTGGCCGAGTTACAACGTTTCCGTGGGGGCGGGAATAATGCTGAAGTTGCAGGAAAAGCTTGTGAGACTGCTCAAGCCGGGTGCGCTGTTCGTCGTGAACAACAGCGGCCCCGTAGGCGATTTCGAAAGGCTTGAAAAGGTGGAGTTGCCTTTTGACATGCCGTACGGCCTTACCGTTTACAGGAACGATCCCGCCACGGCCGCGTGGCGCGCCATTGAGGATGAAAGAGCGGCAACGGAAGAGTGGGAGGAGGTCATCAGGAGGTCCGGAAGGCCCATGACGCTCGAGGACTGGTCCGAAATACAGAGGTTCAGGCAGGCGCTTGTCGCTCTCGGCGAAAGAAAGAAAGAACTTATCGAAAAATACGGCAAGCTGCCCGGCATGGGTTTTAAGGTCGAAGGGGGACTCGGCGCCATATGCGTGGATTGCGCCGAAAAACATGTTCCGGGGATCCTGAACCGTTTCGGGTTCGAGGCGCAGGTTGTCCATAGGCAATTCGACAAGGAATACATCGAAAGGAAAAATTACCCGCCGATACACGCGTACAACATCGCCGAAGTTTGCGGGAAGTATTTTATAATCGATATCGATGCCGACCCGTTCGAGGGCAGGAATACCGGTGTGGTCGTGATCCCGGTCCCCGAAGCGATAGGGACCATATACACGGAAGGGTTCGTGAGCGTACGTTACCGTATCGACAAAGAGGGGGGCATCGATGAATACAGCTCGCATTACGTCCGGACGGATGGTTCGACGGTCAAGTATCTGCGGGGGAACAGGGTCGAGCATGTCGGGAAAGGCAAGGACATAAAGGACCCGGACAGGAAGATCAGGGCCGTCAGGTTCCGCGGCGGCGCGGAAATGCTGATAGGTTATCAGGGGACGCAGAGCGGGGGTTATGCCGACATGAGCGCTGTTATCATGGTGCGCAGTTCGAACGGGGAGAACACGCCGCTTTATCACCTCAAGATAGATAATATAAGGAACATTGTTACGGACGCGAAGGAGGATAAAGAAGGGATCGCCGGCGGGACGGAGATAAGCGTGTTGCTTAATAACGGGAAGAAGATAAAAATATTAGTGACCGGTGAAGGGGTTCTTGCGCAAAGCGAACACGTTTCATTCGAAGGCAGGGATGAGGCGATAGTCGATGCCTTGCTGGTCGAACCCGTTCGCGGTGAAGACGGCAGCATGCGATTCGTGCTGCCCGATATTTCCGGGAATAAAATATCCGCGCAGGAAAAGGCGATAGAAGATTATGTCGCGCTCAGGGCCGCCGAAAATTGGTTAACCGAGGCCTTCATCAAAGAAAGGGAGATCAGCTGGACCTATAAAGGGAAGCAGGTAAGGGCTATCGTCAAGTATGACGATATCTTCGAGATTTTCGTCGTGTCCCCCACGGAGGATTACAGGGAGGAACATCCGGAGCTCGATATCCTGCATAAACCCGTGGCCCAGACCTTCATAGCGCCCGAAGGGTCGTTCGGTCAGCTAGAGGTGCGCTTCAAGATCATTAACGGGGAACCGGCGATCCTGTTCGATGAAGTGCATCCTTCCAGGGGATACAGGAAGCTTAACGGCAGACAGATAAGGAACGTTTACAGGCTGTGGGCCGAGAACGCGATAAGGAAGATAATTACCACCGTGCAGAGTTTCGGTATACAGGCGTTTTACGTGTCAAGGGGCGAGAGGATCAAAAGGAGATATGATCGCCAGAGGGTCCCGGTGCCGTCCGCCAACCTGTGGGAGAATTACGAGTTCCCGTTCAAGCACAAGGGGTGGACGCCCGTCAGGATCGAAAATTCCGGGGAAGAACTGCCCGTCGAGAGCGAGGATCAGGGCGGCATGCTGCTTTGGAAACTTGACGCGGAAAACTACGACTTCTATGGCGCCCGCGCGGATGTTGCCGGCGATGATATGTTGGAGGTCGACGTTATGGGCCAGATGGGAACCGTCGTTCCCGAATTGGTGAACGGCCTCATGACCGCCGGTTACGGAGAGAAGGTCGTGATCGCCATAGACGAGGAGCTCGGTGCCGGCTGGACGAGAAAACAGCTGGGCAAAGTGATGAGCGCGCTCAGGCACCTTTCCGGCAGGGACGACCAGCTTGGACGTTTTCTGCAGAACGTAGTGATACGCCACGGCAGGGGGGGGGTCCTCGCGAGGAACCTTGACGCCCTGGTCGAAAAAGGCGACGTAAAGAAAGAGAACATCGTGATAATAACCAGCGAGGCCAACCTCAAGGAACACTTCAGTGGATTCGACGGCATATCGACGATAACCGGCATAGACGACAAAGAGCTCACGGATGATTTTTATTATCCTCTTATAGAGATCGTTCTCTTTACGCTTGCCCGTACCCTCAGGTACGACAGGAAAGACCTCGTGCGCTGTTACAGGAACATCGTGAACTGTCTTGATCTTGACGATGATACCATATGGCAGATGTGCTGGGATCCTGCCGCTAACAGTTATAAAACCACCATGATGATCAGGCTTATCCCCGGCGCGGCCAGGATCCCCGGCGATAGAGGGGTATATCACGAGATAAGGCAGTATATCGCATCGAGAGCGTAACCTCGTCGTTCGTTGTTCGAATTTCGAATTTCGTATTTCGTGCCGTCATGCTATAATATTTTCATGCCGAAAAAGAAGTTGCCCGAAAAACGAATTGCCCGCATCCTCAGGAAAAAGAAGAAAACCCTTGCCGTAGCCGAATCATGCACGGGAGGTCTTGTTTCCAGCCGTATAACCGATGTTCCCGGAAGCTCCGATTATTTTCTCGGGGGCATTGTCGCGTATTCGAATAACGTGAAAATATCGTTGCTCGGCGTGCCCGGCGCGACAATAAGAAAATACGGCGCGGTCAGCCGCGAAACGGCTATAGCCATGGCCAGGGGCGCCAAGAAAGTGCTTAAGGCGGATATGGCGGTATCCGTAACGGGAATCGCCGGTCCGACGGGGGGAAGCGCCCGGAAACCCGTTGGCCTGGCTTATACGGCGTTTGTCGCGGGTAAGGCCGTTAAGGTGCGTAAACTTAATTTTAAAGGCAGCCGGACGTCCATCAAGGCGAAATTCACGCAGGCGGTATTGGAGATGGTAGAGGAGAGTGTTAAGCGATAGGTGATGCATATGGGTGAGCAACGGAGGTTTGTGTTATGTGTCACGTGTCAAGTGTCAAGTGTCATGCAGGACATTCATTACACATGACACAAGATTCAGGCAATGCGGTTTACTAGCTTGTTGTATCATGGATAAGATAAGATGTTTCATTGCGCTTGAGCTTTCCGACGAAACACGGTCGGAACTTTCACGGATCATCGAAGTGTTGAAAGGGGCCGGTGCCGATGTCAAATGGATGAAACCCGGGTCCATTCACCTTACGCTGAAGTTCCTCGGATACGTGGATGAAGAAAAGATACCTGTCATCTCCGGAAAATTAAAGGACATAGCCGGAGAGATCAAACCCTTTGATGTTGCCCTTGGCGGCATAGGCGTTTTCCCTGATTGGGATTACGTGAAGGTCTTGTGGGTGGGGTTGGAGAGCGGGGCTGACAAGGTGAAGGAGCTTGCCGCCAGAACGGAAGACATCATGTCCGGCGAAGGGTTTGAAAGAGAAAAGAGGGATTTCAGCCCACATCTCACACTGGGAAGGGTGAGGGCCGCGAAGAAAAAAAGAGAATTGAAGGAACGTGCCTATTCTGTCAAGGTGGAACCGCCCTCAAACCGCATTTCAAAAGTGGTGCTTTTCAAGTCCGAATTGACCCCGCAAGGCGCTCTATATACGGAATTGGCCTCTGCCAAACTCTCCGAATAACCTTAAGTCCGCAATACCGAGAAAATTGAAAGAGATCTCCGGGATTTTCTGTCTCTAATAGTGTGGATTTGCTCACCATGTTTTTATATTATATATCTGACTTTTATTAACATTTAGCACCTAACAAAATACCCTTTGCAAAATATTTAGCGTATAAGTATAATATCAGAAACTATTGTCAATTTTAACTCAGGAGGTTGTTATGACCAAAGCATCCAAAGCGAGATCGAGATCCACGGAAAAAAGCATTACCGCGCCTGAAGGCGTGAAGGATACCGGAAAAATGAAGTCACTTGAAACCGCTCTCGGCAAGATCCATAAGGACTACGGCGAGGGCGCCATAATGACCATGGGAAAAGGATATAAGGCGGAAGTCGACGCTATACCCACCGGTTCGGTCGGCCTTGATATGGCCCTCGGGGTCGGCGGGGTTCCCCGTGGCAGAGTGGTGGAGATATACGGGCCTGAATCCAGCGGCAAGACCACCCTTACCCTCAGTATCCTTGCGCAGGCGCAGAAGAAGGGCGGAGAAACCGCTTTTATAGACGCGGAACACGCGTTCGATCCGTCCTATGCCAAAAAGATAGGCGTTGATCTCGATAAGCTTCTGATATCACAGCCCGACAGCGGGGAACAGGCGCTGGAAATAGCTGAAACCCTTGTAAAAAGTAACGCGGTTGACTTGATCGTTATCGATTCAGTCGCGGCGCTGACCCCGAGGAAAGAACTTGAGGGCGAGATGGGCGAATCGCACATGGGACTCCAGGCGCGCCTCATGAGCCAGGCGCTCAGGAAGCTTACGGGTGTCATAAGCAAGTCAAAGACCTGTGTTATCTTCATCAACCAGATCCGCATGAAGATAGGCGTGATGTTCGGCAATCCCGAGACTACCACCGGAGGCAACGCCCTTAAATTCTATTCATCCGTGCGCATCGATCTCAGGCGTATAGCGTCCCTGAAAAAGGGAGACAAGGTCATGGGGAGCCGCGTAAGAGCCAAGGTCGTTAAGAACAAGGTCGCTGCTCCTTTCAAGCAGACGGAATTCGATATCATGTTCGACGAAGGCATATCACGTTCATCCGGCATCATTGATCTGGGAGAGGAGACCGGTGTGATCAAGAAGACCGGCACATGGCTTTCTTTCGGCGACGAAAAGATCGGCCAGGGGAAAGAGAACGCGCGGGTGTATCTCAACGAGAATCCCAGGCTCATGAGCCGGATAGAGACTGAGGTCAGGAAAGCGTTAAGCGCTGCCTGATGACCGTTACTTTTTCAGCCGCTCCGGATGAAACATCACATGGACAATAACCGTGACAGGGGGCTTAAAAAGGGCAGGAGTTATTGCCTTCGCCTTTTATCCATAAGGCCCAGGACGGAAAAGGAACTGAAGGCGAAACTGAAGGACAAAGGGTACGACGAAGATGTCCTGGAACGGTTGCTCGAGGGATTTAAAGAGCAGGGTCTTATAGATGACCTTAAGTTCGCGAAAGACTGGATAGATTGCCGGATGAGGACGAGTCCGCGAAGCGAGCGCGCTTTAAAAGAGGAGTTGCGGAAAAAAGGGGTTCCCGCGGGCACGATCGAGGAAGCGATGTCGCAAAGACCGGAAGAGCTTGATGAAAGAAAGATCGCCCGCGAACTTTTAGAGGGGATATTGCGGGACAACAAGGACGCGTCCAGCGACGGGATCAAGGCAAAGATGTACGGCTTTCTTCTGCGGAGGGGATTCAGCGAGGAGACCGCGGAGGAAGTCGTGAACGAAGTGATGGGCATGTCCGCATAGCGCATAGAGGGGATGTTATCTGCGGAACAAGTAATTGGTGATACGTAATTGGATAAAGGATGGAGGTTTGTATAATGTGTCACGTGTCAAGTGTCATGCGGGACAATCATAACACATGACACATTACACATGATACAAGATTCGGGCGGTTCGCGAACTTGGGTCTTGAGAGAGGGACTTTATGGGAATGACGTCGTCGGAAATAAGACGAAGATACCTTGAATTTTTTAAGGGCAAGGACCACACGGTCGTTAAAAGCGATCTCCTGGTCCCTCGGAACGACCCGACGCTTCTTTTTACCGGCGCAGGGATGAACCAGTTCAAGGAGCAGTTCATGGGCAGGAACATAACCTGCACGAGGGTCGCTTCCTGCCAGAAATGCATCCGAACGGGCGATCTGGAGAACGTCGGGAAGACACCCAGGCACCATACTTTTTTTGAGATGCTGGGAAATTTTTCTTTCGGGGATTATTTCAAGAAAGAAACCATACAGTGGTCCTGGGAATTCATGACGGAGGAAATGGGTCTGCCGAAGGAGAAACTCTGGGTGTCGGTTTACGAATACGACGAAGAATCCTACAATATCTGGCTCAACGAAATAAGGCTTCCCGTCCGCAAGATAGTGAAGCTCGGCGAGCATGATAATTTCTGGCCCGCCGACGCTCCGACTAAAGGCCCCAACGGTCCGTGCGGCCCTTGTTCCGAGATATTTTATGACTGGGGAGAGGACAAGGGTTGCAGAAAAGATTCCTGCAGCCCGGCGTGCGATTGCGGAAGGTTCGTGGAGGTGTGGAACCTGGTGTTCACCCAGTTCGACAGGAAGCCCGACGGAAGCCTGGCGCCTCTCCCGAATAAGAACATAGACACGGGGATGGGTCTTGAAAGGATGGTTTCCGTCATGCAGGGGGTCATGACCAATTTTGAAACGGATCTCTTTGTCCCGATGATCGAGCACATACGCGCGGAGCTCCGGGAAAAACCGGATGCCGGGAACCTCAACCTGATAGCGGACCATATAAGGGCCGTTACTTTCGCGATCTGCGACGGCGTGTCGCCGTCCAACGAGAAAAGGGGTTATGTGGTAAGGAAGCTTATCCGGAGGGCTTATCTCAAAAGCAAGAGCAAGACGCCGTTCCTGTATAATATCGTGCCTGTGGTCGTGGATATCATGAAAGACGTCTATCCCGAGCTAAGCGAGAAAAGAGAGCATATAAGCGCGATCGTCAAGGAAGAGGAAAAGAGGTTCAACGATACGCTTGGCGCGGCCCTGCCGGTCCTCGAGGAAATGCTCTCTTCCGGGGCGGCGGAACTTACGGGCGAACAGGTGTTCAAGCTCGTTGATACGTACGGTCTTCCGATAGACGTCATCGAAGAGGAAGCCGAAGTGCCGCTTGACATGGAAGGGTTCGAAGAACTGATGGAACAGAGGAAGGAGCAGTCCCGGAAAAGCAGCGACATCAAGCGCGATTTCATATTCAGCCCTGACTTTTTCGCCGACGCCCCGAACCCCGGGTGTTCGGACGAACTGCCCCTGAAGACGAAGCTGGAGTTCATGCTGAAAGGCGAAGAGGCTTGCAGTGAGGCGAAAGAGGGCGATTGTGTTGAGCTGATCACTTCCCCCCAAAGCGGCAGGCTTTACGCCGAAGCCGGAGGTCAAGTCGGGGATACCGGGAACATAGTCAAGCCGGGCGCCGAAATGCGGATCGTGAACACGCTTGACGTCGGGGGGAGAAAGGTCCTTCATGCGGTCGTAAGGAAAGGATCTTTTGCCAGGGGCGACGAGGTGACGCTTGAGATAGATTCGGTCAAAAAGATACGGACCGCGTGTAACCACACCGCGACGCATCTTTTGCAGGCGGCGCTCCGGAGCGTGCTCGGCGATCAGGTCAAACAATCCGGTTCTTACGTCGACGATAAGAGGCTCAGGTTCGATTTTACCCACATGAAGAAACTTTCCGACAGGGAGCTGGCCAGGGTCGAGGATATGGTGAACGGCTGGATAGAGGCGGGTGTTCCCGTGCGCAAGGAGACGAAAAAGATCGAGGAAGCGAAAGGGGAAGGCGCGCTTTCCTTTTTCGGGGAAAAGTACGAGGACACGGTCCGGGTCGTTTCCGTCGGCGAGCATTCCAAGGAGCTCTGCGGCGGCACGCACGTGGATAACACGGCCGAGATATGTGTTTTTAAGATAATCAACGAGAGTTCCGTCGCCAGCGGCATAAGGCGTATAGAGGCCCTCACCGGCGAGAATGCCGTGAAATGGATCAAGGATACACTTCACGGGCTCCTTGACGATTGCAGGAGAACGTCCGGCGGGGATGCCGGGATACAGAAGGAGATCGCTGAATACGTCGATAACCTCATAAGCGGAAAGATACAGGTGGACAGGGGCGTTATCCGCGATTTTGACGAAAAAATACGGCCCGTTCTCGTGGAGACGCGAGAACGGCTTGAAAGGAACGCGAAGAAAGACAAAAAGAAAAAACAGGCCGAAGCGTTCGATCAGGCAAAGACAAAGATGGACGGATTCGTTAAAAATGCGGTCCGGATCGGTGAAGTGACGTTCGTTTCAGGCGTTATAGAAGACGCGGGTATGGAGCTTTTGCGTAAGTGCGCCGGTTATTTGGAAAAGAAGATGGATTCCGGCGTGGTGCTTCTGGGCGGCAGCGACGAAGGCAAGGCGTTCCTCATATGCGCGGTGACACCCGATCTTATCGACAAGGGCGTCGACGCGCGCAAGATCATGGAAAAGGCCGCAAAATGTATAGGCGGAAGCGGGGGCGGGAAACCTGCGTTCGCGCAGGCGGGTGGAAAGGATCCCGCGGGACTCGCCGACGCCATGCAACAGGCAAAAGATCTCATGGAAGGGAAGGAATAGATGAGAAGTCTAAAAGTGGGCAGCAAGGCGTTCGAGATACTCGTCAACAGGCATGGGCAGGGAAAGGTCCGGCTTCAGAAGACCGTTGCCGGCATAATCGGGAATGTGCGGGCCGAAGGCGATAACGCGATCCTAAGGTACACTAAGAGGTTCGATAAGGTCGATATGAGGAGAAAGGACCTGGCGGTGACGCAGGCCGAAATAAGCGGCGCTTATCAGAACATCAAGCCGGAGCTTATTAACACCCTCAAAAAGATAATCAGGAACATAGACAAGTTCTATAAAAATCAGATGCCAAAGTCCTGGTTCATCCAGCACGCGTCCGGCATAGAGCTCGGAGAGAAGTTCGAGCCTATCGAGAGAGTCGGGATCTATGTCCCCAGCGGCACCGTCCCGCTTGTCTCGAGCGTATACATGACGGTCCTGCCCGCCAGGATAGCAGGCGTTAAAAAGATAGTGATGACCTCTCCGCCCAACAAGTACGGGAGCATAGATCCTTACATACTTGTCGTGGCCGATCTTTTAAAAGTGGACGAGATATACAAGGTCGGAGGCGCCCAGGCGATAGCCGCGCTTGCTTTCGGAACCAAGACGGTGCCGAGGGTCGATAAGATAGTGGGCCCCGGCAACGAATACGTTACCGAGGCAAAGCGCCAGGTCTTCGGGTATTGCGACATAGACATGCTCGCCGGCCCCAGCGAGGTGCTCATAATCGCCAACCACCATGCCAACGTCGATTATCTGAAAAAGGACCTGCAGGCGCAGGCGGAGCATCATAAGGGGCTTTCGGTGCTCGTTACAACGTCAAAAAAGATATTCAACGCCCTGCATAAAGATCCTGAGATAAAAGGGTACATCATCAAGGCGAAGAATCTTGAGGAAGCGGTGGAAGTTTCCAATAAAATAGCGCCTGAACACCTGCAACTCATGGTGAAATCGCCCAAAAGGCTTATGGGGCAGATAACGAACGCCGGGGCCATTTTCCTGGGCCAATATACGCCTGTTGCTCTCGGTGATTATGTCGCGGGGCCGAGCCACGTGCTCCCGACGGGAGGAACGGCGCGTTATTCTTCGGGGCTGAACCTTAGAAGCTTTATAAAGAGCTCTCACGTGATCTCATACTCGCGCAAGGCGCTTTGCGGTTCGGCCCCGTGGGTGCAACAGCTTACGGAGCTGGAAAAACTGGAGAAACACTGGGAGTCGGTAAAGATAAGGTGCGAGGGATAAGATGTCGTCGTCCGGTGTCCGTCGTTCGGGAAGCCGTATCTTTGAACGCAGAACCACGAACGACGAACGACGAGTAACGAGGCTAGAGGCGAGAGGCGAGAGGCGAGAGAAAGGCGTTGATTGCGAAGATTTGTAATATGGACAACGATCTTAGATTACGAAGATATGATCCCCGTAATCTATTTAAATCTCCGTAATCAACTCACGTAATACGCAATATCCGTGATCATCTGTGTTTTAGCGATACTCGAAAAACGAACGACGAACGACGAACGACGAACGACGAACAGGAGGGGGCATGGGAATATTCGGGAAAAACCCGGCAAATACAAACGCGAGAAAGACGGGCTATGAAAGAAAATCAAAAGAGACCCAAATAATGATTCCATTGCTGAATTTAGATGGAACCGGAGAAAGTAAAATTTCCACTGGTATCGGTTTTTTGGACCATATGCTGACCCTTTTTGCGTATCATGGATTTTTCGACATTGAATTGACCGCGAAAGGAGACCGGCAGGTTGACGATCATCACCTTAATGAGGATATCGGCCTTTCGTTAGGCGAAGCCTTTAAAAAGGCCCTCGGGGAATGTAAGGGCATAGTGAGAACGGCTTCAGCCGAAGTCCCTATGGACAAGGCGAGAGCCAGGGTTCTCGTGGATCTTTCAAACCGCCCGGCGTTTCTTTTTGACCTGAAGCCCGGTATCCAGATAAAGGATGAAGAAGGGTATTCGATGCATTACGCCGAGGATTTTCTGGACAGTTTTGCCAAAAAACTCGGCATGAATCTGCATGTGGAGATATCCGGCGAGGGTGATCTGCACCATTATCTTGAAGCGGCGTTCAAGGCGTTCGGTATAGCGATGGACAGGGCAACAAGTATTGATCCGAGAAGAGCGGGAGAGGTCCCGTCGAGCAAGGGGATATTGTAAGTGACGGGTGACGCGTAACGGGTGACGGGAAAATGATAGGGATAATAGACTACGGCGCGGGGAATCTGAGAAGCGTATACAACGCGTTCCGCTATGTAGGGGAGAACGCGAAGATATGCGGGACCCCGGATTCCCTGAAGGGCATAGATAAGATGGTGTTCCCCGGGGTCGGATCAGGCAAGGATGCCATGGATGTCCTTGCCGCCAAAGACCTCGATGTCGCGATAAATAAACATATAAAGAGCGGTGATCCGTTCCTGGGAATATGCCTTGGGCTCCAGCTTCTTTTCTCGAGAACGGAGGAAAGCGGCGGATGCGGCTGCCTGAATATCGTTCCCGGCGAGGTAAAGCTTTTCCCCGGAGGGGCGGGATTGAAAGTCCCCCAGATAGGGTGGAACACGGTAAGGATAGAAAAAAAGGGTTGCCCGGTCCTGAAGGGGATAAAGGACGGGGCTTATTTTTATTTTGTTCATTCGTATTACTGTGACAGCTCGGAACCGCAGAGCACCTGCGGTATCACGGAATACGGTTTATCATATACCTCCGCGCTGTGGAAGGAGAATGTGTATGCGGTCCAGTTCCACCCGGAACGGTCGCAGGATAACGGACTGAAAATTCTGGAGAATTTCACAAAACTATGAAAATAATACCGGCGATCGATATAATGGGCGGCAAGACCGTCAGGCTCGAAAGAGGAGAATACGAACGCGAACTGAAATATGAGATCTCACCCGTGGAAGCGGCGCGGCAGTGGGAATCCATGGGGGCACGGCTGTTGCATGTCGTCGATCTCGAGGGGGCGAGAGAAGGACGGCCGATGAACCTTGATGTGATGCAGGAGGTGACCAGGGCAGTTAACATACCGGTCGAGGTCGGGGGCGGATTCAGGAAAGAGATCGATATCAAGAACGCGCTTAACCATGGCGTTTGGAGGGTCATAGTCGGCTCGAAGGTTTTTCAGGATATCGATTTCGCGAGAAACTGCATACAGGATTTCCGGGAAAGGGTCATTTTCAGCATAGACGCCAGAAAGTTTGAACCGATGATCGGAGGATGGAAAGAAGGGGTCGCGGTGGATATCTTCGAGATGATGAGAAAATTCGTATCTTTCGGGGCCGAAGAATTCATCTACACCGACATAGAAAAAGACGGCATGCTGACGGGGCCGAGCATAGACCATTTGGAGAAGATACTTGCCGAAGTGAAGGTAAAGCTCATCGCTTCCGGAGGCGTGAGCAGGATAGAACATATAAAAGAGCTGAAAAAGCTCGAGCCGCTCGGATTATCCGGCGTTATCATCGGGCGCGCTCTCTATGAGGGATTGATAGACCTTAAGGAGGCCATAGATGCTGGCAAAGAGGATAATCCCGTGTCTTGACGTGAAAGAAGGACGCGTGGTCAAAGGGGTCAACTTCGTCAACCTCATCGACGCGGGAGATCCCGTCGAGAACGCCAGGATCTATAACGATGAGGGGGCCGACGAACTGGTTTTCCTGGACATAACCGCCAGCCATGAAAAACGCAAGACCATGATCGACGTGGCTGAACGTGTGGCTGAGAAAGTGTTCATGCCTTACACGGTCGGAGGGGGCATATCGACCGTCGAGGATATCAGGGAACTGTTGAATGCCGGCTGTGACAAGATCTCGGTGAACACCTCTGCCGTAGAAAGGCCTGATCTGGTCAACGAGGGCAGCAGGAGGTTCGGGTCCCAGTGCATAGTCGTGGCGATAGACGCGAAACGTAAAGGGACAGGTTCGTGGGAAGTTTACGTGAAGGGTGGACGCGAAGCCACGGGGATGGACGCGCTGGAGTGGGCCGTCAGGGTGGAAAAGCTGGGGGCGGGCGAGATCCTGCTTACCAGCATGGATCGTGACGGCACGAAGGACGGTTATGATGTCGAACTTACCAGGAAGGTAAGCGAGACGGTGAATATTCCGGTGATAGCTTCGGGCGGGTGCGGGAACATGGAGCATATCCATGAGGTGCTGACGGAGGGGAAAGCGGACGCGGCGCTGGCGGCGTCGATCTTCCATTTCAGGGAATATTCGATAGGGCAGGTTAAGGAATATCTCCGGGAGCGGGGAGTTGCGGTGCGCGACTAGCGATTTTCGAAATTCGAACGACGAACTACGAACGACGAAAAAGAGGTGTTCCAATGAGCATTATAGACAAGTTGAATTTTGACGAGAAGGGCTTGATACCGGCGGTCATACAGGACATTAAGACCTCGCGCGTGTTAACGTTATGTTACATGGACAAGGACGCGGTCGAGAAGACCTTGAAAGAAAAAAAGGTCTACGTATTCCGCAGGTCCAGGGGGCGCCTCATGCTCAAGGGGGAGACTTCCGGATGCATACAGGTGGTCAAGGAGGTCGCGGTTGACTGTGCCGACAATTCTCTGCTTTTCAAGGTCGAACAGCAGCGAGCCGCTTGCCACAAAGGATATTTCAGCTGTTATTTCCGGAAGATAGACGAGAACGGGGACGAGGTTATCGAAGAAGAGAGGGTCTTTGACCCGAAGGACGTGTATGAAAAAAAGTAAAAAGTTAAAATATAAAAGGGAAAATTGAATTTAAAACTAAAAAGAGGAAAACGGGCGATCCGGCTAAAATTGAAAATGAAATATTTTTGGACCAGGACAATCAATGTATTTTAATTGCCAATTTTTTAATTCACTTTTTAATTTTATCTTTTCAATTTTAAATTTGAAACATGTATTATCCTAATAAAGAAGAATTCATAGAGTTGTCAAAAGAGGGGAACGTCATACCCGTCTACAGGGAAGTGCTGGCGGATTTTGAAACGCCGCTCTCGGCCTTCAGAAAGATAGACGAGAAAGGCGTCTCCTATTTTCTGGAGTCCGTCGAAGGCGGAGAGAACATGGGCCGTTATTCGTTCCTGGGGAGCGATCCTTCCCTGGTAATAGAGAGCAAGGGGAACATGATAAGGTTCATACGGGCCCGGGGGGCGGACGAGTACGCCACCGAAGACCCCGTGGAAGAGATCAGGAAATACATGGCGAGATTCAGTTTCGTCCACATAAAAGGTCTTCCCAGGTTTTGCGGGGGGCTTGTGGGCTATCTGGGTTACGATATGGTGCGTTTCATGGAGGAGATCCCCGACAAGAACCCGTCGGATCTGGACCTGCCCGACATGCGGATGATGCTTACCGACACCATACTTATATTCGATCACGTTGACCACAAGATAAAGGTCGTTTCCAATTGCCTGGTGGAAAAGGACGAACCGGGGGACGCGTATGATAAGGCCTGCGGCAAGATAGACAGGATAATAGAGGATTTGATGAAAGGCATGCCCGATCCCGGGCCAAGGCCGGGAAAGGCGCTCTCGGAGGTTGAGTCCAATTTTTCGGAAGAGGATTTTTGCGGGATAGTCGAAGAGGCAAAAGAGAACATCCGCGCGGGAGAGGTGATACAGATCGTCCTTTCACAGCGCTTCAAGAGGAGGACTCAGGCCGACCCTTTCTCTATCTACAGGGCGCTCAGGTCGATAAACCCGTCGCCGTACATGTTCTACCTGAATTTCGGCAAGCACCATCTTATCGGGTCTTCGCCCGAGATACTGGTAAGATGCGAGGACGGCATGGTCGAACTCAGGCCTATCGCGGGTACGCGCAGGCGCGGGAAGGACGAGGAAGAGGACAAGCGTCTCGAGAAGGAACTTCTTGCCGATCCCAAGGAAAGGGCGGAACATATCATGCTCGTGGATCTGGGGAGGAACGATATCGGGCGCGTGTGCGAATATTCCAGCATCCGGGTTCCGGAGCTCATGGTGGTCGAAAGATATTCACACGTGATGCACATCGTGAGCGGTGTAGTCGGTAAGCTCAGGAAGGACAAGGATATATACGACCTGATACGCGGGACTTTTCCGGCCGGCACGGTGACAGGCGCGCCGAAGGTAAGGGCAATGGAGCTTATAGACGAGATGGAGAACACGAGGCGCGGGCCCTACGCGGGGGCCGTCGGTTACATAAGTTTTTCCGGGAACATAGACCTTTGTATCACCATAAGGACCATAGTCATGACCGGCGATACCGCTTACGTGCAGGCGGGCGCGGGTATCGTACTGGATTCGGTGCCGGCGCTTGAATACAAGGAGACCCAGAGCAAGGCCAGGGCCCTGGTCAAAGCCATAGAGTTCGCGGAGGAAGGACTGGAATGATATTCGTCGTAGACAATTACGACTCTTTTACATATAACCTCGTCCAGTATCTCGGCGAACTGGGGGAAGAGGTCGTTGTTTGTCGCAACGACAAGATATCGCCCGAAGGGATAAGCTCCCTTTCTCCCGGGAAAATAATAATATCGCCCGGACCCGGCAACCCGGACGATGCCGGCATATCCAAAGAGGTGATACGCGGGTTCGCGGGGAAGGTTCCCATACTGGGAGTGTGCCTGGGGCATCAGTGTATAGGGGACGTTTACGGGGCCAAGATAGTGAGAAGCGACCGCATAATGCACGGCAAGGTGAGCGAGGTCTACCATATGGGGGAAGGCATCTTTCAGGGGGTCCCGTCGCCGTTCACGGCCACCAGGTACCATTCCCTTATAGTGGACCCTGCCACATTGAAAGAGCCGCTCATGACCGTTGCCTGGACCGAGGATAAGGAGATAATGGGCATGCGGCATAAGCATTTTCCGGTGTGGGGAGTGCAGTTCCATCCGGAATCGATACTTACCGATAACGGTAAAAAAATACTGGAAAATTTCATAGCGATAAAAAAGTAGGGTTATTCTAGGGCAATGACGTCAGGAGAAAAATGGATATAAAAAAGGCCATTGATAAAGTCGTGAAAGGGAAGGATCTTACCGAACGGGAAGCGCGCTCGGTATTCCACGATATCATGGGGGGGGGAGCCACGCCGTCACAGATAAGCGCCCTTATAACGGCCCTGCGCATGAAGGGGGAAACGGTCGAAGAAATATCGGGCGCGGCCAGGGAGATGAGACTGAAGGCTCTTAAGATAAAAGCCGGCGGGACCGTGGTGGATACGTGCGGGACGGGCGGAAGCGGTTCGGATACGTTCAATATTTCCACGACGTCGGCTTTTGTGCTCGCGGGTTGCGGTGTCAAGGTCGCCAAGCACGGCAACAGGTCGGCTTCCGGCAGGTGCGGCAGCGCGGACGTCCTGGAGCAGCTCGGGGTGAAGATAGATGTTCTTCCCCGGGTCACGGAGGAGTGCATAAAGAAGATAAATATAGGTTTTATGTTCGCCCCGGTTTTTCACAGGGCCATGAAACACGCCGCGGTTCCGAGAAGGGAAATAGGGATCAGGACGATATTCAATATACTCGGACCTTTGTCGAACCCGGCTTCGGCAAATTGCCAGGTCCTCGGGGTATTCAAGGAGGAACTTACGGAAACGATGGCGAAGGTCCTTAAAAAACTCGGAACGCGCCGCGCTTACGTGGTGCACGGCAGCGACGGCCTTGACGAGGTCACGATATCGGCCAGGACGCGGATCAGCGAGATCAAGAACGGAAAGGTGAGATCTTATTACGTGACACCGGCCACGTTCGGCGTAAAAAAAGCTTCTCTTGAAAACATAAAGTGCCGTTCGCTTACGCAGAACGCCAGGTCCGTCCTGGGGGTGCTTTCGGGGAAGAAAGGGCCTAAGCGGGATATCGTGCTGGTCAACGCCAGCGTCGGGCTCATGGCGGCGGGAAAGGCTAAAAGTTTTAAGGAAGGCGCGCGTTTGGCGGCGGAAGCGATCGACACCAGGCGCGCAATGGATAAGCTGGAGCGCCTTGTTTTTATGACGAATAAAAAAAGGTGACGCGTGACATGTGACGGGTGACGGGAAAGAGGGATGAATGATGCTTTCTAAAATAATAGAGGAAAAACGGCGCGAGATCGACAGGGCCCAGAAGCAGGTTTCCTTAAGCGAGCTGAAGACCAGGGTTTCGTCCATATACGAGAAGAGCCAGTTCAAAAAGAACATCTCCAGAAAAGGGCACATAAACCTGATAGCGGAGATAAAGAAATCTTCTCCTTCGAAAGGGATAATACGCGCCGATTTCGATCCCATGAGGATCGCGCTTGCCTACCAGGCCTCCGGCGCGAGCGCGATAAGCGTGCTGACGGACGAACGTTTTTTTGACGGGAAGCTCGAATACCTCAGGACGGTCAAGGAGAGAGTGACTATCCCGGTTCTCAGGAAGGATTTCATCATAGATGAATACCAGATATATGAGACCCTGGCCAACGGGGCGGATGCGATGCTTCTCATAGCGCAGATCCTGACGCAGGAAGAATTGACGCGATTTCTTAACCTGGCGAGGGATCTGGGGATGGATGTGCTGGTGGAGGCCCATAACGAGGAAGATATAGAGAAAGCGCTTAACAGCAACGCCGCGATAATCGGCATCAACAACAGGGATCTTACCAATTTCAACGTGGACATCGACACGACCCAGCGTTTGATACGCTTGATACCGGAAACGAAGGTCATAGTTTCCGAGAGCGGCATAGAAACGTATGAACAGGTAATGTTCCTGAAAAGTCTGGGGGTGAACGCGGTCCTTATCGGGGAAACCTTCATGAGGGCGGATAATATCGGCGAGAAGGTGCGCGAACTCATGCGTGAATAGGGGGAGGACGAATATATGGATAATTGCAAAATATTGCTGAGCGAAAAGGATATGCCTGAAAGGTGGTACAACATACAGCCGGATCTTCCGGCTCCGCTCAAGCCGCCGATAAACCCGAAAACAGGGCAGCCCATAGGCCCTGAAGAGCTTTCTCCGATATTTCCCATGGGACTCATAGAACAGGAAGTCTCCATGGAGAAGTATATAGAGATACCGGATGATCTCATCGACATTTACAGGTTGTGGAGGCCTACCCCGCTCAGGAGAGCGAGGAGGCTCGAGAAAGAGCTCGGCACCCCGGCGCGTATTTATTACAAGGACGAAAGCGTCTCGCCCCCCGGCAGCCATAAACCGAACACCGCCGTAGCGCAGGCCTATTACAACATGAAGGAGGGAGTGAAGAAGATAACCACTGAAACGGGCGCGGGACAGTGGGGAAGCGCCCTGGCGTTTGCCTGTAACCTTTTCGGGCTCGAATGCGAAGTTTACATGGTGAGGTGCAGCTATGAGCAGAAACCTTACCGGAAACATCTAATGCATATATGGAACGCTACGGTCTATCCTTCTCCGAGTGACAGGACGGAGTCGGGGAAAAAGGTGCGCAAGGAGAAACCCGACACCCCCGGCAGTCTGGGGATAGCCATATCCGAAGCTGTTGAGATGGCCGCCAAGAGCGCCGATACTAAATATTCTTTAGGGAGCGTTCTCAACCACGTGCTTCTCCACCAGACGATAGTCGGGCAGGAACTCAGGAAACAACTTGAGATGGCAGGTGAGACGCCGGACTATCTTATAGGGTGCTGCGGCGGTGGCAGTAATTTCGCCGGTTTTTGCTTCCCTTTCGTTAAGGATAAGCTTGCGGGCAAGGACATAAAGATCATCGGGACGGAACCGACAGCCTGCCCGACGCTTACAAGAGGGCCGTACAGGTATGATTTCGGCGATACGGCCCGGATGACGCCGCTTCTTATGATGCACACGCTTGGTCACAATTTCGTGCCCCCGGGCATCCATGCCGGAGGACTCAGGTATCACGGTATGGCGCCGCTCATGAGTCTGCTTGTCGATCAGGGGATCATCGAGCCGCGAGCGTATCATCAGAACAGCGTTTTTGAGGCCGCGATGCTTTTTGCCGGGACCGAAGGAACGATCCCGGCACCCGAGACCGCCCACGCCATAAGAGGCGTGATAGACGAAGCGTTGAGATGCAAGGAAGAGGGGACCGAAAAATGTATTGTCCTGATGTTCAGCGGCCACGGGCACTTTGACCTGAGCGCTTACGATTCTTATCTGTCGGGTAAGCTGGAGGATTATGATCTTCCGGAAGAAGCGATACAGGAAGCGCAGAAAGATATCCCCTGCGTGGGGGGATGAGGGGCATAGCGTATCAAGTGATAAGCAATAAGCGATGAGCCAAAGGGTAAAGGTTAAAGGATGAAGGTTAAAGTGCCCGATAAGTCGGGCAACTACGGTTCATGGTTCACGGACTTATGTTTTAAAGGGCGAATATGACCAAAGTAAAGATCTGCGGTATAACGAATTCCGAAGACGCGCAAAAAGCCTGCAGGTACGGAGCGGACCTTATCGGGTTTGTCTTTGTTGAGGGGACTCCTCGATGCGTGAACTCTGACACGGTCAAGGATGTCCTTGGCGAACTTAAAGGCGAACATGAAAGTGTTCTTGCCGTGGGGTTGTTCAAGGACGAAGATATAAACCGCGTAAAAGAGACAGTGACTTTTTGCGGTCTGGATTGCGTGCAGCTGCACGGGGACGAAGACCCTTCTTACTGCCGTGAATTGAAAGCGGTTACGGGAGTTAAGATGATCAAGACGTTCAAGGTGGGCAGGGACATAATGTCCCACGGATCTTTCGGCCTGGAAGATTACGCGGGATTCGATCATTTGCTTTTTGATACGTTGATGCCCAATGTGCCCGGAGGGACCGGGATGCGGTTCAATTGGGATATTGTCGCGGGATTGCGGGAAGACATGCGAAACCGTTCTTTCGTGGCCGGGGGCCTTACTCCCGGCAACGTTGCGGACGTGATCAGGATAATCGGGCCATACGGAGTGGATGTCTCAAGTGGCGTGGAAAAAACCCCGGGCATAAAAGACGACAAGAAATTGAAGGAGTTCATAGAAAATGCTAAACAGACAAGGATTGCCTGACAATAAAGGATATTTCGGCGCGTTCGGAGGGGAATACGTCCCGGAGACCCTGATGCCCTCTCTCAGGGAGCTCACGGCTGCCTATAAAAAGATAAGCAGGACCGCCTCTTTCAAAAAGAGGTTCAACCTTTATCTCAGGGATTACGCCGGCAGGCCCACGCCGCTTTATTTCGCGGAAAAGCTTACAAAAAAACTCGGCGGCGGGAAGATATATCTTAAGCGCGAAGACCTCCTGCATACGGGAGCTCACAAGATAAACAATACGATAGGCCAGGCGCTTCTCGCCGTGGAAATGGGAAAGGAACGCCTTATCGCGGAGACCGGGGCCGGTCAACATGGCGTCGCGACGGCGACCGTTGCGGCTTTATTCGGGCTCAAATGTGATGTTTACATGGGCACGGAGGATATCCGGCGTCAGAACCTGAACGTGTTTCGCATGAAAATGGTGGGTGCCCGTGTCATACCCGTGGAAAGCGGTTCATGCACGCTCAAGGACGCGATGAACGAGGCGATAAGGGACTGGGTGACCAACGTGCGGAATACTTTTTACGTCATAGGTTCCGTGGCGGGACCCCATCCTTATCCCATGATGGTCAGGGATTTCCAGTCGGTTATAGGCAGGGAGACGCGAGGCCAGATAATGAAAAAGGAAGGGAGAGTTCCGACGCATCTTGTCGCGTGCGTCGGCGGAGGGAGCAATGCGCTGGGGCTCTTTTACGAATTTTATGCCGAAAAAAAGATCAAATTCATAGGAGTGGAAGCCGCAGGCCTGGGCATAAATACAGGGAAGCATGGCGCGGCTCTTCTGAGGGGCCGTCCGGGGGTCCTCCACGGGAGCAAGAGCTTCCTCCTGGAGAACGAAGACGGCCAGGTCAACCTGGCCCATTCCATATCCGCGGGCCTTGATTATCCCGGGGTGGGCCCCGAACATTCGTATTATAAGGTGACGGGCAGAGCCGATTATGTCTATGCGACCGATACGGAAGCCCTTGAAGGCGCCAAGCTTCTTTCTGAAGAAGAAGGAATAATCCCCGCGCTTGAAAGTGCTCACGCGATAGCTTATCTCCCGAAACTCGCGAAAAAGACCGGGAAGAAGGACGTGATCGTGGTATGTCTTTCGGGGAGAGGGGATAAGGATATAGATATACTGAGAGAGAATCTTAAGATGTGACGGGTGACGCGTGACGGGTGAGGAGAATAGATGAATAGAATAGACAAGATGTTCAAGAGGCTGAAGAGGGAGAAGAAGAAGGCGTTCATAACGTACATAGCCGCGGGTGACCCGGATATGCGGACAACGGAGAAGATAGCGCTCGCGCTTGTAAAATCCGGGGCCGACCTTGTAGAGCTGGGGATACCTTTCTCGGATCCGCTGGCCGACGGGCCGACGATACAAAGAGCCTCGCAGCGCGCGCTGGAAGCGGGCTGCACGGTAAAAAAGGTCATGTTGCTGGTGAAAAAGCTCAGGAAGAGAGTCGAAATACCGATCGTTTACATGACCTACTATAATATCGTTTTCAATTACGGGGTAGAACGGTTCATAAAGGACGCCAGGGCGTGCGGGGCGGACGGGTTAATAGTGCCGGACCTGCCTATGGAAGAATCAGGCGAACTAACGAGCGTGGCGGATAAAGAGCATTTCAACGTCATCCTTCTCGCCGCGCCTACTACGCCGTCCGAAAGGTTCAAAAAAATAGCGGGACGCTCCAGGGGATTTATCTATTACGTTTCCGTAACCGGTGTTACGGGCGCCAGAGAGGAACTTTCCGGAAGGCTCGCAAGCGACGTAAGAAGGCTTAAAAAGCTTACAGCAAAGCCCGTATGCGTCGGTTTCGGCATATCGGGGTCTCGACAGGCAAAAGAAGTTGCCCGGGTGTCCGATGGCGTTATTGTCGGTAGCGCGCTCATCAAGGTGCTTGAGAAAAATCTTGGCAATAAAAACAAGTTGATCGCTGAGATGGGAAAATTTGCCGGTTCCATCGCCAAAGCGGTGCATGGGGTTTAGTTGTTGGTTATTAATTATTGGTTATTGGTTGCGGATAGCCGATAATCAATAACCAGTAACCAGTAACAAAAAAACAATATGAGAATAATGGGCCTTGATCTCGGGACAAAGAATATAGGGGTAGCCGTAAGCGACGAAACGGGAACGATCGCGCAAGCGAGAGGTACCATAATCCGGAAAGACGACAAGAGCGCGATCGACCGCATCATGGAGATGACCGGTGAATTTGACGTTAAGGAGATCGTGGTAGGGTTGCCGGTCAATATGGACGGGACCTTTGGTGAACGCGCGGAAGACAGTAAATCTTTTGCCCGGGAGCTGGAACAGCGCACGGGTCTTCCCGTCAAGTTGTGGGACGAGAGACTCAGCACCAGGGAGGCCGAAAACATAATGCTCGAGGCTGATCTTACGAGAAAAAAACGCAAAAAAGCGGTCGACAGGCTGGCGGCGCAGATAATACTGCAGGGATATCTTGATAGCGTTAAGGGTGACGGGTGACGCGTAACGGGTAACTGATCGGGGATAATAATATGTATGAAAAATTCAGCGCGAGGAGCGGGCTCAAGGTAATAGTGTCGCCGATGCCCCACATGGCGTCCGTATCGCTCGGTATATGGGTGGGGGTAGGGGGGCGCCATGAATCGGAGAGGCAGAGCGGCCTGAGCCATTTTATTGAGCATATGCTTTTTAAGGGGACCCACGAGCTGACGGCCAAAGAACTCAAAGAGTCCATAGAGGGAGTGGGCGGATCTTTCAACGGGTTCACTTCGGATGAGGTTACGTGTTACATGATCAAGGTCCCGGCAAAGTATATGGAGCTGGGAGCGGATATCCTTTCCGATATGGTGTTGAACGCCCGCTTTGATGAAGAGGACATAGCCAGAGAGAAATTCGTTGTAAGTGAAGAGATAAAAATGTACCGTGACCAGCCGGCGGATCATGTGCTTGATGTTCTCGGATCCATAATGTGGCCGGGCAACGCCCTGGGGCGTCCGCTTACGGGGAGTATAACCACGGTCAAAAGTTTCAGCAAGAAGGAGATCCTTAAGTTCAAGGAAGACAATTACCACCCGGCCAATATGGCGATAGTCGTCGCCGGCAAGGTCCCGCCCAAAAGGGTGTTCGATTACGTTATGGAAAAATTCAGCGTCACGGAGAAAAAGAAAAGACCTTCCATCTCCAGGCCTGTTGTGTCCCAGAAGGGTCCCCGGGCCAAGATCGCCGGGAGCAATACGCACCAGACGCATATAGCGATGGGGTTCCGCGTGTACGAAACGGATATGCGGGAAAGGTTCGCCATCAAGATGATGAACATTATCCTCGGAGGTAACATGTCTTCCCGTCTCTTCGAAGAGCTCAGGGAGAAGCATGGCCTTTGTTATGACATTTCTTCTTCGTATAAAAGGCATAGCGACGTGGGCGAGCTCCAGATACACGCGGGGGTGGATTCGGATAAAGCGGTCAAGGCCGTGATGGCCATACTCGATGAACTTAAAAAGATAAAGGACGTCGGGGTGACCGGCGACGAACTTGAGCGCGCGAAAAGATACGCGAGGGGACAGTTCCTGTTGGCCATGGAAGGCACATCTACCAGGATGCTCTGGCTCGGCGATCGGTTAATGGTGCACGATGACATACCGGATCTTGCGGATGTGCTTAAGAGGATAAACAGGGTGACGGCGGCTGATGTGCAAAAAGCCGGCGCGCGGCTCTTCAGGGCTTTGGCCGTCAATCTTGGCATGGTAGGCAAATTGAGTGACGGCGAGAAGAAAAAGATAATAAAGGAATTGGGCAAATTATGAGAGGATCCGTTCGTTTTACAAGGGTGTTCGGGATAGACATAGACATACATATGACTTTTTTCCTGCTCCTGGCCATCTTCGCCTTGCTCTTCGGGGTTAAAGGGCTTATCCTGATAATAGGAGTGTTCTTTTTCGTTACGGTGCATGAACTGTGCCATAGCCTGGCGGCGGCATATTTCGGCATCAAGGTGAAAAGGATCACGCTTTTGCCGATAGGAGGGGTAGCTTCCATGTCGGATATGCCTACCAAGCCTCATCAGGAGCTCATCATATCCCTGGCGGGTCCTTTATCGAACATTTTGATAGTTCTTATTTTTTACTACCCGCTTTATTTCCTGCTGGGCAAAGAGACCCTTATGTACCCTTTTATGGTCCTTATAGGAAAGGCGAAGTATACCAATGGGTTTAACGTCCTGGCTCACATCTATTGGATAAATCTTATCCTGGCCGCGTTCAATATGCTGCCCGCTTTTCCCATGGACGGGGGACGCGTGTTGAGGGCGATACTGAGCTCGAGGATGGGATTCAAGAAAGCCACTGACATTGCCGTGAGGCTCGGACACATATTCGCGCTGTTGTTCGCGTACGTGGGAATAGTATACGGCCACATCTTCCTGCTCATAATAGCCGTTTTCATCTACATGGCGGCTTCAAGCGAGGGGATGCAGGTCGATGTGATAGAGACCATAAAGAGTTATTCGGTAAGGGATATACTGGCGAGAGAGTATGTCCATCTTGATCCCGATACTTCGCTCGCGAAGATACTTGAACTGATGTTCCATACCCATCAGGAGGATTTTCCGGTGATAGAAGACGGGAAGATGAAAGGATTTATCACCAGGAGGGAAGTCATACACGCGATGCATGTTAAAGGCAAAGAGGTCGTTGCGGGCGAGATAATGCGCAGGGATATACCCGCGGTGAAAGTAACGGCCAGGCTGCATGAGGTGAGAAAGCTCATGCAGAAATACGGTACGAGCGCGATGCCGGTAAAGAAAAACGACAGCATCGTGGGTATTGTGACTATCGATGATATAAACAGGGTTTACATGGTAGTGCATGAGTGACGGGTGACAAGTAACGCGTGACGGGAAATAGAAGGAGAAATGAGATAAATGGATAAGAATGATAATAGGATCATCATCGCACCCAGTATTCTGTCGGCGGATTTCAGCAGGTTGGGGGAAGAGATAGGGGCAGCGAAAAAAGCCGGAGCCGACTGGGTGCACGTGGATGTCATGGACGGGCATTTTGTCCCCAATTTGACCATCGGTCCGCCCGTCATCAAAATGATAAGACGGACGACGGACCTTTTTTTCGACGTGCACCTTATGATCGACAAGCCCGAACAGTATATCGATGATTTTATCGACGCGGGGAGTGACATGATCACGTTCCATGTTGAAGCGACCAGTGACCCCAGGGGCGTCATAGAACGGATAAGGAACAAAGGCAAACAGGTCGGGGTAACCGTCAAGCCGGGGACCGGTATCGGTGAAATAGAGCCATACCTGGGGTTAGTGGACATGGTGCTCGTGATGACGGTCGAGCCCGGTTTCGGTGGCCAGGAATTTATGAGAGAGATGCTTGATAAGGTAAGGCATTTGAAGGGATGTTTTGACGGTTATATAGAGGTGGATGGCGGCATAAACGGTAATACCGCCCGGGAGGCCGTGATGGCCGGGGCTAATGTCCTGGTAGCGGGGACAGCGGTGTTCGGCCAGAAGGATTATGCCAGGGCGATAAGGGATTTGAGGGGGGTAGGCGTATAGCGCAAAGCGCATAGCGCGATACGATTAACGGAATTCGAACGACGAACGACGAACGACGAGTAACGAGGCTAGAGGCTAGAGGCGAGAGGAGGCGTTGATTACGAAGATATGATCTCCGCGATCAACTCGCGTAATACGCAATATCCGTGATCATCTGTGTTTTAGCGATACTCGAAAAACGAACGACGAACGACGAACGACGGAATAAAAGGAGGAATGGATGTCTAAGATCAAATTCGGGACCGACGGATGGAGAGCTGTAATAAGCGAGGATTTTACTTTTGAGAACGTCGCCGTAGTCGGCCAGGCGATAGCTGATTTCATAAGATCGCGTAAAGATGAGATATACAGGAGGAAGAAGATAGTGGTCGGCTACGATACGCGTTTTCTTTCGGACAAATACGCGGAGATAATCGCGAGAGTTTTGGCCGCTAACGGCATAAAAGTGATACTTTCGGACAGGTCATGCCCCACGCCGGCCGTATGCGTATACATACGGGACAAAAAACTTACGGGCGGCGTAATGGTGACGGCCAGTCATAACCCATTTCAATATAACGGTATAAAGTACAAGGGCTATTTTGCCGGTTCGGCGGGAAGCGATATTATCGATGACATAGAAAAACGGCTCTTCAAGACACGCGTCAAGTCGGTGTCCATTGATGATGGCGTCAAGAAAAGAATGATAAAAAAGGCGAATATAATCAAGGCCCAGATCGCCGACATCAAGAAATATGCCGACATGAAAAAGCTCAAAAAAGCGAAGCTCAGGGTCATGGTGAATTCCATGCACGGGACAGGCGGCACGTACCTCGCCGATATCCTGAGGGGGACAAAGATCAAGCTGGATTTCATGAAGTCGGATATGAACCCCAGCTTCGGCGGCGTCGCGCCCGAGCCCAACGAAAAACATTTGCAGGATCTTATGCGGGCGGTAAGAAAGGGAAGATACGATATCGGCATTGCCACGGACGGGGATTCCGACAGGCTCGGGGTCGTGGACGAGAGGGGGAGAATACTTTCGGGGCACAAGGTAATGGCCTTGCTTCTTTTATATCTTCATAAGCACAGGAAGATGAAGGGTGGCGTGGTCCAGACCATTTGCGGGACAGGGCAGATAAACAGGATGTGCAGGCAATACGGCCTTCCCGTTTATGAAACCCCCGTAGGCTTTAAGTATATCTGCGAGATCATGATAAAAAGGGATATTCTCATCGGCGGCGAAGAGACCGGCGGCATCGGATTCAAGAATTACATACCGGAGAGGGACGGTTTTCTTTCGGCGCTTCTTATAATGGAGCTCGTGGTCTCCGAGAACAAGCCGCTCAGCAGGATAGTCGATGAGCTCAACAGGGAATTCGGGAGTTTTGTGTATGAAAGAGAAGATATTGTCTTTGACGGGGCAAAGCGCAAAAAACTCGTGAAAGGCATCAAGAAGAACCCGCTCAAGAAAGTATTGAACAGGGAAGTCGTAAAGATAAACGACGCGGACGGCACGAAATTCATCTGCGACGACGGGAGCTGGCTTCTCTTGAGGCTGTCGGGGACCGAGCCGAAACTCAGAATATACAGTGAAACCGCTTCCAGGAAAAAGTCCCTTGACTATATAAAATTCGGGAAAAAATACGCGTTCAGCTTGATGTAATCGTTCCCGGAGATGGTTTAGCCGGTGGACCTATCGAACTTTAAAAATAATACCCGCTCAACAAATCGGGTGAATGACGATCGTGAACATAATGAGCGACCTTTCAAATATACGCAATTTCTGCATAATAGCCCACATCGACCACGGCAAGTCAACGCTGGCCGACCGCATCATACAGCTTACGAATACCGTTGACGGCAGAGAGTTTCGAGACCAGTTCCTGGATGCGATGGACCTGGAAAGGGAAAGAGGCATAACCATCAAATCCAGCGCGGTCAGGATACTCTATAAAGCGAAGGACGGCAAAACGTACCTTCTCAACCTTATCGATACGCCGGGACATGTAGACTTCTCATACGAAGTATCCAAAAGTATCGCCGCATGTGAAGGGGCGCTCCTGGTCGTGGACGCGGTTCAAGGCGTCGAAGCGCAGACGATAGCCAACCTTTATCTCGCGATAGAACATGATCTCAAGATAATCCCGATAATAAACAAGATAGACCTGAAAAGCGCCAGGATAGACGAGGTAAAAAATCAGATGGGCGACATTCTCGGCGTGGAGAGTGATGACTCGGTGCTTATAAGCGCGAAGGAAGGCACGGGAACCGAAGAGGTTCTTGAGGCGATCGTAAAGCGCGTGCCGCCTCCTTCAGGTGCCAGGGAAAAGCCTTTGCAGGCTCTTATATTCGATTCGTCGTACGATATATACAGAGGCGTAATAGTCTATGTGCGCATAGTGAACGGGTGCCTTGAGGCGGGCATGCAGGTAGAGATGATGAACAAGGGAACAAAGTACGAGGTCAAGGAGGTGGGGATATTTACACCGTCCGAGCAGAAAATGGACAGGTTGAATTGCGGCGAAGTAGGTTATATGGTGTGTAATATAAAGGAAGCCAGGGAAGTGGTCGTAGGGGATACCATTACGGATACGGCGAATCCCGCCGCCCAGCCTTTACCGGGATATAAACAGGTTAAACCGATGGTCTTTTGCGGCATATATCCTGTTAGCAACGAGGATTATGAGGGGCTTAAAAGTGCTATGGAAAAACTCCGCCTTTCGGACCCGTCATTCATAAATGAGGCCGAAACCTCGGCTGCCCTGGGATTCGGTTTCAGGTGTGGTTTTCTGGGGCTTCTGCACATGGAGATAATACAGGAACGCCTTGAGCGCGAATTCAACCTTGATCTTATCGCTTCCGCGCCCAGCGTCAATTACAAGGTGCGGTTGACCAGCGGCGAGCTTATCGAGGTCGACAATCCCACGAAGTATCCTGAGAACGAGAAGATACAATATGTCGAGGAGCCGTACGTGAGATGCTACATTATCGCCCCGGCGCATTCCATAGGCGAACTCATGAAGTTGTGCGAGAACAAAAGAGGAGAGTTCGTGAGCACGAAGTATCTTGACCCTACCAAGGTCCAGCTTACTTATAACCTTCCGCTCGCGGAGATCATAGTGGATTTTTACGACAAGATAAAATCCTCGACGCAGGGATACGGTTCGCTTGATTATGAACTTACCGGATACAGAAGATCCGATATCGTAAAACTGGATATCCTCATAAACGGCATATCTTGCGACGCGCTTTCTGCCATAGTGCACAGAGACAAGGCGCGCAGGGTCGGGTTGGAGTTGGTGCGCAAACTAAAAGAGAGCATCCCGAAGCATCTTTTTAAGATCGCGCTACAGGCCGCGGTGGGCGGCAATATACTCGGCAGGGAGGATATATCGGCTCTCAAGAAGCACGTTACCGGGAAATGTTACGGGGGGGATATAACAAGGAAACGCAAGCTGTGGGAGAAGCAAAAAGAAGGGAAAAAGAAAATGAGGAGGATCGGAAAAGTAGATGTGCCGAAAGAAGCCTTCCTGAAAGCCATGAGGATCTCATGAAGCTGAAATTTGACAGGAACAAGTGGGAATACTGGTGGCAGGAGTGGATAAAACCGGTACTGATCGCGGTTGCGCTCGCTTTTTTTGTAAGAACGTTCTTTGTCCAGCCGTTCAAGATACCATCAAATTCCATGTACCCGACACTGAAACCGGGCGATCGGATCTTCGTTAATAAGCTGCTTTATGGTCCCGGTATCCCGCTCACAGGCATCAGGCTGCCGGATATTCGCGGACCACGGATCGGCGATATAGTGGTCTTTACGTCGCCGGTCGAGCGTAAAAAGTACCTGGTAAAACGTTATATCGCCGGAGGCGGAGAGTCGGTCGAGATCAAGGAAGGAAGTCTTTATGTCAACGGCAAAAGAGTCGATACCAGTCCTTTTAAGGGAGTGTTCTATTACAACCGCGGAGAATATGGAGCGGATAACAAGGTCTATAACGTTCCGGAGGGATATTTTTATGTGCTTGGCGATAACAGCGCGAATTCCATGGACTCTAGATATTGGGGCTTTGTCCCCGACAGGAATCTTGTCGGGAGGGCGTTCCTTATCCACTGGCCGATCAAGAGGATAAGGCTGATAAGGGAAGGGGATTAGTTCAGTAGTAAGGTATAAGGGGTAAGGGGTAAGGGGTAAGAAGGCGGCAATGGACGATCAAGGGGTGGCATGAATTGGCCCAATAGATTGACGATATTAAGGATAATCCTTGTTCCGGTCTTTATAACGGCGGTCCTGTATCACAGGCTTGATCTGGCTTTTATCGTGTTCCTCGGGGCGATGATCACGGACGCGCTTGACGGTTATCTTGCGCGGGTGCGAAATGAAAAAACAAGACTCGGGGCGTTCATGGACCCCGTTGCCGATAAGATGCTCATCGGCAGCGCTTTCATAAGTTTCAGCATTGTCACCGGGTTGCCGCCCTATATGAAAATACCGGCGTACGTGCCGATAATAGTCATTTCGAGGGACGTGATCATTCTTCTCGGTGTGGTCATGATCTATTTTTTAACGGGGGGTGTAGAAATAAGGCCGACCATGCTGGGCAAGCTGACGACGGTTTCCCAGATGGTGACGATCCTGGCCCTCTTGTTGAAATTCATGTATTCCAGCTGGATATGGAACATAACCGCGGTGCTCACCGTTGTATCCGGGCTGGACTATATCAGAATAGGATCCAGGTATATCAATGGAAAATTATAGCGGTATCCCGACAGTAAGTATAGTTGGCAGGCCGAACGTCGGAAAATCATCACTCTTCAACTGTTTGCTCGGAGAAAGGCGAGCGGTGGTTGTCGAACAGTCCGGAACAACCCGTGACAGGCTGGAAGCCATCATCCAGATCAGGGGCACGCGCGTGAAGCTCGTCGATACCGGCGGGTACCTCTCCGGGGAAAAAGATCACATATCCTCGAAGATCAAGGAGCAGATAAACAGGGCGATGGAAGAGGCTTCCGTGGTGATAATGGTCGCGGATACCCTTGTCGGCGTTACGCATGAGGACAAAGAGGTGGCGCTTCTTCTCCGCAAATTCAGCAAACCGGTAATTTTGGTCGCCAACAAAACGGACAATGACAGGCTTAAAACGTACGCATATGAGTTTTTTCAACTTGGGTTCGGGGAGCCCGAGAACATTTCCTGTCTTCACCGAAGAGGCATACAGGGGCTGAAGAAACGCGTGCTTGATGGCTTAAAAGGCGAGGAACGCCAGATCGCCGAACAGCAGAAAAGGATATTGAAGATCGCTGTCGTCGGCCGTCCGAATGTCGGAAAATCCTCATTTGTAAACAACTTGCTCGCCCGCGAACGGGTAATAGTCAGCGATACTCCGGGAACGACAAGGGATTCAATTGACACGTATTTCAACTATGATGGCGACGACTTCCTCCTTATAGATACCGCGGGTATCCGGCACAAGCGGAAGATCAAGACAGCCGTTGATACGTATAGCGTCATGCGCTCGAAAGGATCCATAGCCAGGTCGGATGTGGCCATGCTTCTTCTGGATGCGGCCGACGGGGTGACCAGGGACGATCTTGGCATATTGAAGTTCATAAGAGAAAACGGGAAAGCTTGTCTTGTCCTGGTGAATAAATGGGACCTCGCCAAAAAGGTCGAGGGAGTAAAAAGAGAGGACTATGAAAAGCATCTTTTTTACGCGGTAAGCGAGTTTTCCAAATTTCCGGTAGAATTCATATCGTCAAAGACGGGGATGAATGTTTTGAAATGCCTGCAACTGGCAAAGGTCCTGGATTCGAATCTTGATCTAAAGGTGTCGACCGCGTACTTGAACCGGATATTCAAAAAAAATGATCCCTCGAAAGTCCCTATTCCAAAAAGAAAAAAAAGACCGAACTTTCTTTACGCTGTGCAAAGCGGCCACAGGCCGGTCGAGTTCAAGTTCTTCGTGAACGAACCGGGGGCGGTTCTTCCGGCCCATATCAGTTATATAGAGAATTTGCTGCGCGCGAACCTTCCTCTTAAGGGGATACCGATAACAATAAAGATCGCAAGTTCAAGAAAAAAGGAGAATAGATCGTAAATCCCAAATAACAAATTACAAACAATGTACAAATGCCAAATAACAAAGCACGAACAATGCGCAATCGCAGATCCCCGGGAACACGCGGCCGCGTTTCGTTCGTATTTGCGGTTTAAATATTGCAATCTGTCTGTAATTTGGAATTCGCTTGTAATTCGGGATTTGGGTATTGTGATTTGTCTGTAATTCGGGATTTGTAATTTATAACTTAAATAGAGGTGCTTAAATGTTGTATCTTTTAGCTTGCATGCTGATCTCGTACCTATTGGGGGCGGTCCCGACGGCCTATATTTTCGCCAAGGCCGTTAGGGGTATAGATATCCGGGAACATGGGAGTGGAAATGTAGGCGCGACCAACGTGGCCCGCATAATGGGCAAACGGGTCGGCATGGCCGTCTTTATCCTGGATTTTCTGAAAGGCATGCTGTCGGTGACGATCATACCTGCTTTTTTAGCGGGGATCCTTTCGGTGGCGCAGCCGCCGGAGCTAACCTATATATTATCAGGGACCGCCACCGTAGCGGGTCATATATGGACGATTTTCCTGAACTTTAAAGGCGGCAAAGGTGTATCGACGACAGCGGGGGTGATAGCCGGGATCCACCCGCTCATAATGCTTGGCGGACTGGTTGTTTGGGTGGTCATTTTTGCCATATGGAAGTACGTATCGCTAGCGTCTATCGCGGCGGCGATATCGCTCCCGATCCTGGCGGTGGTCACGGCGCAAGATACCGCTTTTGTGGTGTTTTGCGGCGTGGTGTGTCTTTTGGGGGTATATTCCCATCGGTCGAATATAAGGCGGTTGATACAGGGGCAGGAGACAAAAATTGTTAAGGCAAAAAAAAGCTAGTAATGCGGGCTTGCATTTTCCCCCGATTGGTGTATACTATTATTGTTAGTATTTACAAAAGGGGTAATTTTTTTTAGCCCCGAAAGAAAAAACTTTTTCAAAGAATTTAATTAGGTGTGGGATGAAAGAAGTAGTGTATCGTGATATACAGGGGTACAATCCGAGGAAGCGCGAAGTCTCGATCGAGGAGATAAGCGACCATTCTGAATCCAGGATCGCGAAGAAATGGATATCGAAATATTTTATACGTGAATTTTACACGTCTGATAACACTAAAGATCTCGAAAGATGGATAGAGAAAAAGACCAAACAGATCGGTTCAAAGAACTGCCATATATTGAGACGTATGGATACCAAGACCGGGGAAAACAAGGTGATCTGTAAGGTAATGGGTGATTTTTTCGCGATACACGGAATGACGGCTTTCAGGATAGTTTATATAAACGAAGTAAGGATCGAGATATTGAACGTCCTGAAACGGGGTAAAGATGCTTTGAAAAGGAGATTCTGATGCGGAACGCGTTACACAAAATGCCGCACTTAATGCTTTTTGTTGTCGCGTGGATGAAAATAAGTGTTATAAAATGGCAGATGCTCATGCTTGAGTTATCCGCAAAACACTGATTCCCAAGACTGCACATCAATGTGTAGTCCTACCTCCAGGGGAGAGGGGTGGCTTAACGGCTGCCCCTCTTTCTATATACAGCGTTCAGCGGGCAGCGTTCACAAGTGCGTATAGCGCTTGGATGTGCTGCTTTTTTTGTGTACGCTGTACGCCGGACGCTGCCTGCTGTGGCCCCTTGTTGACTATTACTATTATATATGTTAAACTTTTGGGAGTTATTATGGGCAAAGTAAGCATAATAGGGGACGGGGGCTGGGGCACCACGCTTGCCATTTTGTTAAGGTCGAAGGGGCTGGATGTGACCCTGTGGAGCGTTTCCCCCGAATACGTCGAGGTCCTTAAGAAAAAAAGGGAAAATGTCAAGTTTTTGAGAGATATTCCCTTGCCCGAGGGCCTTGAAATTACGTCCGATATTTCCGTTGCCGGCGATGCCGAATACGCGGTGATCGCCGTTCCATGTAAATATCTGCGAGCGGTTCTTGAAAGGTTCGGGGGGGCCGATTTCAGGCGCATAGTCAGCGCTACAAAAGGTATCGAGAACGGTTCTTTGAAAAGGCCATCCGAAATCGTAGAGGAATATTTTCCCGGTGACAGGGTCAGCGTATTGGCGGGGCCAAGCATATCATATGAGGTGGCCCGGGAATTCCCTGCGACCGTTGTAGTCGCGGGAAAAGGCCCCGGCAACGGAGACGTCCGGGATTTATTGACGACCGAAAGGTTCCGTGTTTATACCTCGAAGGATGTCATGGGGGTCGAGCTGGGTGGCGCCCTCAAGAATATAATAGCGATCGCCGCGGGTATTTCTGACGGAATGGGATTCGGCACGAATTCCAAAGCGGCAATATTGACGCGCGGTCTTACCGAGATCACGCGGCTCGGGGTAAAGATGGGGGCGGAAAAGAACACTTTCAGCGGCTTAAGCGGTGTAGGCGATCTCGCTACGACATGCATAAGCGCTCATAGCCGGAACAGATGGTTCGGGGAACAGATCGGAAAGGGAAGAAAGATAGAAGATGTGATCGGCGAAACCGAAATGGTGGTTGAAGGTTTGAATACCTGCAGATCCGCGTATGGCCTCGCGCGGAAACATGGCGTGGAAATGCCGATAACGCAAAAGATATACGAGATCATATACGAGGGCAAGGATCCTGCTTCGGCGGTGCGGGAGCTGATGACGCGGGAGCCGAAGGATGAGGATTAGAGCCGTGAATCGTGAGTCGTTAATCGTAAATCGCATTATTGGTACGACTCGCGACTTACGATTCACGATTTACGAATACTGTCGGGACGTAGCGCAGTCTGGTTAGCGTACAAGTCTGGGGGACTTGGGGTCGCCGGTTCGAATCCGGCCGTCCCGACCATCTTGTTGTGTCATGTGTAATGTGTCATGTGTTATGTGCGGGAAACGATCCCAGGCGCATTCGATACATGACACTTAACACATGACACACTCTTAAGGGGAGCATATGAAATCGGTCAATATCGGCTTAATAGGAATAGGCACCGTTGGCAGGGGCGTTTATGACGCTATCATGTCGAACGGCGAGTTAATATCCGAGAGGACCGGTGTTTCGCTGGTGATAAAAGGGATCTGCGATAAGGATAAGAAAGCGCTTAAGGATATCGATCCCGGGAAGGTAGCGGTCCGGACGTCTTCTCCCGAGGATCTTATCGGGGACAAGGACGTCGACATAATAGTCGAGCTTATAGGCGGGGTTAGTCCCGCTAAAGAACTGATACTTGAAGCGATAAGGAACAAAAAGCACATTGTTACCGCCAACAAAGCCCTTTTTTCAGAGCATTGGAAGGAGATACTGGCGGCTGCCTCCGAGAATGACGTGTTTGTGAGATTCGAAGCGAGCGTCGGCGGCGGTATCCCCATTATCAGGGCTTTGCGTGAAAGCTTTGCTGCCAATAGGATCAAGACGATCTATGGCATCCTTAACGGGACCACCAATTTCATACTTACCAGGATGGCCGAAAGAGGGTGTTCGTTCGCGGAAGCCCTGGCGGAAGCGCAGGAAAAAGGTATAGCGGAAAAGGACCCGGAACTTGACATAAGCGGAAAGGATAGCGCGCATAAACTGGCGATATTGGCGTTGCTCGGGTTCGGTATCGACGTGTATCCGGATGACATATATACCGAGGGCATAAAAGATATCGAACCGCAGGACATAGAGAACGCGAGCCGTTGGGGGTACAGCGTTAAACTGCTGGCTATCGCCAAGGACACCCCCGAGGGGCTGCAATTGAGGGTCCACCCGACCCTGCTCAGAAAAGCGCACCTTCTTTCCGACGTCAGGAGCGAGGACAACGCTATTTTTGTCATAGGAGATCTTCTCGGAGAGTCACTTCTCTACGGCAAAGGCGCCGGTAGAAAACCGACCTCGAGTTCCGTTATAGGCGATATTATCGATATAGCCAGACACGTGGCGTATGCCGGCAGATCGAACCCGATGCCTTGCAGGTTGAATTACGCGCCGGAGACGAGTAAGGGTATCCGGGCCATGGAGGGCCTGGCCATATCTTATTACCTGAGATTTTCCGTGATCGACAAACCCGGCGTGCTGGCTGGGATATCTTCGGTGCTTGCCGAGAACAACATAAGCATAGCGAGCGTTTCGCAGGAGGAGAGGAATATAGGCGAAACCGTGCCGGTCATCATCCTGACCCATAAGGCCGGGGAGGGCCGGATGAGAAAGGCCATCGAGAAGATAGATAAGATGGAATTCGTCAGCGATAAGACCGTTGTTATCCGGATGGAGGAATAAGTCGCGTAGTGATCTTTATTGGGTTCCCGCTTAAAGCGTGCGGGGATGCGATGCTAAATAGTTAAGGAGAGAGATGGGGGTAATCGAGAGGTACAGGGAATATCTTCCCGTAACCGATAAGACGCCGGTGATCAGCATAGAGGAAGGGGATACCCCGCTCATTAAGGCGGATCCGATCGCTTCGATGATCGGCCCGGGTTATAACGTATGGTTGAAATACGAAGGGCTTAATCCCACCGGCAGTTTTAAGGATAGAGGCATGACCGTAGCCGTTTCAAAGGCTGTTGAAAAGGGCGAGAAAGCGGTAGCCTGTGCTTCAACGGGGAACACTTCCGCTTCGGCCGCGGCTTTTGCGGTAAGGGCCAGGATCAAATGCGTGGTCGTGATCCCGGAAGGCGCCATCGCATTGGGTAAGCTTGCCCAGGCGCTTATACACGGAGCGAAAGCAATAGCGATACGCGGGAATTTTGACGATGCGCTCACGATAGTGCGTGACTTGACGGATAAATATCCTATAACCCTTGTTAATTCCATTAATCCGTACAGGATAGAAGGCCAGAAAACGGCGGCTTTCGAGATATGTGATAGACTGGGCC
This sequence comes from uncultured Planctomycetia bacterium, assembly GCA_964565425.1. Classification (GTDB taxonomy): domain Bacteria; phylum Omnitrophota; class Gorgyraeia; order Tantalellales; family Tantalellaceae; genus CAZMEZ01. Next base: position 109,823 of record CAZMEZ010000001.1, on the reverse strand, counting down.
GTGCGCCGGAATATCACGCCCTGCCGGTGGGGAACGCCGGGAACATAACCGCGTACTGGAAGGGGTATAAGGAATACAGGGAAAAAGGGAAGATAGATAGTCTGCCTAAGATGCTTGGGTTCCAGGCGGCGGGATCCGCGCCCATAGTTGAAGGGCGCCCCATAAAGGATCCCCAGACGATAGCGACGGCAATCAAGATAGGGAACCCGGCGAGCTGGAAACATGCGGAAGATGCGAGGGATGAATCCAAAGGACTCATAGAGAAGGTAACGGATGATGAGATCGTCGAAGCGTACAAGATGCTCGCTGCCTGTGTCGGGATATTCGCGGAACCCGCTTCAGCGGCAAGCGTAGCCGGTATCATCAAAAAAGCAAAAGAAGGTTATTTTCCGCCGAATCCTTCCGGGCCGGACAAAGATATTGTATGTGTTTTAACGGGCCACGGCCTTAAGGATCCGGACAGGGCCATAAAGTGCCTGGAGAAGCCGGTTGTAGTGGACGCTACACTTGAGGAAGTAGTGAGAGCGGCGGGAATATAACAGACTGCAAACATCAGACGTCTGACGTCAGACAGAGGGAAAAAGGACATGAAATATGTGGTTTTAGTGCCGGACGGGATGGCGGATAGGCCTCTTGACGAGCTTAATGATCGAACATGCATGGAAGCGGCTAATGCCCCGCACATGAACATGATAGCGAGAAAAGGCGTTGTGGGCACGGTCAAGAACATCCCCAAAGGCATGACACCCGCAAGCGATGTGGCTAACCTGTCGATCCTTGGCTATGATCCCAGGAAATATTATTGCGGACGCGGTCCCCTGGAAGCCGCGAACCTTAATGTCGAGTTGGCCGATAGCGATGTTGCTTTCCGGTTCAATACCGTTACCGTGTACGACGACAGGATGGTCGATTACAGCGCGGGACACATTACCACGAAGGAAACCTCGATCCTGGTGGATCTCTTGAACAAGAAGATGGGTAACGAAAGGTACCATTTTTACGCGGGCGTGAGCTATCGTAACCTTCTCATGGTGCATTGTGATTCCCCTGAAGAGGCGGACAGGGTCTCCAGGGTGAAGTGCTATCCCCCGCATGATATACTTGACCAGTCTGTATCGAGGCACTTACCGAAGGACCGCGCGCTGGTAGAGCTTATGGAACGATCCAGAAGTTTGATGGAAGATCATGAGATCAACAGGGTCAGGCTGGATCTTAAGCAGAACCCCGCGAACCAGATATGGGTCTGGGGACAAGGGAAGAAACCCGACATGCCCCGCTTCGAGGATGCTTACGGCATAACGGGCGGGATCATATCGGCGGTGGATCTTCTCAAGGGCCTCGGGAGGGTCCTGGGGCTGGAGGTCGCCGAGGTTCCCGGCGCTACAGGATATTACGATACCGATTATGAGGGCAAGGCGGAAGCGGCTCTTGACATACTTTCGAGGTACGACATGGTATTCGTTCACGTCGAAGCCCCCGATGAGGCGGGACACAACGGGGATATCGTCGAGAAGATAAAAGCGATAGAGAATTTTGACAGCAAGATAACCGGGAGGATAATCAGGGAACTTTCGGATAAGGTTGATTACAGGATCTTGATACTGCCCGATCATCCGACACCTGTCAGGAAGAGGACCCATACCGCCGATCCGGTTCCTTTTGCGATGGCGGGGAAGGGAATAACTCCTGATGAGGTTACCGTTTTCAGCGAGAGGTCGGCAAAAGCGGGGAGCGTTGTCCTGGATGAGGGGTGGAAGCTGATGGGGATGCTTCTCGGCGACATGGCATGATCTTTACGAGGCGTGGAGGGAGAAGGATATAGGGATGAGCAGGAAGGGGATAATAGTCCAGAAATTCGGGGGGTCCAGCGTGGCGAACCCCGAAAGGATAAAAGCGGTCGCCAAAAGAGTGGCGTCCTGCAGGGAAAAAGGATATAGCGTGGTCGTCGTCGTGTCCGCTCTTGGGGATACGACCGATGATCTCATCAATCTCGCTTCACAGATAACCGAAAGGCCCCCGGAAAGGGAGATGGACATGCTGCTCGCCACCGGCGAACAGGTTTCGGTGGCGCTGCTTGCCATGGCTTTGAATAAGATAGGGCATGAGGCCATCTCTTTTACCGGCGCGCAGGTCGGTATCATAACGGATTCATCGCATACCAGGGCGAAGATACTGGACGTTAATACCACGAGGATCCGGAAACAGCTCAGGAAGGGCAAGATAGTCATTGTCGCCGGGTTCCAGGGCATTAATCTGGATCAGGAGATAACAACGCTGGGGAGAGGCGGCTCGGACATGACGGCCGTGGCACTGGCTAAAGTGCTTAAGGCTAAGGTCTGTGAGATCTATACCGACGTAAAAGGCGTATATACGGCCGATCCGAGGATCGTAAATAACGCGAGAAAACTCAATACGATCACCTATGAGGAAATGCTCGAGCTGGCGTCATTAGGGGCGCAGGTCATGCAGGCGCGAAGCATGGAAGTCGCGGGCAAGTTCAACATACCGATGCATATAAGATCGAGCATGCATCCGGATACCGGGACCGTTGTAACCAGGGAGGTCAGAGACATGGAAGATGTTCTTGTAAGGGGAATAACCGTGGATAAGAGCGAGGTCAAGGTCACGGTATGCGACGTGCCCGATAAACCGGGCGAGGCCAGCAGGTTGTTCAAGAAGCTGGCCGAAGAGGATATAAACGTCGATATGATAATACAGAATATCTCACGCACCAGGAGCACCGACATATCCTTCACGGTAACGCAGAAGGACCTTCACAGGACGAAAGGCGTTATCGAGAAGGCAAGCAAGGCTATAGGCGCCAAAGGGGTCAGGATCGACAAGGATATAGCCAAAGTCTCGGTCGTCGGGATAGGCATGCGGAGCCATTCCGGCGTGGCGGCAAAGATGTTCAACGCCCTGGCTGCGAAAAAGATAAACATCGAGATGATATCTACCAGCGAAATAAAGATATCCTGCGTTATCGAAAGGAAATCCGCCGATGCCGCGGTGAGGGCGATACACAAGGCTTTTGGTCTCGCGAGAAGGAAAAAATAGGAGCCGGCGGTCAGCGCGTCCGGCATCCAGGCCGGATGCAGATCGCTTAAACGAGAGGTTTGTCATGAAGGACAAAAAGGTCTATATATACGACACGACATTGCGGGACGGGTCCCAGTCGGAAGGCATATCCTTTACCGTCAAGGACAAGATGCGAATCGCGGGGAAACTCGACGAGCTTGGAATAGATTTTATCGAAGGCGGATGGCCGGGCGCCAACCCAAAGGACGATGAATTTTTCAAGGAAGCATCCAAATCCCTGAAATTGAAGAATTCGAAGCTTGTCGCTTTCGGCAGCACGAGAAGGGCGAATACCAAAGCATCCGCGGATCCGGTGCTCGCGAACCTTCTCATGTCCGGGACCGAATATATAACTATTTTTGGGAAGAGCTGGGATCTCCACGTCAAACAGGTCTTGAAGGTGCCCCCGAAAGAAAACCTTAATATGATCGAGGATTCAGTGGCGTATCTCAGGAAAAACGGAAAACACGTGATCTTCGACGCGGAACACTTCTTCGACGGCTTCAAGGACAATCGGGAATACGCCGTCGAAACGCTCAAGGCCGCGATAACAGGCGGAGCGGAATGTCTGGTATTGTGCGACACTAACGGGGGGACGCTTACCAGTCAGATCTTCGAGATCGTCGAGGATACGGCGGAAGCGGTCAAATTCCCACTGGGCATACATGTTCATAATGACGCGGACATGGCGGTGGCTAATTCGATCGCGGCGGTCCAGGCCGGGTGTGTCCACGTGCAGGGTACTTTCAACGGGTACGGTGAAAGGTGCGGTAATGCCAATCTCGTGTCGATCCTTCCGGCTCTCAAGTTCAAACTTGGCATGGAATGTCTTGCTAAATTCGAGTTCAAGGACCTGACCGAGGCTGCCATGTACATAGCCGAGATATCCAACGTCAAGCTGCAGGATTCGCAGCCGTATGTCGGTAAAAGCGCCTTCGCGCACAAGGCTGGTGTCCACATCAACGCGATACTCAAGAATTCGAGGACCTATGAACATATTGAGCCGGAAAAAGTGGGGAACAAGCGAAGGATGCTCATCTCAGAGCTTTCCGGCAAATCCAGCGTTCTCAGTAAGGCGGAGGAACTGGGCATCAAGATAGAAAAGACCTCGGACAAGGCAAAGAGCATTCTCGAGCATGTTCAAAGCATGGAAAAAGAGGGCTTTCAGTTCGAACTGGCTGAGGCTTCGCTCATGCTTTTGATGAAAAAAGCATCGGAAGCTTTCAGGGGCCATTTCGAGATGCAGGATTTCAGGGTGATCGTGGAAAAGAGGGTCGATGGGCCTATAGTCTCGGAAGCGACCATTAAGCTGAAAGTCGGGAATGAATTAAGGCATACCGTTTCCCTCGGGGACGGCCCGGTACACGCGATGGACCAGGCGCTCAGGAAGAGCCTGGAGGAATTCTATCCTTCGCTCAAGGATATGCACCTGTCCGATTTCAGGGTAAGGGTCCTTGACGAAAAAGCGGGCACGGCGGCCAAGGTGAGGGTTCTCATACAATCTCACGATAAGGATGATTCCTGGTGGACCGTCGGCGTATCCGAGAACATCATAGAGGCAAGCTGGCTTGCCCTCAGGGATTCCATCGAGTATAAGTTCGTTAAGGACGAGAAGAAAGGCAAGAGCAAGAACAAGAGATGAAAGATATACCTTCCAGATACGATCCCCGCGATATAGAGGAAAAGTTGTATGAAGCGTGGCAGAAGGAAGGCCTTTTCCACGCCGATGAGAACACCGATCGCGCGCCTTACAGTATAGTTATCCCGCCGCCCAATATCACCGGGATCCTCCATATGGGGCACGCGCTAAACAATACCATACAGGATATACTCGTCCGCTGGAAGCGGATGCAGGGGCATGAAGCTATGTGGATGCCCGGGACGGATCATGCCGGTATCGCGACACAGAATGTCGTGGAACGGGAGCTGGCTAAGGACGGCGTGAAGAGGACCGATCTTGGGCGGGAAAAGTTCCTCGAAAAGGTATGGCAGTGGAGGGAGGAATACGGTTCCACTATCATCCGCCAGCTCAAGAAGCTCGGTTGCTCGTGTGACTGGGGGCGTGAACGTTTTACGATGGACGAGGGTCTTTCCAGGGCCGTCAAAGAGGTTTTCATACGTCTCTATGAAGACGGGCTCATCTACAAGGGCGATTATATCATCAACTGGTGCCCGCGTTGCGGCACCGCGCTTAGCGACGAAGAAGCCGAACACCGCGAAGTGCAGGGAGGACTTTACTACATAAAATATCCGGTGAAGGGCAGGGAAAAGCTCCGGAAAGAAAATGAAGATTATGTCGTGGTCGCGACCACTCGTCCCGAGACCATGCTGGGGGACGTGGCGATCGCCATGAATCCGAACGACCCGCGCCGCGAGAAACTTGAAGGCAAGACGATCCTGCTCCCGATACTTAAGAGGGAACTCAAGATAATATTCGACGAAAGCGTCGATCCGGAGTTCGGGACGGGTGTTCTAAAGGTGACGCCGGCTCACGATCCGGTGGACTTTGAGCTCGGTGTAAAACACGGGCTTGAAAGAATAAATGCCATGAATCCGGATGGGACCATCAACGAGGCAGGCGATGAATACGAAGGGCTGGACAGGTTCGAGTGCAGGGAGACGATAATCGAAGATCTCAAGCAAAGGAACCTTTTCGTGAAGTCCGAGGATCACCAGCACGCCGTAGGCCATTGCTACCGATGTCACGTGGTCGTCGAACCCCGCCTTTCAAAACAGTGGTTCGTAAGGATGAAGCCGCTGGCTGAAAAAGGCATAGAGGTGGTAAAGGATGGAAGGATAAAGTTCTATCCGGAAAGGTGGACAAAGGTCTATCTGAACTGGATGGAGAACATTCGCGACTGGTGCATCTCGCGGCAGATATGGTGGGGGCACCGCATACCGGTCTGGTATTGTAAAGACTGTCTTGAGTACCATGATGCCAGGGACGTGGACGTGGACTCGCCCGGCAGAAAGGGTGTTTACGTGGGCGCTGAGCCGCCCGAAAAGTGTCCCGCATGCGGCGGGACAGATATGGAGCAGGACCCCGATGTCCTGGATACATGGTTCAGCTCGTGGCTTTGGCCGTTTTCTACCATGGGCTGGCCGGAAAAAACGAAGGAACTGGATGTTTTCTACCCGACAAACGCCCTGGTCACGGCACAGGAGATAATATTCTTCTGGGTGGCCAGGATGATAATGGCCGGGCTGAAATTCAAAGGGGACATCCCCTTCAGGGACGTGTACATACACGGGACCGTGCGTGACGCCACGGGGACAAAGATGTCCAAGTCCCTGGGAAACATCATAGATCCGCTCGATGTTATATCCGAAGTGGGGAGCGATGCCCTGAGGTACAGTATTATCTCGATAACTTCCGTAGGGCAGGATGTTTTCCTTTCAAAGGAAAAATTCGAGCTGGGCAGGAATTTCGGCAACAAACTGTGGAACGCTTCAAGGTATGTGCTGATGAACCTTGATGAAAAACTCCTGGAGGGGGATGTCGACCCGGAGAGGTTCACGCTGGCGGACAAATGGATATTGAGCAGTTTTAACCGCACTGTCGAAAAGGTCACGGAGAATCTGCGGGTTTACCGTTTTAACGATGCCGCCGGCGCGCTGTACGATTTCATCTGGCATAAATACTGCGACTGGTATCTTGAAATATCCAAAATTTCCGGAGACAAAGATACCACCCAAAAGGTCCTCGTAACGGTCCTCAAGGGCTGCCTGCGGCTTTTGCACCCATTCATGCCCTTTATAACGGAAGCGATATGGCAGAACATACCACGTGCGGAAAATAAATGGATAATGGCCTCAAAATGGCCTGAGCCGGAGAAACGGCACGATTGCGATGAGGCGGTGCAAGGCATGGAGAAGGTTATAGGGGCGGTCACTTCCATTAGGAACATAAGGGCCTTCTGGAACGTGGATGTAAAGGCGACCATTGATGTTCTTTTCAGCGTTTCTTCCGCGCCGGAAAAGAAGATGATAGAAGGGAACCTGCCTTACATGGAACGGCTCGCCCGGTGCAACGTGAAGTCCGTCGAAATGAAAACAAAAAGGCCCGAGAGGTCGGTAGCGGCTCTCGTCGGGAAGTTAAAGCTTTTCGTGCCGCTGGGGGATACCGTCGATATCGACAAGGAAACGATCCGTATAAACAAGAAGATAGAGGGCCTCGAGAAGTACCTCGCGGGATTGGACAGGAAGCTGTCGAATAAAGATTTCCTCAAGAACGCCCCTCCGGATGTCGTCGAAAAAGAAAGGTCCAAGAGCGACAAATTCCGCGCGGAAGTGGCCACTCTGAAAGAAAACCTTTGCGCACTTAAATGAAGAAGAGGCTTCAGAACATCCTTGCCCATGCCGGCGTGGCTTCGAGAAGGCGCGCGGCAGAGCTCATCGAAAGCGGTAAGGTCACGGTTGACGGGAAGACCGTTGTCGAAAAAGGATACAGGTTGGAACCGGAAGGCCACGAGATCCGTCTTGACGGCCGGCTGATCGGGGAAGAAGAAAGAAAGTTCTATTTCCTGTTCAACAAACCGAAAAATGTCATCTCGACCGTCACTGATACCCACGACCGTAAGAAAGTAACGGATTTCTTTAAACGCGTCAAGGCCAGGCTATACCCCGTGGGACGCCTTGATAAGGATACGACGGGGCTTTTGGTGATCACGAACGACGGCCAGCTGGCGCACAGGCTTTCTCATCCCAGGTTCGAGATAGACAAGGAATATCTCGTAATGGTCGAAGGGAAACCGGTTCCGGAGGACATAAAAAAACTCGAGCGTGGTATAGACCTGGACGGGGGAAAGACCGCTCCCTGTAAAATAAGGATCGTCAAAAGAACGGACAAGTTTTGCATCTTTAAGATGACGCTTCACGAAGGCCGCAAGAGACAGGTAAGGCGGATGTTCGCGGAAGCGGGGTTCAAGGTAACGGACCTTAAGAGGGTAAGGTACGCGTCTCTCCGGCTTGGGAGCCTGGAGCCCGGCCAGTACAGGGAGCTTACGGAAAAGGAGATCGAGAGGCTGAAAGGGTTAGCCGGCGGGACGAGTCCGCAAAGCGCATAGCGGATAAAGCGATAAGTGATATGTAATACGTGATAGGTGGAGGCTAAAGGCGAGGGGCTAGAGGCGAAAGGGGAAGGTTGTATCTGGTATCTGGTATCTGGTATCTGGTGTCGGCCAAAGAGTAAAGATATAACGAGGTAAAGATGCAAAGAAGTTGTCCAAGGCAATTTTGGATTTTGAATTATATTTTTCAATTTTATCTTTTAACTTTTAAATTTTGACTGGTGCTCTGGTACTCCAACTCGACTTTGTGACTTAACCATTGCCCGATTTATCGGGCGCTTACAGCTTATAGCTTAAAGCTGAATCCGTGATCATCCGTGAATTAACGCAATACGAACAGGTTGAAGGATAAAGGAACTCATGATGGAACTTGACCAGAGAAGAGTCGAGCAGATAATCAGGTTCGCCCTGAAGGAGGATATCTGGACGGGAGATATTACCTCGCAGGCGGTCATTGAGGAAGGACTTTCGGTGGACGCGGTCATCCTTTCCAGGGATGAGGGTATCGTCTGCGGGATCGACATCATCGAAAAGGTTTTCGCGAGCGTGGACCCTGATCTGAAATTCCGGCCCCAGGCGAGGGACGGCGACCATATAGCGCCCGGCCAGGAAATAGCTTTTGTCGAGGGTTCGGCCCGCTCCATAATGAAAGGGGAGAGGGTGGCGCTTAACTTTCTCGGCCTTTTGAGCGGTGTCGCCACCGGCACCAGGAAGATGGTGGACGCGGCGGGCGGCGCGGCGGTTGAGATATATGATACACGGAAGACCATTCCGCTCCACAGATACTTCCAGAAATACGCCGTGACCGTAGGCGGCGGGCATAACCATAGGCGGGGCCTGTGGGACATGGTCCTCATAAAAGATAATCATATCAGGGCATTCGGCATGCAGATGGACATGGGTGACAGCCGGAAGATAATAAAAGAGATAATAAGAAGGGCCAGATCATCCGTCCAGAAGAATATAAAGGTGGAGATAGAGGTGGAGACACTGAAGGAATGCGAATACGCCCTTGAAGAGTCGCCCGACGTGATAATGCTGGATAATATGGCCCCGGAAATTATTAAGCAGGCGGTCGCTTTGAGGAAAGAGAAAGGTCTCGAGAAAAAGGTGCTCTTCGAGGTATCGGGGGGCATAACACTCGACAACATAAAGGACTTCGCCTCAACGGGGGCGGACATAATATCCACGGGTTCGATAACGAGCTCGATAGAGCCGTTGGATTTCAGTTTAGAGATCATTCTAAAAGAATGATCAAGATCCGCTAATCGTAAATCGTAAGTCGTTAATCGTATTCACGACTCACGATTCACGACTCACGATTCACGTTTTAATATGGACAAATTCAAGCTCGTCACCGATTTTAAGCCCGCGGGAGACCAGCGGCAGGCGATCGACCGTATCGTGTATTCCGTGAAAAAGGGGAATGCCTGCCAGACGCTGATAGGCGTTACCGGGAGCGGTAAAACGTTCACGATGGCGAACATCATAGAACACCTCAACAAGCCCGCCCTGATCATCTCCCACAATAAGACACTTGCCGCCCAGCTTTATTCGGAATTCAAGGCGTTCTTTCCCGATAATGCCGTCGAATATTTCGTCAGCTATTACGATTATTACCAGCCTGAGGCTTACGTGCCCCAGACGGACGTTTACATCGAAAAGGACGCCTCCATAAACGAGGATATCGACCGGCTGAGGTTATCGGCCACCAGCTCCCTTTTTTCCCGCAAGGACGTGCTTATAGTCGCCAGCGTGTCGTGTATCTATGGCCTCGGGTCGCCCGAGGACTATTCGACCATGCTCGTTAACCTGGAAACGGGACAGGAGATGGCAAGGGAAGAGTGCCTGAAGAAACTCGTCGACATACAATACGAGCGCAATAACGTGGAGCTGCAGCGCGGGAAGTTCAGGGTGCGCGGCGATATAGTGGAGGTGCTGCCGGCATATAAGGAGACGGCGTATCGCATCGAGTTCTTCGGGGACGAAGTAACGCGTTTGTCCGAGATCGACGTGATCACGGGTGATGTCATCGCGGACCTGAAGAAGATCGCGATATACCCCGCCAAGCACTTCGTGACGACGGAAGACAAGATAAAAACGGCGGTAAGGTCCATAGCGGTAGAGCTAAGGGAGCGGTTGGCGGAGCTGAGGGATCAGGGAAAACTTCTCGAAGCGCAGAGGCTGGAGACAAGGACCAAATATGATATGGACATGCTGGGCGAGTTGGGCTACTGCAGCGGTATCGAGAACTATTCCAGGCATATTTCCGGCAGGCCGCCCGGGAGCAGGCCCTGGTGCCTGCTGGATTATTTCGGGGATGACTTTCTGGTGATAATAGACGAGTCGCATGTCACCCTGCCGCAATTGCACGCGATGTATAACGGGGACCAGGCGCGAAAAAAGACCCTCGTGGAGTACGGGTTCCGCCTGCCTTCCGCGCTCGACAACAGGCCCTTGAAGTATGAAGAGTTCATGGAGATCGTGAAACAGCTGCTCTATGTCTCGGCGACCCCGGGTAACTACGAGATCTCGAAGAGCGCGGCAGTGGCGGAACAGATAATACGCCCCACCGGTCTCGTGGACCCGCCGATAACGGTGAAGCCTACAAAGAACCAGATATACGATATCATGGAAGAAGTGAAAAAACATGCCGCTAAAAAAGAAAGGGTCCTTGTGACCACTCTTACCAAGCGCATGGCGGAAGAGCTGACGCGGTACCTCGTGGAGATGAAACTGCGCGTAAGGTATCTGCATTCGGAGATAAACGCGCTTGACCGGGTGGACATAATAAGGGACCTGCGCATGGGGAAGTTCGATTGTCTCGTGGGGATAAATCTCCTGCGGGAAGGGCTGGACCTGCCGGAAGTCTCCCTCGTGGCCGTCCTCGACGCGGATAAGGAAGGGTTCCTCAGGAGCCAGACGTCGCTTATCCAGGTAGCGGGGAGGGCGGCGAGGAACGTTAACGGAGAGGTGATACTTTACGCGGATAATATTACGGATTCCATGCGCAGCGCGATAGAGATAACCGATAAAAGGCGGGAGAAGCAGGTCGAGTACAACAAGAAACACGGTATTACGCCCAGGACCATAACCAAAGCCGTCAAGGACGGTATTGAGGCATACCGCCAGGCGAAGGAGATCGTCCAGGATGTTACGGGAGAGACCCCGGAAGAGTACGACATCCTTGAGGTGGTCTCCCAGCTCGAGAGCGAAATGGAAGAAGCCGCGAGGAACCTGCAGTTCGAAAAAGCGATCGTTTACAGGGACCAGATCGCGCGGATGAAAAAGCTGTTGCGTAAAGAAGAAAGTGATAAGTGATACGCGGCTGTCAGCTATCTGCTTTCAGCTGTCAGCGCCCGATAAATCGGGCAACTACGAAATTCGAACGACGAACGACGAATAACGGTATCTAACGGAGGCAAACATGATCAAACCCACGCTGAACATATTGATGGGATTGTTCTTCGGGGCCGTCGCGGGCCTGGGGGCGAGCTTTTTGTGCAGGGTGTTCGCGGGGGGCGTGTGTCCGCTAACGAGCGATCCGGCCACGAGCAGTCTGCTCGGCGCTTTGATAGGGGCTCTCGTAGTCGTGACGATGAGCATGAAGGACGAAGGAAAAAGCGGCGAGGACCGGAAGAAAGGCGATTGAACCGGGTAAAGATGGGGAAAAGGGCACGCCGGGTGTTCTGCGAACACCCGGCGTTCTTTTTTTATTTTACGTCCATGGATATCTCGTATGAGACGGTTTCGCGTATCGGCGTTCTTTTCGTGTAGGGAACGAAAAGTTCCCCGCTTGTGTCCGAAGGGGGTATAAATTCTCCGGGATCGAACCCTTCAGGGAGTGTTATCGGCGGAGAATAGTCGTATTCCGTCGAGATGGTCTCGTGTATCGGGGTCCTGGTCATCGGGACGGGTTCTCCGCCTTCAGCCGCATCG
>CAZMEZ010000001.1:57733-97727 GCA_964565425.1 uncultured Planctomycetia bacterium | reverse complement strand
CTTCGGGCGGTACTCCAGGATCGCCAACCGCGGCGGGTGCGCCGAGCCGCTTCCCACCGCCAGCAAGCACGCAAGCCGCTCACGCTTGAGGCGCTGCTCGGTCCAGATCTCCGCCTTCAGCCGCATCGTAGACTTCACCCGCTACGTATTCCCCGGCTAAACTTCCTCCTATAGCGCCAAGAATACCCCCGGCCACGGCGCCTATAAGGGCTCCGGGCGCTGCCCCGATGCCGCCGAACCAGACTCCGACAGCGGCGCCTGCCGCCGCGCCTATCTTGGCGCCGGCCAGACCGCCTCCCCAGGCACCGGCGATACGGCCTGAGGTCGTTACGGTATTCCTGTAACCGCCTTCTTCCTGGTCTTTCTTGTACGCATTATGGAGGTCTATTACATCCATGGCTACCCCGATGATCATTAGGGGGACAGCCGCGTATCTCATCGCTTTCAGTGCGCCTGACGCCGTGCTCTTAGCGGTGCCTTTTGCCGCCGCCATGGTTGAGCTCCTTGCCGCGGCGGAAACGGCATCATCCGCGGAAGTGGCGCCGGCTTTTTTGACGGTGTAAGAGAACACGTTATTATATCCGCCTTTGGGGCTTAACGCTTTCTTGGGAACAAAGGATTGAAAGCCGTTATTTTTAACGGACCCGCTTACGGCGGTGGCGACGTCGTCCGCTATATTATCCGCTTCTTTTGACGCTTGTTGAAAAGCTTTTTTGTAAACACTTTCCGGCACGGCTCCCTTTTTTGGGATGGCAATCGTAGATTTGGTGCGGGGGCTTACGTGGATTTCTCCTCCATCCTCAAGGATATCGTTAAAAAGCTTGAAAGTTCGGGAGCGGTCGGCGGGAGGGGCAGGAACGTTTTCATAATATATCGTTGATGTCTTGAAGCCGCGGTCCTTCAGCGCCTTAAGGACTTGTATTTCACCGTCGTCGATACCGCTTACCAGATCCTTTGTCACTATGGTAGGACCTTTGCTCGAGCGCAACGGATCATCTATCCTCGTGATGCTAAGCACATTGGGCGCGTCATGCGGGCTTATTTTTCCTCCTCCGAAGTCAAGGTCGAGTCCCCTCAATGATATCCTGCCTTTAGGCGAGTTCACGCTGTCTATTATTCCGGGAAACGATAATCTGAGGCTCATGCCCGAGGGGGACATGGCTTCGGAATATCCCTGCAGTAGACCCATCGCGGTTCCTTTAAATAGCGGCGAAGCGTAACTTGCCGCGGATGAATTCATGCGCACGCTTTGCAGGTTCTCGTCCACGCACATTTGATCCCGGACAGTATATATGCTCATATATGATCGCGTGTCGTGCGAGGATTGCTGCGCAGTTCCGGGATCGACATTTTGCGGGGGAGACGAATATGATCGCTGATATACCGGACCGAACGGGTTCGCGTTAAAACTATGATCGTTGGATGTATCCGTTGCGGGCTTAAAGAATGAAAAGATCTTGCTAAGGTTTGTCTTCATGCTTCCGGCTGTCAGGTTATTCTGAGAGACCTGATTGCCCGCAGCGGGACCTGTCCCTGCCATGCATGAAGCGCTTTCGTTATGAAGCGTGACCCCGGACCCGGGAACAAGAGAGCTGAGTATGGCCACCGGGCTGTTCATGGGGGAGTAGGGCGTCGATATCGAAACGTTGCCATGGCGGTAAGCCGGCGTTACGGGAGATGATGAACCTGCCGATATTGCGGGAAGAGAGGTCGCCGGACCCGTTCCCGCTGAAGCGGGGATGGTCGCTTCCGGAGCAGCGGTAATACTTTTCGCGGTGCCGGAAGGTGAAAGCCCGGTCGTGGCAGCGGAACTTGCCGCGGGTTGAGCCGGAGACGATACGGCATTTTTGACCGAGTCGACGACTTTCGAAACCGCGTTGCTGATCGAACTGCCCGCGCTTTTTACCGAGCTCGATACGCTCGATACGGCGCGGGAGACCGATGATCTCACCTTTGAAACCGCGCTTTTTACCGAGCTCGATACGCTCGATACGGCGCGGGAGACCGATGAGCTCACCTTTGAAACCGCGCTTTTTACCGAGCTCGATACGCTCGATACGGCGCGGGAGACCGATGAGCTCACCTTTGAGACCGCGCTTTTTACCGAAATCGATACGCTCGATACGGCGCGGGAGACCGATGAGCTCACCTTTGAGACCGCGCTTCTTACCGAGCTGGTGACCCTTGATACGGACCTGCTTACGGACCTGCTTATGGACCTGAACGACCAGGCCCCGAGGATGCTCTTCATCTCGTTTTCGCTGAGGGCCCGCGCTCCGGGGATGCCGCTTAAAGTGAGAACGTTTCCCGTGAACGAACGCGAAAAGCTTTCCACGTTCATGGTCCTGCTGGATGCGAAAGCGGGGTCGAAAAAGCTTATGGTGTCTTCCGCGACGCCGTTGACGGTTACGTAATGGTCGCCGTTAACATGCGCGATGAACGGAGAATCGATCTTGCCGAGATCCGATATGTCTACTTCCTGGCCGATAAGGGCGGTGCCGTTCTCCCCGGCCGCTTTTTGCAGGGCATAAAAAGACAGATGCAGTTCGCCGGCGGTATTTTCGTTTATAGCCCCCGTGATAATGTCGGTAAGTATGGCCTCCTCGGTTATTGCGCGCTGGGAGAAGGTCTTGCCGGCGTCTTTGAATAACCTTCCCAGGGCCATGACCCCGCAGGTGACCATGGAGACGACAGGGGAGCCAAGATACGTCATGGCGCTGTTTATGACAGCCGAGCCGAGCGCGCTTTGCTGGAGACGCTCTTTTATCGTCTGGAGTATCGAGTTTTTTTCCTTATCGGCAAGATCTCTCTCGGAATCCAGTTTTTTCTCTTCCCCGGCCCGCAGTTTCCGGTCATCTATTCGTTTAAGGATCTCGAAAAGCCGCATGGCCGGCATTTTCGCCCTCGTAATGATGTCGGCGAAAGCGTTCAGCATGTAGTCGCCGGGCTCCGAGTTGAAGACGCTGGCGTAGGCTTTTCTAAGGGAGGCTTTTACGGATTCGAGATTGGCCCTGACATCGGTTATTTTGCCGTTAACGAGTATAACGGCGTTCACGTCACCGAAAAAGAGCCTGTTTATGGCTTCCCCGGTCACCGGCAGGGACTGGTATGGGATTTCCTGCCCCTCCTGCTCGGGCTGGAGGTTGATATCAACTCCATATGCTTCCAGGATGGCAGCAAGCAAAGAGGACTGGAGGTTTTTGTCCGGTTTTCCGAGAGCGTTCAGCAGCTTTATTCTTTCCCTGAGGGCGCTTTCATAAAGGGATCGGTAGTTCTCCTCTTTTTCAAGCGCGGAAAAATAGTTTTCCCCAACTTCCTCAAACCCTATTTCCTCCTCCATTTGCTTAAGGAGGTCCAGGGCGCGGCGTTCTTCCTCCTCGAGCCGTATTTTTGTCTGGTTCAGGCTGTCTATCTGGTCCATGAGCGCATCGGCGGTCATGGCCAGGAGGCTATACTTGGAATTCGTAATGTCGATCTCGGATTGCAGGTTGTTTATCTCGATCTCCGCGGCGCGGACGGCTTCGTCCCTGGACACGAGGTCGATCTCTTTTTGTCCTATGTCGTCTTCGACGGTGGGTATCTCCGAGAGAAGCGCCTTATAATCGTTAAGCGCCCCGTCGGCGCCGGAGAGGGGGTGGTCGTTATTGTACGTATCCTTTAACTGATCGAACAGGTCGCTCGCGTCATTAAGCGCTATTTGTTTAAGAAGCGCGTCAAGCAGGATGGCTTCGTTATCAAGGTCGCGGGGCGTGAGCCTGACCCCGGTAAGGTTGCTTTCCGAATCATAGATCTTATCGTAATCGGAAGTCTCAAGATCAAAATCGTTCCCCAGGTTCTGGCGCACGAGCGCGAGCGCGTCGTCAAAATCTTCCTGGGCGGAGGCAAGGTCCAGCTCCGCTTCATAAAGCGCCTGTTCTTCGGCGGACGCGTTCCGCTGGCTGATAAGGGTGGAGAGATAGTTTCTCAGGTCCTCCAGCTCAGTCTCCACGGCCGCGATATCGTCGAGCTGTCCGTCCCGCATGGCCGCCTTTTTTACGCTTATTGCGTTCTCGAGGGCAAGCAGCTTTTCGTCGGTTTCGCTTTTTTCTTCCAGGATGTCGGCGAGCCTGTCGGTAAAAACAGCGATCTGGGTTATAACGTTCTGGAGGTTAAGGCGCGCGTTCTCCTCTTCGACGTAGTAGTCTTTAAGTTGTTCTTGCAGTGTGCCATATTCGTCCTGTGCCGTTTCCCGTTCCGATTTTGCCGTCAGATAATTGTTCTGCAGGACGGTGAGATCGGCCAGGTCGGATGGGGCCATCAGGTCGTACAGGAACTGTATAATGTCTTCCTCATCCGTAAGGGGAGGCGCATTTTCGGCGTTGTGTTTATCCACAAGGGAGTTTTTGGATTCCCTGAAATTCTCAAGCTGCTCAGGCGTAAGGTAATTGCTTTGGTCCTGGCTTTCGTCAAAGGGCACGTATCCGAGGGTATCGGCTCCGCATACGGTGACGGTCATGAAGGTGAATAGAACAAGGATGGATATTAGCTTGAAAGGCCGGGTCTTAGAGATTGTCATTGCGACACCTCCTTAAGAGTTCATGCAGAAAAACTAATCGTCGAAAAGGAGAACGGCCAAGCGTTCAATTAAGAGTATAATCTGGTAGTGAGTTTAATATATCACAGGGTCTGAGGAGCCGTCAAGTTATGTTTAAGTAAAGGCGTTTTCTGGGAAAAATGTGTTTTTCTTGCCCGTTTGAGGGTATCAAACTATAATATATCTAACATGTTAACCTCAAAATGCGCGAAAAGAGCCGTTATTTTTTCGCTGATCATTTTTGTCCTGGTGGGAGCGGTTTTCTCCCGGGCGGATGAACTGAAGACGCGGGTGTTCATGATAAAGGGCGGCCGCGCCCGGGACCTTTCCGCGGCGCTTGAACACCTCAAGAGCGCGGACGGCAGGGTAACGGTCTATGACGCGTCCAATAGCATCATAGTAGTGGACCGCCCTTTGGTCCTGGAGCAGATGGAGGATATCGTCAGGCAACTGGATGTGCCCCGCAAACAAGTGGAGATCAGGGTCCTCGTTGTCGAGGCGAGCTACGGGTTCCTTAAAGAGGCCGGTATTACGCCCCGGACAGGGATAATAACGCCTGAAATGTTCGAGAACGCGGAGTACCTGCTCGAAAGGAGCGAAGATTCCGGGGTGCGTTCCGAGATGACGGTGAGGACCATTAGCGGAGAGCCGGCGGCGATACAGGCCGCACGGAATGATTTTTACGGCCCCACGGTCACGAAAACGGAAGGCGTGGTGGTTTACACGCCGCCGCAGACGAGATCCGCCGGGAATTTTCTGGAAGTCGTGCCCGGGGTGAATAACGACGGGACGATCAATGTCGTCATAAAGCCGAAAAAGAGCAGGTTCCGGGAGGACAGGAATATCTACGAGCAGTCCATCCTTACCAGCGCGGTGCTAAGGAGCGGAGAAACGCTGGTTCTGGGGGGGGTTGATACCGCTGAAGCGAGAGCCGAACAACGGGGTGTGCCTCATGCGGGGATATCTGTAGCCGCCGGAAGTTCCGATACGAGAAAAAAGATGGTAATGTTCCTGACGGCGACGGTGGTGGAGTAGGCGGCGCGGCAAGCGAAAAAACCGTGTTATGTGTCACGTGTCAAGTGTCATGTCGGACAATCATAACACATTACACATGACACAAGATTCGAGCGAGCACGACTCACGACCTTGCCCGATTTATCGGGCGGTCTGACGTCTGATGTCTGAAGTCTGAAGCGGAGAATGCATGGACAACAATAACGATGATCTCGCCCTGATAGTCCCGACAGGAGATATCGATCAGGAGCTTCTTGAAAGGCTCGCCGATGTCCTCAGTGAGAGATATGGTATTCCTTTCGGCATCACTGATCCCGCGGAGATCCCCGAAGAGGCCTATGACCCGAAACGCGGGCAGTATCTGTCAAGCGCGATACTCGAGAGATTATCCGAGGATCACGATGCCATAAAGATCCTCGGCGTAATAGACAGAGACCTTTTTGTCCCGGGGCTCAACTTTGTCTTCGGTGAAGCCGAGATATCGGGGAAGTCGACGATAATATCGCTAACACGGCTGAGACAAAGCTATTACGGGCTTCCCGAGGACGAAGACCGTTTCTTCGACAGGGCCGCAAAAGAGGCCGTTCACGAGCTTGGACATTCCTTTGGCCTGCGGCACTGCGCGGACCCGGGATGTGTCATGTATTTTTCCAACAACATGGCGGACACCGATCGGAAATCCTCGGAGTTCTGCCCAAGGTGCGAAAAAAGTCTGTGAATCAATACTATCTCACATCAATGCTTACCCCCGGCCAGTGGCGTTATGTTAAATTCTGGATAATCGTCATTCTGCTGGCCGAGATGCTGATGCTGTTCCTGAACGAGCGTCTTCCTTTTCTTTACTGTTTGATAGCAGCCGCTTTTTCATGCAGTCTGATCCTCCGGGTGATCCGCGTTTATCCCGGAAAGGAGGAGCCGCTTATCCTCGATGCTTCCGCAGCAGGGATCGCCCTTTTGTGGGGATTCATGGCGCGGGTAGCGGATGGCTCAGGATGGCGTTTTTTTCTTATTTTCACCTCGTCGATGATAATCCTTCCGCATCTGATCTATATAGCGGGGAAGAGGGATATTGAGTACTGATTATTGACTATTAGTTATTAATTATTACCCAATAACCAATAATCAATAACTACTCCCTCAACTGGTTCTCCGCGTCGATCATATCGCGGTTTATCTTCCGTATGGCTTTCTTGACGTTATCCTTTAGACTGTCCGGGGCATGGGTGTCGAGGATCTCCCGTAGTATCTGGACGCACATCCTGAAGTAGCGTATTATTTCGCCTTCGTCGGCATCGGCCAGGTTCAGCAGGCTGCTGAATTCGGCGCCGTTCATCCATGCCTCGATCGCGGGGGAAAGGTGGTAGTGGTATTCCTTGCTAAGCGCCGCGGCTGTGAATCTTTTTTCTGCGCGGTGGATCATTTTAAGGGTGATGTCCGTTAAGCCTCTCAATGACTTGGCCTGTTTGCTTATCCTTGGCATGCGCGAGCCTTTTCGCGGTTCATATACCACGGCCGCGGCGAGTATGCCGAGCTCCGTTTCCGATAATCCTTCCAGGATGCCCTGTTCGTAGAGCTCGGTGAGGGGAAGTTCGTATCCATAGAACTTGCCCGCGAAGTCCCCTTTCTCCGTTATCTTACCTTCTTTTATATAGCCGAGGGTCTTGAGGATATTCACTTTCGAGCGCATGGCGTCGACGGCCTTCAGATGTTTTTTCTTTTTCTCCTGGTAATAGTGCAGCGATCTCGGGTAAATGTCGTAGAGTTCCTCACCGTAGCGGTTATAGAGGTTTATTATCGTCGCGTACGAAGCGTTGAACCTGCTTTTGACCTTTTCCGGCTCGCCTTTAACGACGCGTTTGACTTCGTCGTAGGTTATGCGGTGGAGGTTTATCCTGCTGTAAACGAACCCTTCCTCGTCGATGCCGCGTCTTCCGGCCCTTCCGGCCATCTGGTAAAAATCGCGTGTCTTAAGATTGGCGTGGAACTTGCCGTAAAACTTCCTGAGCTCATCGAATATCACCGTGCGGGCCGGCATATTTATTCCCAGCGCGAACGTTTCGGTGGTGAAGATCACTTTTATGAGCCTTGAGGTGAAGAGCCGTTCCACGACCTCCTTCAGGGTGGGGAGCATTCCCGCGTGATGGCAGGCTATGCCTTTTTCGATGAGAGGGAAGAGCCAGACGGCGCTTTTTTCGTTTTCGAGATCGAACTTCCCGCAAAGCCGGCCCCATAGCTCGTTTATTTGCGCTTTTTCATGGGTGTTCAGGAAATCAAATCCCTCAAGCTCTTCGGCGAGGTATTCCGCTCGTCTCCTGCCGAATACGAAATATATGCAGGGAAGACGGTTCGTATCCTGAAGATGTTTTGTGAGGGTATCCAGCCGGTTGGGCTTGAGGTGTTCTTGCTTGAAGAACCTTTTGCCCCGGCGGTAGTTATATTTCCGGCGGCTGCCCGTCGGCATGGTCCGTTTTATCCTGTTCAGGGTATCAAGGAATTTGTTCTCACATTGATAGAAAAGATGAAGGGGGACGGGGCGCTTGTCTTCCTTGACCACCCGCAGGGGTTTGCCGTGGATGGAATGTATCCAGGCGGCGAATTCGTCTATATTGGGGATAGTGGCTGAAAGCGCAAGCATCTTCATGTGGCCGGGCAAAAATATAAGGGATTCTTCCCATACGGTGCCGCGCTCGTAATCGTCGATATAGTGGATCTCGTCGAATATTATCCAGGCATAATCCTCAAGGTCCGTATCCTCCGTGAGGATCTTGTTCCGGAATATCTCGGTGGTCATTATGAGGATAGGCGCGTGCGCGTTGATGCTTACGTCCCCCGTAAGTATGCCTACCTTGTCGTGGTAAAGGGCCTGGAAGTCCCTGAATTTCTGGTTCGAGAGGGCCTTGATAGGGGCGGTATAGACGACCCTGGTCCCGCGGGCCATGCAGTCGTTTATGACGTGTTCGGCGATGGCCGTTTTTCCGGCGCCGGTAGGCGCCGAAACGATCACCGAATAGCCTTCATTTATGTGGTCTATGGCTTTCTGCTGGAAAGGGTCGTATTTCATGATGAACATTATCGCACAGCGAGCCGTAAGTCTCAAGCTGCAAGTCTGGAGTGTTCCCGTCGGACCGTGGCAAGTGGCGGTAAGGGCTGAGGACGGCGGTTAAAACGTCACCCCCATGCGGAACCCTATGACCAATGCGTTGCCATAATTATCTCTGCCGCCCGGGTTGATGATGTACTGGATGTCAGGCTGGACGAAAAAATAAGGCAGGATCTGTGCCTTATAAGTAAGCTCAAACATCATCTCGTAGATCTGCGGGTGCAGTAACGAGGTCCCGGTTACGTCGCGCATGTCCGCCTGGGCCCGGACGAGGTACTTGCTCCAGAGCCCCAGAGCGGTTCCAAAGGCTATTATGTCGTCGTCGCGCCCGGGCAAAAGCCCTTTGTAAAATATGCCCCCGTCATAGAAGAAGGGGAACTGGTTCAGCCCTTCCGGCGCGAAAGTGGCCGCCGAAAAAACGGTAAACCCCTGATCGTTTCCCGGGCCTCCCTCGCGGTAGATCATCTGGTCGGCGGCGCAGTAAAACCCGTAATTCCCGACATGCTTTGCGGGGTCGCGTCCGGTTACTACGTATGAATTACCGTTCTGGTCATTGAGAAGTTCCCTGAACACGCCGCTATGGTAATACGCCCCGGCCTTATAGTTTCCCGGGAGTCCGGCAGAGCCCGCTGCCGTGTTGGGGGTGAACCCCGCTTCATGCGCCGTAATGAACCCCCTGGCGAGCCTGAGGCTGAAATCAAGCCCGTGTTCGGAATCCCGGCCCACGCGGCTATCGCCGCAGTAGATGCCGTGTGTCGAGTAAAAACTGTCCGAATAATCTATCTTTGCCCGCACTCCCCATACCGCGGTGGGGTAGGTGAAAAAGGGCAGGTTGAGCGGCAAGCTTATGGGGTTGCCGTCTATCGCGTTATTAACGTAGATCCAGTAAATGGGTGAAGAAATAAAGTCGTCGCCTAAACTTATGCGCCCCAATCTTACGTGCGCCTTATCCTCAAAAAGCGCCTGTTCCAGGTATAACCCGTAAAACCTCAGCTGCTCCGAGCCATAGATGCTTGTGACCGTGAACGCGTTGTCGATCTTTTTCTGGGAGAGGTTGACGCCGTTACGCCAGAGCCCGGATACGTGTAACTGAAGGCCTGCCATC
The DNA here is from genome assembly GCA_964565425.1 of uncultured Planctomycetia bacterium. Lineage (GTDB taxonomy): Bacteria > Omnitrophota > Gorgyraeia > Tantalellales > Tantalellaceae > CAZMEZ01. The sequence continues at coordinate 87,935 of CAZMEZ010000001.1, read as the reverse complement.
CCCAGCGCCTTCTCCAGGTCGACATTCACATCCAGACCCCACGAATGGTCGTAACCGATACCTCGCTCACGGCCTCCGGAAGTATTAGCCAGGACATCGAATACGCAGGAACTGGTTACGGTGATACCTTTATCCGCGAGCTCGTCACGTATGCCGCCCCAGTTGCCCGTGATGTAATCGTCCTGGGCTGGAGGGAACCAGGGGGACGCGGTGGGGATCCACTCGTCGTTTTTAGGAACCGCGTCGGTGCCCGCGGACACCGACGCGCAGAAAAAGACCGAAAAAAGGACTAGCAGGGCCGATAACAGTGAAAATATCCTGCCGGTTTGTTCTTTCATGCGCACCTCGTTTTTATTTTTATTAAAGTATACTCTAACAAATATGCATGATACAAGTTCGGACAGATTTTTCGTCCCGTAAAGTACTTTCCAAAATCCGCGCGAAGGTATAGAATAATGTCGGACTTTAGGTCCTTGACCATGAAAACTAAATCTCTTGATCCTGTTAAAATAATAGTCGTCGGTGCCGGCCCCGCGGGCATGATGGCCGCGATCAGGGCCGCCCAGTGCGGCGCCCGGGTAACGCTTATAGATAAGAACCCGGCCCCCGGAAGGAAGCTGCTTCTTACGGGGGGAGGGCGCTGCAACCTCACCAATACTTGCGACCCGGACAACCTCATAGACAGGTTTTCACGAACAGGAAGTTTCCTGCGTGACGCTTTCAGGGAATTCAGCAATAAAGACCTCATGAAGTTCTTTGAAGAACGAGGGCTCCGGCTTAAGACGGAAGGTAATGGGCGCGTTTTTCCAGCGGACGACAAAGCCTCCAGCGTTCTCGGGGTTCTTGAAAAAGAGATCGGCCGTCTGGGGGTCGAGACGCTTTACGGGCTTTCCGTCAAAGAGATGCTTGTCAAAGAAGGCAGAGTGGAGGGGGTCGCTCTCTCCGACGGAGAGGCGATGCGGTGCGACGATCTGGTCCTGGCGACAGGAGGGCTTTCGTACGGCGGGACAGGGTCAACGGGCAAGGGCATCGAGATGGCTTCGCGTTCGGGGCATGAGATAACACCGGTCCGGCCGGGACTTACGGGCCTGGAGGCGGAGGGGGACATCCCGGCCGCTCTCGAAGGGCTGACCGTCGATGATGCGCGCCTTACGTTCAGATGCGGCAGGAAGAAAACAATTTCAGGGAGGGGCAGCCTGCTCTTTACGGGACGCGGTATTTCGGGCCCGGTGGTTATTTCGATCAGCGGGAAGATCGCGGCCCTTCTTGATAAAAACGAGGAAACGGAAGTTTCAATAGACCTCATGCCGTCCATTTCGCAGGATGAGGTTGAAGCGCGGCTTTTGAGAAAATTCGAAACCAATCCCGGTATGATCATAAAGAACGTGATCGTTTCGATGCTGCCCGGGCGGCTTGCGGGCGCTGTCATGAAGATGTCGGATATCTCTGCCGGGACAAGAGCCAATCAGGTGACGGCATCCGGGCGGAAGAAGATAGTATCGCTCGTTAAGGATATGCGCCTCAGGATAACGGGGTTCTCCCCCCTTGAAACGGCGATGATAACGAGGGGAGGCATCTCGGTCAGGGGTATCGACCCGAGGACAATGGGGTCGCGTAAAATAAAAGGGTTATATTTCGCGGGAGAGACGATAGACGTGGACGCGGATACCGGCGGGTATAACCTGCAGGCGGCTTTTTCCACCGGTTATCTCGCGGGACAGAGCGCGGCAAAGAAATAGGTTTTGGGGCGATTGATACCTGCCGGTGTATTCCGCGCTCGAACAGTCCCGCGGAACTCGCTCGGAAGACACCGGCAGGTATCTTATCTTTTAGCGATCACCGGATCCGCTAAAAGAGCGGGAAAGGCGGATTTTTTGACGTTCGATGTCAAAAAATCCGCATGATAATGGTGAGATCAAGAAAACCGGATGGATCTTGCTAACTTCAGCAAATCGCGTTAGTATATCCGCGATAAGTCCGCATAAGATCAGGAGACGCAAGCATGAATCATCTTATTGTCTACACTCATCCCAATCCTGAAAGTTTCAATCACGCTATACTGGAGGCATACGAAGAACTGGCCAGAGAAGCCGGGCACGAGTTGCGCGTGAGGGACCTTTATAAAACAGGATTTGACCCGGTGCTTAAAGGGGCGGATTTTGTAGCCATGCAGAAAGGAGCCGTTCTCGAAGATGTTCGGGCTGAACAGGACCATATTAAATGGGCGGATGTGGTCACCTTCATCCATCCCATCTGGTGGTACCAGATGCCGGCAATGCTCAAGGGATATATAGACAGGATATTTTCGCATGGTTTCGCGTACGAGATCGGCGCGGAAGGGATAATGGGGCTTTTATCGGGCAAAAAGGTCATTATACTTAACACTACCGGCGGGGCGGGGGAACATTACGGGAAAGCAGGATACAACGAAGCTATCAAGAGGACATTTGATGTCGGCACATTCGCGCTTTGCGGTATGGAAGTCGTTATGCACAAGTTCTTTTACGCGATTCCGTTCATCAAGGAAGAAGACCGGAAAAAGATGCTGGAAGAAGTCAGGGGGATGAGGATGGGGGATATGTGCAGATAGCCAAGCTTATAGTGCCTTTGGGGATATCAACATATTTATCCCTGCTCGTGACTATAGCGACAGGGCTTATGATCTTCAAGTTCCACGTCAGATGGATGAACATGAAATGGCATGTGTGGTTTGCTGCGCTTACTCTTATATTGGCTACCGCGCATGCCGGCCTGGTCATATTTTTTGATTAAGGGCAGGGTGCGAGGCGCATGGAGGGAGTGAATGGTTGGAGGACGACAATTCCGCATAGTGCATAGCGCATAGCGTATTTAAGTGATGAGTGATACATAATAGGTAATACGTACCGGGGACTGGAAACCGGGGACTGGGGATTCTTCTTGTGACTTGCTTCGGTTTCTGGCAACTTTTAAGGCGCGTGCGGAATGAAGCATTTCATCTTATCTCTTATCTTGTTAACATTCATAACCGGATCCGTCTTCGCCCGGGAAGCAGAAGACGTCCAGCAGGACCTGGAACCGGGTTATGCCGTGCTGCTTCTCAGTTTCGGTGATAAGAAAATAAGCGTCATTAAGTATGTAAGAAGCGTAAGGGGCATCAGCCTTAAGGAAGCGAAAGACCTGGTAGAGTCCGTTCCCAGCTTCGTGAAAGGCGGGATGACCCTGGAGGATGCCGGTGATATGCTGGACCAGCTTGAAGCTATGGGCGCGCAGGGTGAGATAAGGGAAATTGAGTGACGGGAGCAAGGTTGAAGGTTAAAGGATGAAGGTTGAAGTAGATGTTTGATGTTGGTATCTCTATCTAACATCCAACATCCTCTCCAGGATCACGGGTTATCGTAGCACAGGGAGTCAATATGATAAGGAGAAACTCAGAGAGAGAGACTGAATTAAGAAAAGAGATGCGCGGGGGTTCCGGCGAGGTCACGATAAGGCATTATTTTAAAAAGGACGAGATAAAAGCCAAATGCCGGCTATGCGCCGAACTTATTATCCCTCCCGGAGCGGGTATAGGCCTGCACGAGCATGCCGGCGAAGACGAGGTGTTCCTGGTCCAGAAGGGCAAGGGGATAATAACCGACGGAGGCAGGGACATAGTGGTAGAAGCAGGGGATTCCATCTTGACCGGGAACGGGGCTTCCCATTCGGTCAGGAACGCCGGGGACTCGGATCTGGTCATAACGGCGGTCATCATGCAGTATTAAGCGAGAGGCATATGGATTTTCCGAAGGAAACATTATTGCCGCAGAAAACGATATTCAGAAAAGGCGCTTCTTCCGAGATAGCGGCCGAAGCGCTTGAACTCGGCCCGCGGGGCCTTGTAGTCCACGGCAAGTCTCTCGAAAAGGATGGGAAGAAAGAAAAGATACTGGAAGGGTTCCCCAGGGAAGCCGTGGCGGGATCTTACTGCCGGGCCGCGGGGGAGCCCACGCTCGATGAAATAAGCGCGGTCATAGATAAGGCGAGGGAAATAGAAGCTGGATGGATCGTGGGAGCGGGAGGGGGAAGCGTCCTCGACCTTGCCAAGGCGGCGGCCGGGCTCTATAACGCTAAAGAAAAGCCCTTGTATTACCAGGAAGGCGGAGGGCTTGAGAAGAAGGGTATACCTTTTATCGCGGTCCCGACCACGGCGGGAACGGGGTCCGAAGCCACGCCGAATTCCGTAATAATCAATAAAGAGAAAAAGACCAAACTTTCGATAAGGGATAAGAGCTTCATGGCGAGGAAAGTCGTCCTTGACGTGGATCTCCTTAAGGGTATGCCGCCCTCCGTCCTGAGCCACTCGGCGATGGACGCCTTAGTCCAGGGATACGAATCTTACATTTCAAAGAACGCGACATGGTTCAGCGAAAATTTCGCGCTCAAAGGAATAAGGCTTATAAATTCCAATATACTGCCTGCGCATGAAACCGGGGCCGAAGAGAACCTGGCGCCGCTTCTTTTGGGAAGCTTTCTGGTGGGGATAGCGCTTGCTTCTTCGCGCCTCGGCGTGATCCACGGGATCGCGCATCCTTTGGGGGCGATCCAGGATCTGCCCCACGGGCTTATTTGTTCGATCCTGTTCATGCCCTCGATAGAAGTGAATAAGGATGCTATGGGTAAGAAGTACGAAGTCTTGAGCGGAACGGTGGGCGCGGATCTCACCATGAGGGTGGAAGCCCTGTTGAAAGCGCTGAATATAACTTCGCCGTTGAAAGGAAAAGATATCACCGGGAAAGAAAAGATAATCGAGTGCGCCCTCGCGTCCGGGTCCACGGCGGCTAATCCCAAGCCGATAGAAAGAGAAGACGTTGAATTTATGCTGAAAGAGATATTTCGGTAAGGCCGTGTTCCGCATAAAAGGAGGAGTAGATGAGGAAGGTGATAATACTGGTGGCGGTTCTTGTTGTTCTTTTGGCCGTTTTTGCCGTGGTCTCTTTTTCACGGAAGGACAGGACGGGACCGGACGAATGGCAAAGCATGGATATGGGCGATGAAGAGGCCGGCAGTGGAGGCTCCGGGGGGAGAGATCCTCTCGCGGACCCCGATACGGATACGAGTAGCGTCCAGGATGATGACATGGGGTTCGGTGATCCTTTTACGAGCGACAGGGATGATGTTCCCGAAATGACGGCCGAAGGCAACGACTCGATGGGTGAATACGATTAGGGGATGGCAATAAAAAGGCCCTGCTTTTCAAGCAGGGCCTTTTTATTGCCGGGATATCTTCAGATATTAACCTTCTTTTTCTTCATAGATCGCGATCACGTCGCCCGTATCCGGGTCCATGAACACCCACGTATCGCCGATAGGCGAACTTTCCACGAAGTCGAAATAAACCACCTGGTATTGTTTCATTTTCAGGATACCGTGAGGCAGTATCCCGTGGTTCTGGGAAGTATCCTGTTCGATGTAGGCCAGTCTTTCCTGCCAGAAAGTGTTCCCGTCGTCGTAGATGATGTTCACGCCGGTAAGATTAACGCCCCCGGCTTCGAGGGTAGCCTTGGCGTTGTCCACCAGCTGTTCTTTCGCGGGCTGCGCCGCTTTTCCTCTCGCCCTCTGCGCCTCGCAAACGGCAGAAGGCAAAGCAATTGCGACCAGACAAAGAACCATGAGCAGAGCCACTGTCTTCTTCATTCCAACCTCCTTTTAATGGTAAAGATCACGATCGACCCGAACGGCCTTTTTGAGGGATAGCTTTACAGGGGCAGTATACCATAATTTGTTCCGGCAAGCGCGAGAAATCGATCAGGCGGACGATCCGCATTTTCCAACTCTTCTTGTATTTATGCCGGTATTGGGATAAAATTATCTGTCAGTATCTAACGTGGGTGCTGCAGGTGTTCACGCTAAAAAGGAGATATCCAATGAAACGTTTGTTCGGAGCTTTGCTTCTGGTCTTTTTTGTTTTTTCTATGATATATGTCCCGGACGCGCATGCCAGGGCCCGGAGCATCGAGAAGGGCAGGCAGGTCAAACTTGATTACACGCTGTTTGTCGATGGACAGGAGATCGCCAATTCGCAGGTGAACGGGCCTATCGAATATACCCAGGGAGAGAGCCAGATAATGCCGGGCCTTGAGAAGAGAGTGGATGGAATGAAAGAAGGCCAGAAAAAGTCGATAATCGTTCCTTCGTCGGAAGCCTTCGGCCCCGTGCGCCGGGACGCTTTCAGGGAGTTCCCGAAAGCGGAGATGCCCCAGGGCTTTAATCCCCAAGCGGGACAAAAGATAACACTTGAAGATAATGCCGGACGCAAGTATCCCGCGACCGTGGTAGAAGTAAGAGAAGAGACGATAATTATAGACCTTAATCATCCTCTTGCGGGGAAGGACCTCCAGTTCGACGTTACCGCGACCAAGGTGAGTAAAGGTTTAAGGTAAACAATAAAACCCGGCGCAGCTTGCGCAAAAGCTCCGCGGAGATCCGCGGGGCTTTTATCTTTTTGGAAGCATTTTCAAGCGCATTTCTTGCCAAAACCCGTAAACGGATATACTATATTTAGCAGGAAGAGATATCAGGTCGTAAAATTTCCGGAAGGAGCTGCTGATGAGGAAGATATCCTTAATTTTAGCTGTTTGTTCGTTCATGGCGGCGCAGGCATGTTACGCGCATTCGCCCGCGGATGTGGACCTTGAGTATGATCCGGTCACCAAGACCGTGACGGTGGTCATTACCCATCCGGTCGCGAACGGAGAGACCCATTATGTCGAGCGGGTGGATGTCGCGGTGAACGGCGAAAAGGTCATAAGTCAGAAGATAAGTCTCCAGGACGACAAGGACAAGCAGACCGTAAATTACAGGCTGCCCGATGTCGGCCCGGGGGATACGATCGCTGTTGAGGCGAGCTGCAGCATACGGGGGTCGAAGACCGAGCTGCTGGAAGTCGAATAGACCTTCTGCCGGAGCGGTAAGGAGCTATCCCCCTTCGCGGAAAACCCCGGGCTTTAGCCCGGAGAGCTTCATTATGGACCTCTTGCCGGACGAATTCATAGCATGGTATCTGTTCTTCATGGAAGATGACGCGCTGATCTGCCCGCATTGCGGAGAGGAGATCGGCCGCGGAGAGCTGGATGGATGCTTCGACAAGGAAGGGCTGTTCGTAGCCTGTCCTTATTGCAAAGCCGAGATCAAGGAAAAGGACTTTGAATAGTCAAGAGGATATCATGGTAGTCGTGGTCTTAATATTGTTCCTTTTGTGTTCGGCGGCCGGCCTTTTTTTGTTCCTGAAGCCGGAGCTTGCTATCGATATCCAGAGAAGGTTCTACGAGAAGATAAACTGGCGGATCGAACCGGTTTCAATGGAAAAAGAGTTGCGGAATACGAAAATAATGGGGCTGCTCCTGGCGGGGGCGGCTATAGTCATAACTGTCTTTTTTTTGTCAGAATGTAAAAAGGGGGCATGATGAGAAAACCGGCTGGAATAATGGTCATTGCCGGGGTCTTTTTACTGTACGGCATTTTTTTCGGATACGCGGTGCATCGTCTTTACGGGGTGGTCGCTGTCCAGGGGTATCCTCTGGAAAATTATATCCTGCATTTCATCATAGCGCCATTGCTGAGCGTAGGCTATATCGTAGGCAGCGTGGGCCTTTTCAGGCTCCGGGAATGGGCCAGAAAGCTCTTCCTGGCGCTCTTGGCCGTCAATACCGTTTATTCCGTCAAAGGCGGGTTCGAGGGCGCTTTCCAGAACGTTGCTATGCAGGTACAGCAGAAAGGGCTTGAGCCCGTGAGCCCTTTTGTGGTCTTCCTGATGGCTCTTCCGGTAGTCGCGGGCTTTGTCGTGCTCTTCGGAGGATGTATTTATTATCTGACGCGTAGTGACGTAGGGAGACAGTTTAAATAGTGACGGGTGACGGGTGACGGGGGACGCGAAAATCGAGAATCGATTAGCTGGAGGCGCATGATGGGGTTGAAGGACAGAAGAAAAATAGCCCTTAAGCACAAGGTGAAGAGACACAAGAAACGCCGCAAGCTTGCCGAGAAAGGGTTGAATCCCGATGATTACTATTCCGGCAGTGTTTATGTCGGGCACGCTGCGCAAACAGACAAATAGCGGGCAACAGTATTGTTTTTCAGGAAGGCTCTTTCCCTCTGTTCTTAACCTTGTTCTCCTTTCCTTCGGGGCCTTGGGACCGTAAAATGAAGATCACTGTTATGCAAGACATGCTCCTCGCGGAAAAACCCCGGGGATGGACAGGTTTTTCTGTGTTTATGGAAGCGCCGGGTGTAGATCAGGACGAGCATAAAAATGATAATGACGCGGGATGAGAGGCTAACGCACGAGCTGGCATATGAAGAAGCGGTGGGGTTCCTTAGAACACTTCTCGTGGGGCCGGAACGCGGCTCTATAGGATATGTGGCATCTTCCGTGGATATTGACAATTATAAGCGGCTGTTCACCCGGGATACCGTCTGGATGGGTCTTGCCGCCATTCTCTCGGGGGATGGAGATCTTATAGAGGGATTCAGGAGCAGTCTCGAGGTTCTTACCGGCACCCAGCGTGAGGATGGAGCCATTCCGAGCAATGTCTCGCCCGGCGGAGAGGTCAGTTACGGAATAATAGCCCCGCGGGTTGATGCCGCGACTTTGTATATCATCGGTTGCGCCGAGTATTGCAGATATCGCAATGACGGGGATACGATCCGGCATTTTTATCCGTCGGTCGAAAAAGCGATCAAATATCTTGAGGATACATGGGAGAACAAGAGTTGCGGCTTGCTTTATATACCCCGGGCGGGGAACTGGGCCGATGAATACCTCCAACAGGGGTTTGTGCTGTATGACGAAACGCTTTGGTATATCGCTCAGAAAAAATATGCCGGCATTCTGAACGCGATGAAAGATAAAAGGGCTTCCGCGTATCTTAAGAAAGCCGGGAAAACGAAAAAGCTCATACGCGACAAGTTCTGGATAAAGAATTCACACACAAAAAAAGACGACATATATCTTAGCATCAGGAGGAAGATCGATCTTGCCCGCATGGGGTATCTGATGCACTTTTTTTACGCGACCGGGGCGGACGATGAAAATTGTTTCATCCAATCCCACGGTATTTTCGACGCGTTCGGCAACAGTCTCGCCATGCTCGAAGGTATTGCCACGATAGCGCAGACGAAAAAGATACAGCTTTTTGTCGACGAGATATCCGAGAACAGGTACCCGCTTATCCCCGCCCATTACCCGTTTTTCAGGGAGAGCGTGTTCAGGTCCAAAAGACTCCACCAGTATCGCTTCAAACAGTACATAGGGCACTATCATAACGGTGGACTTTGGCCCTGGTACACGGGGATCTATGCCGCCGCTTTGGTCCGGAACGGGCAGAGGGAAAGGGCCTTGAAATTCCTGGACGGGATATTGCTGGCCAACAACGAAAAGAAAGAAGGAATGAATTATTACGAGTATCACTCCGGCGAGAAGGGCGTCGCCAGCATGAAAGTGACCCATCCTCACGGGTTGGATCTTTATTTTTCGGAGACGCTGGCGGATCTCGTCAACTCAGAAAAACCGACGGTAGTTTTAAAACATGGCGAAGAAACGATCCGGGCGCATGAATACATGTGTGTCAGGGACCGTTGTATAAGGGAGGGGGATACCGTTGAGTTGACCGCGATGGGTCCGGATGCGGATGAAGTCCTTTCGGCTATAGCGGCGATGAAGGACAAGGAAGGCGCGGGATATTTCGGGAACGTGGAGATATCGAGTATTGAGAGTGAACCGGGCGGGACGCCTTATCTGGGAGTCAGCGCGGCCGCGTATATCATAGCATATAAAGCTTACAAGGAAGGAAAGATCCTTTTTTCCGAATCAACGAAAACCGTCCCATCATGAACAAACTGCTTTTATCGCTCATGCTTGTCTTGGCCCTGGCCGTTCCCGGATGCGGGTCAGGGATAAGGAATACGGGCAATCAGGGCAGCGCTATAATCTGTTTTGGTGACAGTATAACGTACGGGCAGGGGGCGATCGAAGGGGAAGACTATCCTTCGTACCTGGCCCGGATGGTGAAAAGAGAGGTTATAAATGCCGGTGTCCCGGGTGATACCGCCGAGGATGGTCTTGATCGCATGGTAACGGACGTTCTGGCGGAAGCGCCATATCTTGTAATAATCGAATTCGGGGCTAACGATTATTTCAAGAACATGCCTAAAGAAGAAACTCTGGAAAATCTCGAGGAGATGGCACTTATTATCCAGGAAAAGGGGGCCATGACCGCTCTTTGCGACGTGAGCGGAGGGGCCGTTCTGGGGGCATACAATGTCTACCATGAGGATCTCAGGCGCCTGGCCGCGAGGACAGGATCGATATTTATACCTTATCTGATGAAGGGCATCATCCAGGACGCTTCACTGAAGTCGGACCAGATGCATCCGAATGCAAAAGGGTACAAGATAGTGGCCGAAAGGGTGTATAGGGCGATAGAGAAGTATTTGTAAGTGACGGGTGACGGGTGACAGGGTTAGTCGTTCGTCGATCGTCGTTCGAATTTCAGGACTATCGGCTATCTATCACAAAGCGTGATACGATATTCGAATCCCGGACGACGAACGACGAATAACGATAGAGTTTGACAAAAGGCGTCCCTTCGGGTTTAATTATAGTTAATACGCTAAGAGTAAGGAGACCGATGGACGGTTCGTTCAAAGGCAGATCGATAATAATAGTGGATGATGATCCGGATATCCTCAGCACCTTATCGGATTATCTGAAAAATGAAGGCTTTGAGGTCGAAGGGGCCGCTACGGCCGAAGGCCTTTTTAAATATCTTCACAGCCACAAGCCGGACCTGATCATACTGGATATAGTTCTCCCGGACATGAACGGTTTCCAGATATGCAAGAACCTCAAGGAGACCGAGCAATTTTCTTCCATTCCGGTGATAATCCTTTCAGGGCAGGATAAGGATACCGACCAGATCTTCGGGCTTGATCTCGGCGCTTTGGATTACCTCGTCAAGCCGTATTCTCCCGACGTGCTCCTGGCAAAGGTCAAATCAATACTTAAAAGGGTGGAAGGAACGGGAGAAGAGAAAAAGGTGCTGATCGGCGGTATCCTGGAGATAGACCTTAAAAGGTATCGCGTTGCCGTTGACGGTGAAAACGTGGATCTTACCCCCACCGAATTCAAGATATTGCAGCTTCTTTCTTCGAGACCGGGACAGGTCTTTACCCGGGACAATATACTCAACTATTTATGGGGATCCGAAAAGGTCGTTCTCGACAGGACCGTGGACGTCCATATAAGGCACTTGAGGGAAAAGCTCGGTAAAGCTGCCGATCTTATCGAAATGGTAAGAGGGGCAGGGTATAAGATCCATGAAGAAGAATAGGCTCGCAAGGCTCTTTTTCCGCTAAGACAGGTAAAAATCCACATAAAAATCCCCGCCTCGTTGTCATAAGTCTTTTGTTTATAATAAGTTATAACGTTAACCTAAGATTAACCCAGAATTAATATTTTTATCATTAAACATTAATGTATAAATGCTATAGTTATAATGGGTCAGAAAGAAGTAGGTATATTAAGGGCACCTACCAGCAACCAGCAAGATTGGATAAAAAACCGCACCTTTGAAGTGCGGTTTTTTGTTAGGTAGCCCCGATCCTTTAAAGCAGGCACGTTCATGGTTAATAAAAATTTAACTTTTGCTTATTGGCCGGGCGACATTATACTATTATAGGTAACATTATGCCGAAGGGGGCCTTATGATATCAAAGCAACTGTTTGAGGACATCATCTGTAAATATCCGGAGCTTATAGAGCCGGGGTTGAAGTGCAAGGGGCGCGGGATGGAGTTTTACGGGTACGCAGTGGACATCCTGCTGGAAGATAAATCCCGCAGAAAACTGGCCATTACGGTAAGGACGGCGCCGATAAGAGAGGAACATGTCGGGGATCTCGTTTCGCGCAAAAGCACTGTGCTTACCGGCGAGGATCCTGCCATGAGGGTAATGCTGGTCTCGGACAAGATCCCGCCTCATCTGCAGAAAAGCCTTGAGCATGGAGGTGTTGCGTGGAAGGAAATAACCACTTTCCAGATGCGGGAACACCTTAACAAGGCGGGCGATGCCGAAATGGCGGAAGCGATCGACGGTTAAAACCTGGACCCCGCACCTTTAAATTATCCAGGATCGGATATCCTAAATAAGTAAAGGTGCGGGGTAAATTAGACCACATGACTTACGAAAAATGAATTTTTTATAAGTCATGGTCTCATTTAAAGGAGGACAAAATGAAGAACAGAATATCGCTGGTGATCTTAACGGCGCTTATCATCTTTTCCCTCGCGGCCCCGGCGGGATACGCGTACATGAAGAAAGGATACATGATGGGCGGCATGAAAATGAGGCAGCAGAAGGAGGAGCTTGAGGGAAAGTTCTATTCCAAGGTCAAGTTCATGTTATCCAATCACGAGGAACTGGAGCTTACGGACAAGCAGATAGAAGCCATAAAGGACCTTAAGATCAAAGTGAAGAAGGACCTCATAAAGACCGATGCCGAGATAGATATGGCCCAGGTGGAAATGAAGGCCGAAATGTGGGAAGAAAAATATGATCTCGCCGCTTTGGACAAGATAATCGACAGGAAATACGACCTGAAGAAACAGAAGGCGAAGTATCTTGTCAAAGCCATATCCGATCTTAAATCCATACTCACCGACGAACAGATGAAAAAAGCCAAGAGCATGTGGATGAAGGGTATGTAAGACGCTTTTATGAAAAAATGTCCTTATTGCGCTGAATTCATAAAAGATGACGCGGTAATATGCAGGTATTGCCGCGAAAAGGTAAAGGGGTTCTGGTTTCGCAGGATAGCGCCGGCTGTCATCGCGCTTGCCATTGTCGCGTGCGCGGTGCTGTACTGGGCGGAGGCGCAAAGAACCATTGGTGAAGCCAGGGCGTTCATGAGCGAACTAAGGGAAACATGGGGCTCACTTAAGGACGTATTGCGGGATATGGTCAAGGGTCTGGCAGCGTTAAGGTATTATGTAAGCGGGCATGGAACATCGCCGCCTGTGAGCGGTTAAAAGGGCGCGCCGGCCGGACATTCAAGCTTATGATGGAGAGCATATTCAAACGAGCAGCACTGGCCGTGTTACTGGTAATGGTTTTGTTCCTGGTCGAGCGGGGGCATCACAGGCGCATAAATGAGGGAAAAAAGGGAGACACGGTCGAAATGATACCGATCTACAGTGTCAAAACCGGGAAGACAGAGATGGCGGAGAAGGTCCGAAAGACCGACGCCGAATGGAAAGCCATTCTTACTCCTGGACAGTACGAGGTGACGCGTAAGAAGGGGACAGAAAGACCGTGGAGTTGCGCTCTTGACGTTAATAAGGGGAAGGGGGTCTATAAGTGCGTGAGTTGCGGGACGGATCTATTTGTTTCGGACGCAAAATTCAATTCAGGTACCGGATGGCCGAGTTTCCTGATGCCGGTAGCGGAAGAGAACATCCTTTACCGTGAAGACAATAGCCTTTTAATGCGCCGGACCGAAGTTCTCTGCGCGAGATGTGACGCCCATCTAGGGCATGTTTTTGACGATGGGCCGCCCCCGACGGGCAAGCGTTACTGCATCAACGGGACAGCCCTTGAATTCGTAGCCGAGGAGGCATCAAAATGAGAATTTACATATCAGCGATCATGGCATTTTTATTCTGTTTTGCGGTCCCGGGTGGTACCGTGGATGGCTTCGCTCAAACAGGGGATTACACTTCCGCTTCCGGGCAAGAAGAATGGACCGATGATATGGATAAAAAGCTCGACAAGACCATAAGGGTCCTCAGCGTTATCAGGGATGAGCTGGAGGATTATAAAAAGACCGAAGCGGAAACGGCAAAAGCGCTTGTCCCGGGACAAAAAGCCGCGGACGAGGAGACCGCCTGGGGTAAAAATATGGCCGCATGGCTCGGCGGGGCGGTAAGAGCCTGGAAAACGATCCGGAAGGAGACGGCGTCCGAGACCGGTACGCCGTCCCCGGCGGAACTTTCCGAAGAAGAGGCTCAGCTCACGCGCGATATAAGCGGCAGGCTGGACCAGGCCATAAAGGCGATGACCGCGATAAAGGAAGAGCTGGACAAGGAGGAGGGAGCCGGCGCGCAGGGCCGGAAATAGGAGGCGCGGGCAAAGTGGATATTCTCAAAGGACTCGGAATGATCCTGGGCGGCTCCTGGGCCTCAGGGATAAATCTTTATCTTACCGTAGCGGGACTCGGTGTCGCGGGAAGGCTTGGCATTATCGATCTTCCCGGGAAACTTGACGTTCTTTCCAGCCCGATCGTTATAATTGTCGCCGTTCTTCTTTTCATTGCGGAATTTTTCGCGGATAAGATACCGTACGTGGATTCCGTATGGGATTCTTTTCACACTTTTATACGGCCCGCGGGAGGGGCCGTAATAGCGTTCATGGCGACATCGGAGAACCCTGCCGCGGTCCAGTTCACCATGGCGATGCTTGCCGGGACCGTGGCGCTTGACGCTCATCTTACCAAGGCAACTGCGCGGGTAGCCATAAACACATCGCCGGAGCCTTTCAGCAATTCCGCGGCAAGCGTAACGGAGGATGGGCTCGTAGTGGTGGCGCTCTGGCTGATAGCGAAACACCCCGTCATAGCCGCGATACTTGTCATATCTTTCATAGTGTTCTCTATATGGTTCCTGAAGGTGATGTTCAGGTTTTTGAAGAAGGTGTTCGGGGCATTGTTCGGGAAGAGGGAAGCGGTTGGTGAGGAGAATCAAGGATAAAGGTTAAAGGATGAAGGTTAAAGGTTCGTGTTGAGTGTCATGTGTCAAGTGTCATGTCGGACAATCATAACACAAGATCGAGCGGCGATTGACGAACGGTGAATAAGGCTGAATATGCTGGCAAAAATACTCGGTTTCATATGGATAATCGTCGGGACTATCTGGACGGCTAAACCCGCGATGCTCAAGAACCGCCTGCAAAGGAAGATGGGCAGGAGGATGAGGAGAATAGTATTCGCTTTTCTTCTTGTCTTCAGTTTTGTTCTTATCGGCAGCGCGATAAAAGCGCCGGGGATCCTTGCCAAGATAGTGGGGATCATCGGCATGTTGCTTGCGATAAAGGTCATGATCATGATCACGTCCAAGGCCTCTGACAAAATATTTGAATGGCTGTCGGAAAGGTCGCTTGTTTACTTCAGGGTGTGGGGTTTGTTCGTCCTGGCGACGGGGATCATGTTGATGTTCCTTAAGTAGCACGGAGCATGGAGCGGGGGTGTTTGTGTTATGTGTCAGGTGTTATGTGTTATGGGGGCGCGGGCTTAGGGGTAAGGGATAAGCGTTAAGGGGTAAGAGCTAAAGGGACTGTCCCGGAAGAGCAGGTTTCAGGTTCTAGGTGTTAGGTTGCGTTTAAGCAACCTAACACCTAGAACCTAGCACCTAGAACCTTTAAAACCCATAAAAATACACAATACGCACGACGCAATGCAAATACACTTAAGACTCAAATGAATAAAACACTACTAACTCTAATTACACTCACCTTATCCTGCACGATCTTTTCTTTCGCGCAGGAAGAAACACGGAATGTAGACGTTGTTCTCGTGGAGCTTCAGGAGGATTTCCGCGCGGATGGGTTGACGGAAACGGAAATCCTCAACATAGCGGTTCCCGTGCGGTCTATGCTGGATTCCGGCGCTAACGCGTCCGATATCGAAGCCGCCGTTGCCGGTTTCAGGGAGCTGGGGCTAAAGGGCAGGGTCCTGTCCGATTCCGTTTTCTCCATGAGCTATCTTGTAAGTCTCGGCGAGACCCCGGAGAACGCCGGCAGGATGATCCGAGATACGGCGCGGGGCGCTCTGGATAACGGGGTTTCCGGCAAGAACCTTGTCCTGGAAATAGAAAAGCGGGTGAAACTGAAAGCCGGACAGTTGCGCGAGAAAAAGGAATAACGTCCTCCCCGAGCTAAAAATCTTTTCTTATCAAGCGAAATACCTTATAATACTCCTGCTGCTCCTTATCGTATTTTTTTAGGCGCTAAATGATTAAATATCCCAAATATTATATCGTTGTAACTTTGATCGGCGGAGCCGTATTCGCGTCAGGGTGTGGAACAATAAAGGCGCCCATGGACCGGGAAACGATCTGGACGCCGCCTAAATGGGAAAAGACCACAGGGGCTGTCGATCCCGTTTGGAAGACGATCAGGGACCGGAAAGTTGACGCGGACAGGCCTCTTGCGCTGGTCGAGCTCATAGATATGGCCCTCGGCAACAACCCTGAGACGCGGCAGGCCTGGGAAAATGCGCGAGCGGCTTTCGCGAGAGAAAGACAGGCCGAAAGCACGTGGTATCCCCAGGTAACGGTCTCGGCAGACACCACTTACCAGAAACTGAACACCACTAACACTTTCGCCAAACAGAACGAGTCTTATTACGGGCCTGAAGCTCAAGCCACTTTGCTGTTGCTCGATTTCGGAGGAAGAGCGGCTACCGTTAAAGAGGCGAAGCAGATGCTGATAGCCGCAAATTACCAGTTCAATCAGGCTATACAGGACCTGATCCTCCGGACACAGACGGCTTATTACGGTTATTACAGTTCGAAGTCGGCCGTGGAAGCGGCGCTCGCGGACGTGAAGAACGCGAAGACCTCTTACGAAGCGGCGCAGCAAAAGCTTAAGGCGGGTTTGGCGGTAAAGCTTGATGTCCTTCAGTCCAGATCCGATTACGATGATTCACTGTATAGCCTGGAAGAAGCGAAGGCGCAATTAGAGACGGCGAAAGCCGACCTGGCCAAGGTTCTCGGGCTGTCCGCCGACACGGTTTTTGAGATAGAGGAACCGGTCAAGGACGTGCCGACCGGTATGAGCGGGGAGGATGTAAGCGCTCTTATCGAGGAGGGGCTCCGGCAAAGGCCGGACATAAGCGCCCAGAGGGCGAGCCTGAGAGCCAAAGAAGCGGCTTTGGCCGCGGCAAATTCCGACCTTTGGCCTACGCTGAACGCCGGCGGTTCGATGGAAGCGACCTGGTATAAGTACTATGGCTCCGAAAAAAGCGACCAGTTCAATGTCAAGGATTCCAACGGATACACCGCTTATTTAAGCGTTAATTGGAACATATTCGACGGATTTTATCTGTATTCAAAAAGGAACGAAGCAAAAGCCAATGCCGCGGGCGAACACGAAAAATTGAAACAGGCCGAGTTAGAGGCAAGCGCGGACGTATGGAGCAAATACTATAATTTCAAGGCCGCGGTACAAAAGCGCCGGTTCGGCAGGGCGTTTTACGAGAGCGCTTCCGAGTCTTTTGATCTCGCGTTCCAGGGGTATAAAGCCGGGCTGAAAAATATTCTGGATCTTTTGCGGGCGCAGAGCAATCTTTCGGCGGCCAGAAGCCGTTTGATACAGTCGGAGAAAGACCTGTATGTCGCGTTCGCGGAACTGCTGCACGCTACCGGTTCCATCACGGCCCGGAGCAGTGATATTTCGGCGAAGGTGATGACTAAAAAGGGCGAGTAACCCGTCATGCCGCTCCTGATCGGCAAATAGAGAGGATGAATTTATGCGGTTCGATAAGAAAAAAATAATGGATTATGTGAACGAGAACAAGAAACTCCTTAAGGTCATAGTCATTCTTCTGATCGCCATGATGGTCACCTCGCACATAAAGGGTTGCCAAAGACGGCGCATGAAAGAACGGATCCTTCCGCGCCCCGTCCAGACCGCCCTCTCTTTTAAAAAAGACGTGCCGGTTTATGTTGATTCTTTCGGCACTTTATCGTCGCCCGAGGACGTGGACATCAAGGCCCAGGTGACGGGCAAGATACTGGAGGTCAATTTTACGCAGGGGCAGGAAGTATCCGCCGGAGACCTTCTTTTTACGGTCGATCCGCAGGAATACAAGGCGCAGGTGGATGAACAGGCGGGTATTCTGGAGGAGTCCATGGCCGACCTGAAACTGAAGAAGGATACCCTTGAAAGGAACCGGACGCTTTATGAAAAACAGCTGATATCGGAACAGGATTTCGAACAATACCGGACCGATGTCCTTGCGGCGGAAGCCACGGTGCAGACAGACGCTGCCGCCCTGGAATTCGCTAAAGTACAACTGGGGTATTGCTATATACGTTCTCCCATAGACGGCCTTACCGGGAAGAGGCAGGTGGACGCGGGGAACATTGTTTCCGCGAACACCGGCCCGACGCTCGTGAATGTCAAAACCATCGATAAGCTGTATCTGGATTTTACTCTTCCCGAAAGGGATCTGCCGAAGGTCCGCAAAGCCATGTCCGAGGGGAAGCTTGAGGTCCAGGTCACCATTGACGGGGATGACGGATCAAAACACCTCGGAGAACTTGAATTTATCGATAACACGGTAGATGACGAGACCGGCACCTTTTCTTTGAGGGCCATTGTTAACAACGAGGACAGGGGGCTCTGGTCCGGCCAGTTCGCCAGGGTTCGTTTGATCCTTGGGACGGAGAAGGGTGCCGTGATAGTGCCTTATACGGCGGTACAGCTCGGCAAAAAAGGATATTATGTGTTCGTGGTGGATAGAAAACAAAAGGCGGACCTGCGGTTTGTGGACGTGGGGGGCAGGGACGGCGATGATATTGTCATAATGAGCGGAGTAAAAACGAAAGAGACCGTGGTGACGACCGGGCAGATGGGATTGGTTCCCGGGGTACCGGTCGTGGTCAGGCAACCCGGACAAGGCAAGAAGTAACAGAGAATAAAATGGCGGTTTTTTCGGAAAAATTCATACGCAAGCCGATAATGACCACGCTTTTAATGGTCACGGCGCTACTGTTCGGCATAGCGGCGTATTTCAAGCTTCCCGTGAGCGATCTTCCCGTGGTGGATTTCCCTGTTATTACCATAAACGTGGATTATCCCGGGGCGAGCCCCGAGACGATGGCGGCCTCGGTCGCGTCTCCGCTTGAGAACGAATGCATGCAGATCCCAGGGCTTAACTCCATTATCTCGGATAATACGGACGGGCAGACGGCGATCACGCTCACCTTTGACCTGGACCGCAACGTGGACCTCGCGGCTCCGGACGTCCAGGCCGCCATACAGAGGGCGCAGGCGAATCTCCCGTCGGATCTGCCGCAACCGCCGACTTACCAGAAGACCAATCCTTCGGAAGCGCCGATCATCTATATCATGCTCACATCCGACACTTTGACTCCCGGGGAAATATACGATCTTGGGAACAGGACCATCGGTAAACGCATGAGCATGTTGAGCGGTGTGTCCGAGGTCCAGCTATACGGGGCAAAATCAGCCGTTCGCGTGCAGGTCGACCCCCAAAAGCTTTCTTCCTACGGGATAGGCCTCAACGAGGTGGCTCAGGTCCTGCGAACCGGCACGGTCCTTATCCCCGGGGGCAGCCTGGACGGTCCCGACCGGACGTTTTCCATCCAGCCGGATGGACAGCTTTTTAAGGCGGCGGAATACGATGAACTCATAATCAAGTACGTTGACGATGCCCCCGTGAGAATAAAAGACGTAGGCAAGTGCGTTGATTCCCAGCAGAACGATAAGACCCGGGTCATGTACTCGGCGAACAAGGATGATCCGATAGAAGCGGGGGCGGTCTGCGTGGCGATCTCGCGGTCCGCGGGAGCCAATACGGTGGCGCTCTCCCAGAGCGTCAGGGATACGCTGGAGGAGGTCAAGGACGAGATACCGGGTTCGGTAAAGCTTGACATATGTTACGATAAAGCCGTCCAGATCATCGCATCCATAAATGACGTGAAGACCACGATAGTCATCGCTCTTATCCTCGTCGTCATTGTCATCTTTCTGTTCCTTGGCAGGCTGAACGATACGATAATACCGAGCACTGTGCTGCCCTTGACGATATTCGCGACGTTCGCGGTCATGCTGATCTTTCATTTCAGCCTTGATAACCTGTCGCTAATGGCTCTGACGCTCTCTGTCGGGTTCCTGGTGGATGACGCGATAGTGGTTCTTGAGAACACCACCCGTCATATCGAAATGGGCAAGAAGCCTCTTGACGCGGCCATCATCAGCATGCAAGAGCTCACAGGGGCGGTCATATCCACGAGCGTGGCGCTCATAATCGTATTCATGCCCCTGGTCTTCATGGGCGGAGTAGTGGGGAAGAACTTCAGGGAATTCGCCCTCACGGTCGTGATAGCCATAACCTGCTCTACCCTCATGGCGCTTACTTTGACCCCCATGATGTGTTCGCGCATGCTTAAGAGCCTCAAGGGGGTTAAGACCCGCATGCAGGAATTCGCGGACAGGTTCGAAAGCCGGATAAAAGGCAAATATCTCTTAGCGCTCAAGATGCTCCTGACGCGCAGGTATCTGTCGATCGTCATGTGGGCCCTGTGCCTGGCGGGTACACTTTGGCTCTTCACGATACTCCCCAAGGATTTCATGCCAGAAGGAGATTCCGGCGCCATACGAGGAGGGCTCTTGATGCAGCAGGGCACTTCCTCCCGGCAGATGAGGGAGTTCCAGGACCAGGTCAACAAAATGCTCCGGGCGAACCCTTATGTCGAGAAGATACTGACCGTAACGGGAACAAATACCGGGGCCGACCAGAGTACGGGTATCATCATAGCCATATTAGAGCCGACACACAGGCCAGTTATACAGCAGATCGTTAAACGGATGAGTTACCAGATGGCCGCGATACCGACCGGGTTCGCGTTCCTCCAGCCGATACCCGCGCTCCAGTTAAGTACCGGCGGCGAAAGCACCGCGACCGGGAGTAAATATTCTTATATACTGAAAGGCCAGGATAAGGACGCGGTATACGAGACCGCGCTCAAGCTTGCGGAGGAGATGCGGGCATTGCCGGGCTTCACCGGGGTACAGAACAGCGTTAAACTGAACATGCCCCAACTCAGCGTCAAGATAATGAGGGACAGGGCTTCGACTTTCGGGCTGACCGCGAGCGACATAGAGAACGCGTTGCTCCTGGCGTATGCCGGCGGGAAGATCACCACGTACAAGACGGGCGTCGACCAGTATTACGTGATACTTGAGATTGACAAGGATTACCAGAAAAACCCGGAAGACCTTTCCGCGATATATATCCGATCTTCCCGGACCGGTGAGCTCGTGCCTCTCGGGGCCGTGGCGGAATGGGAAGAGACCGTGGGCCCGCAGAACGTGCCGCATTCGGACCAGCTCGATTCGGCCACTATTTCCTTTAGCCTTCAGCCGGGAGTTCCCCTCGGTAACGCCACTAAGGCGCTGGAAACGGTAACGTCGCAACTCCTTCCTCCGGGCGTGACCGGCATCTTTCAGGGGGAGGCGCAGGAATTCGAGGAGGCGGTGGCCAGCATGGCTGTACTTCTCCTGGTCGCGGTGTTCCTGATGTATATTATCCTCGGGGTATTGTACGAAAGTTATATACATCCGTTCACGGTCCTTACCACGCTGCCCGTGGCGACTTGCGGAGGACTCGCCACTCTGCTTTTTTTCCGGTCTGAGCTTTCTCTTTACGCGTACATCGGCATGTTCATGCTTTTGGGCATAGTCTCAAAGAACGGTATTCTGATGGTCGACTTCGCCCAGCAAAGGCTGGAAGAGGGGGCAAGCACTTTTGACGCCATTTTCGATGCCTGCAAGGTAAGGTTCCGTCCGATCCTCATGACGGGCGCTTCCACGATCATGGGCGCCGTCCCCATCGCTCTCGGGTTCGGGGCGGACGGTTCTTCCCGGAGGCCTCTGGGGCTTATAATCGTAGGAGGGCTGGCTTTCGCGCAGGTCATAACGCTTTTCGTGACACCGGGGATATTCCTTTACATGCAGGACTTCCAGGAGAAATTCCTGGACAGGTTCGATCTGTCGCGTTCACAGGCGGCACGCAGGAAAATAGAAGAGGGGGGAGTAAGCACGTCCTGAAGATGAAAGAATTCGACATAAAAAAAGAGATAATAAGTTTCTTCCGGAAAAGCGCCGGCAGTTTCGTGTCCGGCGAGGAGATCTCGGGCGCCCTCGGGTTTTCAAGGGCCAGTGTCTGGAAATATATAAATAAACTCCGTGAGGAGGGATATCATATCGAAGCGGTGCCCCATCTCGGTTATCGCCTCAAATCGTCCCCGGACAGGGTTTACAGCTACGACATCTCAAGCGGCCTGAATACGGTCAAAATAGGGAAACAGTTCATTGATTATTACGACAATATAGGGTCCACCAATGACAGGGCATACCAGCTTGCCGAAGGGGGCGAACCTGAGGGGACGATAGTGATCGCGGAGAGCCAGACCCGCGGAAAAGGCAGGATGGGACGGAAATGGACGTCGCCAAAAGCTTCCGGGATCTACATGTCAATTATACTGCGTCCCGATGTCGAAACCGACGAGATACCCGCGTTGACCATCATAGCCGCCGTGGCGATCATCCGGGCCATAAAAAAGGCGTGCGGAGTGGATACCAGGATGAAATGGCCGAATGATATCCTTATAGAGGACAAGAAGGTGTGCGGTATATTGACGGAGATAAAGGCCCAGCCCGATGCTGTGGAATTTCTGGTCCTTGGGATAGGCGTGAACGTGAACACGCCGAGGGGGAAACTTCCTCCGGAAGGCACGAGCCTCAAGATCGAATGCGGGTATCACGTGAGCCGTCCGGATCTGGTAAGGAATATGCTTTCGGAACTCGAAAGCTATTATCTTAAGTTCAACAAGGAGGGTTTTTCGGCTTTGCGGGACGAATGTATGGAGTATTCATTAACGCTTGGTAAACGCGTCAAGGTGGTAGAGCACCATCGTTCGATAGAAGGCGTCGCTACGGGCATGGACGCCAAGGGCGCGCTTATGGTCAAGACCGATGACGGGGAGATCAAGAGGGTGTTCAGCGGAGATGTGGCCGTAAAATAGAAAAGTTAAAAGATAAAATTAAAATCAAGAAGATAAAAGACAAAATCGAGTTTAAATCATAAAATATAATGTGATCCGCTGAAGTTTTTTGGATTTCAATTTTTAAATTTTAAATTTTAAATTTTTAATTCAATTTTAAATTTTATCTTTTCAATTTTAAATTTTTATGAAGCTGTTAATAGATATAGGTAATACCAACTGTTCGATAGTCGTTGCAGATAAGGCAAAGATACGGAAAAGGTATTTTATACATACCGACAAAAAGGAGGTCCAGCCGTCATCCCTCAGGCGTCTTTTGGGGGCGCATCTCCGCCGTATAGACAGTATCGTGGTGGTTAGTGTTGCGCCGAAATTCCTGGCCATTGTGAAGAAGAGCCTGAAGAAAATCGCGCCCGGGGCCCGGGTAAAGATAGTCGGCAGGGATATAAAGGTTCCCATGAAGATCAAGTACAAGGACCCGAAAGAGGTGGGCCAGGACCGCCTTGTCACCGCTTACGCGGCCGTTCGGATCTTCGGCTCGCCCGTTCTTACGATAGATTTCGGTACCGCGGTGACTATGGATTACGTGAACGGCAAAGGTGATTACGAGGGCGGTCTTATCTTCCCGGGCCTCCGGATCGCGATGGAGTCCTTGTCCCATAAAGCGGCGCTCCTGCCGAAGATCGAATTGAAGCCGGCTAAAAGCCTTATAGGCAGGGATACGTTTAGCAGCATGAATAACGGTATCCTTTACGGATACGCGTCGATGTGCGATGGCCTTATTGAGCGTTTCCGCAAAAGATACGGCAGGGGGTTCAAAATAGTCGCGACCGGCGGCGACGCGGCCCTTGTTTCGAGGTATTCCCGCCATATACGAAAAGTTTGTCCCGACCTTATCCCCGCGGGGCTTTCCATGCTGGCGCGCTGACCGCCCTGTAAATGCCTGATATCCCGCGCCCGTATTTTTTTCAAAAAAACCTTGACTTTAATTTTGATTTTCCTATAATAGGATTTCCGTTAGCACTCGCTTAGATTGAGTGCTAAAATGGCCGATTGACCTGTATCTGGGTTTATAAAAGAAGGAAAGGGAGGAAAGACCATGAAAGTAAAACCACTTGGTGACAGGGTTTTAGTGGAAGTGCTCGAAGCCGAGGAAAGGACCAAAGGCGGGATCGTATTGCCGGATACCGCGAAGGAAAAACCCCAGCAGGGGAAGGTCGTCTCGGTGGGGAAGGGAAAGATCTCGGATGACGGCAAAGTCGTTCCGCTTGAGGTCAAAGAGGGAGATGTTATCCTTTACGGGAAATACTCCGGGACGGAACTCAAGGTAGATGACAGGAATCTTCTTATGCTCAGGGAAGAAGATATACTGGGCGTAGTTTCAAAGTAGGAAAATACGGCAAAAATACCTTTTAAGATCAAGGAGGAGATATGGCTAAACAGTTACAATTCAGCGATGAAGGACGCCGTTCGATATTAAGCGGTGTAGAAAAGCTTGCCCAGGCGGTTAAAGTGACGCTTGGCCCCAAGGGCAGGAACGTTGTTATCGAAAAAAAGTTCGGCGGGCCGACGATAACGAAAGATGGAGTTACCGTGGCTAAGGAGATCGAGCTCGAGGATTCATACGAGAACCTCGGCGCGGAGATGGTGAAAGAGGTTGCTTCAAAGACAAGCGACGTGGCCGGTGACGGCACGACCACCGCGACGGTCCTGGCGGAGGCTATTTTCCGGGAAGGGCTCAAGAACGTTACTTCGGGTTCGAATCCCATGCAAATAAAGAGAGGGATCGAAAAGGCCGTCGAGACCGTTGTTGAGGCTTTGAAAAAGATATCGACTCCGATCAAGGAGACCAGAGAGATAGCCCAGGTCGCCACGATCGCGGCCAATAACGACAAAGTCATCGGCGAGAGGATAGCCGAGGCGATGGATAAGGTAGGCAAGGACGGCGTAATTACCGTGGAAGAAGGAAAGAGCCTTGAGACGACGCTAAAGCTGGTCGAGGGCATGCAGTTCGACCAGGGGTATCTTTCTCCCTATTTCGTGACGGATGCCGAGAGGATGGAATGCGTGCTTGACGATCCTTATATACTCCTTTACGAGAAGAAGGTGTCCGGGATGAAAAACCTTCTTCCTCTTTTGGAGAAGGTCGCCCAGTCGGGCAAGCCGCTCTTGATCGTTTCGGAGGAGACGGAAGGTGAAGCCCTTGCCACGCTGGTCGTGAACAAGATACGCGGTACTTTCAGCTGTTGCGCGGTCAAGGCCCCGGGTTACGGTGACAGGAGGAAGGCCATGCTCGGGGATATAGCGGTCCTCACGGGGGGTAAAGTTATATCTGAGGACCTGGGAATAAAGCTCGAGAGTGTCACCCTGGACGACCTTGGAAGGGCGAAAAGGGTAACTATCGACAAAGAGAACACAACTATCCTGGAAGCGCCCGGAAGCAAGGAAGCGGTACAGGCCAGGATAGCCCAGATAAAGAAAGAGATAGAGAAGAGCGATTCCGATTATGACAAGGAAAAGCTCCAGGAACGTCTTGCGAAGCTCTCGGGGGGCGTAGCGATAATCAATGTCGGCGCGGCCACCGAGATAGAGATGAAGGAGAAAAAGGCCAGGATCGAAGATGCCCTGCACGCGACGAGAGCGGCTTCCGAGGAAGGCATTGTCCCGGGCGGCGGGGTGGCGCTTCTCCGGGCGGCCATGAAGCTTGCGAAGCTTAAGGCCGATCTTACCAAGAAAGGCGAGGAAGCGGGTAGCGGGACAGGAAAGGACGAACATGTCGGCGTGGGTATAGTGGAACGCGCCCTTTTCGCTCCGGTGAGCATGATCGCTATGAACGCCGGCAGGTCCGGCGATGTCGTGGTGTCGGACATCCTGAAAGAGAAGGATGAAAAATTGGGTTATGATGCCGAAGAGGACCGTTACAGGGACATGGTTGATGCCGGTATCATAGACCCGACGAAGGTCACCCGCAGCGCCCTGCAGAACGCGGCCAGCATAGCGTCGCTCATGCTGACGACCGAAGCCCTCGTGTGCGATAAGCCCGAGAAGGAAGGCGCCGGCGCGGGTATGCCGGGCGGTATGCCTCCCGGGATGGGCGGGGGAATGGGTATGATGTAACAGCGCTCGTTTGGCAAAAAGCCCCGGAGCGGCAACGCTTCGGGGCTTTTTTGTTTTCAAGCCCTGTGTGGTGTGCCCCGGTGCTCGGACAGTCCTCGGCCTTCGGCCTGCGGAACTCGCACGGGACACATCACACAGGGCTTTCGTATCACTGCCCCTTGCGTGCCGTTCTGGGCGCCGTGAAAACTAGAGCGCGGTTCCTGGGACTTGGGGTGACATTGGGCTTCGCCCAATGTAACATGTGGAACGACTATATCAATGCTCCATGCTGTACCCCCGGTGCTCGGACAGTCCTCGGCCTGCGGCCTCCGGAACTCGCACGGGACACCCCACACAGGCCTTTCTTGTTACTGTCCCTCGCGTTGCCGCTCCGGGCGCCGTGAAAACTAGAGCGCGGTTCCTGGGACTTGGGGTGACATTGGGCTTCGCCCAATGTAGCATGTGGAAAATTCTGTATCGGGGATAAGGGGCTATGTTACGTGCTCAAACAGTTTTCCTTCGGAAAAAACTGCGCTGTAACACAGCCCCTTATCCTTTCTTGCTAATACTCCAGCGGCAAACTGCGCCGGAGCACATGCCGGTCCCTCTTACCCTTACCCCTTAACGCTTATCCCTTAACCCTATAAACACTTGACTTATAGCGCGGTTGTGTTAAAATCTTAATCTGACTTCGGGGTAAGGTGAGATTCCTTAGCCGGCGGTTAGTCCCCAAGGGGATAAGCCCGCGAGGCCGCAATAGCGGCCTGAACCCGTGAGAATCGGGTGCCGACCGTGTACCCTGTTAGAAATCGAGATTTCTAACAGGGCGAAAGCCGGGATGGGAGAAGCTAGCGCGATAAGTGTTTCAATGCGCCCCGAAGTATTACGTTTCGGGGTTTTTTATTTTTAGGAGTATATGATGAAAATGAACAGCATTAGGGAAGTTATCAAGGACATTCGCAACGGCCGCATGGTCATAGTCGTCGATGACGCTTCACGGGAGAATGAGGGTGACCTTATAGTTTCCGCCGAGCGGGTGACACCTGCCGCCATCAATTTCATGGCGAAGTACGGCAGGGGGCTTATATGCGTGCCGATGGAAGATGATATCGCCGAGAGGCTCGGCCTGCATCTTATCGCGCATGATCCGCAGGACCCTTATAAGACCGCCTGGGCCGTTTCCGTTGACGCGAAAGAAGGCGTCACCACGGGTATTTCCGCCCACGACCGCGCGCATACTATAAAACTTTTGGCAAACCCCGGTTCTGCTGAAGGGCATTTCGTGAAACCCGGGCATGTTTTCCCGCTTCGTTCAAGGAAGGGCGGGGTGCTTGTCAGGGCCGGGCATACCGAGGCCTGCGCGGACCTGATGAGGCTGGCCGGCAGGAAGCCGGTAGGCGTGATATGCGAGATCATGAACGAGGACGGGACTATGGCCAGGATGCCCGATCTTCTTAAATTCGCGAAGAAGCACGATCTCAGGATATGCGCCATAGAAGACCTTATCAAGTACCGCATGGAGAAAGACCGGCTGATCGAAAAAATGGCCGAGACGATACTCCCGACACCGCACGGTGAATTTCGCTTGTACGCGTACAAGTCTATGATCGACGACTTCCAGCATCTTGCCCTGGTGAAAGGAGACATCTCCAAGGGCGAGATCCTTGTCAGGGTCCATTCGCAGTGTCTCACTGGTGATGTTTTCCATTCTCTCAGGTGTGATTGCGGCGACCAGCTGGAAAAGTCGCTTAAGAGGATATCCGACGAAGGCAAAGGCGTGCTTTTGTATCTGTCCCAGGAAGGCCGGGGGATAGGCATCTTCAATAAACTCAAGGCATACCAGCTGCAGGATGCGGGGCTGGATACCGTTGAGGCGAATGAGAAACTCGGGTTCGAGGCTGACCTGAGGGATTACGGGATAGGGGCTCAGATATTGGCCGATCTGGGGTTGAAAAAGATACGCTTGATGACCAACAACCCTCGAAAGATAATAGGGCTTGAGGGATACGGCCTGCGGGTGGTCGGCAGGTCGCCGATCGAAGTGAAACCGGGCAAAAAAAACAGACGATATCTAAAAACGAAGAAAAAAAGATTAGGGCACAAACTGAAGCACGTGTAGTGGCGGGACGAAATTCAAGATTCGAAAGTCGATAACTAAGGAGGCGCGAAATGGCAGGAGCGAAAGTGATCAAAGGAAGCATGATAGCAAAAGGCAAAAAGTTCGGTCTAGTAGTGTCGCGTTTTAATGAGTTCGTGTCGTCGAAGCTCCTTGAGGGCGCGGTCGACACGCTGCTCAAGCACGGAGTGAAGGAGGACGACATATCGATCGTCTGGGGTCCCGGGTCGTTCGAAACGCCGATGTTGGCGAATAAGATGGCAAGATCAAAGAAGTACGATGCCATCGTTTGCCTGGGGGTGATAATCAGGGGAGAGACGCCGCATTTCGATTTTATAGCTTCGGAAGCGGCGAAGGGCGTGGCGAAAGTCGCCATGGACGGCACTATTCCCTGCGTGTTCGGCATAATAACCGCCGACAACCTGGAACAGGCGATCGACAGGGCCGGCACGAAGAGCGGGAACAAGGGCAGGGATGCCGCGATGAGCGCTATCGAGATGTGCAGTCTCTATTCCGAGATATAACAACTAAAAAGGAAACAACATGAGAAAACGTACGCATGCCAGGGAAATAGCGCTTAAGATCCTTTACTCCAGCGATATTACTAAGGAGTCTCTCGGGGATAGCGCCGTGCGGTTCTGGGAGAACGAGGCGGAAGCGGAAGAGGACGTGAGGGAATTCGCGGATTATCTGGTCCGGGGGGTGGCGGCGCACAGGGACGAAGTGGACAAAACGATAAGTAAGTGTGCCGAGAACTGGGAGATGGAACGAATGGCGACGGTCGACAGGAACATCCTGAGGATAGCGTGTTTCGAGCTTATGTTCGCCGAAGGGATCCCTCCCAAGGTAGCCATTAACGAAGCGATAGATATCGCCAAAAAGTACGGGGACAAGGATTCGGGGAAATTCGTTAATGGGATACTGGACAGGATAAACAAGACGGAAAGAAGATCCGTTCCCGACGAAGAGAACAGGATAGCAAATGACGCGTAAAAAAGTGCCCGGGTTCGCTGATCTGCACGTTCACACGTATTTTTCGGACGGGTTGCTTTCGCCCGAGGAAGTCGTGACGAGAGCCGCTAAGCTGGGGCTGAAAGCCATAGGCATCACCGATCATGACTGCGTGGAAGGTATTCCGTTCGCGATCAAAGCGGCGGAAAGCGCGGACCTTGAAATAATACCCGGGATAGAGATATCGGCTTCCAGCGACAGGAATGAGGCGCACATCCTCGGGTATTTCATTGATTGGAAGGAGCCTTCTCTTTTGAAGACCCTTGACGGGATGCGCGAAAAAAGGTTAGAGCGCATAAAAAAGATGCTGGTCCTTCTCAAAGAAAAGGGCATAGACATAGGGGAGGAGAAGGTCATTGGGATAGCGCCCAAAGGAACGGTAGGCAGGTTACAGCTCGCGCGTGTAATGGTCGAAGAGCGGGTTGTGAGGGACCTAAAGACGGCGTTCGATCGGTATATAGGCAACGGCAAGCCGTGTCACGTCGGTCATGAGTATCTCAGCTGCGACAGGGCTATCAAGATGATAAGAAAGGCGGGAGGCGTTCCGGTCCTTGCGCACCCCGGAACCATGGGTAGAGACGAACACATACCGGATTACATAAAAGCCGGTTTGCGGGGCATAGAGGTGTATCATACCAGGCATTGGCGCGGCACGTCCGACAAGTATCTTGAGCTTGCTTCGAAATACGGTCTATTGATCTCAGGGGGATCCGATTGCCATGGTATGGGTAAGGAAGAGATACTTCTTGGCCGGATCAGGGTGGATTATGAGGTGGTGGAGAAACTCAGGCAAGAAGCGGAGAAGATACGTAAAGGGTGACAAGTGACGGGTGACGGGTGACGGGTGACGAGAATGAATAAAGGCGACAAGATCAAATACATGAACCTGGCACTTGAGCTGGCCGAGAGAGCCAGGGATAAGACCTATCCGAATCCGATGGTAGGCGCTGTTCTGGTGAAATCCGGCAAGATAGTAGGCAGGGGATATCATCGCAAAGCCGGAGAAGATCACGCCGAAGTAGCCGCGATCAAAGATGCGGGGAGGGCCTGCCGGGGAGCAACGATGTTCGTAACGCTTGAGCCGTGCGATCATTACGGCAAGACACCGCCCTGCACTCGCGCGATAATAAAAAGCGGGATAACGGCGGTTTACGCGGCA
>CAZMEZ010000001.1:0-57723 GCA_964565425.1 uncultured Planctomycetia bacterium | reverse complement strand
AATGAAGGACCCGAATCCCCTGAATAGCGGCCGTGGCGCGAAAAGGCTCAGAAACGCGGGAATATCGGTATATGTCGGACTTCTTGAAGAAAAGGCGCGGCTCCTTAACCGCAAGTACATCAAGTTCGTCACCGAAGGTCTTCCTTATGTGACCGTGAAGCTGGCCCAGTCCATGGACGGTAAGATAGCCGCCAGGGACGGTTCGTCTAAATGGATATCTTCCGCAGTGTCGCGAAAGCTGGTTAAAAAGATGCGCGCCGGATACGACGCTATACTCGTTGGTTCGGGGACGGTAATAAAAGATGATCCTTTTCTCCTCGATGAAAAAAGAAAAGGGTACGCTGTTTCGCGCGTTGTAGCGGATACCCGCCTTAGAACGCCTTTTATCTCGAATATAATCAATACCGCCCGTAAGGCCCCTGTAATAATAGGGGTGACCGGACTCGCGCCCGGGGAAAAGATAAAAAAGTTCAGTAAGATCAAAGGGGTGCGGGTGCTAAAGGTAAAGAGCAAAAATAAAAGGGTATCGATGAAGTCTCTTCTCTCCGCGCTTGCGCGGGACGGAATGGTCAATATACTTGTGGAAGGGGGCGGCGAACTGGTCGGCAGCCTGATAGATGACGGCCTTGTCGATGAAGTGATGTTCTTTATATCACCTAAGATAATCGGCGGAGGATGTTCTTCGATAAAAGGAAAGGGCGCTCCTAATATCGCGAAAGCGCTGGACCTGAGAGAGTTGCAAATAAAAAGGTCGGGAGAGGATATATTTGTACGGGGACGGGTGGTGAAGGCTAAAGGCGCGAGGCTAGAGGCTAAAGGGAGCCGTTGATTACGAAGATTTGTAATATAGGCAATGGTTTTAGATTACAAAGATTTAATCTTCGCAATCTTTATTGATCTCCGTAATCAAATCACGCAATACACCCGCTGATATCTGAATGCGGGGGCGAAACAACATGTTCACAGGCATAATAACGGAAATAGGCAGGGTAAAAAGGATCTCAAGGAAAGGCGATCCCGCCGTTCTTGAAGTAGGGTGCCGCAAGACGGCCGAAGGCATCGGCATCGGCGACAGTGTCGCCGTGAACGGCGTATGCCTCAGTGTCGTTAAAAAAGGCGAGACCCTGTCCTTTGATGTGGTAAAAAACACCTTCAATAAAACCAGCCTCAAAAGATTAAAAACAGGGGATGCGGTAAATCTGGAAAGTTCGCTCAAGGTAGGAGACGGTATGAGCGGGCACATGGTTTCGGGCCATGTTGATTGTGAAAGGCCGGTGCGGGGTAACAGGAAGAGCCGCGGGGGATGGACCCTTGAAGTAGGGCTTTTGTCGGGAGATGAGCGGCATATCGTCCCGAGAGGTTCTGTCGCGATCGACGGAGTGAGCCTGACGGTAGGGGAAATATCGCGGGACTTCCTTCGCGTATTTTTGATACCGCATACTCTCGATAATACAACATTAAAATTGAAAAGAACGGGAGATTATGTTAACTTGGAGTTTGATGTTATCGCGAAATACGCTGAAAAAGGAAAGAGCAGCTCGATTACTGAAGATATGTTGAGAGAGAAGGGTTTCATGTAACCAGGTTACTAGGTGTTAGGTTTTAGGTGTCAGGTTGTCTGAACGCCTAATTATAACCTAGAACCTGATACCTATCACCTGGAACCTGGAACAAAGGGGGGAGAATGAGAAAGATCGTCGCAACATTCATTATCATCATGTTATTCTCGGCCGTAACGGCTATTGCCGATGACATTACCTCCGGTCCGGTCAAAAAACTGGGCAGGGGAGTGGCGAACGTCGTGACCTCACCGTGCGCTCTTATCCAGGGCATGGGTGACGCAAAAGAGGGAGGCGGTATTTTCGCGGGATGCACCTGGGGCGTTTTTATGGGGACGGTCAACGTTGTGAAAAGGATAGTAGTAGGGGTCTTTGAAATAGCGACCTTCCCGATACCGATCCCGGAAAATTACGGTCCGATCCTTACGGATCCTGAATTTTTTCTGGAAAAGAGATCCAAAGACATCACGTATTGATCGGCGCGGTAAAATCCTCTGCATTTGGGTTGACGGTATATAATTATGATGATAACATAACGTCAATATCGCCGATAGTCTAGTTGACATAATGTCGGGGCGTAGCGCAGTTTGGCTAGCGCGCCACGTTCGGGACGTGGAGGTCCTGGGTTCGAATCCCAGCGCCCCGACCATTCTAGCTTCGCTATAATGGTAAAATAATCCTGTGGCAGGAGACGGGAGATTATTTTGATATTTACCCGGCAGTTTCCCGGGAAAAGGGTTTCCCCGGTAAACTTCCTCGCAAATATATTTCGTGGCGCCGGGGTCGACGAGCGGTTGAGAAGTAAGATCCCAGCGCCCCGACCATTCTAGCTTCGCTATAATGGTAAAATAATCCTGTGGCAGGAGACGGGAGATTATTTTGATATTTACCCGGCAGTTTCCCGGGAAAAGGGTTTCCCCGGTAAACTTCCTCGCAAATATATTTCGTGGCGCCGGGGTCGACGAGCGGGTGAGAAGTAAGATCCCAGCGCCCCGACCATCCTTCAAACGGGAATCCACACATGAGCCGGGCACAAAGAGTCCACGTGTTATATAGCGGGCAAGTCCATGGTGTCGGTTTCAGGTTCGCCACCGAAAGAATAGCCTCACGTTCCGGCATTACAGGTTTCGTAAAGAATCTTCCCGACGGTACTGTCGAGATCGTTGGCGAAGGGGGCCGGGATCAGCTGGAGATATTCCTGCGGGAATTAAAGAATGAAATGCGCGGGTATATAAGCGACTCCCGGGTTGATTGGGAGCCGGTAACGGGAGAGTTTCCGGCGTTCGAGATAAGGTTTTAAAAAAAGCTGTAAGCTGTAAGAATAGAAGGGCCCGGGGCATGAAATATATCATATTGTCCGACATACACAGCAACCTTCAGGCGCTTGAGGCCGTGGTCGGGTCTTTTCCCGTTGGTGAAGGATGCAGGATAATATCGGGAGGGGACGTCGTCGGATACGGGGCCGATCCGGTCAGGTGTGTGGATGCGGTGCAATCGCTTGGGGCGAAGAACGTCCTGGGCAACCATGACGCGGGTGTTGTCGGGAAGGCCGATATATCCTTTTTCAACAGTTACGCGTCCGCGGCGGTCTATTGGACGATGGAGCATATCGACTCGGCGGTCCGCGGGTATCTCGAAGACCTTCCGTACGTGCTTGAAGAAGAGTCTTTCGTTGTCGCGCACGGCACATTGCACGAACCCGAGGAGTTCATATACATGATGACCGGCGCCGACGCCATGCATACGTTCGAGGTTTTGGAAAAAAAGATATGTTTTGTGGGGCACTCGCACGTCCCCGGCGTGTTCAGATCGAAAGAGGGAAGCATAAGCCGGGTTTCAGGGAAAAGGATAGCCCTTGAGGAAGGGGCGCAGTACATCGTGAACGCGGGCAGCGTGGGCCAGCCGCGTGACGGTGATCCCCGCGCGTGTTATTGTATTTATGATGCCGACGAGGAGTATATAGAATTCCGCAGGGTGGAATACGATATAAATGCCGCCGCGAAAAGTATAGTTAAAGCGGGCCTTCCCGGGCCGCTCGCGGAGCGGCTGTTCGTGGGGAGATAGTTGGGCGGGATCTAAAGATTTGTGTCATGTGTCATGTTGTGCAGTCATAATACATGACACGAAATCTGACGTTTAGCCTTGCGCCTAAAAGAAGAGGAGACGATATGAGGAAGAAAAGTTTTTTCTGGATAGCGATGATATTGGTTTTGGTGTTCTTTATTTCCGGGTGCGCTCAGCTCAGCGAAAAATTCGTAAGGAAGCCGAAAGAAGAAGGGACGGCAATGAGGTATCGCATGGTAAAGACGTATGAGGTCCGTCCTTCCCTGGAGCTTTATACGAAGAGATATGTTTTCTGGAAGAACTGGCACAGGGAATCTCTTGATCTTCTCGCGGAAAGCGATCGAAAGCAGGATTTTAACCAGAAAAAAATGATCGTATCCCTGGAGCAGGAGGTTTCGAACCTGATGGACCTGCAGAGCATGCTTATCGACGAAAAGGCCGAGCAGCTCCAACCGTTGATAGACCAGATGGCGGGAATAGAAGCGGATGTCAAGAAAAACGGTGTTACGCGGGGGAATACGGTCAGGATCCGCAGGACGCTTGAGATGGCCGGCAGGAACGTAAAAGAGGATTTTTCTTATAATAAAGTGAGGGGGAGTATAAGGGATGAATTCAGGACCGAGCCCCAACCTTGATGTAAAAACCTTCATTGTGGGAAGCCTTTACACCAATTGTTACGTGGCTCACGACAGGGTCTCCGGGAAGGGTATTCTCATAGACCCGGGATATTACGACCCGGATATTGCGGATCATATTCGTGATAGCGGCATCGATGTGGAATTTACCCTGAACACCCACTGCCACCTGGACCATGTTCTTGGCGACACCGAGTTCGGTTTCCCGGTGTTGATCCATGAACTTGACGGTCCCGGCCTGATCGGTTCGCAGAGAAGTATGATCTTTCCCGCGAGAGACGTTGTCCGGCCGGAGATGGTAAGCCGTTTTCTTTCGGACGGTGATATCGTAAAGCTGGGAGAGCTGTCCATGACGGTCCTGCATACGCCGGGGCATACCCCGGGCAGCATTTCCCTCAGATGCGGAGATGTTCTTTTCAGCGGGGATACCTTGTTCTGCGAAGGCATAGGAAGGACCGATCTTCCCGGCGGGGACCCGGAAGCCATGTTGATCTCGGTCAGGGATAAGCTTTTTAAACTGCCCGACGATGTCAGGGTCTTACCCGGACATGGGCCAGAGACGACGATAGGATATGAGAAGCGGAATAATCCGTTTTTCAGTGACGTGTGAGGGGGATGAGGATAAAGGATAAAGGATAAAGGATAAAGGATAAAGGCAAGAGGCTAGAGGCGAAAGGCAGACGTTGATTACGAAGATTTACGATCCGGCAACTTTTTTTAGATTACAAAGATATAATCTCTGTAATCTTCTTTGGAATCTCCGTAATCTATAAATACGAGATTCGAACGACGAGACAATGAAGAACCACATTGAGAACTTCATATATTTCCTCGAGGTTGAGAGAGGCGTAAGCCGCAATACCGTGGAATCTTACCGGAGAGATCTTGAGAAATTCGAGGAATACATTAAAAAGGCGCGCAAAGATGTCTCGGGTGTAACCCGTGATGACATCGTCAAGTTCCTCATGCACCTTAAAGATAAAGGGTTGTCCCCGACGACTATCGCGAGAAATCTGGCGGCGATGAAGACGTTCTGGAAATTCATGGTGGCTGAGCAGATAGTGAAAGAGAATGTTGCTGCCATAGTAGAGACGCCTAAAACGTGGAAGACGCTTCCGGATGTCCTGAACAGGCAGGAGATCGAAAAGCTTCTGGACGCTCCGCCCAGAAAAGGCTGGATGGGCATAAGGGACAGGGCGATACTGGAGCTGATGTATGCGACAGGGCTGAGGGTTTCGGAGGTTACTAACCTGAAGAAGATGAACGTTAACCTGGAAGCCGGTTTTGTTAAGTGTATGGGCAAGGGTGGCAAGGAACGGATAGTGCCTCTCGGAAAAGTGGCAGAGAAGGCGGTTGAGCGATATATCCGGGACTCGAGGCATAAGTTGGCCGGCAAGGTCCGTGGAGACGACCATCTTTTTCTTTCCAGGCTGGGCAAAAAGATATCCCGCCAGAGCCTGTGGAAGATAATACAGAAATACGCCCGGCAGGCCGGGATAAAGAAACACATTGCTCCGCACAGTCTCAGGCATTCTTTTGCAACGCATCTTCTGGAGGGAGGCGCGGAACTCAGGGGGGTCCAGGAGATGCTGGGCCACGCGGATATATCGACGACCCAGATATACACTCATGTGAATAAGGATAAGTTGAGGAAGATACACGAACAGTATCACCCGCGCGCATAAAAATGGAAAAGTTAAAATTGAAAAGATAAAATTATAATTAGAAATTTATAATTAAGTGCATACATCGAAGTCAATATCAGAGGGTGCTTGTTTCGGGGAGATCCGGATTTCCTCTAATTCTGGTATTAGAATTGCAATTTTCAATTTTATCTTTTAACTTTTAAATTTGAAACATGGACCTGATAGTAACACACAAGAACGCTGATTTTGACGCTTTGAGCTCGCTGGTAGCGGCCAGCAAGTTATATCCGAAGGCGCGTCTTTTGCTCCCGGGATCCCAGGAGAAAGCTGTAAGGAATTTCCTTTCTCTTATAAAGGATAAAGTGAGGATCGAGGACGAAAAAACATGCCGCATGGACGACGTGAAGCGCCTGGTGATCGTGGATAACCGTCATAGATCGCGTATCGGCGAAGCGGCTTCCCTCCTTGACAAGAAGGGGATTAAGGTGCATATCTATGACCACCACCCGAAGACCCGTTTCGACATAAAGGCCGACAAGGATGTCTTCCGCGAGGTAGGCGCGACGGTCACTATCCTGCTCGGGATACTCGAAAAGGAGGGGAAGTTCGATTTTACCCCCCTCGAAGCCACTCTCATGCTTCTCGGCATATACGAAGAGACGGGGTCGCTTTCGTATTCGCCGACCACCAAACTTGACGTTGATATGGTTAGCAAGCTTCTGGGGATGGGGGCTAATCTCAACGCCGTTTCGTCCTATTTGAACAGGGAACTTTCCGGAGCGGAGCTATCGGTGTTCGTGGATCTCTTGCAGTCCATAGAGGTCGAAAATATCCACGGCGTTGACGTGGCTTTTTCCAGCGTGGAAGCCAGGCATTTCGTGGGGGAAATGGGAACGGTGGTGCATAAATTGCAGGAAGTTGAGAATTATCCGGTATTGTTCGCCATGTTCAAGACGGGAGACAGGGTAAAGATAATGGCCAGGAGCCGCAAGAACTTTATCGACATGAACAAGTTGATGGCCTGTTTCGGCGGCGCCGGACACGCGTCG
Source organism: uncultured Planctomycetia bacterium (assembly GCA_964565425.1). Taxonomy (GTDB): domain Bacteria; phylum Omnitrophota; class Gorgyraeia; order Tantalellales; family Tantalellaceae; genus CAZMEZ01. The sequence continues at coordinate 50,770 of CAZMEZ010000001.1, read as the reverse complement.
GCGGCAAGCGCGAGAGTGGAGAAAAGATCCCCCGCGGAGATAAAGGCCGAAATATTGAGAATGCTTGAGGAGATCATACGCCCCGGTGTTTACGCCGGGGATATAATGTCTTCCCCCGTGAAAACCGTGTCCCAGGAGGAAAAGGTCCGTGATATGCTCGGGAAACTTGAACGTTATGGGTACAGAGGCGCGCCGGTACTGGACGATTCGGGTAAACTGGCCGGGATGGTGACCATGGGTGACCTGAAAAAAGCCATCAAGCGCGGCATGGGGCATTCAAGGGTGAAGGGATACATGCATGCGCCTCTGGTCACCGTTACGCCCGATACCCCGCTTCATGAACTGCGCAGGATCCTTATCGAGGAAGGTAAAGGACGGCTTCCCGTTCTGAAGGGCAAAGAGCTGGTGGGAATAGTTACGAGGACCGACGTGTTGAAAAAGGTGCATAGTTCGCTGTTCCCCGCGCAAGGCGGGCGGACACCGGGCGTGTTCGATGTTACCGTCAAAATGGAATCGATGCTCCCGAAGAAACTTATGCGGCTGATATGGTCCATAAGCTCCGAGGCCGACGCGCGCGGAATAAATATTTTTCTCGTAGGCGGTTTTGTCAGGGATATCTTCCTGGGGGAGAAGAATTATGACCTTGATATAGTGATGGAGGGCGACGCGATAAAGTTCGGCAAGGTTATAGCGGATAAATTGCGCGGCTCTCTTGTCGTTCACAGGAAGTTCGGGACCTCCACGGTAGTAACGGACTGGCCCGAATGGCTGGGGCCGTCCCTTCACCCCGACAACAAGTTCAAGATAGATATAGCCATGGCCCGAAAGGAGACTTACGCGGCGCCGGCCGCTCTTCCCACGGTGAAATTCAGTTCGCTCAAGGAGGATCTTTATCGTCGTGATTTTACGATCAACGCCATGGCTGTCAGGATAAACAGAAAGGATTTCGGGCTGTTCCTGGACTTTTTCGACGGCATTAAAGACCTGGAGAAAGGCGTCATAAAGGCGCTTCATGATAACAGTTTTATTGATGATCCTACCCGGATCTTCAGGGCGGTCAGGTTCGAGCAGCGGTTCGGGTTCGAAATAGAAAAGCACACGGAGTATCTTATCAAGCACGCGATAAAGCAGGAGATGTTCAGCAGAACGGAAAATCAGAGGATCAGGGGCGAGCTGATACTTATGCTGAAGGAGAAGGATCCCGAAAAGGCCGTTCTAAGGATGAGGGAGCTGCACGAGCTCAGGTTCATACATCCCGAGCTGGTCCTGAAGAGATCGATAAGGAAGCTTTTCACCGAAATAAAGAAGGCCGTGCAATGGTACGAAGAGCGCGCCGCGCGGAAGCGGAAGCTGGATGTCTGGTTGATACACCTCATGGTAATGCTGGATAAGCTTGCCCCGAAACAGGTGGATGAGGTCCTTGAAAAGTTCGTTTTTACGAGGAGCGAAAGCCTGAGGATAAGATCATATAAGAGGGACGGCGACAAGGTCCTGAGGAAGCTATCTTCAAGGAAAAATATGAAGCCCAGCGCCGTGTACGGCATTCTTGAACCTCTTGCGCATGAAGTCTCGCTTTGTATAACGGCCAAGACAAAGTCCGCGATAGCCCGCAGGCGCATCAAAAGATTTTTTACCGATTATAACGGCACAAAGCTTTCCATAAGGGGCGACGACATAGAGAAAGAGGGGATAGTTCCGGGTCCGCGGTACAAGGAATTGCTCCAGAAAGTACTTTACGCGAAACTCGACGGTAATCTCGCGACCAAGAAGGACGAGCTCTATTATATGAGAAAACTCATAAAGAGCCGCGGGTGATGGGCATCTGATCAAAATGCGTGTAGGTATTTTGCGAATAGAGATACGTCTTAGCGGCAGCGCTTCTTTGAAAGAGAAGCGTGGTCGTCTGCGGAGGCTGAAGGATCGCCTGAGGAACAAGTTCAACGTTTCGGTGGCGGAAGTTGACGAAATGGATAAATGGCAGAAGGCGGTTCTGGGGGTGGTCGCTATCTCCACCGGCAAGAAGCATCTTTCGGGATATCTCGACGGTATAATGAATTTTATAGAGGACGAAAGAGCAATAGAGGTGTCGGATTATTCGACGGAGATATTATAGAGCAGTGACGGGTGACGAGTGACAAGAGACGATAGGAGCGGAGCGACAACATGATCGACAGGATGGACAGGGTGAGGAAAATGATACTCAGGGAAGTTTCCGGGATCCTGCAAAGCGATATAGGGGATCCCAGGGTCAAGCATGTTACCATAACCAGGGTGGAAGTGACCAGGGACCTCCGGATGGCCAGGATCTATTACACGTTACCCGAGAACAGCGATAAAGAGGAGGTCGCGAAAGGGTTGAAAAGTTCCGGCAGTTTTATCAGGAAGGAGCTGGCCGAACGCGTGTCGCTCAAGTATATACCTCACGTGTCGTTCAGGGAGGACAGGGAAAAAGAGAGGCAGGAAAGCATCGACAGGCTGTTTGGTAAAATAGAAGAAGAACTGGGTATTGAACCCGAAGGGGAAGAAGGGATTGAAGATGAACAGAGATAGCATGACACACGTAATGAACGCTTTCCGGGAAAGGGATAACTTTGTGGTGACTTCGCACGTCAACCCCGAGGGCGATTCGATAGGCAGCCAGATAGCCGTTTTCCGGATGCTTAAAAAGCGCGGAAAGAACGTGGTGATGGTCGATCATGACGAAGTGCCGGATAACCTGAGGTTCCTGGAATACGCGGACTCGATAATGAGAGAGATACCCGGGAATTTTCATCCGGAGACATTTATAGTGCTGGATTGCCCGGTCAGAGAACGCGCGGGACACGTGAGCGACCATATAAATGAACGGCACACGGTCATAAATATCGACCACCATGTGAGCAATGAATTCTTCGGGAACATAAACTGGGTAGAGCCCGATGCAAGCTCCGCCGGGGAGATGATATACCTGATGGCAGTCGAAGACGGCTTCGAGATAACTAAAGGCTTTGCCGAGGACGTCTACATCGCTATCTTGACCGATACGGGGATGTTCAATTATGCGAACACTTCCAAAACCACTCATGAGATCGCGGGTGAATTGCTGGGGGCCGGTATTGACCCCAAAGAGGTCTACAGCGAGATATTCGAGAGCAAATTGCCGCAGCAGATGCGCCTGCTCGGGAGGGTATTGACAACGCTCCAGGTAGAAGGAGGAAAGGTGGCTCACATAACCCTTACCGAGAAGATGTACGCCGAAGAGGGAGTGGAGAGCATACCCACAGATGAGTTCATAAATTTCCCCCGCTCCGTTAAGGGCGTAGAGGTCGCGGTATTTTTTAAGGAGAACGCCGCTTCCAGGGACAGGATAAACGTAAGCTTCAGATCGTCCGGCGCTGTTGACGTTAACAGGATCGCGTCGCGTTTTGGCGGCGGCGGACACGCGCAGGCCTCCGGGTGTACATTGAACTGCGGTCTTGAAGAAGCGAAGAAAAGGGTATTGGAGGAAGTGAGGAAAGAGATGGGAGTAGCATAGCGTAGAGCGCATATGTTGGGTTGAGTGATAAGTAATACGTGATAAGTTAGGCTAAAGGCAAGAGGCGAAAGAAGTAAAGATGTAAAGAAGTAATGGGTGATGAGTGATGTGTGATATGTCGTTTCCCGTTCGCCCGTTATCCTGTCTGCCTGTATATCGGGCAACGGGCAAACCGACAACGGGCTAACGACCTTGCGGCGTGAGTCTGTCTGAAGTCTGGAGTCTGATGTCTGAAATGACCGATCCCGCGGGAATACTTATAGTTGATAAAGAAAAGGGCATGACGAGCCACGATGTCGTGAACGCGGTTCGCCGAAAGTTCGCGATCAAGAAAGTCGGGCATGCCGGTACGCTTGACCCCAACGCTACCGGGGTCCTGGTCCTTCTGCTCGGCGCCGCCACAAAATCCTCCGGAAAGTTCGCGGGCGAGGATAAAGAATACGTTGCGGTGATGAAGCTCGGCGAAAAGACGGACAGCGGTGACAGCGACGGCAAGTTGGTGTCTTCGAGGGAAGTTCTGGTGTCGGAGGATGATATAAAGGGGGTAGTGCCCGGTTTTTTGGGCGAAACAGAACAGGTTCCTCCCATGGTATCCGCCAAGCAGGTTAACGGAAAACGGTTATACAAGCTCGCGAGAAAAGGAGTAGAGGTCAAAAGGGAGGCTAAAAAAATAACGATAAAAGCCATTGATGTGATAAAGATCGATATGCCTTTTGTGGAATTCAGGGTGGTTTGCGGGAAAGGCACTTATATACGGCAGCTGGCTGAAGATATCGGCGAAAAACTCGGCTGTGGCGCGCATTTAACCGAATTACGAAGAACGAGATCCGGATCTTTTTCGATAGAGCAGGCGATCTCTTTTTCGGATCTGGTGGGCATGGACAGGGAAAAACTCTATGAAAATATTGTACGGATATAGGGATGCCAGCAAGGAATTAAAAGATCCGATCGTCGCTATAGGGATATTCGACGGTATCCACATCGGCCACAAACGCGTCATAGGCAAGGTGCTGAATTCGCGCGAGACAGGGGGGGACAAGGTCATCGTGACGTTCGACCCGCATCCGCAGACGGTGCTGAGGCCCGGAAAGACGCCTCCGCGTATCATGTCCCTGGAACATCGCCTGCATATTTTCGAAAAAATGGGGCTGGATGCGGCGGTGGTGATACATTTCACGGATTTCATCGCCATGATGACCCCGGAGGAATTCGTCAAAAGGGTTATAATGGCCCTTGGCGCGAGGAAGGTATATGTGGGCGATAATTTTCATTTTGGGAGGGGGAAAAGCGGTAATATAGATGATCTGAAAGAGATTGGCAAAAGGTACGGGGTGGACGTTATAACGGTCAAGCCGGTAAAGATGGGAGGAAGGACCGTAAGCAGCACATGGTTGCGTAAGCTCATCAAAACAGGGAATATTGCCAAAGCCGAAAAGATACTGCGGCGCCCGGTATCCGTCCTTGGTACCGTGGTAAAGGGGGATGAGCGCGGCAGGTCTCTCGGGCGACCTACGGCGAACCTGGATCCGCACCAGGAGGTCATCCCGCCTCCGGGGGTATATGCGGTGAAGGCCGATATAGACGGTCAGCTCTATGACGGGGTCCTTAACGTGGGGTTCAGGCCCACCTTTTACGGCGCCAGATTAAAAAAAAGGAAGGAACCCCATATAGAAGCTCACATAATTGATTACAAAGAGAACCTTTACGCAAAATCCATAGAGATATTTTTCATAAAACGGATCAGGGGGGAGAAGCGTTTTCGGGGCAGCGAACGCCTGATCCGCCAGATAGACAAAGACGTTAAGATCGCCGGCAAACTGCTTCACCGCAAAGATATCATACGAAAAATACAAAGGTACAAGTACTTGTAGCCGCAGACCCTTCCGTAAAACATCGCCCGGCGCTCGCTATAATATATATTTACAAATTTTTATTTATGTGCTAACATAGCGCAGGTAGCAAGGAAAACCAGCAGGGAAAAAGACTTTTCTCTTCAGGATAAGGAGGTGTTAAAGTGCCTATAGTAAAGGGAAAAAAACAGGAGATAATAGGTGAATTCAAGCAGCACGAAACAGATACCGGCTCCCCAGAGGTCCAGATAGCCCTTATAAGCGAAAGGATCGATAACCTTACGGAGCATTTTAAGAAACACAAAAAAGACCATCATTCAAGGAGAGGTCTCTTGCTCTTGATCAACAAGAGAAGGAAGCTTCTTACCTACCTCAAGAACACTGATGATGAGAAATACAAGGGGCTTATCAAAAAGCTTGGACTCCGCAAATAATTTTTGCAGGAAAACAGAAAAAGACGAAAAGAGGGAGCTGAGATATGGAAGAGGCAAAAATAGCTCTTGGCGCCGAAGAGCTTACTATTGGTACCGGAAAACTGGCGAAACAAGCGGATGGAGCAGTTACCGTTAAGTACGGGGGGACCATGATCCTGGTCACCTGCGTTTGCTCGCATCAGGGCAGAGAAGGGATCGATTTTTTTCCTTTAACCGTGGAATACCAGGAGAGGACATTCGCCGCGGGAAAAATACCCGGCGGGTTTTTCAAGCGCGAAGGCCGTCCTTCACAGAAAGCCATACTTACTTCCCGGATGATAGACAGGCCCATACGGCCCCTTTTCCCGGAAGGTATGATGAACGAGGTGCAGGTAATAGCTACGGTACTGTCCTGCGATGGCAAGAACGATTCTGACGTGCTGGGTATTATCGGCGCTTCGGCCGCCCTGACAATATCCGACATTCCTTTTAACGGTCCGATAGGAGCGGTGCGCGTGGGAATGGTGGATGACAAATTTATATTGAACCCTACTATCGCCGATCTCGCGGAAACGAAGCTGGACCTTATTGTGGTAGGCAACGCGGAAAACGTGGTCATGCTTGAAGGCGGAGCCGACATGGTCGCTGAAGATAAGATACTCGAGGCGATAAAATTCGGCCACGAGGGATTAAAGCCGCTTCTGGACCTTCAAAAAAAATTGAGAGATAAGGTGGGCAAGCCCAAGAGGCAGGATGTGGATTATGTCCCCCTGAACGATGAATTGTACGCTAAGATCATAAAGAACCATCGCGAGGGCATAAAAGAAGCGCTTCAGATACCGGAAAAACAGATGCGCATGGAAAAGCTGGACGCGCTAAAAGAAGAGATAGTGAAAGCGGAGGGCGCGGAAGAGGACGAATCCAAGAAGGCGGAGATAAAACTGGCCTTGGCCCACGTGGAAGAAGAGGTCGTCAGGGATATCATACTGAAAGAGAAAAGGCGCATAGACGGCAGGAAGTTCGAGGAGATCCGCGCGCTGTCTTCGGAGATAAATATCCTTCCGCGTACCCACGGGTCGGCCTTATTTACCCGTGGCGAAACGCAGGCCCTTGCGGTCACCACGCTCGGTACGGCCGCGGACGAACAGCGCATAGACGCCCTTGAAGGCGAGAGTTTTAAATCTTTCATGCTCCATTATAATTTTCCGCCGTTCAGCGTCGGAGAAGCGAGGCCGCTTCGCGGCCCGGGGCGGAGGGAGATAGGACATGGCGCTTTGGCTGAAAAGGCGCTGGGGCCCGTCCTGCCGTCGAAAGAGACTTTTCCCTACACGATCAGGGTCGTATCCGAGATCCTCGAGTCCAACGGATCCAGTTCCATGGCTTCGGTATGCGCGGGTTCGCTGTCACTCATGGCAAGCGGTGTCCCCATAACCGAAACCGTAAGCGGTATAGCGATGGGGCTCGTGAAGGGCGATAGCGGTTACGCGGTGCTTACTGATATCGCGGGCGCCGAGGATCACTTCGGCGACATGGACCTGAAGATCGCGGGCACAAAGAGCGGCGTTACGGCGGTCCAGATGGACCTCAAGGTGAAAGGCGTCGGCTACGATGTCCTGAGGGCCGCTTTCGAACAGGCGAAAAAAGGCCGATTCGAGATCCTGGAGAACATGCAGGCGACCATCGCCGAGCCTCTCAATGAGGTAGCGCCTAACGCTCCGAGGATCGTAACCCTGAACATAAAACTCGACAAGATCAGAGAGGTCATCGGTCCCGGCGGCAAGGTGATTCGCGGTATAATAGCGGAAACCGGAGCGGATATCAACATCGAGGATGACGGGTCATGCCAGGTAGCTTCGTCGGATAAGGAATCCCTTGAGAAAGCCGTTCAGATGATAGGGGACATAATCGCCGAGCCGGAGGTAGGCAGGGTCTATGACTCCAAGGTGGTCAAGATAATGGATTTCGGAGCTTTTGTGGAATTCATGCCCGGTCGCGAAGGTCTTGTTCACGTGTCGGAGGTATCGAACGAATACGTCAAGAACGTCTCGGAAGTTCTCAAGGAAGGACAGAAGGTAAAGGTAAAACTCGTGGGTTTTGACGACCATGGACGCGTAAGGCTCAGCATAAAACAAGCTCAACAAGTTGAAGAGAATAAAGGTTAAGATAAAACGCAAGGAAAGCGCCAAGGACCTGCCCATCCCGGCGTATGCCACTGCCGGTTCCAGCGGCGTGGATCTTTATGCCGATGTCGAAGACGAGGTAACGATCTCTCCGGGTGAAATCAAGCTCATCTCCTGCGGTATTTACATAGAGTTGCCTGAGGGGTATGAAGCTCAGGTCAGGCCGAGAAGCGGCTTGGCGCTGAAACACGGCATAACGATGGTCAACACCCCCGGCACTATAGACAGTGATTACCGGGGGCTGGTCAACCTGATAGTCATCAATCACGGCAAGGAAGAATTCGCTGTTAAGCGCGGCCACAGGCTGGCGCAGATGGTTTTCGGCGAGATAACCCGCGCTGATTTCGTTGAAATGGAAGAGCTCGCTGAGACCGAGCGGGCGCACGGGGGGTTCGGCCATACGGGCGCGTAAAGAGTGAACCGGTTAACCAGCCACTGGCTAACCGGTTCACTGGCTAATTGGCTAACTTAAACATGACTTTGACGGAAGCGATAGTATCGGGGCTAGTGCAGGGCGTGACGGAGTTCCTGCCGATATCGAGCTCCGGACATCTTGTGTTCATTCACAGGTTATTCGGTTTCAGCGAGCCGGCGGTATTTTTCGACATTTGCCTTCACGTGGCCACCTTGGCGGCGGTTGTTATCTATTTCACCGGGGATATAGCCGAGCTGGCGCGCGAAAGAAACTGGAAGTGGTTGTCTTATGTGATCATCGCGACCGTTCCGGCCGTCCTGGCGGCGCTGGTCTTTGAGGACAGAATATCGTCTTTTTTCGAGAGCCCGGTAAAGGTCGCCATGATGCTTGTCGTTACGGGCATCGTTCTTTTCGTGGGACAATTCAGCCTGTCGAAGAGGAAAGCAGGCGGCGCGTCTCCGACTTTTTTCAGCTCTTTGATCGTGGGCATAGCCCAGGCGTTCGCCCTTCTGCCGGGAATTTCCCGGAGCGGGACGACCATATCGGCCGGATTAGCGGGCGGGATGAACAAGGAGGACGCCTTCAGGTTCTCGTTCCTGATCTCGATCCCGGCTATCATAGGCGCGGTCTTGTATAAGGGGATGACTATCGATATAGGGGCTGTCATTAAAGGAAATGTCCTGAACTACGCGGCCGGGATGGCGGTCGCTTTTGCGGCGGGTCTTTTGTGCCTGCATATTCTCTGGAGCTTTATCAGAAGGAACCGGTTATACGTTTTTGGAGGTTATTGCATTTTGCTTGGCTCGGCATATATGATATTCTTGAGATAAGAGTTTTAATATGGACCAGGTAAAAAAGAACGAGATCATTGCTGTTGTCCTGTTCGCTATAAGCCTTTTTCTCTTTTTGAGCATTTTCACGTTCAGCGAACAAGACCTTTCTTTCTACACGAGCAGGCCGAATCTGGTAACGCATAACGCTACCGGAGTGGTGGGGGCCTATGTGGGCGGGGTCCTGCTTTTCTTCATGGGAAAAGCTTCTTACGTTATCCCGCTCATGATACTTGTGTGGGGGATATCCAGACTCCTGCAGATCGAGGCGAGGAAGGTCTTTTTCAAGATCTTCGGAACGTTTGTCCTCGCGACGATGGTGAGCGCGAGCCTGAGCATGGTGGCCGATTCCAGCCGAACCATGGCGTTCGCCCAGGGAGGTCTCATCGGCAGCCTGGTTTCGGCCTTTCTCCTGGAATACCTCGGGAGGGTTGGGGCCACGGTGTTCATCGTGGCGATGATAATCCTTTCCGTGTTGATCGCGACGGAATTCCTCATTCTTCCCATTCTTGTAGCAACTTTCAAGTTCCTGACAGAGGGGTTTTCGCGTCTGCGCTCCGTGCTGCCCGAAAGGGAAAGGGCCCCGGTGGAGGCCGCGGAAAAACGGAACAAGATGAAGAATGCCAGGCAGGAGATAGCGAAGAAACTCGAAGCGATGAAAGCCCAGGTCGAGGAAGCCCGCAGGGTTTCACGCGCGCGCAAGGCCGTTCCCGAGCCGGAAAGGGCATCGGAGCGAGATCCTGCTGCCGCGGCCGGCCCGAAGATAGTTACGCCTTCCAGGCCGCAAAAGTCCGAAGCCAAACCGGCACGAGTGGCTCCCGTATCCGACGGTTCCACCGGTGAAAAAGTGGAATATAAACTGCCGGCCATGGACCTTTTGAAGACCCCGTCCAGGGGGAACGTGAAGGAAAAAGAAGAGGACCTGAAGAGGAACGCGCTTACGCTTGAAACTACTCTTTTGGAATTCGGCGTGGAGGCCAAGGTCGTCAAGATAAACCGGGGGCCGGTAATAACCATGTACGAGTTGGAGCCGGCGGTCGGGACCAAGGTGAACAAAATAACCTCACTGGGCGACAATATTTCCCTGGCGATGAAATCCGCGAATATACGCATTCTGGCCCCTCTGCCCGGCAAGGGGACGATCGGTATTGAAGTTCCCAATAGCAAGAGTGAACTTGTCCGGTTAAGGGACCTTCTGGAGAGCCGGGAATATAGCGAAGAAGACTCGCCTTTGAAGCTCGCTCTCGGCAAGGATATCTCGGGAGAGGTTATAGTCACGGACCTTGCCAGGATGCCGCATCTTTTAATAGCCGGGGCGACCGGTTCCGGTAAGACCGTGTGCATAAACTGCATAATCAGCAGCCTTTTGTTCAATTCTTCCCCGGACGAGCTGAAGTTCATGATGATCGATCCCAAGAGAGTGGAGCTCATGATATTCGAGGGCATACCGCACCTCGTAGCGCCGATCGTTACGAACTCCAAAAAAGCGGCCGCGGCTCTCGGGTGGGTCATAGGCGAAATGGAAAGACGGTATGAGATATTCGCCGAAAAAGGGGTCAGGAATATCGCCGCTTACAAGGAGAGGCAGAAAGAGGAAGACGAGGAACTTCCGTACATAGTCGTTATTGTTGACGAGTTGGCCGACCTCATGGTCGTAGCCCAGCAGGACGTCGAAGGCGCCATAATGCGCATCGCGCAGCTATCGCGCGCCGCGGGTATACACATGATACTGGCCACCCAGCGGCCTTCGGTGAATGTAATAACGGGTGTAATAAAGGCGAATCTCCCGGCAAGGATATCTTTTAAAGTGGCATCCAAGGTCGATTCCCGGACGGTCCTGGACGCCAACGGCGCGGAAAAACTTCTCGGGAGAGGAGATATGCTCCTCATGCAACCCGGGGAATCTTCCCTGATCCGCGGACAGTGCAGCCTGGTGGAGGACAGCGAGATAAGGGCATTGGTCAAGTTCATAAAGGGCCAGGCCGGCGCGCAGTATGTCGAAGAGGCCGTGGCGACACAGGAGTCAAAGAAAATAGGCGTGGAACAGGAGAAGGATGATCTTTACCATGAAGCCGTGAAGATCGTCATACATACAAGGCAGGCTTCGGTGTCCATGGTCCAGCGTAAACTCAGGGTCGGTTATACCAGGGCCGCGAGGATGATCGATATAATGGAAGAAGAGGGGATAGTGGGGCCATATAACGGGTCCAAGCCCCGTGAGATACTCGTGGAAAGCCTCGAAGAGCTCGAAAATATACAAGAAGGATAAGACATGACGACGCCAAAAGAGATAGGCAAGGTCTTCCGGGAAGCGAGAGCCAAACGCGGGATGAGTCTCGAGGATGTCAGCGATAATACGCGCATCCACATGAAGGTCTTAACGGACATAGAGAACGGCGTGCTGGACAGGCTCGGGAAACTGTACATGAAAGGCTTCTTGAAAAAATATTCATCGTTCCTCGGGCTTGACGAGTCGGATATACTCAGGAAGTTCGACTCCGTGACCGGCGGCATGCCGGTAAGGGATTTTTCGATGACACCGGAGGGCGCGGAAGAAAAAGAACCCGCTTTTACCTTTACCTTTTCCAGGGAAAAGGCCCAGAAGGCGCTCGTGGTGGCCGCCGCGTGCGTTGCCCTTTTTCTTTTATTTGCCGTTGCCGGTATGATCAAGTCCAAGATGGTCCGGGCAGGACAGCGCAGGAGAGAGGCCGCCGCGGCGCGCGCGCGGGAAACCAAAACCCCCGCTGTTGCCCGCGTTGAAACCCGCGCTCCGGTCCAGCCCCGCGTCGAAGAGACCCCGTCGCCGAGAAAAGGCTTTATGGGATTGGCGAATTTCGCCGCCACGCCCCCCCGGGAAAGGGACGAGGTCGTCCTCACCCTTAAAGCCCGCGGGGAGGTGTGGATAAAGGTGACAAGGGAAGGAGACACGCTTTTCGCCGGGATAATGGAAAAGGGGAATTCCGAGACGTGGAAGGCCAAGGGCGTTCTCAACGTTTGGACCGGGAAAGCTGAAATGCTGGATTTCAGGGTCAATACCTATGAGATCGGCAAGATCGCTTCAGGTGTCGTAAAGAACATCCAGGTGTCGGGTGAGGGTATCAGGATAGGCGACAACTGGGTGACCCGCTTTGACTGATCCCTGCCCCATGAAAAAAGTTTACCTTCTGAGCCTGGGATGCCCCCGTAATCTCGTGGACAGCGAGGTCTTGCTCGGTGCCCTTGAAGAAAAAGGTTTTTCCATCGTCGATGAGCCCGAGGGGGCCGATGTAGCCGTAGTGAATACCTGTGGCTTCATTCAGGACGCTAAACAGGAATCCATCGACGCTATCCTTCAGCTGGCCGAATTCAAGAAGAACTCACTGATAAAAAAACTGGTAGTTGTCGGCTGTCTATCCCAGAGATATCCCGATGAGCTTGCTTCTGAGATAGGTGAGATCGACGGCATCTTCGGGACATCCAGTTTCACCGATATCCCCGGGCTCCTGGATAAGCTGTTTTCCGGGGAGAAGATAAAAGACGTGAAACCCGTGCCGGATTTCCTGTACAACCACATGGACAGAAGAAAGACGCTCACGCCCGCCCACTACGCTTACGTTAAGATACAGGAAGGGTGTTCCAACAGGTGTTCTTATTGTGTCATTCCGGAACTGAAAGGCCCAAGACGCAGCCGCGAAGCCGGTTCCATACTGGCTGAGATAAAAAGGTTGAAAGGGGAGCGCGACCTGAAAGAACTGATATTTATCGGGCAGGATACCACGTCTTTCGGGCTGGATACGGGCGGGAATCCGGAGCTTGCCGGCCTCCTGAGGGCGGCAAGCCCGCTGATGGAAGACGGGTGGATACGGCTCCTTTACACCCACCCGGCCCATTTCACCGATGAGCTCATAGACGTCATAGCCGGCACCGAAAACATATGCAATTACATCGATTTGCCGATACAGCATATAAATGATAGAATATTGCGGAAGATGAACCGGCGGGTATCGAAGGGCGACATCATTCGTCTTATTGAGCGTATCCGCGGGAAGACCGGGGATGTAACGCTTCGTACGTCGGTGATCGTGGGGTTCCCGACCGAAACGGACGGGGAATTCGACGAACTGGCCGGTTTTCTGGAAGATATAAGGTTCGAGCGCCTGGGCGCGTTCATCTATTCCAGGGAAGAAGGGACCTCCGCGGCCGATCTCGAGGGACAGGTGCCGGAGAAAGTCAAAAGGTCCAGGTTCGACCGCGTAATGAAGCTCCAGCAGAAAATATCGGCCGAGAACAACTTCCGTTATCTGGGAGGGACGGTGCGGGTGCTTGTAGACGAAAAGGATCCGTCATCCTCCGGCACGTATCTCGGCAGGTCCTGTACGGATGCCCCCGAGGTCGACGGCATGATCTATGTGAAAGGCGAAGGACTCAGTGTCGGGCAGTTCGTTGACGCGCGTATTACCGGCACGATGGAGTACGATCTGACAGGAGAAGCGACATGAACCTTCCGAACAAGATAACTCTGGGCAGGATAGCGCTGACCTTTGTCTTCATGATAACGCTTTTCTCGAAGGGGTTATTGTTCAAGTCCGCGGCCCTGGCCATTTTTGTTATAGCGGCCCTTACCGATTACCTGGACGGATATATCGCCAGAAAATACAAGATCACCTCCGATTTCGGCAAGATAATGGATCCTGTCGCGGACAAGATATTGACGCTGGCCGCCTTCCTGGCTTTTGTCGAAATGAAGCTCGTTCCCGCCTGGATGGTCGTCATAATAATCATGCGCGAACTCATTATTACCAGCATCCGCCTGGTCGCCCTGAAGAGCAAGGAGGTCCTTGCCGCCGGAATGGCGGGAAAACACAAAACGATATCGCAGATGCTTTCCATCTTTATAATATTGGTCTTTATCGTGATAAAGGAAGCCGGCGTCGAGACTTTCGGTTTTTGGAACGCCTCGTTCGAATACTGGTATAAACAGCTTATATTCATCCTGATGCTGATAACCGTTATATTGACGATGATCAGCGGGGTATCCTATCTCCTCGGGAACAGGAGGTACCTGTTCAATAACGGCGATCACCAGAAGAACATTTCATGAGGACCGGGAACATTCATAAGCACATCGCGACCGTGTTCGGATTGGGGCACATCGCGTTCGCGCAGGGAACAGCGGGCAGTTTAGCGGGCCTTGTGCCGTGTCTGGCCCTTCACGGGTATCCTTTTGTTTACGCGGCGTGTTTTCTTGCGCTTTTTGCCGCGGGTGTCGTATCATCCGGAAAGGTGGAGGCAGAGACCGGGCTGAAGGATCCCTCATACGTGATAATAGATGAGTTCGCGTGCGTCTTTGTCGTTTTTCTTTTCATCCCGATCACCGTTCTTACGGTGATCGCCGGTTTTGGCCTTTACAGGTTGTTCGACATAATAAAGCCCCCTCCGATCCGTTTTATCGAAAAGGTCAAGGGCGGATGGGGTATAATGCTCGACGATCTTCTTGCCGCGATCTACGCCAACCTTGCACTTCAAGTGATAGTCCGCATATTCAACATATAGGCCCCGGTATGTTCTCATCGGTTTTCTCCCCACCGGGAATGTTCCGACAATGGGTATATACTCAAAAAAAGCGCATCCAAATCTTGACTTTGGGTATTTACTCATTATACTTATCAACGCCGATTAATTTATACCAATCCGTATCAAATTAGACCAAAATACAAGGGTAAAGGGGTAGAAATACCAAGGCTAAGATGTCGTAAGTTACGTAATTAAAGGATTTTATGTTAATTTACTTTATAAATATAATACAATATGTATTGGAAAACACTAAAATATACCAGCATAAAGCAAAAAAAGATACTTCAAATTAAAGCATATCAATGAAAGATATAAAATATCAGGGGGGCGAGGCGATATGGTTAGTCCTGTAATGACGGTAGAAGAACTTGCCGACTACTTGAAGATGAAGGTGGTCACGATCTATAAACATGCCCAGGATGGAAAGATCCCGGGGTTCAAGGTCGGCTCAAAATGGCGGTTCAAAAAAGACACTATTGATGATTGGATAAAAGAAAAGGAAAAAAGCAAGAGAAAATACGAATAGATATAGTCAGTATCACACGTCAGCGGAGAGGAATGAAATGCAGAAATTTACATTGTTAATTGACGGAAAAGATGTCGACACGGAAAATTATGAGTATTTTCCATACGTTGATAAGATTATCCTGGATTATGAAAATACCCGAAAAGCGATTAAAGACGCAAAAAGCAATGACTCCAAGAAGATAAATGAGGAGTTCATATTCGGTCAATATTGCATAAGCGGTGATGGGGAAAATAAGAGCGCAATCGCTGCCGCCAGGCGGGCTTTTGTCGAAATGAAAAAAATGCCGTTGCGCGCAAGACAAAAAATGTTCCACGATATGTATGAGATTTTGATGCAAAAAAAAGAAGATTTCATCAATATCCTTATAGCCGAGGGGCATCCCAGGAAATTGGCCGAATGGGAGTTCGAGGGCATGGAAATCGGAAGCTCTCCGGAGACCATTGATTTTTATTTTTCGCAGATAAGGAAAGAGATCGGGAGACATGAAGATGAGATCGTATATTGGTCGAGAAAGCCGGATGGCGTGGTGTGTTTGAATCCGCCGCGAAATGCGTCCGCGAGCAATTCTTACAATGCTATTTTGGCATTCATTACGGGGAATACGCTAATAGTAAAACCGCCTTTAAAGAATCCGATCTCGACGATATTTTTGTGGAAGAATATTGTATGGGAAGCGTTGAAGAAAAACGGAGCACCGAACGGATCCGTTAATATTGTTTTGGGAAATTCGCAAAAGATGTTAGATGCCTGGTTGAATTCTCCCATGATCAACGATGTGATATATTTCGGTAACAGCAAAAAGGGTCTTGATGTTGGAAAAAAGGTATATAATGCTGGGAAAAAGCCGATTTTGGAATTATCTGGCAATGATTTATTCATAGTATGGAAGGACGCGGATCTGGAGGGTGCTGCCAATTCTCTTTTAGATTGTTTTTTCGGGTCAACACAAATATGCATGGTTCCGAAAATAGCGCTTATGCACGAAGAAATATATGAAAAATTCACAAGAACGTTCACATCAAAAGTAAAAGCGCTTAAGTTCGGGTTGCCTTCCGACGGCGATACGGTATTCAGTCCCGTAGGACGCATAAGCGAATATTTTGAGTTTTTAAATGATGCATTAGTGAAAGGGGCAAGATTGATCTATGGGGGGAAACAGGTCGATCATTCGGGAAAAGTTTCCGAAAAAGGTCTATACGTTCAGCCGACATTGTTAGAGATAGAAGATGTCGCTAAAATACAGACCATGAAATGCCTTCAGGAGGAAATATTTTTCCCGCTTTTACCGCTTGTAAGGGTTGCCGGTGGCGATGAGGATATTTTTGAGAAAATCACTAATATCTCGAACATCCATGAATACGGCCTAAGGACTTCATTGTGGGTATCTTCGTTTAAATATTTACGTAAATTTGTCAAAAATCTGGATAATACGGGCTTGCTGAGAATTAATACGAGGCATATAGGATTTTCACGCTATCTCTCAACGCATGGAGGAACAAAAAGAACAGGCGGTCCTTTTGGGGAAATGAATTATTTTTGGCAGAAAACTTCTCATCTGCAAGGCGTTACCAGGGTGGTTCAAAAGGCATGAAGTATAGAGCCGATTATGTGATTATTGGTTCCGGCGCCGGCGGGGCGACTGTAGCCATGGAACTGGCCAAGACAAAGAAAGAGGTATTGATTGTGGAAAAGGGTGATTTCGCAGATCACCTCGGAACGCAAAGAAAAGCCTTAAAATTTTATGACAGATGCGGATTAAGGGCGAGCAAAGAGGGTATTATTATTTACAGGGCGTTGATGGCCGGTGGGACCACGGTCGTTAGTTGCGGGAGCGGGATCAGGGTTCTTGAAGAGGAATTGGGAAATTTAGGGATAAGATTATCTCGCGAATTTGAAGAGACAGAAAAAGAACTCGGGATAAAGCCGTTGCCCAAAGAACTAATAGGACCCGGCTCCAGGTTGATCCTGAACGCGGCGAATGACTTAGGTCTCGAAATGGAGCCAATGCCGAAATTCATCAACCCTGGCTTGTGCACATCTTGCGGTAAATGTGTTTTGGGCTGCAGGACCGGGGCCAAATGGTCATCATTGCTGTTTCTTGAAAGAGCGCGGCAATATGGCGCGAAAATCATAACTAAAACTAACGTGAGAAGCATAGTGTTGCATAACGGGAAAGCGATAGGTTTGGTGGCTATTGGACCAAAAGGCAAAATCAGAATTTATGCAAATAAAATAATCTTATCAGCGGGGGGTGTCGGTTCTCCTGTTATTTTAAAAAGAAGCGGGATCGAGAATGCCGGCAAGAAATTGTTTGCGGATCTTTTCAATGTTACATACGGGATTTTAGATAAAGAAGATATAAATTTGTGGAATGAACCTACGATGGCGGTTTTCAGCAAAAAATACATGAAAAGCAAGGGTTTTATCGTATCGCCTTTTATTGACGTGCCGTTGGTCTTGAGATGGGTTATATCTAAAAGGGAACAATTAAAAAATTTCAAATACAAAAATCTGCTGGGCATTATGGTCAAAACAAGGGATGAAAATATCGGAAATGTTACCTTGAAAGAGACGTTTGAAAAAAAGCCGAGTCAAATCGACAGTAAAAAGCTTGATGAGGGGTCAAGGGTCGCTGAAAAGATATTAACTCGAGCCGGCGTTAAAAAAAGGGACGTTATTTTCACGAAACCAAGAGGCGCGCATCCGGGGGGATCCGCGGCAATCGGTGAGGTTGTTGATAAAAACCTGGAGACAAAAATAAAAGATCTTTACGTTTGCGATGCCAGTGTTCTGCCCACATCGCCGGGGGCGCCTCCGATTGTGACAATAGTTTCCCTGGGGAAGCGTTTAAGTAGGCATTTATTAAGCGGAGATAAGAATGGTTAATCTGTACGGAATTTCAAATATATTGACAGCCATAGCCAGCACTGCGATGGCGGTCTTTGTATATATCAAGGGTTACAGGAGCAAGCTGTGCCGGATATGGTCGATTTTTGCGATATGTGTCGCGATCTACGGGTTCGGCGCTTATATGGCATCCGGGGCCAAAAACTATGAGTCGGCGTTTTTCTGGTGGCAGGTTTCATATGTAGGCGTTATTTTGCTGCCGCCGCTATTTGTCCATTTTGTTTACGTTTTCTTGGAATCCAAGCGCAGTATTCTGGTCTTGCTGGTATATATAATCAGCATATTTTTACTCGCAGCCGATATCTTTAGCAAAGATCTTTTTATCGGAAACGTAAGTTTGCTATTCACGGATTCAACATACTTCAAAGAGGCCTGGTGGGTGTATCCGCCCGGACCTTTACACGTTTTTTACACGTTGGTGTTGTACGCGGGCTTTCTGATGTATGCTCATATAAAGCTGCTTAAGGCCTATAGGAATGCAACGCTTCTGAAGCGGTATCAAATAAAATACTTTTTCCTTGCAACCGCCTTGGGGTTTATCGGAGGAGGTACTTCTTATTTGCCGTGTTTCGGTATAAACATATACCCGGTTTTAAACATAACGGTTCCTTTGTATCCTTTGATCATGGGTTACGCGATCATTCGCCATCAATTGATGGATATAGAAGTAATAATCAAGAAAACGATCGTATTCGCATCGTTATTTCTGATAACGTTCGGCATTTTCGTGGCTATAACTTTGATAACGCAGGAGCTGATCGCAGAAGGCAGTTTTTTGGGATTAGCGATAAGCGCTATTGTTATAATTGCCGGCGTGCGTCCGCTCGAGGATCTGTTGGTCAAGATGACCGATAAGTATCTCTTTCAAAAAAAATATGATTATAAGAAGCTGCTCAAAACATTCACCGACGAAGTTATTACCGTCCTCGATCTTAATAAGCTTGTTAACCTTACCGTAAATAACCTGGCAGATATCATGAAGCTGGAGAACGCCACGATACTACTCCGTGACGGGGAAAACGAAGAATACAGGATCGTTGCGTCGGCCGGCCTGGAAGACGCCGAGTACGAGCTATCTTATAGCGACGAGATAATAGCCCGGATGAAGGATACGGGTGAATATATCCACATCGAAAGCACTTCGGCTAAGAAATTTATCGATAACAATATAAAGAGAAACGTCCTGGATCTGCAGGCCGTGCTCGTTATACCTTTACTGCACCAGAACAACATGGTAGGTATGCTGGCGCTCGGGAAAAAGAAATCCGATGAGGAGTTCGCGCAGGATGACATAGACATACTTTTACCGCTTGCGAAGACGCTTTCCATAGCCATAACCAACGCCCAACTCTTCGAAAAGCTATCCGAGGCGCAGGCGCAGGCGGCGCAGAGGGAGAAAATGGCTGTTATCGGGACGCTTTCGGCCGGTATAAATCATGAGATATGCAACCCCCTGGGTATAGCGCGGGGCCAATGCGAGATGTTTCTTTTGAACCTGAAAGAGGGGATATATAAGGATAAAAAGCCGGAGGAGTTGGTTGAAAAAGCGAGCGACATCATGCAAAAGGTTATCAACGAGACGGACAGGGCCACGGTGATAACCAAGAAATTGTCTTCTTTCGCCAAACCGTCCTCGGGGATCATGTCGGACGACGTCGATGTCGAAAAAGAGCTGAACGAAGTGATATCGCTGGTCGAGCATGACCTCAAGCTTGACAATATCGCTGTCACGAAAGAGATAGCGGAGGGCCTTCCCCCCATTACGGCCGACAGGAAACAGCTCCAGGAGATACTTTTCAACATCATAAGGAACGCGGCCCAGGCCATAAGGGACAGGGGGAAGATATCGGTAAGGGCCACAAGCTCGAACGACAAGGTTTACATAGACATTGAGGATACCGGCACCGGGATGAGCAAGAGCCACCTGGCCCAGATATTCAATCCTTTTTTTACGACCAAAGAGCCGGGTAAGGGGACGGGCCTCGGCCTTTTTATAGTGAAGCAGATAGTGGAGCGTAACAGGGGACGTATTGCCGTTAAAAGCGAACCCGGGAAGGGAACCACCTTTTACCTAAGGTTCGACGCTTCGGGTGCTGATGATGTTAAAAGGAGGCACGGCGTAAGGTCCGGAAAAAGCCGATAAGATATGGAAAAGCCCAGGATCATTTCGATAGACGACGAACTGAACTTCACCGACATGCTGAGGCAGTATTTTGAGCCCAGGGGGTACAAGATAGACATAGCCGGCGACGGGGAAAAGGGTATGGAGCTTTTGAACACGAACGAATACGACGTGGCCTTACTCGACCTCAAGATGGCGGGCTTGAGCGGCGAGCAGATAATGAGTGAGATTAAGAAACTCGAAAAAGGCATGAAGGTGATCTTCATATCGGCTTACACGGATTCGGGGGTAACTAAGACGCGCCTTCTGGACGGAGGCGCGTACGCTTTTCTTGAAAAACCGTTGACGAGTTTAAAGGACCTGGAGGACCTTATAAATAAAGCCGCGGGAAGCGGATAAAGAGGAGGAATGGCCATGATGAGGATACTGGTGGTGGATGACGAGGTCGATATTTGCGACTTCGTGAAGAATTTCTTCAAGGATCGGAATTTTGACGTGGACGTGGCCTACGACGGTAAAGAGGCGATAAGCCGTATAAAGGCCAGAAAGCCGCACATAGTCCTTCTGGACCTCAAGATGCCGGTCATGGACGGCCTCGACACGCTCAAGGCGATACGCAGGATCGACGACAAGATAAAGGTCGTCATGGTCACGGCGGTCGAGGATACCGCGATGGCCGAGGAGACGAAACATCACGGGGCGGTGGAATATATCACGAAACCGCTTCTCCTCGAACAGCTCGAGAGGACCGTCATGACGATAGCCGAACAGTTACGAATGGCGTCCGAAATGTAGGAAACAAGGATATAAGGATGAAGGATAAAGGATGAAGGATAAAGGTTAAAGGATAAGTGGTTTACCATAGAATGGAGGGACAGAAGGTGGGGGACAAACCTGTGAACAGGACCGTGAACAGCGACAACTGGCTCAAACTGCAGGACTGGATCATCGAGAAGATGAAGAACTGCGACGGGGCGCTTATCCCGATGGACGCGGAGGGCATCCAGAGACGCCAGGAACCGGAGCTCGATTACCAGGTCTTCCTGGAGAACGCGTCGAGGACCATGATACGGTTCAGGAAGCCCGAGCGTCTCATCAGGATGATAGTGCGGATAATAGACGAACAGGTCAAGGTCACGCACACGGCCATGCTCATGCACAAGAAGGACAAGGATTCCTTTATCCTCATCGACAGCAAGGGATCCGAGGGCGTCAAGATACCGATAGGATTTATCCGCATGACCTTCGACAACCCGCTTATCCGGCTTTTTAACGAGAGGCATAATTACAAGATATCCGAAACGGGCGCCGTCGGGTACAAGGAACTCCTGGACATCCTCCAGAGGGACGAGAACGTCAAAAAGGACGAGGAGCTTGCCGAGCTCATTGAGCTCAGCATCAGGCAGATGGAGCTCCTCAAGGCCACCATCTGCGTCCCTATTTATTATAAAAAAGGGCTCAAAGGCGTGTTTGTCCTCGGCAAAAAACTGTCAAACGTTAAGTTCTCCAGGCAGGAGATCGGCTTTTTCACGACCCTGGCGAACGACGTGGCGATGGCCTTGGCGAACACCGAGCTTATACAGAGCCTCCAGGAAAAGATATATGAGGTCCATAACCTTTACGAGAGGGAGCATAAGATATTCATCCACACGTCGATATCCCTCGCGGCGGCCATCGACGCCAGGGACCCTTACACGCACGGGCATACGGAACGGGTCACCCGTTACGCGCTGGCCATAGCGGAGGAGCTGGAAGATCTCCCCGAGACGCGGGCGTACAGGAATTTCAGGGAGACCCTTCACATAGCGGGTCTTTTGCACGATGTCGGGAAGATCGGCGTCCCGGACAGCATACTCAACAAGAAAAGCCAGCTCACGAAGGAAGAATATGAAAGGGTGAAGGAACATTCAGTGACCGGAGCCGCTATACTTTACCCCATAAGGGAACTCGGCGATATAGCCCGGGAGATCAGGGCGCACCATGAAAGATATGACGGGATGGGTTACCCTGACGGCCTCAAGGGGGAGGAGATACCCTTTATGGCGCGTATAATCGCCGTAGCGGACACTTTTGACGCCATAACGAGTGACAGGCCGTACCGCCAGAAGAAAATGGCGGAGGTGGCCATACAGATAATCAAGGATAATTCGGGCACGCAATTCGACTCGATAATCGTGAGCGCTTTTCTCCTGGCATACCGCAAGGGGAAGATAAAGAATTCCATGTAACGCGCGATGCTCTAAGCGGGAAGGGTTATATGGAACGCGGTGCCTTTGCCGGGGGCGCTTTCCGCGCTTATCGCTCCGCCGTGTTTTTCGACTATCCCGTGGACCACGCTTAACCCCAGGCCGGTTCCGCCGTCCTTCCTGGAAAAGAAGGGGTCGAAAATGCGTTTCAGGTCCTCTTTCCCGATCCCCTCACCGGTATCGGATATCGTGATCGAGACGGCAGGTTCGTGAGTCGCGGATCGTGAGTCGTGAATCGTTTCGGTTGAAACGGTGAGAGTGCCGCCTTTCTTCATCGCTTCGGTGGCGTTCAATGCAATATTAAGAAACACCTGTTTTATCTGCGAGGAGTCGACATTTATGCGCGGGAGGGGAGAGTAATGGGTCTTGACCCTGATGCCGCGCTTAAGGAGGTCGTTATTTAAGAGGGCCAGGGTTTCATCCATGAGTTTATTGATATCGGCCTCTTTGAGGTCCGGCTCGCTCGGCCGGGAGAATTCGAGAAGCTGTTTGACTATGGTATTTATGCGGTCGACCTCACTTCCGACTATTTTATTGAATTTTTCACGGAATCCCGGGTCGGCATATCTCTCCGGAAGATATTCCGCAAAAGTCTTGATAGAGGTAAGGGGGTTCTTGATCTCGTGTGCCATGCCTGCTGCAAGGGTGGCAACCGCTTTTAATTTTTCACTTTTTTGAAGTTCTTCGCGGAGTTTGATATTTTCTTCGTCAATTTGTTCGATCGAGCCCCGGAAAAAATATTTGTCTATAATGCGTTGGACTTGGTTTTTTAGGGGGTGGAACATAAAGGCAAAAAATATAAGAATAAAAATGGTCAATGGCATGGAACTGTAGCCAGTGACGCCTCGGAATAATTGCTCTGACAAAAACACTATCAGGAAATACATTGCGGTTAAAATCGTGGCTGACACAGAATAAATTATACTTTTCTTGAATACTACATTTATGTCAAGAAGATGATGACGAAGTATGGCATACGCAATTACCGCGAGATATATTGTGATAATAGAATTGCCCAGCGGGGGAATATATATATTGAACCAGAGGAGCCAATTTGCAAGGCCACCTGCCCAGGCGAGCGCGCTTACAAGCACTATGTATTTTAACTGATTTTTTTTATCCTTTTCAGCTTTATTAATCGAAGAGTACAAGCAATAAAGGCTATAACAAACTATGGCTATTTGGACTACAAGGAACAAGGAGGTAAAAAAATTGGCGTCCGGCCAAAATTTTGCAAATAGTTTTTGCCTCGCATTGTTAGCAAATCCTACCCCGGTTAAAAACAATATAGCAAAAACAGTGCTCCACGAATAAGAGAACCACAGGATTTTTCTTCTGGCTTCAACAAGGTTAATGTTTGAGAGCACGAAGTGCAGAAAGAAGGAGTGGATATATGCCATAAAAGCCATCAGTATTCTTAGCCAGAAAATTGCACATGTCTCCACTGTTTGAAATTGCCATATAAAATAGCAAGTGCACCAGCCAGACAGTGAAAAAGTAAAAAAGGCATAAGCGCGATAAACTTTATTTTTTGGATCTTGACAAAGAACAAATAGCCCTATTAAAAGACTAAAAATCCCGCTTATTAGCTGTGTTATTCCAAAAATGTTCATTAGATCCGTCTAGCCTTTTCCCTAACCTCATCACTTTCAAACGGCTTGGTGATGTAGTCCATAGCCCCTAATCTTACTGCTTTAGAGGCGGTTTCGACGCTTTGGTAGCCGGTGGCGATGATGACCTTTGTTTCAGGCGAGATCTTTTTGACCTCGGCAAGCGTTTCCAGGCCGTCCTTGGCGGGCATTTTAATATCGAGGATAAGACAGTCGTAGCTGCTATTTTTTATTTTTTCTATGGCCTCGTTGCCGGATGAGGCGAAATCCAGGTCATAATCCTTCTCGAGTATGAGGTTCAAAGATTCCCTTATACCTTCTTCGTCATCACATACCAGTATTTTCTTTCGTTTATCCATATCTCCTCCTTAAATACGATTCACGACTCACGATTTACGATCTATAACGCCGGCGGCGATACGATACATATCGCTTCAGCCTCGGTCTTGCCCGAGTTCTTGAACGAATGGGGGAGGGAGGCGTCGAAATAAAGACTATCGCCGCGCTTGAGAGAATGTTTTTCCCCGCCGATGATCGCTTCGATAGATCCCGACATGAGGTAAACGAATTTTTCCACGCCGGACTTGTTCTCTTCCTTTTGCGTTTCGCCGCCGGGCGATATTATCATCATGAGCGGCATGAGTTTCTTGTCCATGGCCTTTGTGACGAGGAGTTCGTATTTCGCTTTTCTGGCGTGGATGAAGTGTTCCGTCCGTTTTTTTCTGGGAACGGCCTCGACCGTCTTGGATTCATCTTCTATCTCCCTGTAAAGCGCGGCTATCGAAACGTTCAGGGCCCTGCATATCCTGTTGTGCGAATCCAGTGTCCCGGTCATCTTTCCGTTCTCCATGCGGCTGAGAGTGGCGAGGGCGACCCCGCTCTTTTCGGAGAGTTCCTCCAGCGTCATGTCCTTTTCTTTTCTCAGCTTCCTTATCATTTTTCCTATCTTCATCTCATCTCCTTTCAAATTCAGCGTACAGCGTTCGGCGTCCGGCGTTCACAAGAGCAATTCAGCATTCAGCGTACAGGAGAAAAAGCTTTTGTGCGCTTTGACCGCTGAGAATCATCGCGTCATGCCGCCGGCGCATACGTGTGACCGCTGGACGCTGAGAGTGGCGAGGGCGACCTCGCTCTTTTCGGGGAGTTCCTCCAGCGTCATGTCTTTTTCTTTTCTCAGCTTCCTTATCATTTTTCCTATCTTCATCTCATCTCCTTTCAAATTCAGCGTACAGCGTTCGGCGTCCGGCGTTCACAAGAGCAATTCAGCATTCAGCGTACAGGAGAAAAAGCTTTTGTGCGCTTTGACCGCTGAGAATCATCGCGTCATGCCGCCGGCGCATACGTGTGACCGCTGGACGCTGAGTGCTGACCGCTGAATATACTATACCCCACATTTCATATATTATCAAATGGAATTTTTAATAAGATGAAAAATCCGGCCTTACTTGTTCCGGCCGGTACCTTATGATACAATTATGTCCTATGCGCAAAGAGTATATTTATATTAAAGGCGCTAAGGAGCACAACCTTAAGGACGTCGATGTCCGTATCCCGAGGGATAAGATGTGCGTTGTTACCGGGCTTTCGGGATCGGGAAAGTCTTCCCTCGCCTTTGACACGCTGTACGCGGAAGGGCAGCGGCGGTATGTGGAATCCCTTTCAAGTTATGCCAGGCAATTCATCGAGCAGCTCCAGAAGCCGAGCGTGGATTACATCGAGGGCCTGTCCCCGACGATCAGCATCGAGCAGAGGGCGGGCGGCAGGAATCCCCGTTCAACCGTGGGAACGCAGACGGAGATATACGATTACCTCAGGGTGCTTTTCGCGAGGATAGGGGTGCAGCATTGCCCCGGGTGCGGCAAGGTGATCTCGGGCCAGAGCTCCCAGCAGATAGTGGACCGTATCATGTCGTACCCGGAAGGGACGAAGATCATGGTCCTTGCCCCCCTCATCCGCGGCAGAAAGGGCGAGCACGTCGAGGTGATGAAGGGAGCCAGGAAAGAAGGCCTTATAAGGATCCGCCTTGACGGGAAAATAACCGATATCGGCGACAGTGTTCCCCGGCTCAACAAAAAGGTCAAGCACACGATAGAGGCTGTGGTCGACCGGCTGGAGATAAAGAAGGACAAGAGGACGCGTCTTTCCGATTCGGTGGAGACGGCCCTCAAGCTGGGGGCGGGCGTCATGATCATAGCGCCCGCGGATGAAAAACAAAAGGGATTGCGAAAGGACGTCCTTTTCAGCGAACAGAACGCCTGCATCGAATGCGGTATAAGTTTCGAGAAACTTGCCCCGAGGAATTTCTCTTTTAACAGCCCCTATGGGGCTTGCCCCGCGTGCAACGGGCTGGGCAATAAAATGGAGATAGACCCGGAGCTCATTGTGCCGGATAAGGCCGAAACGCTTTTGAAGGCGGTAGTGCCCTGGAAGAGAGGCGGCAAGGGCATAGTCCTCCATTACCGCAGGCGGATCAGGCGGCTCGCGCGGGTCCACGGTTTCGACTATGAAATGCCGTTCGAGAAGCTCACGGCCCGGCAGAAGAGCATGGTGCTCTACGGCGACGATGGATCCGGGTTCGAAGGCGTTATACCCAACCTCGAGAGGCGGTTCCAGTATTCGGAAAGCGATTTCATAAAAGAGATGATAAGCGGCTTCATGTCGGTCCAGCCGTGCCCTGACTGCAAGGGCCAGCGGCTGCGGGCCGAATCCTTGAACGTTTTAATCGACGGTAAGAATATAGCCGACGTGGCCGGGATGTCCATAACAGAGGCGAAGAAATATTTCGCCGGGCTTGAACTCGGTCCGACGGAGAAAAAGATAGCCGAAGAGGCCCTGAAGGAGATACAGGCGCGCCTGGATTTCATGGTGAACGTGGGGCTCGATTATCTTACGCTCGACAGGAAGACGAGCACGCTTTCGGGCGGCGAGGACCAGCGCATACGGCTCGCCACGCAGATAGGGGCTGGCCTGGTAGGCGTCTTATATGTGCTGGACGAGCCCAGCATAGGCCTACATCAGAGGGATAATAAAAAACTGCTGGATACGTTGTGCGCCCTGAGGGACCTGGGGAACACGCTGGTCGTGGTCGAGCATGACGAGGCCACCATACGGATGGCGGACCACGTGATAGACCTCGGACCGGGGGCGGGCGAGCACGGGGGAAAGGTGGTCGCGCAGGGCTCGATCGAGGACATATTGAAGAGCGAACGTTCCCTTACCGGGAAGTACCTCAGGGGAGAGCTCAAAATAGAGGTGCCGAAAGAACGCAGGAGATACGAAGATCCAAATTGCCTGGTGATCGTGGGGGCGGCCGAGCATAATCTCAAGGATATAGACGTAAAAATACCATTGGGCCTGTTCAACTGCGTGACGGGTGTCTCGGGCTCGGGGAAGAGCACCCTCGTTGACGAGATACTTTACAGGGCGCTGGCCAAGAAATTCTACCGGAGCAAGGAGAAACCCGGGAAACATAAGCGCATAAACGGCGTTCAGCTTATCGACAAGGTTATCGTGATCGACCAGTCCCCCATAGGCAGGACCCCGAGGTCGAACCCAACCACGTATACGGGGGCCTTTGATCCGATACGCAAACTTTTCAGTTCATTGCCGGAATCACGCATGCGCGGGTATAAGCCCGGCAGGTTCAGTTTCAACGTTAAGGGCGGGCGCTGCGAGGCCTGCCAGGGTGACGGCGTGAAAAAGATCGAGATGCATTTTCTGCCTGACGTTTACGTCAAATGCCAGGTATGCGGCGGCAAAAGGTTCAACGACCAGACCCTGGAAATACTATATAAGGGGCATAATATATCCGACGTGCTCGACCTGAGCGTCGAGGATGCCCTTAAGCTGTTCGAGAACATACCGGCGATAAAGAACAAGATGAAGACCCTGTACGATGTCGGGTTAGGATATATACGTCTGGGGCAGCAGGCTACCACGCTGTCCGGAGGGGAGGCCCAGAGGATCAAACTTTCCACGGAACTCTCGAAGACAGCCACGGGAAATACCCTTTATATACTGGATGAGCCCACGACGGGTCTTCATTTTGCGGATATACATAAACTTTTGGATGTTCTGCATACCCTGGTTTCGGCCGGGAATACGGTGCTGGTGATAGAGCACAACCTTGACGTGATAAAGTCGGCAGACCATATCATAGACCTGGGTCCGGGCGGCGGGGATGAAGGCGGCGAACTTGTCGCTTGCGGGACCCCCGAGGAACTGGCCGGGCACAAACACTCGCATACCGGAGCATACCTTAAAAATATCTTGAAGCGGTAAAGTTAATCTGTTAGTATTATAGAAAGAACCCACTTTAGCCCACAATTAGCGTATAAAATGCCTAAAACAAAAATTTTATCTATCTCAATAATAATACTGTTAGGTGCTTCTTTGGGATGCTGCTCTTATGCCGCGGAGGAATCTTTCAGGTCTGAACTGGATTTCGCGCGTAAGGCCATGCGGGACGGTTTTTACGATCTGGCCGAGGGCAAACTGCATTCATTGCTCATCATGGGCGCGTCCAAGGAGACAGAAGCGGAAGCCCATCTTCTTCTGGGGAGGGTCTATTACGAAAAAAATACCCCCGTAAAGGCCCTTACCGAATTCAATATCGTTCTCGAGAGGTACAGGGATATCGATCTGGCGGCTCGGGCGACCTACTGGATAGCCGAAGTTTATTTCAAGGAAGAGGATTTCGAGCAGGCCCTGACCTACTATCATTCCGTCATAAAATCCTATCCGGCCAGCGAGTACGTAATGTATTCGCGTTATTCCCAGGCATGGTGTTATGAAAAACTGGAGGAATACGCCGCGGCGATCGAATCCTTCAATGAGGTGGTGGAGCTGTATCCCGAAACCGGACTCGCGGTGAAGGCGAGATACAAGATAGCCGAGGTGTTTTATAAGACCGGCAGGTACCGGGAAGCGGTGTCGGAACTGGGCGCCTTCGTGCAAAAATATCCGGTCAGCGAACGGATGTTCGACGCCTATTATATACTCGGCGATAGTTATTACAAGTCGGGCGAATACCGTGATGCCGTGACGGCTCTTGAAAAAGCGCTGAGAGGAGGAGAACGCGAGCTATGGAAGCCGATAGCGCAATATAAGCTCGCGCGGTCTTACCAGCAACTGGGGGATCTTGACGAGGGCGAATCGTGGTTCGAAAAGGCGGCGGGCAGCAATGATCCCGCGACACGAAGCGCGGCCTTGATGGGGATAGCCAAGATCAATCTTCAAAGGGCCGAATCCGGCTCCGGGGAGGCGGATAACAGGGCCCGGGCGGTATCTGTTTACCGGGAGATAATCGAAGAGGTCCCCGAGAACGAATGGACGGATAACGCGTATTACTGGCTGGGGGAGGCATTATACAAAAACGGTGACCTGCGGGGCGCTGCCGGTGTTTATGGCGCCGGCCTGGAAAAATTCCCCAACGGGGAGTTTTCCGATGAGATGCATTACAACCTTGCCTGGGTGTATTTAGGGCTCAGGAAGGAGAACGAAGCTCTTAGTGAATTTGACAGGACGGTCGAACTCTCGGACAACGAGGACCTTGTGGTAAGCGCCTTAAGCAGTATAGGGGACATATTACAGGGGCAGGGAGAGAACGAGCGCGCGGTCGATGTCTATGACAGGGTCCTCAGGGATTTCCCGGACAGCATCCTGGCCGATAGCGCGCAGTATGAAGTGGGAGTTATACTCCGCAAGATGAACAGGGATGACGCCGCCATACTCGCCTTTCGATCGCTGGTCGTGAATTTTCCCCGTTCCAGCCTCCTCGACAAGGCGTATTATCAGCTCGGCCTCCTTTACGCGCAGAAAGGCGATTACAAGACCTCGATCAGACAGTTCGATATTCTGATAAAAGATTTTTCGAAAAGCAAGCTGCGCGAGAATGCCTTGCTCCAGAAGGCGAATTCGCTGTATAACGACGGAGAATATTCGGATGCCGCGGAGATATATGAAACACTCGCCCGGTCTTCTAGCGACGATGAGCTTGTCCAAAGGTCGAGGTATCACGCGGGCTGGGCCTATTATAAACTGGGCAAGGAGAAAAAAGCCCTCGAAATATTCGGAAAGATAACAAGTGAGCCGGGCGGGAACAGGTTCCTTCCGGGGACAAAACTCTGGTTCGGCGAGTATTACTATAATAGCGGCGATCTCAAGAACGCCCAGAAGTATTTTTCGGAGGTAATAGAGAATTATCCCGAAAGCCCTTTCTCTGATGACGCGTCGTACTGGATGGGATGGGCTCTTTATGACGACAACATGGTTGCCCGGAGTATTGACCAATTTCAGCGGATAATAAGCAGGAGCTCGGACAGCAAATGGGCGCCTCATGCGATCCTTGCGCTGGGGGATATATATAGAAAAAAAGGCGAAGACGATAAGGCGGTAACGAGGTATAAGAACCTTATCAAGCGGTATCCCGAAAGCGGTATCACGAACATAGCTAATAACCGTATAGGGACGCTCCTTAAATCTCAGGAGAACTATGCGTTGGCCGTCGAATATTTCAGGATCGCGCTTACTTCGGAAAATTCGGAAGTGAACGCCCAGATCCAGTTCGATATCGCCGAATGTTACGAGAAGGCGGGCAGGGAACAGGAGGCGATCGAGGAATACCTCAAAGTGTGGTACAAATATCCGCTCGGCAAATTCTGGGGTACGCGGGCGCGGCTCAAGTGCGCGGAACTCCTCGAAAAACACGGAAGAAACGAAAGGGCGTACGGCATATATCGGGAACTTTCGGAGGGAGAGGGCCAGGAGGCCGACTTCGCCAGGGAAAAGATAGAGATATTGAGAAGGTATGTTCGGTAGCATTGCGAGACGCGGGAAAGACCGCTAATATTTCAGGAGGAAAATATGTGGGAACTTATGGTTAAAGGTGGACCTTTGATGCTGCTCATTTTCATGTGCTCTATAATCGCCCTGGCGGTAGTTATAGAGAAATTATGGCATTTGCACCGGGACAAGATCGATACGGAAGACTTCATGGAAGACATAGCCGAAACCCTGAAAAGGAACAAGATCATGGAGGCCGTGGACAAATGCAACGCGATGCCCGGGCCGATCGCGAGGATACTTAAAGCCGGGATACTGAAGCATGACCGTCCCCGGGCGGAGATCAAGGAGGCTATCGAGGACGCGGGCATTCACGAGGTGCCTGTCCTTGAGAAGAACCTGAGCGCCCTCGCTACCATCGCGCATATCACTCCTCTTCTGGGTCTTTTGGGCACCGTTACGGGTATGGTGCGTTCTTTTCAGGTCATTGAGCAAAAAGCTACCGCGCTCATGTCGGTCAACCCAGGGGATCTGGCGGGGGGCATATGGGAGGCCCTTGTAACGACGGTCGCGGGTCTGGCGGTAGCCATACCTACTTACGTGGCCTATAACTTTCTGGTAAGCAAGGTCGACGGGTTCGTGCTTGAAATGGAAAAAAGCGCGACGGATGTGATAAACATTCTCGGCACCAAGAGGGAAGAAAATGAAGCTTAAGAGGAGAGTGTCCCTGGAAAAAGGGCGGCTCGATATAACCCCGCTGATAGATGTTGTCTTCCTGCTGCTCATATTTTTCATGCTTACATCGAGCTTTATCTTCCAGCCGGGCATAAGGGTCAACCTGCCGAAGGCGGTGACCAGCGAGGTCCTGCACAAAGAGCTGCTCATCGTCACGATAACGGAGGATAACGAGGTCCTCGTGAACGAACGTCCGGTGGAGAAGGATGAGCTGATATCGCGGATAACGATGGCGTCGCGGGACGGCCAGTCCCTTCTTATCAGGTCCGACAAAAAGGCGGACATGGGCAAGGTCATTGAGATCTGGGATATATGCCGTCAAATGAATATCAAACAGATAAACATAGCCACAACACAGTGAGCAAACGAAGGGATATGATAGGGAGAGGCCTCGGCATAGCATTGCTCGTGTCGATGGCGATCCATGTCTTCGGGATGTCCGCGGTAACGATAATAACGCCCGAGGACCTTAGGCGGAGTGGTCCGTACACCCGTGTTGATTTTCTCGGTCCGATCCTGAAAAAAACGGCGTTCGATATAATGCTGGAAAACGCGGAACCTCTCATGAGCACGACTTATCAGTATTCGCCGCTTGACGCGCATGACAGTTACCTTGATGTGGTTATCACTAAAAGGAAGCCGGCCGTGCCGGAGTTCCCGGACCGGCTCGAAAGCAATATGGATACGTTCGTTATCGGGTATCTTACCGGGGCGAAGACCGTACCGGGAATAAAGCTTGATCTTGCAGGGAAAAGTCCCGTTTTCAGGGGATGGGACGGAATGGACAAAACTTCCCCCAGGACAAGGGCAGTCGTTTATAAGCCCGAGGCTCCCTTGATAATGCGGAGCCGATACGGGGATGAGGCGTCGTTCAAGGTCCGGCTGAATGTCTTGATAGGAAAAGACGGCGACGTTAAGCGCGCGGAACCTTTGACGACAACGGGGCATCCTCAGCTGGACATGACGGCTTCGAAATTCGTCAAGGGCTGGATATTCGAGCCGAGAAAAGGGATCGCCGGAGAGGATGAGTGGCAGGAAGTGGAAGTCATATTGAACACGGGACGCGAATAAATGGTAAAGCTTGATATATCCATGGCGCTTTTTATTTACCTGCTCTTTACGGCCGTGCTTTTGCTCATAATGTGGTTTTTCGTCGATTTCGGGACAAAGATGAAGACATTCTCTTCCGACGAGAAACATATCTGGCATTGCAATATTTGTTCCTGCACTTATATAGACAGCAGGCATGATGAGATATCAAGGTGTCCCAGGTGCGGCAGTTATAACCAGAGGGGCAAAAAAGAGGGTTTTTCGATAAAAGTCTGATCACGGAAAGGAGGTGGGATATGATAACCCAGATAGGGTTGGCAGCCGGCGAGATATGGGATTATCTCGAACATCACGACAGGAAAGCCAGTATGGGGGAGCTTATCGGCGATCTGCAAAAGGACAGGGATCTGGTGCTGATGAGCATCGGATGGCTTGCCAGGGAAGGTCACGTGTTCCTGGAGGGCACGTCGTCCAGTTCGATAGTAAAGTTAACCGATTAAGGGGGAAGGCATGAACGAGGAAAATGTAAAGGGTCCCGATATCCAACAGGAAAAGACCCGGGCGCTGCCGATAGAAGAGACTCCGGAAGGAGAAGAAAGGCTTCCGATAAAGGCGCCGCTAAGGGTTCTTAAGTATCGGACCGTCAACAAGAAGTTTGGATGGTGGGCCGCGGTCGTCTTGCTGGAAAGTTACGCGAAAAAGCAGATCTGCTTTTATCTGTGGCAGAAGAAAGACGACAGCTGGAAGAGGAAGCAGAAATTCGGCATACACTCAAATGAAGACTGGCAGATAATGAAAAAGGCGGTAGAGTCCTTCATAAACGAATTGACTTAACGCCGGGCGCGCCGGTCATTAAAGAAGCTAACAGTTATACGGGCATTGGTAACTTGCGATGTTGTCTGTTAAACAGGCCAAAATACCGATCATATATTCTGAAACGTATTACGTTGACATAGGGGATCATGTGTTCCCTACCTCAAAGTACAAGATATTGAAAAAACGCTTGGATTCGGACAGTTCTTTGGATGGAAGGTTCGAGGTCGTGACGCCCAAAGTCGCTACCGACGACGAGGTCCTGACCGTGCATACAAAGGAATACGTCAGGAAGTTGCGGACCGGGACCTTGAGCGGCGAGGAGATATATGCAATGGAAGTGCCGTTCTCGGAAAGCCTGGTCGAAGCGTCTTTTATCTGTTGCGGCGGCACGCTGACGGCGTCGTGCAGGGCGCTCGAAGACCGCGCGGCTATCCATCTGGGCGGCGGGTTCCATCACGCGTTCCCGGATCACGGGGAGGGTTTTTGCGTCCTCAATGACGTGGCTGTCAGCGTAAGGGTGCTGCAGAACGAAGGCGTCATAAAGAAGGCACTGGTGGTCGATTGTGATCTTCATCAGGGCAACGGGACCGCTTATGCTTTCCGTGATGACGCTTCCGTGTTCACTTTTTCGATACATCAGGAAAGCAACTACCCCTTCCACAAGCCGAAAAGCGACATGGACATAGGGCTTCCTGATTATACCGGGGACAAACGTTATCTTGAGCACCTTTACGATAAGGTCCCCAAGATCATAAACACTTTTAAGCCGGATTTTATCTTATACGTTGCCGGAGCCGATCCTTATAAGGAAGACCAGCTTGGCAAGCTGGCCCTGTCGAAGAAAGGGCTAAGGGAAAGGGATAATTTTATTTACACCCAGGCGCGTAATTTCGGCGTGTCTATTGCCGTGACGCTGGCCGGAGGGTATGCGGTCGACCGCGCGGATACAGTGGACATACATTTCGCTACCATAGAAGAATGCGTAAAAGTCTTTGCGGCGTAACAGGACGGGGGTGCGGAGACGTGACATTAGAGACGCAAGCTTTACGTTTTGAGAATATGTGTTATAATGTTTCACAATTTAACGGTGGGGCAGTAGCTCAGCTGGAAGAGCATCACGTTCGCAACGTGGGGGTCGTGGGTTCGAATCCCATCTGCTCCACCAAAAATTTCGCCGGAGGCGAAATTTTGGAGCAATCGACATTCGAAATTCGACATTCGAAGAGAAGAGAATGGAGATCGCGATCGATTCTCGATTCTCTATTTTCCGATACCTTTCCTTTTAGTATTCCACACATCAAAAGATCCTTATTGATATCATTTGTCATCGCGGCCGGGGTCGTTTTTCTTCACCATGCCGCGCTCGCGCAGGATAACAGGATACGCGTCAAGGTTGAAGTCGTCGGCGACGGCGACATCGACAAAGAAGTGGATAATTACATGGATAAAGCGTTCGGAGAGATAAAAGACGTCCGGATGGTGAAAGAAGGCCCGGCCGTGTATATTCACGTGATCGCGCGGCGGCTGGTCACCAACAGGGGAAGAAAGCTGGGTTACGTGATCGCTGCGGCCAGTTCCGAGATAATAGAAATGGTAGTAGAAGGAGGAGATCCTTTTACTTGCAGCGACTATAACGGACTTTGGCTTGAGACGGGGCCGAACCTCCGGACATTATGTTACCAGTGCGCGGACGCCATGAACGGGAGCGTTATTGACAGGATGCGGGTGGAAAGACGATGACGGATACGTGTAAACGGTTTTTGCTGGCGAGCCTGGTTCTCGCGCTTACATTCCTGCCGGAAGGGGCTCCGGCAAAACAGGCCGATCTTGCCGGCTCGTGGTACCCCGCTTCAGCCGGTGAGCTAAAGGCCGAAATAATAAAATATCTGGAAGACGCCGATGTCGGCAGGATCAACGGCGAAGTCCTGGGGGTCATATCGCCGCACGCCGGTATAAGGTTCTCCGGGCCGGTCGCGGCCTACTCCTTCAAGGCGCTCATGGAGGATCGGCCGCGCAAAGTGATAATAGTAGGGTTCACGCATAGGAGGTATTTTCCGGGCAGGATATCCGTGCTGGCGGATTCGAGCTATGTTACACCGCTCGGAAGAACGCGCATAGATAAAACCCTGACCGAAAAACTCCTGGCCTATGATGAGAGGATCCAGTATATACCCGAGGCGTTTACTTCGGAAAACTCCGTTGAGCTTGAAGTTCCGTTCGCCCAGGTCGCTCTTGGTGATGTTGATCTGGTGCTTGTGGCGCTTTGCGATCAGAGGAAGGATAATGCGGACCTCCTGGCAGACGCGTTGTATGATGCCTTGAAAGAGGAGAAGAGTTACGCGATAGTGGCAAGCACGGATATGTGTCACCAGCTTCCTTACGAAGAGGCGAGAGAGCAGGATGCCGGCACGATAGACGCCATAAAGACCTTTGATCCGGATGGGTTTTACCGCAAGAGCATTCTGGACAAGAATGACCGTCGGATGTGCGGGTTCGGCGCGGTTTATGCCGTGATGAAAGCATGCAAAAGACTGGGGGCCGATGAAGTGAAGGTGCTGAAGTATGCCAGTTCAGGCGACACGTACGGCATGAAAGCTTCTGTTGTCGGATATATGAGCGCGGCGTTCGTCAAGTCCCGAGTTGCCGGCCCCTTGCCCCGGGCAACCGGAAAATCCAAGGAGGGGAACATGCTTAACGGTTCACAGAGAAAAGAGCTTTTGAAGATAGCCAGGGATACCATAAAAGAATATCTTGAAACCGGCAAGCGTTTTGAGCCTGAAGTCAGCGACGAGGTCCTGAAAAAAGATATGGGAGTTTTCGTGACGCTGCGCGAGAGCGGGAGCCTTAGAGGGTGTATCGGGAATTTGGCGGCGACAGGCCCCCTGTATTTGACGGTGCGGGACATGGCCATCGCGGCTGCCACGGAAGATCCCAGGTTCCCGCCGGTGACTTTGGATGAACTGGACGAGGTTGATATAGAGATATCGGCCCTGTCCTCGATGGAAAAGATAGATGATTATAGCGAGATAGAGGTTGGAAAGCACGGCGTGATGGTACGCATGGGCTGGAAGGGTGGCGTCTACCTTCCGCAAGTGGCCGACGAGACGGGGTGGAACAGGGAACAGTTCATGAACAGTCTTTGCGCCCATAAAGCGGGGATACCGTCGGACGCGTGGAAGACGGGCAAGTGTGAGATGTACGTGTTTACGGCGGAAGTGTTCGGAGAGAGGGATTTGGAGGGTGACGAGTGACGAGTAACGGGAAGTATACCTGTAGGGATTTGATTCATCAAATCCGAAATTCGAACGACGAACGACGAAGGACGAACCAATGAGTCGATTTTACGTCCCGCCCGAAAAGGCCGGGGAGAAAGAAATAGTAATAGACGGTAAGGAGGCCCATCACATCCTTGATGTCATGAGGATGCGGGACGGCGACACCGTCGTCGTGTTCGATGGCACGGGAAACGAATATGTCGGCTTCATAAAAGAGGCGAACAGGACGCTGAAAAGGCTGGTCGTGGATGTGGTGCGCACGGAAAGACCTTCGCTCAGGCGTGTTCCCGAGGCGACCCTCGCTCAAAGTATACCGAAAAAGGCCAAGATGGGTTATATCATTGAAAAAGCTACGGAATTGGGTGTAGCGCGCGTGGTTCCCCTGGTGACGGATCGGACCATAGTGCGGCCGGATGACGCGGGGTGCAGGACGAAGGTCGAGAGGTGGAGAAAAATAGCCGTTGAAGCATCCAAACAATGCGGGAGAACGAACGTTCCCGGCATAGATGATGTCACGGAATACCGCGATATGCTTACGCGGGTGGACCAGTATGACCTGGTCCTGGTCGCTTGTCTTACGGATAATACGATCCCCCTTAAGGAAGCGCTCAAGGGGTTCAAAACGGGGAATGTTCTCATTTTTATCGGCCCGGAAGGGGATTTCACGTCCGAAGAGGTCAAGATGGCCGGGGCCGAGAACTGTCGCTTCGTTTCGCTCGGTAAAAGGGTGCTGAGGAGCGACACGGCGGGACTTTTCCTTCTTTCCGTACTGGATTACGAGTTCTCCGTGTAGCTTTTCCGGCCCATATCCTGAGTTCGCTCATATGACAAAGACATGAAAAAGATAAAATTCGCGGTTAAAGCGCTCGGTTGTAAGGTAAACCAGTATGAGGAACAAGCGCTGAGGGAAAACCTCAGGGAAATGGGTTTCGAAGAATCGGAGCCCGGGAGCGCCGATGTCTTCATACTCAACTCGTGTACCGTGACGGATACGGCCGACGCGAAAACAAGAAAGCTTATCCGGAGCGTGAAAAAGAGCAATCCGGCCCTTAAGGTCTTCGTTACGGGGTGTTACGCGGTATTCGAGGAGGACATCGCGGCGCTCGAGTCAATGCCGGAGGTAGAGGGCGTCATCCCGGGTAAGGATAAACGGAAGATACCGTCGATAGTCGCGAATTATCTTGCGGGGGAGAAGACCGACCGGTCGTTCAAAGAGGAAATTGCGGGATTCCACGCGCATACAAGGGCTTTTTTAAAGGTGCAGGACGGTTGTGACCAGCGATGCGCTTATTGTAAGGTAAGCCTTGTGAGAGGGCCTTCTCGAAGCCGCGGCAGTAGCGAGGTGCTGGAAGAAGCTGCCCGGTTGGCGGCGGGAGGGTACCGTGAGATCGTGATCACGGGTATTTGCCTGGGGTCATGGCGGGGGAAGAAAGGGGAGCGTCTCCCGGACCTCGTTAAAGAACTGGACGGGGTGGCGGGAGATTTCAGGATAAGGCTCAGTTCGATCGAGCCGAACCACATTGACGGCGATCTTATAAATGCGATAGCGTGCTCCGGGAAGGTGTGCCGGCATCTGCATGTTCCGCTCCAGAGCGGATCGGACAGGATGCTCAGCCGCATGAACAGGAGGTATGATTCATCCGCTTTCAGGGATATCATAGGGAACGTGCGCCGGAAGATGCCGATGTTGGGCCTGACCATGGACGTGATCGCCGGTTTTCCCGGCGAAACCGACAAGGATTTTGCCCGCACAATGGACCTGATCGGCGAACTCATGCCATCGCGGCTGCATGTCTTTAGGTATAGCGA
This sequence comes from uncultured Planctomycetia bacterium, assembly GCA_964565425.1. GTDB lineage: Bacteria > Omnitrophota > Gorgyraeia > Tantalellales > Tantalellaceae > CAZMEZ01. Next base: position 12,133 of record CAZMEZ010000001.1, on the reverse strand, counting down.
CCGCAAGGGGACCCCGGCATACGGTTACGCGGACAAGGTGCCGTCAACCACGGCAAAAGAACGAGTGGAATGTCTGATAAAAGAGGGCGAAAAACTGCAAATGGGATTTTGCGGGAAATTTATCGGAAAAGAAGTGGATATCCTGGTCGAAGAACGAAAAAACGAGGAATACGCGGGAGGATATACGGGCGAGTACCTTATGGCGCGGATCAATGGGGCAGATATTAAGAGGGGTCAAATAGTGCGAAATAAAGTCACAGGGGTGGATAAAACCATACCGTGTTTATTGATAAGCACTTATGAAAATAGGTAAAAATATGCCATATTAATGTAATCAAAATTAAGATATGCTTTGCGCCCGGTTTGACTTGCCCATATTTATATGATATACTCCTAATTCCAAATTCCAAATGTAACGGGGGAAATTTTGCCGGGCATAATTCAGGATCTCAACTGGCTGGACGTATTTTTCATAATTCTTTTATTGGGAATAATTTATAAAGGATTACGCACCGGCGCCGGCAATCAGGTGCTTTCCCTCGCGGGTTGTCTGTTTATAATTTTCATTTCTTTGAGCTACTATAACCATTTTGCGGAAACCATATTCGGGTTTTTACGGAGCAGGTGGTCAAAACCGGTTTCTTTTTTTACGATATCCGCCATATCGTTCGCAGGCGTCAAAATTCTGGATAGCATATTCCGGAAGGAGGAGATAGGGGATCTTTCCGTCATTGAACGGATAGGCGGGGCAGTGCTTGCCGGTTTTCGTGGGTTTATGTTCCTGGGTATTATCGGGATATTCCTGGTGATGGTCCCGGTCGATCCTTTGAAACAGTCAGCGCCGCGCGATTCCCGGGTTTGCATGTATTTTGTGGAGCTGGACGCCTGGTTGTACAGCTCCATGACAAAGTTCCTGGGAGGATCCGGGGGTAAGCAAAAGGAAGATGTTGTTAAGGAAATATTTGATACCGCGAAGAAAGGTGGTAAGGAAAATGAAGCTTAGGGCGTTATATGAACTTGCCGTAAAAAAGGGCATGAAAGAAGACCAGAGGCCGAAGCGCGTTGTCGAGGAGGTACTTAAAGACGCGAAGAAGGAATACCGAAAAGCCAGGGGAGTGGATAAAGCGTTCTTCGACAGGGAAAGATTCAAAAACCCGTATGCCGATACCAGGATATTGAACGGTAAGGGGGACGAGAAGGTAAAGACCGCGATGGTGGGCGTGGACATAGGCGTCGGAGAGATCCTCCTCGCGGATCGGTTGAGAGAAAAAGGCGTGAAGTTGGACCTGGTCATATCCCATCATCCTTCGGGAAAAGGCCTTGCGTATCTGAACAGGGTAATGGACATACAGCCGGTCCTGTGGGAAAAATACGGCCTTTCGCCTGAAGTGGCAAAGGGCATGATGAAAGATCGCATGGAAGAAGTGGCCCGCAACCTTTCGGCGATCAATCATACCCAGGTCATGGACGCGGCCAGGATACTGGACATACCGTTCATGTGCATCCATACGGCCGCCGATAACTGCGTGGCCCGTTATCTCCAGAAAAAGTTCGATCAGAAAAAGCCGAAAAAGCTGAAAAATGTCATAAGTTTTCTTAAAACGATACCTGAATACAAGGATGCGGTCGAGAGGGGCGTGGGCCCTCACATCCTTATCGGCGAAGAGGATAAAGATGCCGGGAAGATATTCGTCGACATGACCGGGGGGACATCGGGCCCGGATAGACTGTTCAGCCGGCTGTCGCAGTCAGGGGTAAAAACTATCGTAGGCATGCATTGCAAGGAGACCTCTTTCAAGGTCGCAAAAGCGGAATTCATACATTATGTCATCGCGGGGCACATATCGAGCGACAACCTGGGTATGAATCTTTTATTGGATGAGATCGAACGAAAAGAAAAGCTCAACTTTATAGAGTGTTCGGGATTTAAAAGGGTGAGTCGCATTTAGGCCGCTTAAAATGGGAATGATACCGCAGGAAACAATAGACCAGATACTGGACAGGCTTGACATAGTGGAGGTCATCTCCGAGTATGTGCAGCTTAAGAAAGCGGGCAGGAATTTCAAGGCTTGCTGTCCGTTCCACAATGAAAAGACCCCGTCTTTCGTTGTTAGTCCCGACAAGCAGATATACCATTGTTTCGGTTGCCACGCCGGGGGAAATATTGTCGGTTTTGTCATGAATTATGAGAGCCTCAGCTTTCCCGAGGCTATCGAAATGCTGGCGGCAAAAGCGGGGGTAGAATTGCCCCGATACGAAAAGAGGTCGGATGAAGAAGCATCGCTTTCGTCCCGTCTTTACGAAGTGAATGAGCTTGCCGCGGGGTTCTACCAGAATATCCTTATGAGCGCTAAGGGGCGCCGGGCGCAGGAATATCTTAAGAAACGGGGGATAAGCTCCGATATCGCTAAAACTTTTCACGTGGGTTTTGCCCCGGATGAATGGGAAGGCCTGAGAAAATTCTGCGGGTCTAAGAATATACTTCCGGATCTTCTCAGGAAAGCCGGGCTTACGATACCGAGCGAGAAGGGAAAAGGCGATTATGACAGGTTCCGGAACCGGATAATGTTCCCCGTATTCAACGAGAGGGGAAAGATCGTGGCGTTCGGGGGACGCGTAATGGACGATTCCCTGCCGAAATATATTAATTCGCCCGAGACCTTGATATACAGTAAGAGCAACGTCCTGTATGGCTTGAATTTCAGCAAACAGGGGATCCGCGAAAAGGAGCACGCGGTGATAGTCGAGGGGTACATGGACGTGATAATACCTTTTAAGAACGGCATCACGAACCTGGTTGCCGCTTCCGGTACCGCTTTGACCTCAAGGCAGGCGCACATGCTGAAGAAATACACGGATACCGCCGTAATGGTCTTCGATGCGGATCAGGCCGGGCAAGCGGCGAGCCTCAGGGGTCTCGATATCCTGGTCGAGAACGGGATGAAGGTCAGGATCGTTTCGCTGCCGGAAGGGGAAGACCCGGACAGCTTTGTGAGAAAGAACGGCAAAGAGGGGTTCGAGCGGATGGTCAGAGGGGCGAAGGACCTGTTCGACTACAAACTGGACCTTTTAATAGGGAAGCTCGGGACGCGGGACATAGGCGGGGTAACGGACGAGATGCTGCCGACGATAGCAAGGGTCCAGAACGAGGTCGTAAAATCGGATTATATCAAAAAACTGGCGGAACGCCTGGGGATACACGAGCAATCCCTGAGATATGAAATGAAAAAAGTAAAACCCGATTATTCGTACCACTATGAATCCGAAGCGGCGGTCGACAAAGACTCGAGCAATTACAAGGTAAGCGAAACGCATCTTCTGGGGCTGGCAGTGGTGAGCAGGAAGATGTTCGAAAAGATAAGATCCGAGCTGGGGTTCGATAAGTTCTGCGATGCCAGCGTTAAGAAAGCCATTTGCGCCGTAAAGGATCTCTATGAAAAAGGAGGGGAAGATGTCGATCCCGCCAAGCTGCTAAGCCGTTTGCAGGACAGCGAAGACGCCAAGGGCGCGCTTATCCAGGCGCTTGCGAAGGCCGACATAACCCATGACCAGGAGAAGGCGCTGAACGATTGTATATTCTGCGTGAAAAAAGAGAACAGCGAAGATGAATTGAAGCGGCTCAATTCCCGGCTCAAGAAAGCGCAGGAGATGAAGAATGACACAGAGATCATGGATATAATAGTCCGGATAAAGAATGTCAGGGAAGAATTGAGCAAGATGCATAAAGAAAAGGTCGCTTGATTATGACCAGAAAAAAGAAAATAAAGAAGATCGCCAGGGCGAAGAAAAAGGCGTCAAAGAAGAAGGCGAAGAAGGCCAAAAAGGCCCCGAAACCCAAGCGCGCCGCCAAGGCGAAGAAAGAGTCGTACAGGACAAAAAAACCTTCCAGGGCCGAAAAATCGCGGGAAGAAGGCCCCGCCGCGGACGAAGAGGGATCGCTGGAGCACGAGAAGAGCAAGTCAGCCATAGTCCGCAAACTTATCAGGGCAGGGAAGGATAAGGGGTATTTAAGTTACGACGAAGTCAATGAGATCCTTCCCGATGACGTGGTGTCTTCCAGCGAGATCGACGAGGTTATTACCGCCCTCCACAGCGCCGATATAAAGGTGGTGGAATCGGAAGAAGAGGTAGAGAGGATCCCTCTCGCGGTCAAGAGCGCCCAGAAGAAGGTCAAAGCGCGCAAGTTCGTCCAGATAGACGATCCCGTAAAGATGTACCTTAAACAAATGGGGCAAATACCGCTCTTGAGCAGGAGCGAAGAGCTGGATCTTGCGAAACGGATCAAAAAGAAGGAAAAGGACTTCAAAGAAATAGTCTTCATGATAAAAGCGGGAAGGGCGATGGTGCTGGACTCCATAGAGGAGGCCTTTGACAACGAATATAACCTGGACGATGTTTTTGATATTCAGCCCGGCGCCGATCTTGACAGGCTCGAGGATACCAAACGGCAGTTGATCAAGCGCATAAAGCTTTCCACGAAGGGGGATACCGTCATTAAGCTGATGAGAAAGCTGAAAGTGACGATAGCGCTTGTTGAGAAGATCGGCGAGGAGATATCCAAGCCGATGGAAGAGGCAAGGCGGCTCAAGAGCAAGGTCGAGAGGCTCAAGAAAGGGCGGGGCAAAAAAGAGCTGAAAGAGACCCAGAACAAGATGAAAAGCCTGGCCAGGAAGATCGGCCGGTCGCCTGACCAGATCGCCAATGACTATAGCGCCCTCACGAAGATAGAGAAAGAGTACACCAAGGCGAAAAAAGAACTGGTGGCGGCTAACCTCAGGCTCGTGGTCAGCATAGCGAAGAAATATACTAATAGAGGGCTTTCCTTCCTCGATCTTATACAGGAAGGAAACATGGGTCTTATGAAAGCGGTCGACAAGTTCGAATATGAGCGGGGATATAAGTTCAGCACTTACGCTACCTGGTGGATACGCCAGGCGATAACCCGTTCGATAGCGGACCAGTCGAGGACGATACGCATACCGGTACACATGACCGAGACGATCAACAAGCTCGTGCGTGTTTCCAGGGCTCTTGTGCAGGAGAACGGCAGGGAACCGACGCCCGAAGAGATAGCGTCTGCCATGAAAATACCGGTTGAAAAGGTGAGGGGCATAATCAAGATAGCCCAGCATCCGATATCCCTGGAGACACCCATAGGGGACGAGGGAGATACAAGTTTCGGGGATTTTATAGAGGACAAGTCGGCCGTGTCTCCGGCCAATGCCACAGCTTATGCCATGCTCAGGGAGCAAATGGATGAGGTCCTGGACACGCTTACGGAAAGAGAAAGAAAGGTCCTGACGTTAAGGTTCGGGATAGGGGACGGTTATCCCAGGACTCTCGAAGAAGTGGGCAAGATATTTAACGTGACCAGGGAAAGGGTCCGGCAGATAGAGGCAAAGGCGCTGAAAAAGCTCCGGCACCCGATAAGGGCGAAGAAGCTTAAAAATTTCCTTGATATGGGATTTTCGGAATAAAAGGCACAAGAAAGGAGTCGAGATGGGAGAAATGAAAATAGAGTTATTTATACCCGGCGAACTCAAGGATGAGCCGATCATATGCAGCATGATAAAGAATTTCGATATCGAAATGAAAATAGTGGAAGCTTCTTTTTCCACCGAGAGCGGATGGGCCTACCTCATAATAGACGGGCAAAAACCTGAGCTGGACAAACTGTTCTCTTATCTCCGCGAAAAAGGCATCAGCGTAGAGATACGGGAGAAATGACCTTTTGCCGCAGCCCTCTCTTCCATGGTATCAGGAACGGGTTTTCATGTCTGGTAAAGGAATAAATAAGATAGAATGTCACGGCGCCCCGGCGCCCGTCGGGCCTTATTCGCAGGCTGTTTCGGCCGGAGGTTTTGTTTTTGTTTCCGGACAGATCCCTGTAGATCCCGAGACGGGAGAAATAAAGGCCGGGGAGATAAGGGAACAGACATCTCTGGTCATCAGGAACGCGGAAGCCATACTTTCTTCCTGCGGTTTGGGGTTGGACAAAGTGGTGAAGGTTGACGTATATCTAAAGGATATCGGAGATTTTCCCGTCATGAACGAAGTTTACAGCTCCGCTTTCGGCGGCAGCGTAAAACCTGCCAGGTGTGTTATTCAGGCGTCAAGGCTTCCCAAAGATGTTCGTATTGAACTTTCCTGCGTGGCTTTTTCCGGATAGCGAGAGGATAGATGAAGCTTGTCAGATTTATTCATAAGGGAGCCGCCCACAGGGGTATTTTGATGGGGGACGAAGTGACCCTCGGAGTCGGGAGCGGACGTCCGCGCACCGTCAAGGTCGACGAGGTCAGATTTATCGCCCCTGTAACGCCTTCAAAGATCGTATCGGTCGGGTTGAATTACAGGGACCACGCGAAAGAACTGGGCATGGAAATACCGTCCGATCCCGTGATCTTCATCAAACCTTCCACGGCGGTCGTAGGACCGGGTGAGGCGATATTATATCCTAACTGTTCCCACAGGGTCGATTTCGAGGCCGAGCTGGGGATAGTTATAAAGGACAAGGTTCGGAACGTTCCGCGGGAAGAGGCGTTAGAACATATAGAGGGTTACACCTGTTTTAACGACGTGACCGCCAGGGATATCCAGAATAAGGATACGCAGTGGACCAGGGCGAAATCCTTTGATACTTTTGCCCCCGTGGGACCGTGGGTCGAAACGGAACTTGACCCGTCGGACATCCCGATACGCTCTTATCTGAACGGCGAACTTAAGCAGGACTCGCGCACATCCGACTTCATATTCGGTGTGCCGGAGCTGATAAGTTTTATTTCGGGTGTGATGACCTTGCTGCCGGGGGATGTTATTGCCACCGGTACGCCTCCCGGTGTCGGCCCCATGAACGACGGCGACGAGATAGCAGTTGATATAGGGGGTATAGGCAGGCTTGTCAATCGTGTTCAAATGGAGAAAACACAATGAAAGTGGTCTTGCAAAGAGTAGAAAGGGCCGCGGTCACTGTTGGCGGCGAGGAAAAGTCGAATATCGGAAAAGGATTTCTGCTTTTGGTCGGTGTAGGCAGGAGGGATTCAGCGGAGACTGCCGGGACGATAGCGTTGAAAATCGCGAAGATGCGCGTATTTGAAGACGAGAACGGGAAAATGAACCTTGATATAAAGCAGGTCGGAGGGGAAGTATTGAGCGTCCCTCAATTTACGCTTCTTGCCGGCACGGAAAAAGGCAACAGGCCCGGGTTTGATGACGCGGCCGACCCTGCGATCGCCAGGGAGCTTTGGAAAACGTTCAATAAAAGATTAAGGTCCGAGGGTTTGACCGTAAGGGAAGGGGAATTCGGAGCGCACATGGAGGTAAGTCTGGTCAATGATGGTCCTGTAACCTTTGTTATTGGAACGGATAACGGGGAGGAGAAATGAGATTTTGCAGGGGAGAGGAAATGACAGGTTGTGTCGGGAAGTTGGTTTCCGAGAAACACCAGGTCGGACCCCATGGTATTGATCTTACCGTAGCCTGCGTCTATACGGTTAAAAAGGAAGGCGCAATAGATTTCGGTGGCAGCGAGGCGAACGAAGCGCTGGTAGAAAAACTTGAACCGGTCAAAAAGGACCCGGGTGACAAGTATGGATGGTGGAACTTGACAGCAGGTGAATATATTGTAGAATTTAATGAGAAGGTCGTGATCCCGGACGGCTGCATAGGGGTGATCCAGCCGCTCGCTCGGACGCTGGGAGCGGGGGTAGTCCACTCGACCTTTATAATTACCAGCGGTCAACAGGTGGACAGAACGGTACTCATAGTCGGGAAATCCGGGTTTAGAGTAAAAGAGAACGCGAGGATATCGTCCCTTATGGGGGTCAAGACCGATTAAGGTGAACACGAACCGGGGGTATGTATGGCGAAGATCAATATAGAAAGGCCGGACGAAGGCAAGCTGAAAGAACTTGGTGTAAGCGGCTGGCCGGTATGGGAGAAAGAGGTTTCGCGTTTTGACTGGAGTTACGACGAGACGGAGGTTTGCTATATCCTGGAAGGCGCGGCGAAGGTTAAGCCGGAAGGCGGGGAGACGGTCGAGTTTGGGGCCGGGGATCTGGTAACTTTTCCGGCCGGGATGAGCTGCGTATGGGAAATAACAAGCCCCATCAGGAAACACTATACATTCAAATGATACCGATGTGCAAAAAGGCCCCTCTTCTTAGAAAAGTACCGGCTTCATTAGCCATTTTTCTCTCCCTGGCGGTTCTGGCCGGAGATCCGGCGGAAGCGACGAACGGGGACGCTATGATGGGGATACCCCTGGGCGCGACGAGTGACGAGGAGGCGAATCTTGACCTGTGTCCCCAGGGGGTCACGACGGTAAGCGAATTTTTGCAGGCATGGCAGGAAGGGAATTACAGGGCCATGTACGATCTTCTTGATGACGAAAGCAAAAAGGATTATCCTTTCGAGACCGCGAAACTCGATTTTCAATTCCTCGAGTTCAAGGAGTACCGCATAAGTTCCGTCAGGAAGAACGGTGACAATTTTGAAATAATGTTGAGTTATGGCTATTGGAAGGACGGCGATAAGGACGTGAAGAAGATGATAATAAGCGGCCGGACGTTCAAGATCATCATGCCTGCGTCGCATTCTCCGTTCAAAAGGTCGGCAGAAAGTTATTTTTGACCCAATTAGCAGGAAAACAGAGAACAGGGAACAGGAGGAGCGATGGCAGAGGTAAAGAAGATAGGTGTAATAACGAGCGGCGGGGATTGCGGAGGCCTTAACGCGGTGGTAAAAGGCGCGGCTGCCATGGCAAACAGCCTGGGCATCAAATGCTGTGTTATCCCTAACGGCTATGCCGGATTGTATAATTTGGTGGATTTTGACAAGCTTACCGAGCTGACCCCCGAAAGGCTCGATCTGATAAACCAGAATTTAGCCGGTTCGGAGGCGGGCCATTCCCGGGTGAAGATAAAAAAGATAAAAGATGATAAGAAATACGAACGAATAAAGGAAGGCCTGAAAAAATTCGATATCGATGCGTTGGTCATCAGCGGGGGAGATGACACGGGGAGCGTACTCGTGGACCTGTTCAAGCGGGGCGTAAGATGCGTTCACGCGCCCAAGACTATGGACCTCGACCTGCAGACGTATTCGGTTGGAGGAGATTCCACCATTAACAGGATCGCGGTTTTCGCGGATGACCTAAAAACCACGGCGAGGACCCATAACAGGGTGATGGTAGTGGAAGTATTCGGACGATACGCCGGTCATACCGCGTTCAGGGGAGGCATAGCGGCGGATGCCGACGCGGTCCTGATACCGGAGATCCCGGTTGATTTCGACATCCTTTACAGGGAGGCGAAGAAGAGGCTCGGGGAGCGCATCGCGAAAAACGATGTCTTTGCGGGAACATACCTGATAGTGGTGGCCGAAGGACTCAGGGATGCAAGCGGCGGAGAGATAGTGGATGAAAGCGCCGGCGTGGACGCTTTCGGCCATAAAAAGCTCGCGGGCGCCGGCAAGTTTGTATGCCAGCAACTTGAGAAGCGATTCAAGGCGGATCCGAAAGTAACGGATTTCATGAAAAAGACCCACATGTATGTCGAAGGTCTCTACACCGTGCCCGAAATACGTTCGGTAAGACCCGGCCACCTTGTTCGCTGCGGCCGGACTTCTGCCTATGACGTTAATTTTGGGAGCGAAGCCGGAGCGGGTGCGGTCGTTTTGCTCAGCAAGGGGATATCCGGGGTCACTTTGGCCGGGGTAAAAGGCAAAGAGATCCGCTACTTGCCCGCGGAAGAGGCCATCAAACAGCGCAACGTCGATCTGGATGAAGTAGCCCTTTTCGAACAGCTTGGCGTATGTTTTGGGAGGGAAAAACAGCCGTTCAAGGCCGAGCTTAAGGAGCTTAAAGAAGCCCCCGAGAGGTACATGTAAGTGAGGCCATAACTTGCGGAGCGATAGCGAACGCAAGTTATAAGGCCGAACTTATCCCGAGCGAAGCCGAGCCAAGCGAGGCTGAGTCGAGGGATCTAAGGCGGCAAAAGCCGCCGCATAGAGGCCATAGTAGACGCAAGGTCGTTAGCCAGTGAACCGGTTAGCCCGAGCGCCAGTGGACTTGGTTGTTGGTTATTGATTATTGGTTTGAGTCTTGTATCATGTGTAATGTGTCATGTGTTATGATTGTCCGTCATGACACATTACACAAACCTTCAACCTTTATCCTTTAACCTTAATCCTTGAACTGGCGCCAAAGGACCGGACCCCATGCAATATAAACAAGGTTCCATCGGACGCGTTTTCCTCGTTAAATTCGAGCATGGTGATGACCTGCTGGAAAAGCTAAAGGATCTGGCGTCGAAGGAGGGCATTTCCCTCGCGACCGTAACTTTCCTCGGGGCCTTGAGCGCCGGAGATATTGCTGCCGGCCCGCGCGAATTAAGTTTGCCCGCCGTTCCGACAGGAGTTTCTTTCTCCGACGGAAGAGAAGTTCTCGGTTTCGGGATAATAACAGCCGAAGAGGGACGGGCGCAGGCGCATATCCATGCCACTTTCGGAAAAGGGGAGAAGGCGCTCACCGGGTGCATGAGGAAGAACTGCGGAGTCTTTGTTACGGTCGAGGCCGTTATTGCGGAAATATTGGGAGTGAAAACATCCCGGCGCAGGGATAACGAAACGGGATGCGATCTTCTGAAGCTGGACTGAAAATCTTCGTCAAAAGCGGGATCCGACATGATAACAGACGAAAAGAGGGCATTTAAAAGGTCAAAAAGGAAATTCGCCGTCAGGTACTGTCCTCATGGTTCCGGCGGCCGTCACGCGGGCACTTGTTTTTCGGAGAATATAAGCCTCGGCGGGGTTTATTTCGTGAGCCTGGACAGTTTTGATATAGGCCAACTTATTGACTGCGCTATAGCGATCCCCGGCATTAAAGGGGAAGGGCGGTGGACGGCGCGGGTTGTCCGATGCGAACCGATAAGCGAGAAGATGGTCAAGACCTACGGCATAGCAGTTGAGTTCGTGGAATCTTTCGGAGACTCGCAGAAGGGCCTCGAAAAGATCCTGGGATCCTGCGATACCGCAGATCGTCGAACCCGAAAGAAATAAAGATCCGAGGATCGCGTCCATTGTAAGATTTTCCCCAAAGAAAAATACATATCCAAAAAAAATTCCCCGCTCCGACCTATCTTCCCGGAGAACGAAAAGTTGTCGAGCGACGCCGTGCCGTTTTTTTTGACCACCTGCAACGGCTGATTTTATTGAATCCCAGAAGATATCCGGAAAAAAACAAAAACAAACTCAAGGGCACGCGGAGAGAGTGCCTGTTTTTATTTTCCGGCGCGGATACGCGCCGCGAAAAAATTAAAAAAATTTCACCCGCAGACTTGCAAATCGAGAAAAATAATGTATATTTTAAAACAAAAGAAAAAGGAAAGATAATTTAAAACAATTTTTTTAACAAACGAAGGAGGGTGAGATGGCGAAGAAGAAAAAGAAGGCAGCGAAGAAAAAGGTTGCCAAGAAAAAGAAGGTCGTGAAGAAAAAGAAAAAGAAGGCAGCGAAGAAAAAGAAGAAGTAAGAGCAACGAACTTATTATTGCGGGAAAGGCGGGTTCAATTTGAGCCCGCCTTTTCTTTTTGGGATCCGTCCGATCGTTCGGTTAAATAAAAAAGCCAGTTTTTAGGCTGGCGAAGAGGATGCGAAATTCGAGAATCGAAAGTCGACCGCATTCGAGATCCTCCCCTTTCCGAAGTTCGGATCTCGAATGCTCAGTTAAACAAAAAGCCACCTTCTGGTGGCTTTTTGTTTAACTGGTGGGGGCACATGGACTTGAACCATGAACCTACTGATTATGAGTCAGTTGCTCTAACCAAATTGAGCTATGCCCCCGCTTTTATCAGGAGCGTATTATAGCATAGCGAACGAAATTATATCAAGCCCATAAATGCCCTTTTTTTGCCGGAGAGGGAGGAATGACAGGATTGCCGTTCCCGAACCCGTCACGCGTTACGCCGGAATACTCGATTAAGTCAATATAGGTTGTGCGAATAGAGGTTTTCTGATATAATTTTCAAAATTTTTATAGATATCGCGCGTTAGAAATATAGCAAATACGTGTATTTTCGAAATGGGCGCATAGCTCAGCTGGTTAGAGCGCATGCCTCACATGCATGAGGTCGGAGGT